>NZ_JANUEA010000004.1:0-659724 GCF_024810135.1 Pseudomonas sp. BIGb0164 | reverse complement strand
CCCGAACTCAGTAGTGAAACGATGCATCGCCGATGGTAGTGTGGGGTTTCCCCATGTGAGAGTAGGTCATCGTCAAGATTAAATTCCGAAACCCCTGTTTGCTAACGCAGACAGGGGTTTTGTTTATGTAGAAGTCCCTGAATTTCACCGGGACGTTGTTAACACAACGGGCTGGTATACAGAATTTCTTGACGACCATAGAGCATTGGAACCACCTGATCCCATCCCGAACTCAGCAGTGAAACGATGCATCGCCGATGGTAGTGTGGGGTTTCCCCATGTGAGAGTAGGTCATCGTCAAGATTGAATTCCGAAACCCCTGTCTGCTAAAGCAGACAGGGGTTTTGTCGTTTAAGGACGCGAATTGTCCACGCCCTTAAACGACGAGGGCAGCCCCAATCGGCAAACACAAAAAAGCCAGCACCTGAAATCAGGCGCTGGCTTTTTAGTCAGTCATGGATCAGAACTGATAGCTCACCGTCGCACTGACATTGCGTTCCTCGCCCAGGTAACAGAAATTCAGGCTCGCACACGACGCGACATAGGTTTCGTTAGACAGGTTGTTGGCATTAAGCCGAACATCCACACCTTTCAACCCTGCCTTGCCCAAGTCATAACCTATCGACGCGTCAAACAAGGTATAGGCAGGTACCTTCATGGTGTTCTCTGCATCCGCCCAGCTGTACCCGACGTAACGTACCCCGCCCCCGAGACGCAAGCCATCCAAGGCCCCGCTATTGAACTTGTAGTCTGCCCATACCGACGCCATGTGACGAGGTGCTTGGGTCGGTGAGTTACCTTTGTTTTCTATCAGATTGTCAGGCGTGCTCAAGGTACTCACCATCGACTTGGAGTACTTGATATCCGTGAAGGTGTAGCTGCCCAAAACCTTCAGGCTGTCGGTCAGTTGCATATGGGCTTCCAATTCAAGCCCTTGGGAGCGCACTGCACCTACAGCCCGATAGAAATTCTCTTGCGGCAGTTTGGTTGCCAGATTTTCCTGGTCGATGCGAAACCACGACGCCGTGAACAGGTTATCGGTGCCTGGCGGTTGATATTTCAAGCCCGCCTCCCATTGTGTGCCAACGGTCGGTGCCAGCGGGTTGCCGGCGCTGTCGGAATAGGAGTTCGGGTTAAAGGATTCTGAATAGCTGACATAGGGCGCCAGGCCGTTATCAAAGAGGTACAACGCCCCTGCACGCCCTGTGAGCTTGGTCCGTTTGTCACTGATCTCAGTACCCACGGGGCGGCTCGCCTCCGCGATGCGGTTTTCATCAGACGTCTGCACCCAGTCTTGGCGCAGCCCGAGAGAGAACCGCCACTTATCCATTTCGACTAAGTCTTGCAGATAGACGCCAGTCTGCTCCAGACGCCGCAAGTAACTGGTCGGGCTGTAGTAGCTGATAGCGGAATTGCCGTATACCGGATTAAACGCGTTGATCGGCTGCAGCGACCCACTGGTCCAGTCCACCACCGTCTTACGACGTTGATAATCGGCCCCCAACAACACGGTATGTTTGGTCGCACCGGTAAAAATTTCTGCCTGCAGCATGTTGTCGATGATGAACGCATGCAGCTTTTCATCACCTCCCGAGTAATAGCGGTTCAGCTCGTTACTGGTCGGTGTGGTCCAGACATAGGCGTACACCTGATCCAGTTGCACCTTGGAGTCGAGGTAACGGAAATTCTGTCGGGCCGTAAGCGCATCATTGAAGCGATGTTCAAACTGGTAACCGAACGATTGCTGATCACGTTTGTAACCATCGACCCCAGGTTCACCTTCAAAAAAATGACTCGAGATCCGCTGCCCGTTGCGTTGATGCAACGCGCCATCCGCTGGCATCCCCCCGTGATAACCGCCATCAGGGTCATGCTGCAAATAGGCCTGAAGCGTAAGCGAAGTGTCCTCAGTGAAATCGATGCTCAGCGTTGGAGCCAATGCATAGCGTTTCTCCTTGGCATGGTCGAATTGGGTGTCAGACTTGTCCGCTAACCCAGTCAGTCGATAGGCAATGCGCTTGTCGTCGTCCACCGGCCCGCTGAAATCGAAACCCATGCCCCGTTGCCCGTGACTGCCAACTGTCGCTTGAACCTGATGATAAGGTTCGAACAGTGGTTTCTTGCTGGTCAGCGCCACCAGGCCGCCCGGCGAACTGCGTCCATACAGCACGGAAGACGGTCCTTTAAGAATGTCGACCCGTTCCAGAAAGTAGGGATCCACCTGCATCGTGCTGTAGGTACCGCTGTCCCCCATGGACTTCAGGCCATCCAGATAGATGTTGTCGACCGATCCATCGTTGAAACCGCGCATGGCCACGTAGTCATAACGATGGGTTGCGCCATAAGGGTTGGTCAACACGCCAGGTGTGTAACGCATGGCTTGCGCGACGGTCTGGGAGCCCTGGTCGTCCATCTGTTCACGCGTCACCACTGAAACGCTTTGGGAGGTCTCAAGCAGGGCGGTGCTGGTCTTGGTTGCGATTTGGCTATGGGTCGCGTTATAGCCGTCCATGCTGCCCAAGGCATTACCCAGGGCGAAGCCTTTGATGTCAGTGCTGGGCAAAGTCAGCGTGGCGCTTTTCGGCAACACCTGTAGAACAAAGCTGACGCCGTCCTGCGATTCTGCCTGCAACCCCGAACCGGTAAGCAATTGGTTCAAGCCTTGCTCAGCCGAATAGTCACCGTGCAATCCGATCGATTGTTTGCCCTGGGTTTGTAACGGCGTGCTGGAGAGGGTGATACCTGCCTCACGGGCAAACTGATTGAGCACGTCACTCAACGAACCGGCGGGGATATCGTAGTGCCGGTGGATCTGTTCAGTGCCTGATTGCGCGGCGATGCCGACAGTCGGCAGCGCACCCAACCCCAGTGCCGTCGACAACAGCGCGGCGCGGATGGCGTTGGCTAGCAAAGGGTGGGGTAAGACAGATGAATCGGTTTGAAAACGCACAGTCATGGTCAATATCCGTAGAGGCCGGCGAAGGCAGGTTGAGAGGCTTACTGTCTAAGCCGGGCTCACGGAAAAAAGCCGCCAAAAAAAGTTGATGCAGCACATAAAAAATCAGGTGGACCGTTCCAGGCTCACCCACCAACGTGTGCGATAGCGCACCTGAACCGGGAGTGTCTTGGGCAATATCGCCAACAGCGTGTCGGTGTCTTCCAGGCGGAACACGCCCGACAGCCTCAAATCGCCAACATCGGTCGAACAGCCAAGATAACCCTGTCGGTAGCGGCCCACTTCTGCCAGGAAATCCTCAAGCCGCATGCCTCGTGTGATGATCAATCCGTCGGCCCAGGCCCCTGCATCCATGTCCGGAGGCGGAGCAACGACGGCTTGCGTCTGGTCCACAAGATAGTCCTGCCCCGAGTGGGCCTGAGTGAACAGTCCCCCGGCTGTATGAGGAGAGTGAATGGCCACGTTGCCGCTGACCACACTCAACCGTGTGCAATCGCGCTCTTGGCGTACGGTAAAGCGCCCATCGATGCCTTCGAACAGGCCATGGCGGGTCTTCACCAGCAGGGGCGTTGGCGACACGGCGCCGCAATTGACCAGGATCTCCCCGCGCAGCAACGTGATCAGGCGTTGCTGAGGATCGAAGCTCAGGTCCACTGCGCTGTCGGTATTGAGCTGCAGACGAGTGCCATCTGGTAATTGAATGTTGCGCCGCTCACCCGTGGCGGTGGCGAGGTCGGCCGTCCAGCGCTGCCAGCCCATCAGATCCCTGCTGATCCAGCCTGCCGAGCCCACCAATACGATGCCAGACAACACCTTCAGCGCCTGCCTGCGATCGAGCCCCTGTGCGCTGCTCTCCAACGCCGCGTGTGCCCCAGGGATCGCCGTCAGCCGGCTGTTCAATTCCTGCTGAAGCGCCTGTACCCGCTGCCAGGCCAACTCGTGATCAACATGGGCTTCGCGCCAGTGTTCACATTGCGCATGCAGACGCACATTGGCCCGATTGTGACGCAGACGCAGCGCCCAACTGATGGCTTGTTTGACGACCTGGGAGTCGGGGCCGTGCCGGGAAGCATTCATGTTCCATACCGCAGGACGTAGCAGTGATAGAGCCCTTGCGCGACATACCGCTCCACTGACCGCAACGAGATGCCCATCTGCTGCGCAATCTGCTTGTACGCCAGCCCATCGCACTGAGCCAGCAGAAAAGCCTTACGCACTTTGGGCTTCAAGCCTTCCATAAGCCGGGCGACCTCCTCCAGCAATTCCAGCACCAACACACGGGCTTCAGCGCTTGGCGCTAATGCCTCCGGCAGATGCGCAATAGCGTCGAGATAAGCACGTTCTATTTCTTCACGACGCCAGTGATCAATCACCAAACCCCGAGCAATGGTGCGCAGAAAAGCGCGAGGTGCCTTCAGTTCGAAGCGTTCGGTTTTCTGCAGCAGCCGCACAAAGGTGTCCTGCGCCAGGTCTGCGGCATCGGCGGCATTACCCAGGCGACTGCGCAACCATGTGTTGAGCCAATGGTGATGGGTGCTGTAGAGCGTATGCACAACACTTTCACACGGGATGTAGTCAGAAGATGGCATTCACACAGGCCTGGCCAAGCGTCACAAATGATAATTAGTCGCATTGTCGGGAAGACTGAAAGATTTTGCAATCGCTGAGGCGTGCGGCTGTACCGCTGGTCGGTTTCCCACGTCAAAAGAGGATGCTTCTCACAAATTTCTAAGATTTGCCGGAGCTTGGCCGAAAGCCTGATGAGCCATGCGTGCACCGAAATAGAGCGGCCCGAGAGTCCGCCTATCCCGTTACATGGAATGTTCCACTCGGCACGCTCACCCCCTTTGGCAAAAGAAGTCGATGAAATGAATCTCAAGTTCAGTCATAAAATTCTGTTGGCCGCGTCAGGCGTCGTGGTTCTGGCCTTCGCGTTATTCACGCTCTACAACGACTACCTGCAGCGCAGCACCATCAAGCAAAACCTGGAGTCGTCCATCCAGCAATCCGGCGAACTCACCGCCAGTAGCGTCCAGAACTGGCTCAGTGGCCGCATCCTGGTGCTCGAAAGCCTGGCGCAGAACGTCGCCCACCAAGGCAGCGGTGCCGACCTCCCAGGGTTGGTCGATCAACCTGCGTTCACTTCGAACTTCCAGTTCACCTACGTCGGCCAAACCAACGGCGTGTTCACACAGCGTCCTGACGCCAAGATGCCCGACGGTTACGACCCTCGTCAGCGCCCTTGGTATAAACAAGCGGTGGCAGCGGATAAAACCATGCTCACTCCGCCTTACATGGCCGCAGTGGGTGGCCAGATCGTCACCATCGCCATGCCGGTGAAAAAGAACGGCGAACTGCTGGGTGTGGTCGGCGGTGACTTGAGCCTGCAGACCTTGGTGAAGATCATCAACTCGGTCGACTTCGGTGGTATCGGCCACGCGTTCCTGGTCAGCGCAGACGGCCAGGTCATCGTCAGTCCGGATCAGGACCAGGTGATGAAAAATCTCAAGGACATCTACCCGGGCACCCCCCTTCGAATCGAGAAGGTCAACCAGGAAGTCGTGCTCAACGGCCAGGATCGCATCCTGTCGTTCACCCCTATCAGCGGTTTGCCGGGGGCAGATTGGTACATCGGTCTGTCGATCGATAAAGACAAGGCCTACGCTCCGCTGGGCAAATTCCGTACTTCTGCATTGGTCGCCATGTTGATCGCGGTGGTGGTGATTGCCGTGCTCTTGAGCCTGTTGATTCAAGTGTTGCTACGCCCGTTGACCACAATGGGCGTGGCCATGCAGGACATTGCCCAAGGCGAAGGCGACCTGACCCGCCGCCTGGATGTCACCAGCAAGGACGAGTTCGGCGAAGTCGGCAGTGCATTCAACCAATTCGTCGAGCGTATTCACGCCTCCATCTCCGAAGTGTCCTCGGCAACCCGTCAGGTGCACGATCTGTCCCAGCGTGTCATGGCGTCGTCCAACGCCTCGATCATCGGCTCCGACGAGCAGAGTGCACGTACCAACAGCGTGGCTGCAGCGATCAACGAACTGGGTGCTGCCACCCAAGAGATCGCCCGCAACGCTGCCGATGCTTCCCAGCACGCCAGCGGGGCCAGCGAGCAGGCCGACGATGGACGCAAGGTCGTTGAGCAAACCATCCTGGCGATGTCGGAGCTGTCACAGAAGATCAGCCTGTCCTGTACTCAGATCGAAACCCTCAATGCCAGCACCGATAACATCGGCCACATCCTCGATGTGATCAAAGGTATTTCCCAGCAGACCAACCTGCTGGCCCTGAACGCAGCGATCGAAGCGGCTCGCGCCGGTGAAGCCGGGCGTGGTTTTGCCGTGGTGGCCGATGAAGTGCGCAACTTGGCTCACCGTACCCAGGAGTCAGCCGAGGAGATCCACAAAATGATCACCTCGCTGCAAGTGGGCTCGCGTGAAGCGGTGACCACCATGAACGCCAGCCAGTCTTCCAGCGAGGAAAGTGTTGAAGTGGCCAACCAGGCCGGTGCGCGCCTGGTCAGCGTGACGCAGCGGATCGTCGAGATCGACGGCATGAACCAGTCGGTGGCTGCCGCGACCGAGGAGCAGACCGCAGTGGTGGAGACCCTCAACGTCGACATCAACCAGATCAACCTGCTGAACCAGCAGGGCGTGGCCAACCTCAACGAAACCCTGAAAGACTGCGATGCGCTGTCGCAACAGGCCAGCCGCTTGAAGCAACTGGTCGACAGCTTCAAGATCTGACGCGTTGATTGGACGGGCAGGAGCGAGCCACCTCGCTCCTGCTGTTCAACTGAATAGCCGGCGCACATTCTCCAAGGCGCTGTCGGCGAATGCCTGAACAAACGCTTCAAAACCTGCGTGTGCCGTTTCGACGGGCTCGGCAATAATCGTCCACACCACTTTCGAACACTCTGTGCCATGGGCCTCCACGCTCATCGCCGCCCACAGCCTGGCGATCCCTAGCGTGTTGTAGAGGGTGGTCCAGGTCATGTGCATGGCCTGCTCATCACGGCTGTTGAGTTGCTCCACGACGCAATGGCCGTCCTTGAAGAACTTCGTGCGTAAAGCTCCTACTCCAGTGCCGGTCATTTCGATACGGGCCAGGGCAGGAATGAACCTATCGAAGCGGGCGAACTGGCCCACCACATCCCACACGCGGGCAGCACTGCTGGTGACAACGGCAGCGGCCACTACCGGTCTGGCCTGTGGGTTGCGAATCAATGTATCGGGTTGCAGCGGTTTCATGAGGTTTTCCTGACGCGGTTTACAAAAAGCCGATGGTCTTGAGGTAGTTGCACCCTTTGCTCAGCAAGAGAGGGTCTTTTGCCGGGTACTGTTCACCCATCCGTTGAACACCTCGCCGCGCGTTGTCATGCAGAATCATCGAGGTGTCACCGATGTCGTCCCCCAGGGTATCGAGATAGAACCCGAGCACGCCGAACAGCGCGTTGTCCTGGCCCACCGTACGCAGTGCCTGTTGCCAGTGCGCAACGTCTACCCGCTCAAACAGGCAGCCCGCGCGGTTGAACGCGTCCAGGTACTCTGCCCAGCTCAAGGGCTGTGGGTTATGCAGGTTGAACACATGTGCGGCAGAGTGAAATTCACCGCAGTGCAATGCAATGAAACGGGCGAAGAAGTCTACCGGCATCAGGTCGAAGTTCAGGTCCAGCTCAGGCACCAGGCCCAGTTGCAGCGAACCTTTGAGCATCAGCATCAGGCGGTTCCGGTGGGGTTGGCAGACACCGTTGCGCGTGTTGAAACTGATATTGCCGGGGCGGTGGATATTCACCCACGCGCCTTGTTCGATCGCGCGCCCCAACTGTCGCTCGGCCACCCATTTGGAAAGGTTGTAGCCGTTCTTGATGAACACCGGTGGTGTCGTCGCGGCGGGGGCTTCCAGGACATGCCCCTGTGCATCGCGGCTGCTGGAGGCCGACAGCGTCGAGATAAAATTGAAGACTTTCTTGCAGTGGGTTTCGCACAGCCGCACGCACTCGGCTATCGGCACGACGTTGTCCGGGGCCAGAGACGCGTAGTCCATCACATGGTTGACGTGTGCGGCGTTGTGCACGAGTACCCCGTAATTGCGCGCCAGGTCGTTGTAGCGCTCGCAGGTCAGGCCTAAGCGGGGCCGGCTGATATCGGCTGCGTATACCTGCACTCGGCTCAGGTCCAGGTGTTCCAGTTGATATTCGCGCAGGGCGTCGGCAAAGCGGGTATCCGCCGCACGCTCGGGTGATTCACGTACCAGGCACGCAACGTGTGTGGCGCCGCCCGCCAGAAGCGCCTGCACGATATGCACACCGACAAAACTGTTGGCCCCTGTGACGATGACTTTGCGCGGGTTACCGACGTGATCGCCGGGCAGCGTTTTGAAGTCCCATTCCCGCTGAGCATCATATGACGCCTGGTCGGTCACCCTGTCGGGCATCACGCCGTCTTCCATCAGCACCGCAAGCGTGCGAATCGTTGGGCTTTCAATAAAGTGACTCAGGGAAAAACTGCGCCCAAACTGATCGCGAATCCGCAGCAACAAGGTCGACAGCAGCAAGGAGTGGCCGCCAAGGTTGAAGAAGCTCACGTCGATGGGCAACCCGTCGGAGGGCCGTTCCAGCAATTCGCTCCATAGGTCGGCCAGGTGCGTTTGCAGGGGCGTTCGTGCCGTGTCGGCAGCGGCACATGCAATGCGTGTGACCGGCCATGCAAGCAAAGCCTGGCGATCGACCTTACCGTTGTCGGAGCATGGCATGCGCGGCAACTCCGTCCAGATCTGAGGGCGCATGTAATCTGGCAGCCATTGCTGTGCGTACTCGGCCAGGCAGGCGACAGTGGCCCCCGTTTCGGGTTGGCTGGCAAATCCCCGGATCCGCTGATCATCATCAATCACCACGGTCACTTGGCGAAACAGACGGCTGTTGCGCACACACTGTTCGATCTCCTGGGGGGTCACTCGAAAGCCACGTATTTTCACCTGCTGGTCGCGGCGTCCGCCCAGTTCGATGCCGTCTGCTGTCCACTTTGCCAAATCGCCGCTGCGATAGGCTCGCAGGGTTTGCCCTCCGGGAATGTCCAGTTCCAGGAAGGGGCCGTGTGCCTGTTGAGGCCTGCCCACATAGCCAAGGCTTACGCCAGGGCCGACGATGTACAACTCGCCCATGACGTGCTCACCGACCGGCTGCAGGTCGTCATCGAGTATCAGTACCTGGCAGTTGGCGATGGGACGACCGAGGCTGCGATTACCGTCGCCAGGGCGCAGCGTGCGATGGGTGACCAGTACGGTGGTTTCGGTGGGGCCATAAAGGTTGTGCAAGTGGCATTGTTGCGCCAATCGATCGATCACGCAGGGCTCACAGGCCTCGCCACCGGTGAACAGGTGTGTCAGGCCCAGCGGTTGCTTCAGGGGCAGGATGCTGAGCAACGCCGGTGGCAGGAAACCGTGGGTGATGCGCTGCTGGCGGATCAGCGCCAGCAGTTGTTGCGGGTCGCGGCGTTGCTCTGCAGTCGGGACGACCAATGTTGCGCCGGCGATCAAGCTGGGGAAGATATCGATCAGCGAGGAGTCAAAACTCAACGGCGAAAATTGCAGGACTCGGCTGTTTTCGTCGACGGCCATGCGGCGACGAAACCACGTCGAGAAATGCGCAAGATTACCTTGGCTCAGCAAGACGCCCTTGGGCTGGCCAGTCGTTCCCGATGTGTAGAGCACCATGCACGGCAGGGCGGCAGCGGGGCGCTTGCGCATCAGCGGCGTTATGGCCTGTGTGTTCAACGGGGCGTGCGCACTGACATTCAACGATGTGAACTCATGGCGCAGCGGATGCGCCTCCCCGTGCAGCAAGACGCTCGCCCCTGCGTTTTCCAGCATCAGCCGTTGGCGTCGCGTGGGATGGTCCGGTGCCAGTGGCAGGTAGACGGCGCCGCAGCCTAGTACGGCAAGCATGCTGGCGTACAGGTCCACTGACTTCTCCAGGCACACCCCGACCACCGGCACCGTCTCTGACGTCTTGAGCAACGGGTACAGTTGGCGTTGGATCACCAGGGCACGAGCCTGCAATTGGCGATACGTCACCTCGCGGCCTGAGAGGTTCAGGGCTGTTCGCGACGCAAACGCCTGTAGGCTGGCCTGCAACTGTTCGATCAACGGGACCTCGGCCTGCTGCAGCAAGGTCTCATCGGTCGTGCGATTCAAATGATGCACAAATGCCAGCGCATCCAACGCCTGCAATCCCTTCTCGGGCCAATCATTGGCCGTTGCGCCCTCCCGAAAATGCTCCGGGTCCCGTGAGAAGCCGCTGACCTGCAAGGCCACCCACTCCGTTAACACGGCGATTGCTTGCTGGCGCAGGCACTGGCCATTACCGCTGGGGTGTGCAGCCAGGTCCAATGTAGCCAGCAGGTGCCGGGCATTGTCGTAGCTGCGCAGTTGCAGGGCAGGCAACCCGCACTCGGCCACGGGGCCCACGCCCAGGCGCAGGCTGATTCGCGGGGCTTCGTAACGGTGGGCGGGTACCGGCTGGCTGCCGTCCTCTATCAACAGGTCGACCGCCTCGTCGCCTGCCACATGCCCATACTGCTCCAGCTCCAGCCTCAGCGCCGCCAGGGCTTTGCTGATGCCGGCAAACGCGATGGTCAAGCGCCTCATGCTGGCCTCCCGGTAACCGGCAGATAGTCGTTCAGCGCCCGGGCCACGCTCGCAGTCTGCAGCAGGCCGCTGTGATGCAGGAACCCCATGATGTTGGCAAGCAACGGGTGGTGGCGGCCGATGGGAAAATCCATGGCCGCCACTTCGGCCCTTAGAGCAGTACGAACGTCAGCGCTGACATCGAAGTGTTCGATCAGCTGCAGGTTGAAGTGCTTTTGCAGGTTATTGGTCAGGTAATGTGCCAGGAAGACAGGCAGAGCTTGGGCGATGCTGTCACGGTCATCCGCGCTCGCGGTTTGCCAATAGAGGCGCACCAGGCGTGTCCAGAACAGCGCGTGGCGCCCTTCATCAAACAGGTGATCGGCCATCAAGCCGCGTACGGATGCCTTGATACTGCTGTCCTTGGAAAACGCCGCCACGTCATGAGTCACGGTGTTCTCGGCAATCGCCACGCCCACCAGTTCCATGGCATCGCGCAGATGTGCCGGCACCTGCGCCTGGGCTGCTGGCAAGGCGTGGCTCAGCTCGATCTGTTCGGGCATGTCGATAGGAGCAATGCCGGTCAACGCCACGGTCTGCTGCAAGAAGTCCAGCGCGACCAGCGCGTGGTAGTCCTCGTCGACAACGACGGTCATCGCGTCGTATCGGCAGGCAAGGGGGAGGGGCTGTGGGAAACGGTTCTTCGCAATACGGCGGGCGGTCTTGTCGACGATCTCGGTTTCGAAAATCACCACGTCATTGATGAACTTATAGAAGCTCTGCACCAGCGCAAAGTCGCGCCACTGTGGGCAATGTTCAAGAAACGTCGCGCTGAGCACCAAGGGCTGTCGGCACAGCGGGTAGATCAGTTTGTCATCGTCTTCCAGCAGGCGGCGGGGGCGTGTGCGAATGGTTGCGCGATGCTCCCAGTCATCGGCGATGGAGCGGTAGTCGCAGGTGTTCATGGGTGTACCTCATGCAGCGAGGTACGTAAGGCGTCCCAGAGCGTAATGCGGCTTTCTACGGCGGCGAGTGCCCTTTCATCGGCTTCGCGCCGGTGGTTCGGATCGGCAGTCACCAGGCGTTCCAGCAACTGTTCTGCGGCGGGCCCATGTTCCTGGGCGTCCAGTTCGATATGACGCTCAAGGTAGTTGCGCAAGGCGGGTGCCTGGCCAGGCATAAGCACATCCTGTTGCAGGAGGCGTTCAAACATCCCTGGAATGACACACTCGCGCCCGTGAAGAAAGACCGCTGCCACACAATGGGTCGGTGCATTCAGGGCAAGGTGCAGTGTGCTGTCGACAAAGCGGGCAAGCTCGGGAAGCACATCGATCATGGGCAGGGCGGCGCGGGCGTTCACGCCTTGGCGTTGCAATGCGAGGAAGCGATGGATGCTCGATGTGTCGGCACCCACCTCGGCCATTGCCTCCAGGTACAACTCGAAATGGCTGCAATAGCCGCCGGTTGGATGTGTGTCGGACTCCTCGGCCAATACGATTTCATTGATCAGGCGAGCAGACTGTGGATCGGAAGGGGGAAGCCAGGGTAATCGAACGCATGTCAGGTCTCGTTGCAGGCGTTTGGCGAGTGTCATGAAATCCCAGACTGCGAATACATGGTTTTCCATGAAACGCTGTAACTTTCTGTGTGAGGTTATTTCAATAAACAGCGGGTGGTTGCACAGATGAAGTTTTTTCTGTTCCAGTAATGATTGATACATGGTTGATGCCTATAAGTTGTTGCGTTCGCTGTGAGAGCAGCGTCTGGCTTTTATAGCCGAATAGTAGATAGGTCCAGGCCTTGCACACGCTGTGGTGCAAAGGTGGTAGATGTGTGGGGTCTGGTAATAAAAGATGATAAGCCGGTTAGTTACGGCTCTGGGTATACGAATTTATTAGAAGTTTTTCTAAATAATTTGAGTTGTAAGTTGGGGGCGTAACTAAAGGTGGGACATTTCTTGAAGGCGAGCGGGACCATTAATATCAGTTGTTTTAATAGGAATAGTTGTTTGGGAGGCTATTTCTCTCGGGGCTCTTTCTGCACGAAAGAACCCCACCGTGACTTACTTGCTGACAGCTTCCAGGCCCTTGAGGTAGGTCGTGATCACTTCCATGCCTCGCATCAAGTGATTGCGTAGCGTCAGGATGCTTTCCTCGGTTTTCTTCTGGGCCACAAGGTTCAGCAATTCGCGATGGTCTTCCTGGGACGTCTCGCCCAGCCCCATGGCTTCCAGGTTGAAGCGCAGGAAACGCTCCTCTTCGTTCAAACCGTGCTCCACCAGTTTGAGCAGTCGCTGGTTCGGCGCCTTGCCGTACAAGGCCATATGAAACAGCCGGTTCAGGCGACCGATTTCGGTGTAGTCCTTTTCTTGTTCCAGGGCGGTGATGCAGGCGTCTGCCTTGGCAATATCGTCGGCCGTCAACAGTGGGATCGACAGGCGCAACGCCTCCGATTCCAGCAGCATGCGCAGGGCGTAGGTTTCCGCCGAATTGTCTTCGATCAATGGCGCAACCACGGCACCCTTGTGAGTCACCACGTGCAGCAACGACTGGGCTTCAAGCTGGCGCAAGGCTTCCCGCACGGGCATGCGGCTGACTCCGAACAGGCTGGCCAGCTCCTGTTGGCGCATGGCCGTGCCACAGGGCAAACGGCCATCGAGGATGGCATTGCGCAGGGTTTCTTCAATCACGCCGCGCGCAAGGTGCGCGGGAATAGGCCCACTGATCTTGATGCTGTTCAAAGGGTTCGGCTTCTGCGTCACGGTTACGCTATCCTCCTTTTCAAAAGGGTGTGGCTAATTGGATCCAAAGCACACTAGAGACTGCCCATAAGCTTGTCAAACAGGCACGGTTTCGGCTTGTAAGCGGCTCAACACGCCACTCCGCACGCCCACATCAAGCCTTGATGGCGTCTTACGCACTCAGGTCAAACCGGCTTGATATTGCGCGTCCAACGCCCATTTTGCGTGCTAAGGATTAAACGTTTCGCCCCATCCGTTTATTCCCCCACGGCCGAGCGGTGCACGCTGTGCCCCCTACATTCCCCATCTATAGATATTCATTAACGGTATTTAAATTGCTGTTCTTATATCTATAAAGTCACCCTCCTGTCTGATCGGGAGTGAACTCATGTCCGCCGCCTCTACTGTTCCAACAGCGACCCCATCCGCCCAATTGTTCGAGATCCGTCCACTGGCCGGCAGTGTCGGCGCCGAGGTCATCGGCCTGGATTTGTCCCGACCGGTCAACGACCAGGATTTCGCCCGCATCCACCGTGCGCACCTGGACCATCACGTCGTGGTTTTTCGTGACCAGCGCATCACTCCCGAACAACAGATCGCCTTCAGCCGCCGCTTTGGTGTGTTGCAGATCCACGTGCTCAAACAGTTCCTGCTGGCCAACCATCCGGAAATCCTGATCGTCTCCAACATCATCGAAAACGGCCAATCCATTGGCCTGGGTGACGCAGGAAAATTCTGGCATTCGGACCTTTCCTATAAAGAGCTGCCAAGCCTGGGCTCGATGCTGCACGCCCAGGAACTGCCCTCCGAGGGCGGCGATACCTTGTTTGCCGACATGCACAAAGCCTGGGACCAATTGCCTGAACACCTGCGCACAGCGGTCGAAGGCCGAAGCGCCGCGCATTCCTACACCGCGCGTTACAGCGAAACCAAATTCGAAGGCAACTGGCGCCCGACCCTCACCCCGGAACAGCTCGCCCAGGTGGCCGAAGTGGTGCACCCGATCGTGCGCACTCACCCGGAAAACGGTCGCAAGGCGCTCTTCGTCAGTGAAGGCTTCACCACGCGTATCGTGGGCCTGCCGGAGGACGAAAGCCGCGACCTCCTGGCCCAGCTCTACGCCCACAGCGTCTTGCCGGAAAACATCTACCGCCACCAGTGGCAGCCCCACGACATGGTGTTCTGGGACAACCGTTCGTTGATCCACCTGGCCGCCGGTTGCCCGAGTCACCTGCGGCGCAAGCTGTTTCGCACCACCATCCAGGGCGACGCGCCTTTCTGATCCCCACTTCCCGGCTAGAGAGATGAAATGAACGCGCCCCTGCAAGGCTACGCGGCCAGCACGTTGAATACCCCCCAGCCTTTGTTGGCGGTGGACAAAGTCAGTCTTGAGTACCGCACCCCCGAGCGCGTGGTGCGGGCCACCCACCAAGTCAGTTTCGAGATCGACCCGGCCGACCGCTACGTGCTGCTCGGCCCGTCGGGCTGTGGCAAATCCACGCTGCTCAAATCCATCGCCGGCTTTATCAAGCCCTGCGAAGGTGAGATCCGCCTGCAGGGGCAAAAAGTCGAACAGCCAGGCCCCGACCGCATCGTTGTGTTCCAGGAATTCGACCAGTTGCCACCGTGGAAGACCGTCAAGCAGAACGTAATGTTTCCATTGCTGGCGTCCAAGACCCTCAAGCGCCGCGAAGCCGAAGAACGCGCCTTGCACTACCTCGACAAGGTCGGTCTCAGCGCCTTCGCCGACGCCTACCCCCATACCCTGTCCGGCGGCATGAAAGCCCGCGTCGCCATCGCCCGCGCCTTGGCCATGCAACCGAAAATCCTGTTGATGGACGAGCCCTTCGCCGCCCTCGATGCCTTGACTCGACGCAAGATGCAGGAAGAGTTACTGCTGCTCTGGGAGGAGGTGCGCTTCACCCTGTTGTTCGTCACCCACTCCATCGAAGAGGCGTTGGTGGTGGGCAATCGCATCCTGTTGCTGTCGCCCCACCCTGGCCGGGTGCGTGCGGAAATCCATAGCCATCAGTACGACCTGCACAGCCTTGGCGGCGTTGAGTTCCAGGCCTCGGCGCGGCGTATCCATCGTCTGCTGTTCGATGAAGCGCCCGAGGCCGAGCAAGAGCTGGGTTTTGCTGATATCCGCATCGCTTACTGAAGGGGCCGCTCATGCGCCAGGAATACGAAATCACCCTCGAACCGCTGCTCAGCGTCCCCGTGGAACGCGAGCTGCCCCTGCGTCAGCGCCTGTGGCAGCAAGGTTGGCTGCGCAAGGGCTTGATCCTGATCGTGCTGGCCATTCTGTGGGAGGCTGTCGCGCGGTATCAGAACAACGACCTGCTGCTTCCGAGCTTTTTGCAGACGTCCCAGGCGCTGTTCGACGGCCTGCTCAGCGGCGAATTGCTCAGCAAGGTGAGCATTTCGCTGGCGGTGCTGATCAAGGGTTACCTGATCGGCATCGTGCTGGCGTTTGCCCTTACCACATTGGCGGTCTCGACCCAGTTGGGCCGTGACCTGCTCAGCACCCTGACCTCGATGTTCAACCCGTTGCCAGCCATTGCGCTGCTGCCGTTGGCGCTGCTGTGGTTCGGCCTGGGGCAGAACAGCCTGATCTTCGTGCTGGTGCATTCGGTGTTGTGGGCGTTGGCGCTCAATACCTATTCGGGGTTCCTCGGCGTGTCCGAAACCCTGCGCATGGCCGGCCGCAACTATGGCCTCAAAGGCATGCGTTTCGTGCTGTTCATCCTGATCCCGGCTGCGCTGCCGTCGATCCTCTCGGGCCTCAAGATCGGCTGGGCTTTTGCCTGGCGCACGCTGATCGCCGCCGAGCTGGTGTTCGGCGCCACCAGCGGCAAGGGCGGGCTGGGGTGGTACATCTTCCAGAACCGCAACGAGCTGTTTACCGACAAGGTGTTTGCCGGTTTGGCCGTGGTGATCCTCATCGGCCTGCTGGTGGAAAACCTGGTGTTTGACACCTTCGAACGGCTGACGGTGAAGCGCTGGGGCATGCAGCGCTCCTAACCCTGCTAGGATTGCACCCCATTCACTCTCCACTGAACACGAGTGCTTGGCATGCAACTACCGGACATGAACCTGCTGGTCGCCCTCGACGCCTTGCTCGACGAGGGCAGTGTGGTGGGCGCGGCGCGGCGGATGAACCTGAGCCCTGCGGCCATGAGCCGAACCCTCACGCGCATTCGCGAAGCGGTGGGCGACCCGATCCTGGTGCGCGCCGGGCGTGGCCTGGTGCCGACGCCCAAGGCGCTGCAGCTGCAAGGCCAGGTGCGCAATGTGGTGGAGCAGGCGGCGGTGCTGTTTCGTTCCGCCGAGCAGGTCGACTTGAGCACGTTGCGCCGCCGCTTCAGTGTGCGGGCCAATGACTTTTTCATCGGGGTGTATGGCGGTCGGCTGTTCGACACCATGGAGCGTGTCGCACCGCTGTGTGAGTTGTGCTTCGTGCCCGAAGGCGATACCGACGACGATGCGCTGCGTGAAGGGCGGTTGGACCTGCGGGTGAGCAATACCTTGCCAGCCAGCCCCGAAGTGAAAGTGCAGAACCTGTTTTCCACTACCTTTGTCGGCCTCGCCCGGGAAGACCACCCGTTGTTTGACGAAGAGATCACCGCCGCACGCTTCGCCAGCTATTCCCACATCAGCATCTCGCGGCGTGGCAAGGCCCGCGGGCCGATCGACACCGCGCTGAATGCCCTGGGCCTGGAGCGCCGTGTCGCGATGATTGCCCCAGGCTTCCACGGCGCGATGTTCATGCTGCCCGATTCCGATCTGCTCCTGCCGGTGCCCAAGGAAGCGTTGCTGAGCGCCAACCGCCTGAAGCTGCCGTTGCGCGCCTTCCCGCTGCCGATCTCCTTGCCCACCCTGGTCCTGGCCCAATCCTGGCACCCGCGCTTCGACAAAGACCCGGCCCACAAGTGGCTGCGCGAAACCATGCGCGAAAGCTGCCACGCCACCTGGCTCGAAGCCCAGCCCACCTGACACAAACCCCATCTCACACCCCACACCCTTTGTAGGAGCCCGGCTTGCCGGCGATGGCGTTTCCAAGACCGCCATCGCCGGCAAGCCGGGCTCCTACAGGGATGTGCGTTGTATACACGATTGCGTTTCACGCACTTATAAGCTTCCGATAAGTAACTTTTTGTCATGTATGTGGCTGATTAAACTGCTCGGGTATTTTTACTTTCGAGCTATCCGTTCATGACTTCCCTCGCTGCCCCCACCCTCTCGGCCGCAGCCAAACCCACCACAATGAGCCCACCCGTGTTCGGCCCGCGCATCATCATCGGCCTGGTCGGGGTGTTGCTGGCGGTGTTGGTGTCCGGCCTCAACGAGATGGTCACCAAAGTGGCGCTCGCCGATATCCGCGGGGCGCTGTACATCGGCTATGACGAAGGCACCTGGCTGGTCGCGGCCTACACCGCCACGTCAGTCGCGGCCATGGCCTTTGCGCCCTGGTGTTCGGTGACCTTTTCCCTGCGCCGCTTCACCCTGTGCGCCATCGGCCTGTTCACCGTGCTGGGCATCCTGTGCCCGTTTGCGCCGAACTACGAAAGCCTGCTGGTGCTGCGCACCGTGCAAGGCCTGGCGGGCGGGGCGCTGCCGCCGATGCTGATGACCGTGGCACTGCGTTTCCTGCCCGCCAACGTCAAGTTGTATGGGCTGGCCGGCTACGCGCTAACCGCCACTTTCGGCCCGAGCCTCGGCACGCCGTTGGCGGCGCTGTGGACCGAATACGTCGGCTGGCAATGGGCGTTCTGGCAGATCGTCGGGCCGTGCCTGCTGGCGATGGCTGCCGTGGCCTACGGCCTGCCGCAAGACCCGTTGCGCCTGGAACGCTTCAAGCAGTTCAACTGGCGCGGCCTGCTGTTGGGGTTCCCGGCGATCTGCATGCTGGTGATCGGCCTGCTGCAAGGCAATCGCCTGGACTGGTTCGAGTCGGGCCTGATCACCGGCTTGCTGTGCGGCGGCACGCTGTTGCTGGTGCTGTTCATGCTCAATGAATGGTCGCAACCGATCCCGTTTTTCAAGTTGCAGATGCTCGGCCTGCGCAACCTGTCGTTTGCCCTGATCGTGTTGGCCGGCGTGCTGATGGTGCTGACCTCGGTGATCCTTATCCCGTCGAGTTTCCTCGCACAGGTCCAGGGTTACCGCCCGCTGCAAACCGCGCCGGTGATGTTGCTGATGGCGCTGCCGCAGCTCATCGCACTGCCTCTGGTGGCCGCGTTGTGCAACCTGCGCTGGGTCGACTGCCGCTGGGTGCTGGGCGTTGGCCTGGGCATGCTGGTGCTGTGTTGCGTGGGCAGTGCGCACCTGACCTCGGCGTGGATCCGCGACGACTTCTATGGCCTGTACCTGCTGCAAATCTTCGGTCAGCCCATGGCCGTGCTCCCGCTGCTGATGCTGTCCACCGGCAGCATCCAACCGATGGATGGGCCGTTCGCCTCGGCCTGGTTCAACACCATCAAAGGCCTGGCCGCCGTGATCGCGACCGCCGTGCTGGATGTGCTGACCACTCGGCGCCTGCACTTCCACTCGAACATGTTGGTGGACGGCCTGGGCAACTCCCCACTGGCCGACGCCGATGCGCCGGGCCTGGCGCACCGCCTGCACGAACAGGCTGTGGTGCTCACGTCTTCAGATCTTTATTACGTCATGGCCGCCGTCGCGGTGGCGTTGATTCTGCTGATTTTCTGGATGCCGACGCGGATTTTTCCACCGCGCGCACCGACCTAGCCAAAAGGATTGCTCATGAAACGCAAAGACAAAATCGCCGTCTCCGCTATCGCGGTGTTCGCTGTGGGCGTGCTGGTGTACCTGATTGCACCGGGCGTGCTGGGCAGCAAGCGCCAGACCACCAACGACGCGTTCGTCGCCGCCGACTTCACCCTGGTTGCGCCGCGCGTGGCGGGCTTCATCAAAGAAGTGCTGGTGGAAGACAACCAGCGGGTCAAGGCCGGCCAGTTGCTGGCGCTGATCGACGATCGCGATTTCCGTGCTGCCGCCCAGGCTGCCGACGCCGACACTCTCGTCGCCCAGGCCCAACTGAAAAACGCCACGGCCACCCTGGAGCGGCAAAGCTCGGTCATCGCCCAGGCCCAGGCCACCGTCGCGGCAGACCGTGCGGAAATGGCCTTTGCCGAACACGAGCTGAACCGCTACAACCACCTCGCCGGCGTCGGCGCGGGCACTGTGCAGAACGCCCAGCAAGCCAAGACCCGCATCGATCAGGCCACCGCACGCCTGGCCAATGCCACTGCCGTACTCGCGGCCGAACGCAAGCAGGTTGAGATCCTCACCGCCCAGCGTGATGCCGCCGAAGGGGGGCTCAAGCGTGCCCAGGCGGCCTTGGAGCTGGCCAGCTTTCAGCTGTCCTACACGCGCATTGTGGCGCCGGTGGACGGCATGGTCGGCGAGCGTGCCGTGCGCGTCGGTGCCTACGTGACGCCGGGCAGCAAGATCCTCGCCGTGGTGCCGTTGGCCGATGCCTACGTGGTAGCCAATTTCCAGGAGACCCAACTGTCCCACATGCACGCGGGCCAGGCGGTGCAGGTGCGTGTCGACAGCCTGGATGGCGAGTTGCTCAACGGCCATCTCGAAAGCCTGGCGCCGGCCACCGGGGTGACGTTCGCGTCGGTCAAGCCCGACAACGCCACCGGTAACTTCACCAAGGTGGTGCAGCGCATTCCGGTGAAGATCGTGCTGGAGCCTGGCCAGGCCCACGCCGAGCGCCTGCGGGTCGGCATGTCGGTGGAAGCCAGCGTCGATACCCAGCCGGTGGCGAAAACCCGTGAGGTGGCTCAGCAATGAAGCACATCGCGTGGCTCACCTTGAGCCTCATCAGCCTGAGCGCCTGCACGGTCGGCCCGGATTTCCACACGCCCCAAAGCCCGCAAGTGACGCAATGGAGTGAACCCCAGGGCCGTCAGGCCGACAGCCGTGCGACCAGCGACCCGTTGCAAGAGCGCTGGTGGGACGTGTTCCACGATGAGCAACTCTCGGCCCTCACGCGCCGTGCGCTCACCGACAACCTCGACCTGAAGCTGGCCAGCAGCCGCCTGCAACAGAGCCGTGCCGTGCGCCAGGTGACCACCGCCGAGCGTTACCCCAACGTCAACGCCACCGGTGACTACCTGCACCAGCGCAACAGCGCCAAGGGCTTGAGCGACCCGTCCGGCGAAAATGGCCAGTCGGCCTACAACCAGTGGGACATGGGCTTCTCTGCCGCGTGGGAGCTGGATTTCTGGGGCCGGGTCAAACGCGAGACCGAAGCCGCCGACGCCACCCTGCAAGTGGCCGAAAATGACCGTCGCACTGTGCTGCTGTCAGTCCTTGCAGAGACCGCCCAGGACTACATCCAGCTGCGCGGCGTGCAAAATACCCGCGCCGTCACCGAGCAGAATCTCGACGTCGCCCGCCACAGCCTCAAGCTCTCGCAATTGCGCCTGGCCGACGGCGTGGCCACCGATTTGGACGTTGCCGAAGCCGCCGCCCAAGTGGCGGCTATCGAAGCGCGGCTGCCGGATTTGCAGCAACGCCAGGACCAGTTGATCAACGCCCTGAGCCTGTTGATGGGCGAGCCGCCACAAGCCCTGCATGCACAGTTGTCCAAAGACGCCGCCGTGCCACAAACCCAGCGCCAGGTCGCCATCGGCCTGCCTTCGGAGCTGGCCGAGCGTCGCCCGGATATCCGTCAGGCCGAAGCGCGTTTGCATGCCGCCACCGCCAACATCGGCGTGGCCAAGGGGGACTTCTACCCGCGCATCACGCTGTCCGGCAGCCTTGGCTCCCAGGCGATGCAACTGTCGGACTTTGGCTCATGGGGCTCGCGCGCTTTTGCCTTCGGCCCGCAGTTCAGCCTGCCGCTGTTCAATGGCGGGCGCCTGCAAGGCATGTTGAACCTGCGTGAAGCCCAGCAGCAGGAAGCGGCGCTGGCCTACCAGCAAACCGTGCTGCGCGCCTGGCATGAGATCGACGACCAACTGACCCGCTACAACGCCAGCCAGTTGCGCCGTGACAGCCTCGCTGAAGCCGTGCGCCAGAACCAGATCGCCCTGGCCACCGCGCAGCACCAGTACGTGGAAGGCGTGGTGGATTTCGTCAACGTGCTGACTGTGCAAAGCGCGCTGCTGGCCACCCAGGAGCAATGGGTAGAAAGCTCCACGGGCGTTTCGCTGGCGATGGTCGGGCTGTACAAGGCGTTGGGCGGCGGCTGGGAATCGGTGTACCCGCTGCAAACGGCCGCACGCTGATCTGCAAAGAGTTTTTGTCAGTCGCGAAATAAGGTGTAATGATAATTGCTCTCAATAATGTATCTGAGCTTTTCATGGACACCGCGACTGACGGCCAGCAACAGCTTCACCTCCTGTACCGCGACCATCACGGCTGGCTGCAAGGCTGGTTGCGCCAGCGCCTGGGCGACCGCGAGCACGCCGCCGATGTGGCGCAGGACACGTTCCTGCGCCTGCTGGTGTCCGGGCGTTTTCCCGGTGACAAGGAAAGCCGCAGCTACCTGGTGCAGATCGCTCGCAACCTGGTGATCGACCAATGGCGGCGCCTGCGCATCGAGCGCGCCTACCTGGAAAGCATCGCGCACCTGCCGGAGCCGGAATCACCGTCCCTGGAAACCCGCGCGCTGATCCTCGAAACCCTGATGCAGATCGACGCCATGCTCGACCGCATGCCCGACAACGTGCGCCGTGCGTTCATGCTGTCGCAGTTCGAAGGCCTGAGCTACGCGCAGATCGCCGAGCGCCTGGGCGTCACCGTCAGTTCGGTGCAGAAGTACATGACCCGCGCCATCGTCGCCTGCTACCAGGTGGCCTACGCCGAATGAAACACGATGCGCCCATCGCCCCGGCCATTGTCGAGCAGGCCAGTGAGTGGCTGATGCTGCAATGGGGCGATGACCTGCACGGTGAGCAGCGCGAGGCCTTCGCCCAATGGCAGGCCGCCGACCCGGAACATCGCCGCGCCTGGCAGCGCCTTCAGCACCTGCAGCACACCCTCAGCGGCGTGCCGGCCGACAGTGCCCGTGCCGTGCTGCGTGACACCCCGGATACCCAGCGCCGGGCGGCCCTCAAGTTGCTCGGCGTGTTGCTGGTGGCAGGCGGCAGCGGTTACCTGGTGCCTCGTAGCGAACCTTGGCAAGCGGCGTTTGCCGATTACCACACCGCCACGGGCGAGATCCGCCAGTTCACCCTCAGCGACGGCACGCGCCTGGACCTCAACAGCGACAGTGCCGTGGACTTGCGCTTCAGTGCCCGTGAGCGCCGCATCCGCCTGATCCGTGGTGAGATCCTGCTGACCAGCGGCCACGACCCGTTGCGCCCGCTGATCGTCGAGACGCCGGCCGGTGATGTGCAGGCGCTGGGCACCCGTTTTTCCGTGCGTGAATTGCCTGACGGTAGCCGTGTCGATCTGTATGAAGGTCGCGTGCGCGTCACTCCGGCACAGGGCACTGCGGTGCAGATGAACCCGGGTGACAGCCTGTGGTTCAACCAACGGCAAAGCTCCGCGCTGCCTGCGGTCAACGCCAATGCCAGCAGTTGGACCGAGCACCGCCTGATCGCCGAGCGCCAGCCGTTGGGTGAGTTTGTGACGCAACTGGGTCGCTATCGCCCCGGTGTGTTGCGCTGCGATCCCGCCGTGGCCGGCCTGCTGCTCACCGGCGTGTTTCCGCTGAACGACACCGACGCCATCCTTGCGGCCCTGGCGCATTCGCTGCCTATCCACATACACAGCGTCACACGCTACTGGGTCACCCTCAAAGCCCGAGCCTGACCCCAACCCTACAAAATAATGTTGCGTCGCCTTGTCGGTTTTCCGTGTTCGTCCGGGATACCTCTTGAAAGCCAATCAAGAAGCGATCTCACGGGGAGTCCTGCAATGCCGCACCACCCAATCCAACCCTTGGCCCGCGCCCTGCGCCGTGGCGTGTTTGTCAGCCTGCTGGCTACGGTGCCGATGGTGCCGACGCAGGTTTACGCCGAACAAAGCGCTGAAGCGTTGCGCACCTACAGCATTGCTGCAGGCAGCCTCGACCAGGCGTTGAACCTCTTTGCCAGTACCTCGGGCATCTTGTTGTCGGTGGACGCAACGCTCACCGAAGGCAAGCGCAGCGCCGGCCTGAAAGGGCGCTATGCGATCGGGGCCGGCCTGGAGCGGTTGCTGGCGGGCAGTGGCTTGGTGGCCGTGCAATCCCCGGGCGGTTGGTCGGTGCAGGCGCTGACCGGTAACGGCCCGTTGCAGCTGGGCGCCACCCAGGTCAGTGGCCAACAAGTGCAGGAAAGCGCCTGGGGCCCGGTGGATGGCATCGTCGCCACACGCAGCGCCTCCGGTAGCAAGACCGATTCGGCGCTGGTGGAAATCCCCCAGACCATCAACGTGATCAGCGCCGCCGAGATCAAGGCACGCGGCGCCCAGAGCGTTACCCAGGCCTTGCTCTACACACCGGGCATGACGGCGGGTGGGTTCTCTGACCGGGTCAAATTATTCGATGAGCCGACCTCGCGCGGCTTCTCGCCCACGCCGCTGTACCTCGACGGCCTGCACCTGCCTTACGGCGGCGGCAGCACCGGGGGCGCGTTGCAGATCGAGCCGTACTCCCTGGAGCGCATCGAAGTGCTCAAAGGGCCCGCGTCGGTGTTGTACGGGCAGAACCAGCCAGGTGGCATCGTCAACATGGTCAGCAAGCGCCCCACCGAAACTCCGTTGCACCAGGTGGTGCTGGAAGCCGGCACCTATGAACACAAAAGCGCCGCCATCGACCTCGGCGGCCCGCTGGACGAGCAGGGGCAATTTCTCTACCGCCTCACCGGCCTGGCCAATGACGGGCAGGACGAAATCAACTACGTCGAGAACAAGCGCCAGTTCATCGCCCCCAGTTTTACCTGGCGGCCGAACGACGATACCCACCTGACCCTGTTCGCCCAGTACCAGAAAGACAAAGGCGTCCCCGAAGCCCAAGGCCTGCCGGCGTCCGGTACGTTGTGGAACAACCCCAACGGCAAGATCAAGCGCGACCTGTTTATCGGCGAGCCGGGCGTCAACCAGTACAACCGCGAGCAGTACGTGCTGGGCTATGAGGTGTCCCACCGTCTC
Organism: Pseudomonas sp. BIGb0164; assembly: GCF_024810135.1. NCBI lineage: Bacteria > Pseudomonadati > Pseudomonadota > Gammaproteobacteria > Pseudomonadales > Pseudomonadaceae > Pseudomonas > Pseudomonas sp. BIGb0164. The sequence continues at coordinate 635,281 of NZ_JANUEA010000004.1, read as the reverse complement.
AATGACACCTGGACCCTCAAGCAGAATGCGCGCTATGCCGAGGTCGACGACCGCTACACCGCGCCGTTGCACGGCTACGCTTTTGTCGCCAACCCGGTCACCGGCGTGCAGGACCAACGCTACCTGCAGCGCTATGCCGTGGACTGGGCGCAGAACAACAAAGTGTTCGGCGTGGACAGCATTGCCCAGGCTGAATTCGACACCGGCGCGCTGTCGCACATGATGATTTTCGGCCTGGATTACTACCATTCCGGCTCCTTGTTCCACGGGTTGTATGACCGCAACCCGCCGGTGATCGACCTGTTCAAGCCGGTCTACGGCCAGCGGATCAACTACGGCCAACCGTACCGTTGGGACCGCACCCTGAGCCAGACCGGCCTGTACGTGCAGGACCAGATCAAATGGGATAAGTGGGCGCTGGTCCTCGGCGGCCGCTATGACTGGGCCAGCGTGGTGAACAAGGAGCCGATCCAGGACACCCGCTTTGCCAGCAAGGACGAAGCCTTCACCGGGCGCGCAGGCTTGGTGTACCTGTTCGATAACGGTGTTGCACCCTTCATCAGCTACTCCGAATCCTTCCTGCCGTTGACGGGCACCGATGCCGGCAGCAAGCCGTTCGACCCCTCAACCGGCAAGCAATATGAAGTCGGTGTGAAGTACCAACCGCCCGGCCAGAAGAGTTTTGTGCAGGTGTCGGTCTACCAGCTCGATCAGGAAAACGTGCTCACCACCAACCCCACGAACCCCTTGTTCAGCTCTCAAAGCGGCGCCATGCGCTCGCGGGGCGTTGAGCTGGAAGCCAAGGCGGCGCTCAGCGACGCCTGGGACATCATCGCTTCGGCCGCCCGCAACGACATCAAATACACCAAGGACAACGACGGCCGAGAAGGCCGCCACCCGGCCGGCATCTCGCCGCTCACCGCCTCGATGTGGGTCAACTACACCGTGCTCGGCGACACCCCGCTGGCCGGCCTCGGTGCAGGCCTTGGCGTACGCTACGCCCGCCAGAGCCTGGGTGATTACTATGCCGGTGCCTTCACGGTGCCGTCCTACAGCGTCTACGACGCCAGCCTGAGCTACGACCTGAGCCGCTCGCCGCTCAAACTCAAGGGCGTGAAACTGGCGCTGAACGTGCAGAACCTGACGAACAAAACCTATGTGTCGCAATGCACCAGCGACCTGGATTGCTATTACGGGGAAGGGCGCACCGCCGTATCAAGCCTGACCTACGACTGGTGAGGGAAGCTTTACGTGCGCAGCAGCATGACGGTGGCGTCGTCATCTGTGGCATATCCGTGAAGGGTTTGCTCTCTGATGGCGCCAGCCTGGTGCTCGGCCGAGAGTTCGGCCCAGAAACCGTCAGTGGCCAGGACCCATGTTCTTTCTATGCTCGCCTGCAATGGTTGAACATGAGGCTCGTGGGGGCGACGACCGCTCATGCAGTTGAGCAGTCGTTTGCGGGCGGGGCTATTGGCTATAAATGAGTGGCTCAGGTCGCCTTTCCAATTTGGCCCACAGTGGGGGGCGCTTAGCCAGATCGTTCGTTGGTCTTTATCCAGGTATCCCAGGCAGCAGTCACCGGCGTGAATAGAAACCATCGATTGACCCACCACCAGCAATGCCAGATAGCTGGTGGAGGCAAAAGGGAAGTCCGGGCAAAGGTTTGAATGTACTGCATTGAGTGAGTCGAGAGTCAGTTTCAAGGCATTGTCGGGACAAGAAGCAACAGAGGATTCTGCGCGGGAAAAACACTCAAGCACGTGGTGAATCAGTGCCCGCGCGAGGTCACCGCTTCCTGGTTTTGAGGTGCCGTCGGCGATCACATACAGGCACGCGCCTGAATTGTGTGCCGAACCGCTCGCATCGCGGTTTTCTGTTCTGCCAACCCCTTGTCTGCTGAGGTTCAAGAGCAGAGTCAAACGGACACTCCGAATCCGATCAGCGCCCTCAATCGCTCGTGAATCAGCGTCTCACGGTCTGAGTCCTGGGCCGTGCTTTGAATGACGTCTCGAAACGCTGATAGCTTCAGCAGTGCCGAGAATTGCTCACTTACGAAGTGTCGCAATGGAATGGGGGCCCGTTTTACTTCTTCGATAAGTTCCTCTCTGCCGTCCAGCAAAGCGATGATGTCCTCAATGTCATTGGACATCAGGACATCTCCACATCCTCGACCCTGATAAGCCTGAAGCTTTGCGGCAAGAAACCAGGGTGCTGCGAATACCTTGATCGCTGTTCCGTTGGGTAGTGTGTAGTCGATGGCATTTTCCAGTCCGCCGACGAACCAGGTATTAGAGAATCCCAAGACCTTTTCATCGGTGGGCATGAAGTCGACTTTTAATGCGCCGAGCCTCAGGCGACAGGTGACTGAATCCTGACCGGTATTTTTGAAGCCTCTGGGTTTAAGGCTTTCTTCCAGTCGGTACCAGTCCGTGGTCCCCGTCAAATGAATGACCAAGTCCACATCGTCTGTGCCGCGAATCGACTCCAGAGTGTATTCGTCGGTGATGAGCAAAACAGTGGTGCAGCCGCCGACAAAGGCAATTTGCTTTCGCAGTGTCTCACCTAGCGCCTCGGCAACCTCCTCAAGCATCTGCAGCATCATTGTTCTGTTGGAGGTCACAAGATCCACTCCCGAAGCATCGCGTCAGCAATTTTTGTTTCGCGCGGGCCGCCAATGCGGATGGCGTCAACGAGAGCGAGGAAGTGGTAGAGAAGCTCGTCTTTTTTCACGGCGCCGGGAACGGTTCTGTAGAGAGGCGTGATTTCCTGTCCTTTGCTTTTTCCGTAGGCGTCCGGCCAGACGGGAATGAGATCGCCGCCACTTATGACCTTGCCTGCCAGGATCGGCGCGGCGAAAGCCGTCGGAATACCCCGCACGATAGGGCCTGGTTTAACCGGGAAAATATAGCGAATGCTGTAGGTGACCAGGTCAAGCAGCGCTTTGTTTCTTACCAGAGGTAGGCCGTCAGTGTGATTCGTGTAAATCAATCCAATGTCCCTGCAGCGATTCAGGGACGAAGAAACTTCGGTTTTGCTAAGACCCAGTGCAGAAGACAACGCCCTCACCGAGTAATTGTGTGGGCTGCTTTTTTCGGAGTCTTCATCAACTTCATCCCAGCCCCGCCAGTCATCAAATGAGGAAAGTAGAATGGTCTCGAAATTTTGAATGTATTCCGGAAGACTTTGAAACCCGAGGGACGCGTTCTCTTTTTCAACAGAGAACTCTCGCTTTTTCACGCGCTCCCCTTTGGCTTGGAGCTCCAGGCTTATTAATTTGAATAGGACCACGATGTCTTGACTTTTCATGGGGCTCCAAAGGTAAGTGTCCTCTGTCCGCGGACAGAGGACACTTTCTTGCATAGAGTTGACATAAATGTCAACGATTCTGCAAAAACACCACATACCCCCGAAACCACTCACTTCCCTTCAAGTACCTCGGCTCCTCCCAAGCACCTCCCTGGATCAACCCGATCTTGAACGGCAAACCCAGCCGGTTCATCCGTGGCAAATACGCCGCGTAGTCCGGGATGCTGTGCCGCCCTTGATAAGTCTGCACCACCACTTCATCCACCACACCTTTGAGCTGGGCGATGGCGGCGGGGTCGGCGTTGCTGCTCCAGTCCATCAGGCCGGTGATACTCAGGCGCAGGTCAGCGGGCAGGCGTTGGCGCAGGTCGCGCAGGAAGTCGGCGTACTCATGCAGGTATTGGGTGCGGGCGTCGAAGTCGATCTGGATGCCGACCACCGGGTTGCCCGCATCACGCCAGCGTTGCACCTGGCCGAGCAGTTGGGTGTAGACCCGTTCGGGCCAGTGCAGCGTGTGGGCGCGGTACACCACCCAGACTTCACCACGGGTGAGGCGCGGCACGCTCATGCCTTGGGCGATGAGCTGAACACCACGCGCCGGCGCCCGGCGCGTGGAGTTGATCTGGCCCTGAAGGATGTACAGGGTGTTGGCCTGCTTGAGCACCGGCTGGGGCGTCACGCCGCTCCACAGCCAGAAGGCGTCATAGTCTTGAGCGTCGACGGCGCCGAAAGCCGGGCTTGCCATCAAGAGCAAGCCCAGCCACAGGCGCCTCACCAGTAGTACTGCAGCGATTTGCCCCACTGGGTATCGGCAAAACCGCTCTTGAGTTGGCGGAACCAGGCTTTACGCACGGCCGGCTCAACATCAACGCCGCCGCAACTGTTATAGCCGGCCGGTGCGTAGCAATTGATGGCGCGGAACAGCGCGTAGGCCTTGTCGTTCTTCGGCGCCTTGGCATTGGCGATCACCTGCTTGTAGCCATCAAGCCGCGAGAAGGTTTCACCCTTGAACTGCGAGGCGGTACTGCCCAGGCTGCCCGCTGCACGGGCTTGCTCCAGCGGCATGCCATCCAGGTTGTTGCGCAGGATGAACTCACCCAGGCAGTTCAGCGCCTGCGGGTGCTTGCCGTCGGCCTGCAAGGTGGCGGCAGTGTGCGCGATGCTCGGGCAGGCGTAGCCGGACTCGGCCTTGTCGCCATTCCACTGGAACAGCTTCAAGGTCTGGCTGGCGCTGTAGATGTAACCCAGGCTGGTGCCCAACTTGTCCTCGGGGGCCGAGGCGGGCAGTTGCTTGAGGTCGTCGGCGAACGTCGCGTACTGGCCGCGCAGCAAGTCTTTATAGAGCAGCACGAACTGGGCGGTCTCGCGCTCCACCGGGTCGCTGGCCTTGGCGATCTGTTGGCGCAGCAGGTCGGGCCCTGCGATGTTGCGCAGCAGGATGTAACGCACCTGCTTGGCGCCGATCGGCGAGTCGGCGGCAAACACCTTGGCCAACTGGCCGCTGCGCTCGTAGTTCATCGCCAAGGCTAATTCCAACTGGTCGCGTTGTAGTGGCAGCTTCGCCAGCGGTAGCAGTTGCAGCCACAAGGCCTCGGCACCTTTCCAATCTTGCTTGGCTTCCAGGGCCAGGGCGCGCAGGGTCTGCTGACTGAAGGCGAAGTAATTCAGGCTCGACGGCACGCTCTGCGGCAACAGCTTGAGGGCGGCGTCGGGCTGCTGCTCGGTGTACAGCGCATTCACGGCCAGCAAGTAGTCATAGAGTTCAGGCTCGCTGGCGAACACCGCTTTCTGCTTCTCGATGTCTGCCCGGCTGAGGGTCGGCTGGTTGCCACCGCGCATCACCATCAGGTCGCTGACCAATTGGATCATCGGCGAGTTGACGGTCTCGCTGTTGACCATCAGCAGCTTGAGGTCAGCCTCTTCCACCAGTTCATTCACCGACACGTTGCGCTGTGCATCGGTCGCCTGGGTCAGTTGCCAGGCGAACGCGTCGGCCAGCTTGCTATTGTCGTTGGCCAGCCAATACACCCGGCGCAACAGGCCCCGTGCGGAGGTGCTGTAGGTGCCCTGTGGATAAGCCTTCAGGTAGCTGTCGAAACCTTGCTCGGCCTCGGCCAGGGCGGACTTGTCCACACGGTCCAGGTGCGGCATGCCATCTTCGTCGTAGGCGTTGGCCTGGGCCTGATTGAGTGCGGTGCGCGCGGTCATGTATTGCGCGGTTTCCTTCAGCCATGGCAAAGCGCTTTTGCCGGCCGCCGTGAAGCCGATGGACGCCTCGGCGAAGCGCCCGCTGTAGAAATCGGCGGCCGCTTGCAGGTAGGCCAGAAGCAACTGGCCGTCAGCGGACTGGAGCTGCTGCGGGTCCGCCACCACCGGGCCGTCCCAGTCGCAGGTGCTCAGCAGTTGCAGGCGTGCCTTGACCAGCAGCTCGCGCTCGGGCGCGGGCATGTCGGCTTTCACCACCTGGCTGATGAACGCGGTGGCGCTGTCATCGTCGTTGCTGCGGCAGCGGCTGCCTTCGCCATTGAGGAAGGCTTCGCCGGCGGTTTTGTACTCGTCGCGCTTGATGCCCAGCGGGCCGAGCAAGGTATCGAGTTCAGCGGTGCGCGAATCGTCGGGGCCGTTATCAGGCTCGGTGGTGCTGTCGGCCCGTGGCGCCAGGCGATACACCGGGAACGGCACCGGGCCGAAGCCTTGGGCCAGGTCATCGTCATTCAGGGCGTCGGGGGTCAGGGGCGCGGATTTTTTATCGGCCAGCAACAGGCGCAGGTTCACCCGGCTGTCATTGCCCGGGCTCAGGAAGGGCAGGTTGCTGCAGGTGTCCAGGCTGCTGCGCGACACCCGCCAATCGGGGTAACACGAGTCGTCGGAACTGGCCTGGGCCTGCAGGGAAGCGCCGGCCAGCAGGGCCAGTGCCAGGGGTGACAGAAAACCGATGCGCATGACGTGTCCTTGATCCTGAGTCCTTGGAGGAGGGCAATCATAGCTTGAACCGACATCGGCTTCGGTGAAGGCCTACGCAAAATGCTGATTTGTCCGATTTTTAGTAGTGGCAATTTACCCTCTCTGCCCTAGACTGCGGACATCGTCAGGGAGGTCGATCGTATGAAGCTGTTACGTGGATGGGTGTTCGGATTTTCCTGCTGGATCGGCATTGCACCGTTGGCCCTGGCCCAGGATCCGTTGCTGGATCAGCCGGCCGCCGCCGCAGCCAGCGCCAGCAGCGAGGCCCGTGGCGTATTGCGCGCCCGCGACCAGGCGATGCTGGCCAGCGAGCTGTCGGGGCGCATCGTCGAGCTGCCGTTCAGCGAGGGCGAGTCGTTCAAGAAGGGCGACACCCTGGCGCGTTTTGACTGCTCGGCCTACCAGGCCCAGCTCAACGCCGCCCAAGCCGCCAGCCGTGGCGCCGGTGAAGAGCTGGCCCACAACAAGCAATTGGCGGCGCTCAATTCCGTCGGGCGTTTTGAAGTGGCCCGCGCCGAAGCCAAGCTCACCGAAACCCAAGCCCAATCCCAGGTGTATCAGGTGCAGGTCAAACGCTGCAGCGTGCTGGCGCCGTATGACGGCCAGGTGGTGCAGCGCAAGGTCCAGCGCTACGAGAGCGTGTCGGCGGGCGCGCCGCTGCTGGAAATCGTCGACAACCGCAGCCTGGAAATCCACCTGTTGGTGCCGTCGCGCTGGATGGACAAACTCAAGCCCGGCCAGACCTTCAACTTCACCCCCGACGAGACCGGCCAGGCGTTCAGCGCCACGGTCAAGCGCCTCGGCGCGCGTATCGATGAGGGCAGCCAGACGCTGCTGTTGGTCGCCACCCTGCCCAATGCCACGGGCTTGATGGCCGGCATGAGCGGCACCGCGCACTTTGCTCAACTGCAATGAACGCACCGATGCCGGGCAACACCGAGCGGGTGTTCGCGCAGTTCCTCGACCTTGAGCGCCAGACCCGCGCCGCGCGCACCACCGAGCAACTGGCCTACAGCCTGGTCAACGATGGGCAGCCGCTGTTCGGCTATCGCCATGCCGCACTGCTGATCGCCGGCAAGGTGCAGGCTGTCACAGCGGTAAGCAGTGTCGACCCGAACGCGCCGTTCGTGGCATTTGTCGAACAGGCGGTGGCGCAGTTGCACAGCCAAGGGTTGGGCGAGACGGCGCGGGTGGTGCCCGCCGAGCAACTGAGCGACGCGGTGCAGGCCGATTGGCAGAGTTTGTCGGCTGCCCATGTGTTCTGGCTGCCGATGATCGACCCGCAAGGTCAAGTGTTCGGCGGCCTGTGGCTGGCACGGGATACGCCGTGGAACCCTGCCGAGCAAGTATTGCTTTCGCAATTAGGCGGCACTTACAGCCATGCCTGGCATGCACTGCAACCGCGCCGGCCATGGCGCTTGCGCCTGACGCGCAAACGCCAGGTGCTGGTGGTGGTCGCGTTGCTGTTGATGCTGCTGATTCCGGTGCGCCAGTCGGTATTGGCGCCGGCCGAAGTGGTGCCGCTGGCCGGGCAAGTGGTGGCAGCACCGCTGGATGGGGTGATCGCCGAGTTCCTGGTCAAACCCAATCAGACGGTGAAAACCGGCGACCTGCTGCTGCGCTTTGAAAGCACCACCCTCACGGCCCAGGCCGATGTGGCGGCGCGCGCCCTGGGCGTGGCGGAAGCCGAACTCAAGGCCAACGCCCAGCGAGCGTTCGCCGATGCCGAATCGAGTTCGCGCATCGACCTGCTGGCCGCCCGCGTCGAGCAAAAACGCGCCGAACGCGACTACGCTCGTGAACTGCTCAAGCGCAGCGAAGTGCGCGCCGAGCGCGACGGTATTGCGGTCTTCGCCGACGCCGAGCGCTGGACCGGTAAACCGGTGCAAACCGGTGAGCGCCTGCTGCAGATCGCCGACCCTGGCCAGGCCGAGCTGCGCATCGAACTGGCCGTGGGTGATGCGATTGCCCTGGCGCCCAACGCCCAGGTCGCGCTATTTCTCGACAGCGACCCCTTGCAACGCTACCTGGCCACCCTGCAACGCGCGGCCTACGAGGCGCAGCCCACGCCGGGCGGCCAATTGGCTTACCGCCTGGATGCGCAGTTCGATGCCGCATCGCCCCGTATCGGCTTGCGTGGTACGGCGAAGATCTACGGTGAGCGTGCACCGCTGGCGCTGTACCTGTTGCGCCGGCCGCTGGCGGGCCTGCGCCAGAGCGTTGGCCTCTGATGAGCCTGCCCCCGCTGCGCGACGACCTGCAACTGTCCAGCAGTGGGCCGGCATTGGATGGTTCGCCTCGCTGGACCCTGGCTGACCCGGTACGCGGGCGCTATTTCAAATTGGGCGCCACGGCTATTCGCTTGTTGCGCCACTGGTCCCTGGGGGATCCGGCAAAAGTCCTGCAAGCCGCCAACCGCGAGCCGGGTTTGCCGTTGGGCGGTGCCGAGGTGGAAGAGTTGCTGTGCTTCTTGCGCGCCCACGACCTGATCGCCGCTCTCGACCCGGAGCAACGCGCCAGCTATCTCTACAAATCCGCCGCCCAGAAGCAAAGCCTGTGGCAGGTGCTGCTGCATCAATACCTGTTTTTCCGCATCCCGCTGTGGCGGCCGGATGCATTCCTCAACCGCGCCTGGCCATGGCTGGCGCGCTTCGGCCCGGGGTTGTTGCGCTACGGTTTGCCCATTGTGTTGGGGCTGGGCGTGTTCCTGGTGGCGCGGGACTGGCAGCGCTTCCTGGCGACGTTTCCGCACCTGTTCAGCCTGGGAGGCGTTCTCGCATTTGGCGTGGCGCTGTTCTTTGCCAAGCTGTGCCATGAGTTCGGCCACGCGTTCATGGCCAAGCGCGCCGGTTGTCGCGTGCAGAGCATGGGGGTGGCGTTCATGGTGTTGCTGCCGATGTTCTACACCGATGTGAGCGACGCTTGGCGGGTCAATGATCGCCGGGCGCGGTTGATGATCGGTGCCGGTGGCGTGATGGCCGAACTGCTGCTGGCATGCGTGGCGTTGCTGGCGTGGTCGCTGTTGCCGGACGGCCCCGCGCGTACCGCCGCGTTCATGTTGGCCAGTGCGACGTGGTTGACGACGCTGGCGATCAACCTCAACCCGTTCATGCGTTTTGATGGTTACTTTTTGATCAGCGACTTATGGGGCGTCGACAATTTGCAAGGCCGCGCCTTTGCCCTGTGCCGCTGGCGCCTGCGCGAGGCGCTGTTCGGTTATGGCGAGCCGGCGCCGGAGTCCTGGTCGCCGGTGATGCAGCGGCGGCTGTTGTGGTGGGGCTACCTGTCGTGGTTGTGGCGCGCGGCGTTGTTTCTGGGGATTGCGCTGGCGGTGTATCACCTGTTCTTCAAGTTGCTGGGGATCTTCCTCATGTTGGTGGAACTGGTGTGGTTCATCTTCCTGCCCATCTGCAAGGAATGGCGCGAATGGTGGGGTCGTCGCAGCCAGGCCCACACGCCCCGGGCGCTGCTCAGCGGCCTGGGCCTGGCGTTGATCGTGCTGGTGTTGGTGGTGCCATGGCGCAGCGCGGTGGAATTGCCCGCCATGCTCGAAGCCGGGCGGGCCAGTGCGTTGCATGCGCCGGTGGCGGCGCGGGTCAAACAATTGCGGGTGGTGGATGGCCAGGTGGTGACCCAGGGCCAGGTGCTGGTGGAGCTGGAGTCGCCGGACCTGGACGCCCGGCAAAGCATCGTGCGCCGTGAAGTGGAGATTCTGCAGCTGCAGATGCGCCGCCAGGCTGGGCGCAGCGAAACGGCGGCAGACGCCGGCATCAACGATCAACGCTTGTCCCAGGCCCTCGCCGAATACCGTGGGCTGGCCGCTCAGCGTGAGCGCCTGTTGTTGCGCGCGCCCCACGCGGGCACCGTGCGCGATGTGTTGCCGCAATTGAGCGTGGGCCGCTGGCTGTCGCCCAAGGACGCGCTGGCGCAAGTGGTGGAAGACGGCGCGCGCCTGCGCGGTTACCTGGCCGAAGCGGAACTGTGGCGGGTTGCGTCGGGGGCGACCGGGCGGTTTATCGCCGATGACCCGATGCACGCCGCCATCGCCGTGGAGTTGACCGATATCGATGCCAACGGCGTGGCCTATCTGGACCAGGAGGCGCTGACATCCGATCACCACGGGCCGATTGCCGTGCGCCGTGATGAAAACCAGCGCCCGGAGCCGGTGCAGGCCCAATACGGCGCGCGGTTGAAAAGTGTGCAAACAATCGAAACCCCACACCAACCGTTGCGCGGCGTGGTGGTGCTGCAAGGGCGCAGCGAGTCGGTGCTGGGTGTGGCCTGGCGACGGGCAGCAGCATTGGGGGTTCGGGAAAGCGGGTTCTGACAGGAGTTGAACGCGATGATGAACAAGGAGGGCGCGTTGGCGCTGGGGTTGGAGATGCGCCCGTCACGGGCGAGTGATCAGCCGTTTTTGCACAGTTTGTACCGCTCGGCGCGGGCGGATTTGCAGTGGATCGATGGCGAGCAGGGCCTGGTGGACGAGGTGATCAGCCAGCAGTTCCAGGTTCAGGAAGCCGGCATGGACACGCATTTTCCCGGCGCCCTGCATTACGTGATCGAAAAGCTCGGCACGCCCATCGGCGCCTTGAGTGCAGACTTCGGCCCCAATGAAATCCGCGTGTTGTACCTGGCGTTTATCCCCGCCGCTCGTGGCCAGGGTTTTGGCCGTGCGGTGCTCAAAGGGGTGCAGCAAGCCGCCACGCAGGTGTTCTGCCCGGTGGCCACGGTGGTGTGGGCCAGTAACCCCCAGGCGCGCCAGCATTACCTGGCGCTGGGGTTTCGGGTGGAAGAGCAGACACCCGCCGCACAGCGGTTGGTGTGGTACCCGCCTCAGTTGAACACGATGCAGAAATAACCGCGCTCGCTGTCGCGGCCCATGGCGGGCTCGCGAGACACGAACACCTGTTCCAGGGAAGCCCCGGGCAGTGGCAAGCGGCATAAACCATCGACGAAGTCCGTCGGGCTGAGGCTGTTGAGTTGCACACTGAACGCTCCACGAGTGGCGCCGGGCATAGTGGCGTCTGGCGTTTCGCGCAGGCTTTGCACCTGGATCGGCAGCGCCGAGCCGTCCGGCAGGTACAGCACGCTGGTGCGCGTGAGCAACGGTCGAAAGTGTTCGAGAGTAACCAGGTTCAGCATGGGAAGGCTCCACGTCAGAGGTGCCGAGGCCCGCGAGCCTCGGCCAAGGCAGTGCGTCAGCCGCGTGACGGAAAGATGCCGCTCAGGGCAATGCTGAAATTGATCGCCAGGAAGGGGTTCATGGACCCCATCGGTTGACCCTGGCCGGCCGGGCCGATCGTCGGGCTGGTCACCGTGGTGGTCACCCCCTGGAGTGGCACCGGGTTGGCACCCTGTTGGTCCGAGTAGATCGAAGCGCTGCCCGGTCCGCCGCCGGAGGCGCCGATAAAGGCGTTGGTGGCGGTGGGTGTTGTCACCGGGTTGCTGGTCACGCTCGTCAGTTGGATGGCCGTTGTGGCCGTGATTGAGGTGGCGGTGTGGGTATGGACCGGCAGGTTGACCAGCGTGGCCGTCACGGATTCGGTGCCGGAAAACTCGCCGATGACGCGCGTGGTCAGGCCTGCGCCGCTACCCTGGCCGACGGGCAGCCGCCCTTGCAGGTCTGGCAACTTGAAGGTTTGCACGCCATCGCCGCCATAGGTGGTGGTGATCAGGGCGAACAATGCCTGGTTCTGGTTGATGGAGAGGGTCTGGCCGGCGCACAAGGCCCAGCCTTGCGGGGCAAAGTTAAACGCAAAGGGTTGAATGGTGCCGATGAATACTTCCATGAATCGCTCATCCTTGTATGGGCTATACGGGGTGTGACGCCAATCGATCTGGCGTCATCGCAGAGCGTAGACGCAGCTGTTGCGCGCCGCCTGTCGGCTGCGAAACAGCGAGCGAAACCGGGGCTTTTGTCCTAGAGTGGCGCTTGTTTGCACGTGTGCAGGTTTTGCCCGGCCAACGGGCAGTTTCAGGGGAATTGAGGTGCGACGGTCTGTGGTAGAACAAGACGACAAGGTTGGGGTATTTCCCGCAGTCAATCGCCTCGATGGCGCCTGGGAAGGTGCCGGTTGGCTCAGCCGTTTGTGGTGGGTGCCGATCCTGGCGCTGGCCATGGGCGTGCGCTTTTATTGCCTGACGGCAGCGGCGATCTGGGGCGACGAAGGCTCCAGCCTGCTGCTCAGTGAATACGCCATGGCCGACCTGTGGTTTCACGCGGCCCATGACGTACACCCGCCGTTGTATTTTTTCATGCTGCGGGGCTGGATCGAGCTGTTCGGTGACGGCATCTGGTCGATCCGCGGCATGAGTGCCATTCCTGGCGTGGTCGCGGTGGGCCTGGGTATCTGGCTCACGCGGCAGGTGTCCACTCGCCGCGCGGCCGTGTTGGCAGGCCTGCTGCTGGCGTTGTTTCCGTCAGCGGTGCGCTACAGCCAGGAAGTGCGCATGTACTCGCTGCTGGCCGTCTGGCTGCTGGGCGCCACACTGGCGCTGGTGTACTGGGTCCGCCAGCCCGAACGCACGCGCTACCTGGCGGCCTATGTGCTGCTGCTGACGGCTGGCTTCTACACCCATTATTTCACCGCGCTGTGCGTGCTGGTGCACTGGGCTTACCTGGGACTGTTGTGCCGCACCCAGCCGGCAGGCCAACGCTTGATCCTGCGCCCGTCCTGGTGGTGCGCCAATGCGGTCGTTGTGGCGCTGTACCTGCCCTGGCTGCCGAACCTGCTGGACCTGGTGCAACATGTCGAGCAGCTCAAGGTCGGCGGCGACATCGGCTGGGAAGACCCGGTGTCGTTGATCTCGGTACCGTCGATGATCTGGCAGTTCATGCTCCAGGACGAGGGGATCGGCTTCTGGAAGCCGCTGTTCTGGCTGTTCCCGCTGCTTTTGATCGCCGTGGTCGGCGTGACTGCCTGGCGCGACCGCGAGCGCCAGCGCCCTGCCTGCCTGCTGGCGCTGTTCTTCCTGCTGCCGTTGCTGCTGGTGTACGGCGTGTCTTTTATCTCGCCGGTGTTTATCGAGCGCTACCTCACCGTGTACGCGTTGGGCTTGCCAATCCTTGTCGCACTGGCGATCGACCGCCTGCCCACACGGCTATCGTGGCTGGGCGCCGCGTTGTTCGTGCTGTTCGTCGGCGTGGAGCTGGTGGGGCTCAAGAACAACTTCACCGTGGATGAACATGACCAGTTCAACGTGCCGGTGGAGTTCGTCAACCGCAACTATCAGGAGGATGACCGCATCGTCCTGAGCGACATGATGTGGTACCTCAGCTACGTGTATTACGACCAGACCGACGCCCAATTGCAGCTCTATACCCCGCCCAAGCCCGACGGCACGCCCACCCGGCCGAACGCCTATGGCTTCGGCACCCTGGTGGACCAGGACGGCGGGCGCATTTACCTCGACCGTTTGTCGGCATTACCCGCCGATACCCGGCGCGTGTGGCTGATCAGCAGCACCGACATACCGGACGATTTCGCGCCGATTCCCGAAGGCTGGCGCCAATTGTTGCAACAAGATGGCGGCGGGGCTCGGGCGCGTCTGTTCGTGCTGTGCCGCGGGCCAGAGCCTTCGCAGCCCGAGGGCTGCCGTTAATATCCATTCGGTATTAGGGGAATACCAAAATAGTGGCAATTGACCACTAGTTGATCGCGCAATCCTGAACTACTCTACGGCCACAAATGGATTTTTGTCTGACAAAGTGGTGAAGGGATTGCAGTATCACTTTATCTCCGGATTGCCCCGTTCAGGGTCCACCCTGCTCTCGGCGATTTTGCTGCAAAACCCGCGTTTTCACGCGGGCATGAGCAGCCCCGTTGGCACCCTGTTCAATGGCGTGCTGGCGCAATGCAGCGCCGGCAGCGAGTTTGGCGCGGTGATTGACGCCAATACCCGTCGCCGCCTGTTGCGCGGTCTCTTCGACTCCTACTACGCCGACAAAACCGCCACGCCGCTGGTGTTCGACACCAACCGCCAATGGTGCGCGCGCATGCCCGCGCTGCATGACCTGTTTCCCCAATCCAAAGTCATTGCCTGCGTGCGCAACGTCGCCTGGATCATGGACAGCCTGGAACGGCTGTACCGCGCCAATCCTTTCGAAAACACCAAGCTGTTTGGCGACGATGTCGAGCGCAACACGGTGTACAGCCGCTGTGAAACCCTGGCGCAGCGCAACCGGTTGGTGGGCTTCTCGTGGGCGGCGCTCAAGGAAGCCTATTACGGCGAACACGCCGACTCATTGCTGATCGTCGATTACGACCTGCTCAGTCAGGCCCCGGAGCGGGTACTGCGGCTGGTGTACGACTTTATCGGCGAGCCGTGGTTTGAGCATGACTTCAACAACCTCGTCTACGACGCGCCCGAGTTTGACCAGGCGCTGGGTGTGTCCGGCTTGCACAAGGTCCAGCCCAAGGTGCGCCTGCAGGCGCGGCGCACGATTTTGCCGCCGGACCTGTTCCAGCAGTACACCGAGTTGTCGTTTTGGCAGGACGGCTCAGCCAGTGCCGCCAATGTGATTCGTATGAAGGCCAACGCCGCGATCAATTGATCGCGGCGTTTTTATTTTCTCTCAAAGAACGTTCGACGCCGGGTGAGCAGCATGTGGTGGAGCAATCGCAAGTCGCGGGTTAGCGAAGTAGCACGGGCGCGGGTCTCGCCCATGATCATGCCCCTTGAACCGCGCATGCTGTTCGATGGCGCCGTCGCCGCCACCGTGGCCGACGTGGCGCAGCCCGACAGCCACCCCACCGCTGACGCGGCCAAGGCGCCGACCGGCGACCACCCGGTCGCAAGCAAGGACACCCATGGCCAGGCCGACGCGCCAGCCGCTGCACCCGTGGCGGTGCCGGGGCAAACCGTGGTGTTTGTCGACGCCCGGGTAAAAGACTCCGCCAGCTTGCTGCAGGGCGTGGCGCCCGGAACCCAGGTGGTACAGCTGGACGGCAGCAAGGACGGCCTGCAGCAAATCGCCGATTACCTCGATACGCATCAGGGCGTCAGCTCGGTGCAAATCATCGCCCACGGCAACGCGGGCGATCTGTGGCTCGGCACCACGTACTTGTCGGCGGATAACGTGGCTGCCCGCAGCGCGGTGCTGGGGCAAATCGGCAAGGACATGAATGTCGGCGGCGACATCCTGATCTACGGCTGCTACACCGCCGAAGGCGAGCGCGGGCAGAATTTCGTTGATTCCCTGGCGCAATTGACCGGCCGTGACGTGGCGGCGTCGACCAACCGCACCGGTGTGGGCGGTGACTGGGACCTGGAGATCGCCGCCGGCACCATCGAAAGCGCCAACGTGCTGTCGACCAAAGCCATGAACGACTACCAGTGGGGGCTGGCCACGTGGACCGCGACCAACAACGCGAACACCGGGGTGGGCTCGCTGCGCGCGGCTCTGGCTTCGGCGCAGAACGGCGATATTGTGACGTTCAGCAGCAGTATGACGGTGCAGCTCACCTCTGAATTGCTGATCAACAAGAACATCACCGTGGACGGTGACCTGAATAACGACGGCGTCGCTGACGTTACCCTCGATGGTCAATACAAGACGCGGGTGGTGGAAATCACCTCCGGCAGTACGGTGACGCTGGACGGTCTGGTCATCACTCGTGGTCTGGTTTCCGGCAATGGCGGCAATGGCGGCTACGGGGCAACCGGCGCCATGGGCGGCGGGATTTTCAACGCCGGTATCCTGACCTTGAATAACGTTTCAGTCACCGGCAACGCAGCGGCGGGCGGCGGCGGTGGCGGCGGTGTCACGGGCGCCAACTACGGCGGCGGTGGCGGCGGTGGTGGCGGCCTGGGCGGTCAGGGCGGTGGCCATGGCGGGACCGCCGGGCCGGGCACCGGTACGCTGGGCGGGCAGGCTGGCAGCGGTGGCGCGGGAGGCTATGGCGGAGGCTATGACGCGACGCACATGGGCGGGCGCGGCGGTTCTACCACCGGCGGGGCCGGCGGGGTGGGTGTGTCCTATTACAGCAACGGCGGCAATGGCGGCACGGCCAACAACGGCACTATTTCCATCGGCGGCGGCGGTGGCGGGTCTGGTTGGGACAAGGTTGGCGGTGTCGGCGGCAATGCGGCCGGCGGCATTTACAACGCATCCACCGGCACCCTGAAAATCATCGGCACCTCGGTCATCAGCAATAACATCGGCGCGGGCGGCGGTGGTGGCGGCGGCAGCGGCCAGGGCAGCAATAACCTGAACGGTGGCGACGGCGGTCGCGGTGTCGGCGCAATCTGGAACCAGGGCGGCACGGTGCTGATTACGTCGTCCAATTTCAGTGCCATCAGCGGCAACGCGGCTGGCAGCGGTTCCGGCGGCGCAGAACTGGGCGGTGGCGTGACGGGCTCTGTACCGCTGGCCTTCGCGGCGATCTACAACAACGGCGGCACGCTCAACACCGCCTATGTGGAACCGCCGACCGCGACCATCGTGATGTCGGACACGGCCCTGAAAATCGGCGAAACCTCGCTGGTGACCATCACCTTCAGCCGGGCAGTCACCGGGTTTACCAACGCCGACCTGACGATTCCCAACGGCACGCTGACGTCGGTCAGCAGCAGCGACGGCGGTCTGACCTGGACCGCGACTTTCACGCCGACCAACAACATTACCGACAGCACCAACCTGATCACCCTCGACAACACCGGGGTGACCGCCATCAGCGACGGCGTGGCGGGCGTCGGCACGACCAGCTCGGTCAATTACGCGATCGATACCGCACGGCCGACCGTGACTGTCGTGATGTCCGACACGGCGTTGAAGATCGGCGATACCTCGCTGGTGACCTTTACCTTCAGCGAGGCGGTGACGGGCTTCACCAACGCCGACCTGACCATCGCCAACGGCACGCTGAGCGCAGTGAGCAGCAGCGACGGCGGCATCACTTGGACCGGAACGTTCACCCCGACGGCCAGCATCACTGACACCACCAACCTGATCTCCTTGGACAACACCGGTATCGCTGACCTGGCCGGCAACGCCGGCAGCGGCACGACTGATTCGGCCAATTACGTGATCGATACCGTGCGGCCGACCGCGTCCATTGTGGTTGCCGACACCAGTCTGGCGGCGGGTGAAACGTCGCTGGTGACCATCACCTTCAGCGAAGCGGTCAGCGGCTTCACCACCGCCGACATGACAGTGGCCAACGGCACCCTGACCGGCCTGAGCAGCAGCGACGGCGGCATCACCTGGACCGCCACGCTGACGCCGACCAGCAACATTACCGACACCACCAACCTGGTGACCCTGGACAACACCGGGGTCGTCGATCTGGCCGGCAACGCCGGCAGTGGCACCACCAATTCCAACAATTACGCGATCGACACTGCGCGGCCGACCGCGACCATCGTGGTGGCGGACAACGCGCTGAAAATCGGCGAAACCTCATTGGTGACCATCACCTTCAGCGAAGCGATCACCGGCTTCACCAACGCCGATCTGACGATTGCCAACGGCACGCTGACGGCGGTGAGCAGCAGCGACGGCGGCATTACCTGGACGGCGACGTTCACGCCGACCACCAGCATCACCGACGCGACCAACCTGATCACGCTGAACAATACCGGTGTTGCTGATCTGAACGGCAACGCCGGCAGTGGCACCACCGACTCCAACAACTACGCCATCGATACCGTGCGCCCGACCGCAACCATCGTGGTGGCCGACAATAACCTGCGGATCGGTGAAACCTCGCTGGTGACCATCACCTTCAGCGAGGCAGTGACCGGTTTCACCAATACCGACCTGACCATCGCCAACGGCACGTTGAGCGCAGTCAGCAGCAGCGATGGCGGCATCACCTGGACGGCGACGTTCACGCCGAGCGCCAGCATCACTGACACCACCAACCTGATCACCCTGGATAACACCGGCATTGCCGACCTGGCCGGCAACGCCGGCAGCGGTACCACCGATTCGAATAATTACGCGATCGATACCGTGCGCCCGACCGCGACCATTGTGGTCGCCGACAGCAACCTCACGGCCGGTGAAACCTCGCTGGTGACCATCACGTTCAGCGAAGCGGTGAGCGGTTTCACCAACGCCGACCTGACGATTGCCAACGGTACGCTGACGGCGGTGAGCAGCAGTGACGGTGGCATCACCTGGACGGCGACCTTCACCCCGAACGTGGGTGTCAACGACGCGAGCAACCTGATCGTGCTGGCCAATACCGGCATCGCGGATCTTGCGGGCAACGCCGGCAGCGGCACGACCAACTCCAACAACTACACCATCGACACCGTGGCACCGACCGCAACCATCATCATTGCCGACAATGCGCTGAAAATCGGCGAAACCTCGCTGGTGACCATCACCTTCAGCGAGGCGGTGACCGGTTTCACCAACGCTGACCTGACCATTGCCAACGGCACGTTGAGCGCGATCAGCAGCAGCGACGGCGGCATCACCTGGACGGCGACCTTTACGCCGACCACCAGCATCACCGACGCCACCAACCTGATCACGCTGGACAACAGCGGCGTGCAGAACCTGAGCGGAAACGCTGGCAGTGGCACCACCGACTCGAACAATTATTCAATCGATACCGTGCGCCCGACCGCCACCATTGTGGTCGCCGATACCGCGCTCGGAGTCGGCCAGACCAGCCTGGTGACCTTTACCTTCAGCGAGGCCGTGACCGGTTTCACCAATGCCGACCTGACGGTCGCCAATGGCACACTGAGTGCTGTGAGCAGCAGTGATGGCGGGATCACCTGGACGGCCACCTATACGCCGGCCGCAGGTATCACCGATACCACCAACCTGATCACGCTGGACAACACCGGCATCGCGGACCTTGCGGGTAACGCAGGCAGCGGGACTACCGACTCCAACAACTATGCCGTCGACAGCCAGCGCCCGACCGCGACCATCGTCATGAGCGATTCCAGCCTGCGGCCAGGTGAAACGTCGCTGGTGATCATCACGTTCAGCGAAGCGGTGACCGGTTTCGACAACGCTGACCTGAGCATCGCCAATGGCACGTTGAGCGCTGTGAGCAGCAGCGATGGCGGCATCACCTGGACGGCTACATTCACGCCGAACATCGGGGTTACCGACCTCACTAACCTGATTGTGCTGAACAACACCGGTATTTCCGACCTGGCTGGCAACACCGGCACCGGGACTACCAGTTCGGCAAATTACCAGGTGCAAACTGAGGTGCCGACCGCGACCATTGTCATCGCCGCCCCCTCGCTCAAGGCCGGGGAAACCTCGCTGGTGACCATCACGTTCAGCGAAGCGGTGAGCGGCTTCACCAACGCCGACTTGAGCATCGCCAATGGCACGTTGAGCGCTGTGAGCAGCAGCGATGGCGGCATCACCTGGACCGCCACTTTCACGCCTGGCAGCAATGTCACCGACGCCACCAATCTCATCACCCTGGATAACAGTGGCGTGACGAATGGCTCGGGCAACGCGGGCGTGGGGGGCACCGATTCCAATAACTACAGCATTGACACCCAACTCCCGACCGCAACCATTACCGTGGCCGACAACCAACTTGGCATTGGCCAGACGACGACCGTTACCATCGCTTTCAGTGAAGTGGTGAGCGGTTTTGACCTGTCTGACCTGAGTGTCGCCAACGGTGTGTTGTCCAACTTAATGAGCGCCGACGGTGGCAAAACCTGGACCGCAACCCTGACGCCGACCGCGGCGGTTACCGACGCCACCAACCTGATCGTGCTGGATACCAGCCAGGTGAATGACTTGGCGGGCAACGCAGGGGCCAGCATAGCCATATCCAACAACTACGGTGTGGACGCCGACCGCCCCACTGCGACCATTACGGTGTCCAACCCGAACCTGACCGTGGGCCAGACCAGCACCGTGACCTTCACCTTCAGCGAGAAAGTCACCGGCTTTGATTTGTCGGACCTGAGCGTGGCCAATGGTGTGTTGTCCAACCTGGCCAGCAGCGATGGCGGCAAGACCTGGACGGCCACCCTGACGCCGACGGCGAACATCACCGACCCGAGCAATTTCATCACCCTCGACACCAGCCTGGTCACCGACTTGTCGGGCAACGCCGGCAGCGGCTATGCCAACTCCAACAACTATGGGATCAACACCATTGCGCTGACGGGCGACCCGTTGTTTCGCACCACCAACCCGGCGCCGCCACAAGGCGCGCCCGACGCGCCGTTGCAGCCGATCATCTACGGCCAGCCTACCGGCAACCTGGGTTCACCCCTCAGTTTCCCGCCGTTGTTCGAGCCGCGTGAACTGGGTGGCGGGTTACCCCCCGTGGGCAGCATTTTTATCAATCGTGGCGAGTTGGCCCCTAGCTTCCTCGCGCAAGTGTTCAACACGGACGGTGGCGGGGATGGCGCCGGCAAGGGCTTCCTCGGTTTTGGTGGCGGGGACGGCGGGATCTTCGGGGCGAGCACCCTGTCGACACTGTTCAACCGCGACAGCGCTGACGACAGCGGTTTCAACGCGTTCGAGAGCAAATCGATCAAGGGCGTTAGCGACCCGGCCCAAGGGTTGCGTGGCGTGTTTGGCGCGCCAACCCTTGGCCAGCAATTGCAGCAGATCAAGGACACGGAACAACGCCAGGTGGTTGACCTGGCGCATGCACTGCAACAGGTCGGCATCAGCGAAATGCAGGCCTGAACACACTTAACTCAAGGCGCAGTAACAGGGGCAAGACAAGGATGAAGACAGGTCATAAGGTGTGCGGCATCAGCTTGCTGGTGCTGGCGATCAGTGGTTGCGCGGTCACCAGCCAGCCGATTGAGCGCAGTGTCAGTGAGCAGCGAGCCCGCAGCGACCTGCAAGGCATGTACAAGGATCAAGAGCCGCTAAATGGCCCGCTGACACTGCACCAGGCCATGGCCCGTGCGGTGAAATACAACCTCGAAGGCCGCCTGAAAGTCATGGAGGAAGCCCTGGCCAAGCGCCAGTCCGACCTCTCCAGTTTCGACATGCTGCCGCGCATGGCGCTGTCGGCAGGCTACGCCGGGCGCAACAATACCAACGCCTCCAGCAGCCAGAGCGTGCTCACCGGCACCCAATCCCTGGAACCGTCGACCTCCCAGGACCGCGACCGCCGCGTGGCCGACCTGACCATGGTGTGGAACGTGCTCGACTTCGGCGTCAGCTACATCAGCGCCAAGCAGCAAGGCGACCAGCGCCTGATCATCCAGGAGCGCCGGCGCAAGGTGATCAACACCATCGTGCAGGATGTACGCTCCGCCTACTGGCGTGCTGTGGCGGCCGAGCGTTTGCTGACCCAGATCGACAGCCTCATGGCCCGGGTCGACCAGGCCCAGACCAACAGCCGCAGCATGAGCGAACAGCGCATCGGCGACCCGGTGCAGGCCCTGGGTTATCAGCGCTCGCTGATCGAAGCCACGCGCCAACTGCAGGAACAGCGCCGTGCGTTGTCCCTGGCCAAGACCGAACTGGCCACCTTGATCAACCTGCCAATGGGCACCGACCTCAAGCTGGCCACGCCGGACGACTACGACGTGCCCCAGCTCAAGGTCAATCTGGCGAGCCTGGAGCAAGAGGCCCTGGCCAACCGTCCCGAGTTGCGCGAGCAGGACTACCAGACCCGCATCAGCGCGGCCGAAACCCGCAAGGCCATGTTGCGCCTGCTGCCGGGCCTTGAGTTCTCCGCCGGCGGCCATTACGACAGCAACTCGTTCCTGACCGACAACCGTTGGGCCGACTATGGCGCCAAGATCACCTGGAACCTGTTCAACGTGATCTCCGCACCGGCGGCCATCGATGTCGCCAAGGCCGGTGAAGAAGTCGCCACCGCGCGGCGCCAGGCGATGTCCATTGCGGTGCTGGCGCAGGTCTATGTGGCCAACGCCAACTACCAGGACGCGGTGCGCCAGTTCAAGACCAACGACCAACTGGCCAATATCGACGGGCAAATCCTCACGCAACTGCGCAACCGCCACGAAGCGGCAGGTTTAGGCGAACTGGACCTGATACAGGGCGAGCTCAACACCCTGCAAGCCGACCTGCGCCGCGACCTGGCCTACGCCGACCTGCGCAACGCCTACGGCCAGATCTTCGCCAGCGCCGGCCTCGACCCGCTGCCGGAGCAGTTGGACTCGGACCGCGTGCAGACCATCGCCACGGCGCTGGCCAGCCGCGAATCGGCGTGGGCGGCCGGCAACATCGCAACGCCGGCGCCGCGTCCCGTTGCCCAGTAACCTGGTGGCGCCGACGGCGAGCATCAGCCGCCGTCAGCGCGAGGCGCGCAATGGGCATCGCGGTGTGGCGATCCTGCTCACCGGGTTGCCCGCGTCCGGCAAATCCACCTTGGCCCAGGGGCTGCAAGCGGCCTTGTTCGAACAAGGCCGCCACAGCATCGTGCTCGATGGCGATGCCCTGCGTGGTGGCCTTAACAAAGACCTCGGCTTTGCCGACAGCGACCGCCTGGAGAATATCCGCCGCGCCAGCGAACTCGCGGCGTTGCTGGTGGAAAACGGGCAAATCGTGATCCTGGCGATGATCGCGCCGTTGGTGGAACTGCGTGCAGTCTTCGCCGAGCGCCTGGGCGCCGATTATCGGGAAGTGTGGTGCAGCGCCTCGTTGGCGGTGTGCGAGGGACGTGACCCCAAAGGCCACTACGCCCGCGCCCGCAAAGGCGAATTACCCGGTTTCACCGGCATTGGCTCACCCTACGAACCGCCCCCCCATGCCTCGCTGGAACTGGACACCGGCGTGCTCTCGGCCCAGCAATGCGTCGAGCGGTTGCTGGGCTGGTTGGCGCCTGGGCTAGACTCTGGGGAGCCGTCTTTCTAGGAGCCTCCCATGGAATCGCCTGTGCACAGCTTGCCGTCTCTGTTCAAACAGCTTGGTCTGCCGGATGACCCGGTAAGTATCGAGAAGTTTGTGGCAGTGCATTCGCCACTGAAGCCTGAGTTGCATCTGGCGGATGCGTTTTTCTGGACGGAGAACCAGAAGAAGTTTTTGCGTAATGAAATTCTGGAAGATGCAGATTGGGCCGAGGTGGTGGACGAACTGAATCTTCTGCTGCACAGCGCAAGAGGGGTGCAAAAAACTTAGCGAATAGGCAGAAAGTTGAAAAAATCTGGTGTTGGTTGAAAAAATCTGGGCTTTAATCGCGTAAGTGAACTTTTTCTGAGGTTGCGCGATGTCTCTGGTTGGTTACGCCCATCTTCATCAATTGCTCGGGTTAAAAGCGACTGCTCCTGCTCGTGCCGCGATGATCAAGCCCGTTACGCGGATCTCGATGATTGGTGACTGTCTGGCGGTTCCTCATACCGTTGCGCCTTCAGCCGACGCGATACTCGACCACATTCTTTTCGCACTCAAACATGAAGGCATCAACCTCGGCATCCTGGCTCAGGCGCTAGAAGCGGTTAGCCCGGACCAACTGTTGCAAGAGCTGGAAAAAGCCCCCAACGGCGTGTTCATTCGCAAGGTCTGCTACCTCTGGGAAGGCTTGACGCTTCAACGGCTGGACTACGACAAGCCAATCAACAGCCGCGTTTCACCCTTGTTTGATCCACAGCGCTACGTGACTGGACCCTCAACACGTAATTCACGTTGGCGTATCGATTTCAATGGTCTGGGCTCTTTGGCTTATTGCGCGACAGTTGAACGCACGCCTGAAATCGAAGCCTTGTTGAACCTGGACATCTTGGGCCGTGCCAAGTCCTTCATGGCTACCCTTCCATCTGAAATGATGGACCGCGCCATCCAATGGGCCTATCTCCATGAAACCCGCGACTCGTTCGCCATCGAAAAAGAACAACCCAGCGAAGAAAAGTCGCGCCGTTTCGTCCAACTGCTACGCCAAGCCCATGAAGGCCGGCTGCTGACTGAAGACTATTTGGTAGAGCTGCAAAACAGCACTGTCTCCAACCCTTTCGACAAAGCCGTTGCATTCCGCCACGAACAAAACTATCTGCACAATGGTTTGCGCGGCGCGGCGGGCGTCAGCTATGTACCACCAGCACCTGAGCTGTGCCAGGAACTGATGGAAGAGTTGATGGCCTTTGCCAATCAGCCTGTGCGTGAGGTTGACCCGCTTGTGGCTGCGGCCGTCACCGCCTTCGGCTTTGTGTTCCTGCATCCGTTCATGGACGGTAACGGACGTCTGTCGCGATTCCTGATCCACCAGACACTCTGCCACTTCGGTGCACTGGAAAACGGCCTGTTGCTGCCCGTTTCCGTTGCGATGAAACACGAAGAGCAAGCCTACTTGGAGACACTCAAGGCATTTTCCCAGCCGACTCGAGACTTCTGGAATGTTACCTGGCTGGACGGTGAGCAAATGGCTTTCGAGTTCATTGGCCACTCCGCTATCTACCGCTACTGGGACGCCACCCGCTGCGTCGAATTCACCCTGCAGATGGCCAGGCGTGCGCTGGAAGTGGAATTGCGCGAAGAGACCGAGTTCCTCGACCGCTACGACCGTGTGATCAAGGCCGTGAACCAGCGCTATGACGTGCGCGGGAGTGATTTGTCCAAGCTGGTGATGATGTGCCTGGATAACGACGGCAAGGTGTCCAGGCATCGGCGCAAGCAGTTTCAATACAGCGTGCCGGAGGAGGTGTTTGAGTTTATTGAGGAGGAGGCAGGGCGGGCACTGCTAGACCGCTTGGAGAGGGTAGACGAAATCCAGCGCCATCTGCACGACCAAGCCGAACAGCAATCTTGAAACCTGCACTGATCCGAATGTGGGAGCTGGCTTGCCTGCGATAGCGAAGTGTCAGTCGGCATCTCTTTCGACTGAACCCAAGCCATCGCAGGCAAGCCAGCTCCCACAGGCGTTTTGCAGTGTCAGAAAATTCTGCACCCACGCTTAAACCCGCTTTACTTACCTCTATTCCCAGCCGCCCATCCATAAATTGTTTCAAAACTTGACGACATTGGATCCATCCACCATATTGATAGTTAGCAAACTAACTGTATGCGAACTATCCAGTGTCCCAGACCCTCGAACAACTCCAGATGAACCTCAGCAGCAGCATGGTGGTGGGCGCCCGCAACTGGCGCAAAATCTGCCAGACCACGCTGGTGAGCTACGGTATTTCCGAAGCCTGCGCCGTGCCGCTCTTGATGATCGGGCGTCTGGGCGACGGTGTGCATCAGGTCAAGGTGGCCCAGGCGTCGGGGATGGAAAGCCCGTCGCTGGTGCGCCTGCTCGACCAGTTGTGCGCAGGCGGCTACGTGTGCCGTACCGAAGACGTCCACGACCGCCGCGCCAAGGCCCTGAGCCTCACCGAGCGTGGCCGCGAGCTGGTGCAAGCGGTGGAGGTGCAGCTGGTGCGCCTGCGCAAGGAAGTCCTGGCCGACATCGCGTCCGCCGATCTGGAGGCTGCGCTGCGGGTGCTGCGCGCCTTTGAGGCGGCCTCGCTTTGAACGGATTCTTTACCGGTTTTCCACCAGCACGCGACTGGTTCTACGGGGTGCGCACGTTCGCCGCGTCGATGATCGCGTTGTACATCGCCATGCTCATGCAGATGCCACGGCCGTACTGGGCGATGGCCACGGTGTACATCGTCTCCAGCCCGTTTGTCGGGCCTACCAGTTCCAAAGCCTTGTACCGCGCCATCGGCACGTTCATGGGCGCGGCGGCGGCGGTATTTTTCGTGCCGATGTTCGTGCAGTCGCCCTATGTGCTGGTGGTGGTGATTGCCTTGTGGACGGGCATCCTGCTGTTCCTCTCCATGCACCTTCGCACCGCGAACAACTACGCGCTGATGCTGGCCGGCTACACCTTGCCGCTGATCGCCTTGCCGGTAGTGGACAACCCCCTCGCCGTGTGGGATGTGGCCGAAGCGCGTACCGAAGAAATCTTCCTTGGCATTGCCGTGGCGGCGGTGGTGGGTGCGATGTTCTGGCCGCGGCGCCTGGCGCCGGTGTTCGATGGCTCGGTGAGCAAGTGGTTTGCCGACGCGCAGGTCTACAGCCAGCGCTTTCTGACGCGCAACGTGGAGCCCGAGGAGATCAGCAACCTGCGCGGCGGCATGGTCGCCACCTTCAACACCCTCGAACTGATGATCGGCCAACTGCCCCACGAAGGCGCGCGGCCGCAGACGGTGCGCAATACCAAGGAACTGCGCGGGCGCATGATCCATCTGCTGCCGGTGGTGGAAGAACTCGACGACGCGCTGTACGCCATCGAGCACCGTGCGCCGGCGTTTCTCGACCGCCTCACGCCGTTGCTGGACGCGGCGAATCAGTGGCTGGAAAACACCACCGAAAACGCCACGCTGGACAGCTGGCGCAGCCTGCGTGAGCAGATCGACGCCCAGCAGCCTACCGGTGAAGCGCTGGACGATCGCCACACCCTGCTGTTCTCCAACGCGCTGTATCGCCTGGCCGAATGGGTCGACCTGTGGCAAGACTGCCGCAGCCTGCAAGCCGCCATCCAGTGCGAAAGCCAAGACACCTGGCGCGCCGTGTACCGCCACTGGCGCCTGGGCCGCCTCACGCCATTCCTCGACCGTGGCCTGATGTTCTATTCGGCGTTCTCCACCGTCAGCGCGATCATCGTGGCCTCGGTACTGTGGATCCTGCTGGGCTGGACCGACGGCGGCAGCGCGGTGATCCTGGCCGCCGTGGCCTGCAGCTTCTTTGCGTCGATGGACGACCCCGCACCGCAGATCTACCGGTTCTTTTTCTGGACCGCGATGTCGGTGTTGTTCGCCAGCCTCTACCTGTTTTTGGTGCTGCCTAATCTGCATGACTTCCCGATGCTGGTGCTGGCATTCGCCGTGCCCTTTATTTGCATCGGCACGCTCACCGTACAGCCGCGTTTCTACCTGGGCATGCTGCTGACGCTGGTGAACACCTCGTCGTTCATCAGTATCCAGGGTGCTTATGACGCGGACTTCCTCAACTTCGCCAACGTCAACCTGGCCGGGCCCGTGGGGCTGCTGTTCGCCTTTGTGTGGACGCTGATCGCACGGCCCTTCGGCGCCGAGCTGGCGGCCAAGCGCCTGACCCGTTTCAGCTGGCGCGACATTGTCGGCATGACCGAGCCCGCGACCCTGGCCGAGCACCGTCACATGGCCGCGCAGATGCTCGACCGCCTGATGCAGCACCTGCCGCGCCTGGCCCTGACCAACCAGGACACCGGCATCGCCCTGCGTGACCTGCGCGTGGCGCTGAACCTGCTCGACCTGCTGGCCTATTCGCCGCGCATCCTCGGCGTGCCACGGGTGCTGCTCAACCAAGTGGTCGAAGGCGTGGGCGGCTATTTCAAGGCGTGCCTGAAAGCCGGTGAACGCCTGCCTGCGCCCAGCGGTCTGCTGATGACCCTGGACCGCACGCGCCGCGCCCTCAACGGCCAGGGCCTGCAAGACGAAGACGACACCCGCGTGCACTTGCTGCATGCGCTGGCTGGCCTGCGCCTGGCGTTGTTGCCGGGGGTGGAATTCATTGGCGGCACCGAGATGGAAGCGCCGCTACCTGATGGAGCGCCTTTATGATCGGTGATCTGGATATCAGCGGGGTTTTCTTGCCCACGCTGCTGGTGCTGATGGGCATTACGTATGTGTTGTTCCTGGTGGTGCACGGGTTGTTGACCCGCGTCCACTTCTATCGCCTGGTCTGGCACCGGGCATTGTTCAATGTGGGGCTCTACGCGCTGTTGCTGGGCGCCGTGGACTCACTCAGTCGATACCTGATGACATGAAAAAACCTTTTTTGACCATCGGCCGTGTAGTCCTGACGTTGTTGATCGTGACCTTCGCGGTCGTCGTCGTATGGCGCATGGTCATGTACTACATGTTTGCGCCCTGGACCCGTGACGGGCACATCCGTGCCGACATCGTGCAGATCGCCCCGGACGTGTCCGGGTTGATCCAGCAAGTGGAAGTGCGCGACAACCAACTGGTGACCAAGGGCCAGGTGCTGTTTGCCGTGGACCAGGACCGCTTCAAGCTGGCCCTGCGCCAAGCCCAGGCCGCCGTGGCCGACCGCCAGGAAACCCTGGCCCAGGCCCAGCGCGAGTACAAGCGTAACCGTGGCCTGGGCAACCTGGTGCCGAGCGAGCAACTGGAAGAAAGCCAGTCCCGCGTGGCGCGTGCCCAATCGGCGCTGGCCGAAGCGCAAGTGACGGTGGACGCCGCCCAGCTCAACCTCGACCGCTCGGTGATCCGCAGCCCGGTGGACGGCTACGTCAACGACCGCGCACCGCGTACTCAGGAGTTCGTTACAGCTGGGCGCCCGGTGCTGTCGGTGGTGGACAGTAACTCTTTCCACATCGACGGCTATTTCGAAGAGACCAAGCTCGACGGCATCCACGTCGGCATGGGCGTGGATATCCGCGTGATCGGCGACAACGCCCGCCTGCGCGGCCACGTACAGAGCATCGTCGCCGGCATCGAAGACCGCGACCGCACCAGCGGCTCCAACCTGCTGCCCAACGTCAACCCGGCGTTCAGCTGGGTGCGCCTGGCCCAGCGGATTCCGGTGCGCATTGCCTTTGACGACGTGCCAGCGGACTTTCGCATGATCGCCGGGCGCACGGCGACGGTGTCGATCATCGCCGACACGGCCAAAGACGGAGACAAGCCATGAAGCAGCTCCTGGCAACCGCTGCCTTAGGGTTGTTGCTGTCGGCCTGCCAAATGGTGGGGCCGGATTACAAGCTGCCGGACAACGCCGCCGTCAACCGAGGCGACCTGCAAGGGCAGATCGCGGGTGAGGGGCACAACGTGGTGTCGGCGCCGGTGCCGGCCGACTGGTGGAAGCTCTACCACGACCCGCGCCTGGATGAGCTGGTGCGCCAGGCCATGGCGTCCAACACTGACCTGCGCGTGGCGGCCGCCAACCTGCAACGCTCGCGCTACCAGGTGCAACAGGCTGAGTCCGCCGGGGGCTGGAACGCCGGTGCGAAGGCTGAAGTACAGCGCCTGCAGGAATCCGGCGAAGCGTTTTTGCTGACGGAAAAAGTTCCGGTCGCCAACATTGGTAGCGCAGGCATCACCACCTCGTACCAGTTCGACCTGTTCGGCACCTTGCAGCGCGGCATCGAAAGCGCCCAGGCCAGTGCCGACGCCGCCCAGGCCGCTGCCGATATCGCACGCATCACGCTGGTGGCGGATGTGGTGCGCTCCTACACCCAGGTATGCGCGGCGAACGAAGAGCTGGCGATTGCCAACGAATCCCTCGACCTGCAAGCCCAGAGCACCAAGCTGACCCAGCGCCTGCGTGACGCCGGGCGCGGCGATGAAACCCAGGTGACCCGCTCGCAGACCCAATACAAATCCTTGCGCGCCGATATGCCGCGCTACGCAGCGGCGCGCCAGGCCGGGCTGTTCCGCCTGTCGATGCTGCTGGCCAAGCCGGTGGACCAACTGCCGGCGGGCACCGGCACGTGCGCCGAGCTGCCGCACATCGCCCAGTTGCTGCCCGTGGGCGATGGCGCCGCGCTGCTCAAGCGCCGTCCTGACGTACGCCAGGCCGAGCGCCAGTTGGCGGCCGCCACCGCCCGAATTGGTGTGGCCACAGGGGCGCTGTACCCGGACATCAGCATCGGCGCTACCGTCGGCACGGTCGGTATCCTCGATGACCTGGGCACTGCGCCCACCAACCGTTGGGGCTTCGGTCCACTGATCAGCTGGTCGGTGCCGACCAACGGCGCGCGGGCGCGTATTCATGAGGCCGAAGCCGCCACCCAGGGCGCCCTGGCGCACTTTGACGGCGTGGTGCTCAACGCCATCCGCGAAACCCAGACAGGCCTGGCGCAGTACACCGCTCAGTTGCAACGCCGTGACGCCCTGGCCGATGCCGGCGAGTCGGCCAAGGAAGCGTCGGAGCAGACGCACCGCTTCTTCCAGGCCGGGCGCGCGTCGTTCCTGGCCGACCTGCAAGCCACCCGCACCTACACCGATGTACGGGCGCAGCTCGCGGCGGCCAACACCCAGGTTGCCATGAGCCAGATCGATCTGTTCCTGGCCCTCGGCGGCGGTTGGGAAAGCGGACGAACGCAAGCGTCACAGCCCGGCAAACCCTGAACGAAACGCTATGCTTTGTCAGGTGAGGCGCCGTGACGCCTCACCTGACACTGCTCGCGTTTGCTCATGGGGATTCCAATAATGAAAAACCCTTATGCTCCCGCTTTCTGGTGCGTGTTCTTCGCACTGGTGTTGCTCTCGGCTGCCTATTTCTACGGCGTCATGCTGGCCCATCAAATCGACAAGGCCATGGTGTTTCTCGACAGCGCCTGCGCGGTGATCGGCACCTTGTCCATCGGCGTGGTGGCGTGGGCGTCGTACCAGAATCAACGCGTGAAAAAGCGGCTGCTTGAGCAAGGCAAGACCCGCGTGGCGATCTGGGACACCAAAGTCGCCCTGCGCCGGGTCGAAACCGTGTTCGACCGCTATTTCTGGGGCAGCTATTGGCAACCCGGGCGCACCTTCCAGGAAGTCATGGGCGAACTCACCGGTACGCCCCTGGAAAAAAGCCTCGAAGCCCTGAAAAAACAGTGTGTGCTGCTCGACCAGCAGGTCGCCGATGGCCGGCATTGGCTGAACAATGCGCGGGAATTGTCCGATGTGGCCAACCAGATGGCGCGCGAACGTTACCAACTGGATTTCTGCGATCCCAAGGCTGACACCCCGGGCAATGCGGTGATTCACCGCGAGTTTGAGGTGCTGGTGTACACCTGGACCGCCCGCCTGAAGAGCTTTGACCACCAGCTCGATGAAATCGATATGGAGTATTCCTGAACCAAGTACCGACTTGATCGCTCTGAGAAAACTGGGCCGTGCGCGGCCGCCAGTGCTAATCTTCCCCCGTTTTCGGCGGGCTTGAGCCAACCCCCTCGGGGTTCAAGGAAGACAGCCCACTTCTCACAGGATTTGATCAGGTCACTTCATGAATAAGCCAGCCGTTGTTTTCTTGGGTTTTGTTGTCGCCGTGGGCGCCGTCAGTGCAGGCGGTGCCTGGTACACCGGCAAGCAACTGGAGCCCGTGCTGCAAACCGCGATCCAGAACGCCAACAAGGAGATCCAGACCTCCCTGGCCGGCGTCGACGGCACGGCGACCCTTGAGCTGGTCTCCCTGGACCGTGGCGTATTCAGCAGCACCGCCCACTACCGCCTGAAGGGGCAAGGTTCGGTATTCGGTGAAGACAACCCGAACCCTGAGCTGCTGTTCGTCGATCACATCGAACACGGCCCGCTGCCGTTCTCGCGTCTGGTGACCTTGAAGTGGTTGCCGGTCATGGCCACCAGTCACTACGAACTGGAAAAGAACGCCACCACCGAGAAATGGTTTGCCGCCAGCAAAGACGTGTCACCGCTCAAGGGTGTTGCCAGCATCGGCTACAACCGCTCGGTCACCGGCAACGTCGAACTGCTGCCCCTGGAGCTCAAGGACGATAAGTCTTCGGTGAGCTTCTCTGGCGCCAACATGGACTTCGACAGCACCGCCGAAGGCCAGAAGGTCAAGGCCAGCGGCTACATGAACAGCCTCAAGGTGGCCGTGGTCGACGCCAACGGCGAACCGCTTGAAGCCGAACTGGCGGGTTTGACCGTGGCCAGCAATCTGGAGAAATCCACCTTCGGCTTCTACACCGGGCAGAACACTGTGGAGCTGACCGACACCAAGGTCACCTTCGGTCCGCAGAAAGCCGTGCTGACGCTCAAGGGCTTCGAGCAGAAAGACTCCAGCGAAACAAAGGACAACAACCTGGCCGGCCGCGTCGACTACAAGATCGACGAGATCGGTTATCAGGGCAAACCTGTTGGCTCGGCCGCCATGGCCCTGAGCATGAAGAACGTCGACATCCCGGGCATGCTGGTGCTGACCAAGCTTTACCAGGAAAAGATGCAGCCGGTGCAAGCCGCCGCCGCAGCCGGTGAGCCAGTGCCTGAGCTGCAACTGACTGAAGCCGAACAGACCTTGGCCGAAGCCAACGTCAACCAGGTGCTGGCAGCCAAGCCGCAGCTGGCGGTGGAAAACCTGTCGCTGAAAACCACCCATGGTGAAAGCAAGTTCAACCTGCTGGTCGACCTGACCAAACCAACGTCCATGGAGCTGCCACCGGTTGAGCTGGGCAAGCAGATGGTGGCGTTGCTGGATGCCAACCTGACCCTGTCCAAGCCAATGATCGCCGACGTTTCCGCCCTGCAGGCGCAGGCCGGTGGTGTGACCGATCCGAAAGCCATCGAGCAGCAATCCCAGATGGCGGCCGAAATGGTCAGCGGTGTGGCGGTGGGTACTCAACTGGCAACCCTGGTCGGCACCGATGTGGTGTCCAAGCTGCACTACGCCAACAATGAAGTGACCTTCAACGGCCAGAAGATGACCGTCGAGCAGTTCTTGAGTTTTGTGATGGCCAAGGTCGGTGCGGTCGGCGGTGCGCAGTAAACATTTCTACATCAAGCAGAAATAAATAGTGTGGGAGCGGGCGTGCTCGCGATAAGGGTCAAACAGTCGACACTCGTGCCGGCCAGCGCCCCGTTATCGTGGGCAACTCCGCTCCCACACTGGTTTTTTCCAAACAAAGACAATTCTGAACAATTGTTCTGAATTGGACTTTTCCCTACATTCCTAATGGATAGTTCCTACAGGAAAGCTAGGTCGGGTCACTAGACGCCGACACCCTGATGCAAATTGCTCAGGACCACCTATCGTTACAGCTTTCCGTGTGTAAGGAAGCTCACGATATGCTGCGAAACCTACCACTCAGTGCTTCAGGCCGGTTGCGACTGCTCATCGGGGCAGCCTTATGCAGCCAACTGCTGATGCCTGCTTTCGCTTTGGCCGATCCGGCCTATGACGCGCTGATCATTCAGGCGCGCAACGGCAATTTCACCCCCGCCCTGACCCAATTGCGCCAATTGTCTGCCGAGCGCCAGACGCCGGGGCAGATCAGCGATCACCTGGTGATTGCCGGCTGGGCCGGGCAGGACGCCGAAGTGCTGAAGGTGTACGAGGCCCAGGGCAAGAATCGCAACCTGAGCACCCAGGCGCTCGCCACGGTTGCGCGCACCTATCGCAACCAGAAGCAGTGGGCCCAGGCGACGGCGGTCTACAACCAGGCACTGTTGCGTGAACCGAACAATGTCGACCTGCAACTAGGCCTGGCGCTGACGCAGGCTGACGGTGGCCAGGCCACTGAGGCCGTGCAGCGCACTCGCGCGCTGGTGGCGGCCAACCCGAACGATCCCAACCGGCGCATGGCGCTGGGCTACGCGCTGACCCGCGCCGGCTTGAACTACGACGCGCTGTTCGAATTCGACCAAGCGTTTATCCGTGCCGGTGACAAACCCGAAGTGGCCCGTGAATACATTGTCGCGCTGCAAAAGGCCCGCCTGCCGGAACCGGCACTGCGTCTGTCGGCCAAGCGCCCGGGCCTGCTGGATGAGGTCACCCAGCGCCGCCTGGAAGGCGACCTGGCAGCCGAGCGTGTGCGCATGGCCGAGTTCGCCACGCGCACCGAGCAGGAGCGCTATGTGATCGCCGACCGCGCCCTGCAAGACTACGACAAGCTGCTCGCCCGCTGGACCCCGGATGCCAGCGCCCATGACGACGTGGTGCGCTGGCGCATCGACCGCTTGGGTGCGCTCAAGGCGCGCGCACGCACGGCAGAGGTGATTCGCGAGTACCAGACCCTCAATGGCGAAGGGGTGCAACTGCCCACGTACGCGTTGCGCTGGGTGGCGGCGTCCTACCTGGACCAGCGCCAGCCGGAAAAAGCCGAACCGCTGTACCGCCAGGTGCTGACCGCCCCGGATGCCGACGCCAGTTACCGTGTCGACGACAGCACGGCGTTGTTCTATGCCTTGCTGGAGAGCGACAAGGTGGAGCAGGCCCGTGAAGTGGCCAACAAGCTGGCCAAGGAGCAGCAACCGCGCGTCGAACTCAAGGGCCTGCCTATCGGCAACCCGAATGACAACTGGATGGACGCTCAACAACTGGCCGCTCAGGCTGGCACCTACGGCGCCGACCTGCCCGCCAGTGAAGCGGGGCTTGAAGCGCTGGTGCAAAAGGCCCCGGGTAACGTCGGCCTGCGCCTGGCCCAGGCCGACATGTACCGCGCCCGGGATTGGCCACGGCGCGCCGAAGGCGTGCTCAAGGAAACCGAAGCCCAGGCCCCGCGCGATATCGGCCTGGAAGTGAACCAGGCCTATACCGCCATGGACCTGCAGGAGTGGCGCCAGCTCGACCTGCTCACCGATGACGTGCTCGCCCGCAACCCGGACA
This sequence comes from Pseudomonas sp. BIGb0164, assembly GCF_024810135.1. Classification (NCBI taxonomy): domain Bacteria; kingdom Pseudomonadati; phylum Pseudomonadota; class Gammaproteobacteria; order Pseudomonadales; family Pseudomonadaceae; genus Pseudomonas; species Pseudomonas sp. BIGb0164. Next base: position 600,825 of record NZ_JANUEA010000004.1, on the reverse strand, counting down.
ACCGCCAGGTACAGCGCCTCAGCCGTTTGCGCGACGTACACGATATGGCTGAGCTGCGCGTCGAGGCCTACACCGGAAAAAGCTTCGGTGGTGGCAACAACGGTGACGCGGGCGCCGTCTCGGGCAGCCGCGACTGGGGCATTGAAAGCCGGCTCTATACGCCGCCCATCGACGAAGACTGGCGCCTGTTCGCCGGTGCCGGCTATGCCCGTGCCGATTTCGAAGAAGGCACCGGCCAGCATCGTTGGCAGACGGTAGGCGTGGAGCGGCGCACCCGCGACATGACGATTGAAGCCGAGGTCTCCAACCATTCCTATGGCGATGGCTCCAAACAAGGCGCCGCGGTGTCGATTGCCCGCGACATCAACGACAACTGGCAATACGGCGGCAGCCTCGGCTACCTGCTGTCCACCACACCGCTGCGGGCGCTGAATGACGGCGTCACGGCCAATGGCGGCAGCGGTTTTATTCGCTGGCGCGCCAACGAAAGCCGCGAGTGGAAACTGACCCTCAGCCCTTCCCATTTCAGTGACGGCAACGACCGCTTCGAAGCCCTGCTCAGTGGCCGCGAGGGCCTCTACAGCTCGCCGAAGCTGCAAGTGGACCTGGGCCTGGAAGTCGGGGCCAGCCGCAACAGCAAGGAAGATACGGTCTACTTCAACCCGAAGTCGGACTTCACCGTGTTGCCCGTGATCAACGTCAACCATGTGCTCTATCACCGTTACGAGACCCAGTGGAGTCAGCAGTTCCAGATCGGTGCGGGGACGTATAGCCAACAGGATTACTCCACGGGTGGCATTGGCCTGGTGGGCTACGGCCAGCGCTTTCGGTGGAACGATGTACTGGAAGCCGGCGCCAACCTGAGCCTGATCAGCCGACCTTACGACGGTGATCGCGAACGCGATCTGCGCCTGCTCGTCGACCTCACTTACCGTTTCTAGAAGAGCCTGACCATGACCGTCCTCAGCCGTTGCTTGTTGATTCTGGGCGTATTGCTGGCCAGTGCCTGTGCCCAGCAGCCCGCGCCCTTCACTCCACCCGCCGAGCGGCCCACTCCGGCCAACGAACTGGCGTGGCCGAAAAACCATTTCCTGGGCATTGCCTACCACGACGTCGAGGATCGCGACCCCGATCAGGCGGTGGTCGCGGTGCGCACCGAGCGTTTGATCGAGCAGTTGGCCTGGTTGCGCGAAAACGGCTACCAGGCGGTCAGCGTCGACCAGATCCTGGCTGCCCGCAACGGTGGGCCGGCGTTGCCGCCCAAAGCCATCATGCTCAGCTTCGATGACGGCTATTCCAGCTTCTACACGCGGGTGATGCCGATCCTGCGGGCTTACCATTGGCCGGCCTTGCTGGCGCCGGTGGGTTATTGGATCGACACGCCGATGAACCAGCCGGTGGATTTCGCCGGCCAGCCAAGGCCGCGTGGCGAGTTCCTGACCTGGCAGCAGATCCGCGAAGTGTCCCAGTCGGGCCTGGTGGAAATCGCCGCGCACACCGATGCCAGTCACACCGGCATCCTGGCCAACCCCCAGGGCAACCTGGAACCGGCGGCGACGTCGTTGCGGTTTGACCCGGCCACGGGCCGCTATGAAAGCCAGGCCCAGTTCGACGCGCGGATGCGTGCCGACGTAGTGGCGATCACGCAAAAAATCCAGAAAGTCACCGGCAAGAAGCCTCGCGTATGGGTATGGCCTTACGGCGCCGCCAAAGGCACGTCACTGGCCATCGTGGGCGAGCAGGGCTATCAGATGGCCCTGACCCTGGAAGACGGCCTCGACAGCTCCAATGACTTGATGAACAGCCCGCGCTTCCTGGTGGCCTCCGACCCGGATGGCGAGCATTTCGCCAACAGCATGGTGGCGGTGCAGGCCAAGGCACCGCTGCGCGTGCTGCATGTGGACCTGGACAACGTCTACGACCCTGACCCGGCCCAGCAGGCGCGCAACCTGGACGTGCTGGTACAGCGTGTGGTGGACATGGGCGCGGGCACTGTGTTCCTGCAAGCCTTTGCCGACCCCAAGGGTGATGGCCTGGTACACGAGTTGTACTTCCCCAACCGCCACCTGCCGGTTCGCGCTGACTTGTTCAACCGCGTCTCCTGGCAATTGCACACCCGTGCCCATGCTGCGGTCTATGCCTGGATGCCGGTGCTCAGTTTCGCCCTCGACCCCAAGCTGCCACGCGTGACGCGCTGGGACCCGCAAACCGGCAAGGTCGGCCTGGACCCGGACCAATACAAACGCCTGTCACCGTTTGACCCGCAGGTGCGCAAGATCATCGGTGAAATCTATGAAGACCTGGCCCGCAACAACGCCATCGACGGTGTGCTGTACCACGACGATGCGGTGTTCAATGACTTCGAAGATGCCAGCCCCGCTGCGCTCAAGGCGTACGCCGCCAACGGCCTGCCGAACACCATCGAGGCCCTGCGTGCCGACCCGGCGGTGATGCAGCGCTGGACGCGCTTCAAGAGCCGCTACCTGATCGACTTCACCAATGAGCTGACCGCCAAGGTGCGCGCTATCGGCGGGCCGCAGGTGCAGACCGCGCGCAACATCTTCGCCGAGCCGATGCTCAACCCCGGCAGCGAAACCTGGTTCGCGCAGAACCTGGATGATTTCCTCCAGACCTACGACTGGACCGCGCCCATGGCCATGCCGCTGATGGAAGGCCAGGAGTACAAGACGTCCAACGCCTGGCTGGAACAACTGGTGGCGACGGTCAAGCAGCGGCCCGGTGCGCTGGAGCGCACGGTCTTCGAACTGCAGGCCAAAGACTGGCGGACCAAGGAAGCGCCAGACATCGACGCTGCGCAGATGGCGGAGTGGATGGGGGTGCTTAAACGCCAGGGGGTCAGGAGCTTTGGCTACTACCCGGATAACTTCCTGGAAAATTCCCCGGACTTGAAGACAGTACGTCCGGCCCTTTCCAACCAATGGAACCCTTGACCATGTTCGACAGAATCCTGGCTTTATTCGTGTTGGCGCTGGTGTTGGGCGTGCCCCTGGGCCTGATTTTCCTGGTCACCGGGCAGTTCCTGATGGACTTCGTGTTCTTCTACCCGTTGTTCATGTCAGCGCTGTGGATCGCCGGCGGCCTGTACTTCTGGCTGCATTGGGAGCGCCACTGGCCGTGGAAAGAGGACACCCCGGCGCCGACCCTGGCTGGCGACCCGCTGATCTCGATCATCATCCCTTGCTACAACGAGGGCGAAAACGCGGCGGAGACCATTCATGCCGCGCTGGACCAGCTCTACCCGAATATCGAGGTGATCGCGGTCAACGACGGCTCCAAGGACAACACCGCCGCCGTGCTCGATGCCCTCGCGCTGCAGCACCCGCGCCTGCGGGTGCTGCACCTGGCGCAGAACCAGGGCAAGGCCGTGGCCCTGCGCATGGGCGCCGTGGCGGCGCGCAGCGAGTACCTTGTGTGCATCGACGGCGATGCGTTGCTGGATAAAAACGCGGCGGCCTACATGGTGGCGCCGATGCTCGACAACCCACGGCTGGGTGCCGTGACCGGCAACCCACGGATCCGCACACGTTCGACCTTGATCGGCCGGGTGCAGGTGGGTGAGTTCTCCTCGATCATTGGTTTGATCAAGCGTACCCAGCGGGTGTTCGGCCGGATCTTCACGGTGTCGGGTGTGGTGGTGGCGTTTCGCAAGAAGGCGCTGGACCGCATCGACTACTGGAGCACCGACATGATCACCGAGGACATCGATGTCAGTTGGAAGCTGCAGCTCGATCACTGGGCGATCTTCTATGAGCCGCGCGCCTTGTGCTGGATCCTGATGCCCGAGACCGTCGGCGGCCTGTGGAAACAGCGCCTGCGTTGGGCCCAGGGCGGCGCCGAAGTGCTGTTCAAGAACATCCGCGGTATCTGGCAATGGCGTCACCGTTACCTGTGGCCGCTGCTGTTCGAATACTGCCTGTCCACCGGCTGGGCGTTTACTTTCCTGCTGTCGGTGATCTTCTGGGCGGTGGGCAAATTCGTGGTGCTGCCACCGGCCATCGCCGTGGACTCCCTGGTGCCTCCGGCCTTCACCGGCCTGGTACTGGCCATGGTGTGCCTGGTGCAGTTTGCGGTGAGCATCATGATTGACCGTCGCTACGAAAAGGACCTGTGGAAAACCCTGTTCTGGACCGTGTGGTACCCGATGGTGTTCTGGCTGGTCAGCTTGTTCACCACCCTGGTCAGTTTTCCCAAGGTGCTGTTCAACCAGCACCAGAAGCGCGCACGCTGGGTCAGCCCGGATCGCGGTATTAAACCTGCTGAAGAGGAGGCCTGATCATGAAACTGGTCAGAACTCGCCAGAATCGATTGATGTGGCTGGTCGACGTGGTGTTGACCCTGCTCGCCTGGGCCGGTTTGATCTGGCTGCTGGCGCGCGGGATTAACGCGATGCTGGAAACCCACGGTGGCCCGCGTATCGAAGCGCCGATCTTTGCGGCGCTCAATACCCTGCAGGTGTACCTGTGGATCGCCTTGCTTAACGCACTGATCCTCATCACCTGGGCACGCTACCAACAGCGCCGTGGCCGCAAGTTCGCCCAGCGTCGCGCCGAAGCCAATGCACTCACCGACAAGACCCTGAGCGAGAGCTTCAAGTTGGGCGAGGGCGACCTCGAACAACTGCGCAGGCCGGGTGTGCTGGTGATCCACAACGACGAAGACGGCGGTGTGGAGGAAGTGAAATCCCATGTGTCGCGTGATGTGGAGCGGCCCGGGCTGACCCTGGTGCCGGGCCAGCAGAAAGACAAAGACATCGGCTGAACCCACGCAAGTGGTTGTGGCGAACGGGGCAATCCCGCTCGCCACACGCGTTTCCTGCCTATTCCCGATCAGATTTTGGAATTCCGATAAATGGGATCCAATTCACAAAACCCTCGCGAACTTTTCGCACTTTCTCGGTACTAACTTATCTCGGCGACAACTTGATGGCCAACTAATGGCCATTAACAGGTTGTTTTCCGTATCGCTATCAAAACAGTCGCCGCTTGTCGGAATTAAAACTCCAGTTACAGGCGCTCTGTCTTTTTGATAAATTTTATTTGTTATTTATCAATAGCTTGCAGGTTTAATTAGTACGAATGTCCAACTAATCCGTTTTCTTGGATTCGTTGAAGTTCGATGTTGGTTTGCCGGCCCTTGATTTTCGACGGATCGAACATGTCTCTGTTACTGCCACGGACTCGGTATCTTCTGTGCACTTTCCTGCTCGCTTACATGAGTGTGAACAGCGCCACGGCTGCGCCTACCCCGGGTGATCAAGACCTGATTCGTGAGCGGCAGAACCGCCTGCTCGAAGAACAGCGCCGGCGCCTGGAAGAGCTGCAGGACCTGCCTGGCAAGGACACTCGTTCCCAAGCCCCGGCGCTGCCTGCCGACACCCGCTGCTTCCCCATCAAAGACATCGAGCTGCAAGGTGCCGAGAGCCTGTCGGCCTCGGTTAAAGCGAGCCTGGTCAAACCCTACATCGGCCAATGCCTGGGCGTTTCGCAGCTCAATGAATTGCTCAAGGTCGTCACCGATTACTACATCGCCAAGGGCCGCGTCACCAGCCGCGCCTATTTGCCCCAGCAGGACCTTTCCACCGGCCACTTGCGTGTGCTGGTGGTGGAGGGCAAGCTCGAAGGCATCAAGGGCGCCCAGGGCAGCAACGTGACCGACCGTGAGTTGGCCATGGCCTTTCCCGGCAAGGTCGGCGAAGCGCTCAACCTGCGTGAGGTCGAGCAACTGGTGGACCAGCTCAGCCGTTTGCCCTCCAAGCAGGCGCAGATGGAACTGACCCCTGGCAGCGAAATCGGCGGCAGCGAAGTGCGGGTCAAGAACGTGCCGCAAAAGCCCTGGCGCGCCAGCTTGTCGCGCAACAACGATGGCCAGCGCAGCACCGGTGAACAGCAATGGGGCGCGGGCCTGGAGTGGGACAGCCCGCTGGGCCTGGCGGACCAGTTGGTGCTGCGTGGCGGCCATGATGCCATCAGCGACCACCAGAAAACCTCGAAGAACAGCATGTTCTACTACAACCTGCCCTGGGGCTGGTGGAACTTCAGCTACGCCTACAGCGAGAGCGAATACCGCACGCCGGGTGCAGTCGACGACTTCAAGTACAAGCAATGGGGCGAAAGCCAGAACCACCAATTGCGCGCCGAACGCGTGGTGCACCGTGACGACGTGAGCAAGACCTCGGTCAACGTCGGCCTGACCCATCTGCGCACCAACAACTACATCAATGACACGCGCCTGGACGTGAGCAGCAACCGCCTCAGCGAGTTCCAGGTGGGCATCAGCCACGGGCGCCGCATCGCCAGCGCGTTCGTCAACCTGGACGTGGGCATGCAGAACGGCATCGGTGCCTTCGACGCCCAGAGCAATACGCAGTTTCGCGATGGTTTCGGCAACCTCACGCCCACCTCGAACTACCGCAAATACACCGCCACCGCCAGTTACCTGCAGCCGTTCACCTTGTGGGGCGAGTCGTTCAGCTTCACCAGCCTGGCCACCGGGCAGCGCAGTGAAGACGTGCTTTACGCACCGCAGCGCATGAGCCTCGGCGGTTCGTATTCGGTGCGCGGGTTCAAGGACCAGCAACTGACCGGCGACAGCGGCGGCTACTGGCGTAACGACCTGCGCTGGACCCGCCCGGTGAACGTCGCCTGGCTGCGCCCGGCCTTCCTGGAATACGGCGCTGGCGTCGGCTACGACCAGGGCGTGATCCGCAATGACCGTTACAACGACACCCAGCATGGCCGGGTGTCGAGCAACTCCGTGGAGTTGTTTGCGCGGGGCAAATACGTCAGCACCAGCGTGACGTTTGCCCATTCCCTGGAGCGACCTAGCGTGATGACCGAGCGCGAAGCGCCGATCTATTTGCGTCTGGATGTCTTCCTGTAATTCAACGCCCGCTGCATGAGAGTTAAGAATATGGATGTTCGCCCCGCTTCTGCCCTGAAAAGCCTGTTTCAACGCGGCCTGGCCCTGGTCCTGGCCAATGCGCTGTTCTGGCAGCCACTGCTGGCCCAGGCCGACGGCATCGTGGTCAGCGGCCCCGGCACCACCGTGGGCCAGGCGGGCAACGGCGTGCCGGTGGTGAACATCGCCACGCCCAATGGCAGTGGCTTGTCCCACAACCAGTTCAAGGACTACAACGTCGGCCCCAACGGCGTGATCCTCAACAACGCCACCGGCATGGTGCAAAGCACGCAGCTGGGCGGGATCATCGTTGGCAACCCGAACCTCAAGGGCGGCGCCGCGAACGTCATCCTCAATGAAGTCAACGGCGGCAGCCCCAGCCAACTACGCGGCTACACCGAAGTGGCGGGCCAGTCGGCCAAGGTCATCGTCGCCAATCCCTACGGCATCACGTGCAACGGCTGCGGCTTCATCAACACCCCCAACGTTACTCTGACGACTGGCAAGCCGATCATCGACAAGGCCGGCCGCCTGGACCACTACCAGGTGGACGGTGGCGCCGTGACCATCGACGGCAAGGGCTTGAACGCGAGCAACGTCGACCGTTTCGAGGTCATCACCCGTTCGGCCAAGATCAATGCGCAGATCAACGCACGCCAGCTCACGGTGATCGCCGGGCGCAATGACGTCGATGCGCAGAGCCTGAAAACCACCACCCGCGCCGATGACGGCAGCGCCAAGCCGGAACTGGCCATCGACTCCTCGGCCCTGGGCGGCATGTACGCAGGCGCGATCAAGCTGGTGGGCACCGAAGCCGGGGTGGGTGTGAAACTCGACGGCACGCTTGCCGCCAGTGGCGGCGACATCCAGCTCGACGCCAACGGCCACCTGAGCATGGCCCAGGCCGCGTCCAGCGGTGCGGTGGACATCAAGGCGGTCAGCCTCGACGCCCAAGGGCCGGTCTACGCCGGCACCACGCTCAAGGTGCAGACCAAGGGCGAGCTGAAAAACCGCAAGACCCTCGCCGCGCGCGACAGCATCACCCTGGCCAGCAACGGCCAATTGACCAACGACGGCATCATCGAGGCCGGGGTCAACGCCGATAACACCCGCAACAGCGGTGGCGATGTGAAGCTCGACAGCCAGCACATCAACAACACCGGCACGGTGATCGCCAACCGCAACCTCACCGCCAACGCCGCGCAAACCCTGACGAACCAGGGCGGGACCTTGAGTGCCAAGCAGGCCTTGAAGGTCACCGCCGACACGGTCGACAACCAGAACAAGGGCCGACTGCTCAGTGACAACACCCTGAACGTCACCAGTGCCCAACTGAACAACAGCCACGAAGGCGTGATTTCCAGCGACGGTGCGCAAACACTTACCGTCAGCGGTGTGCTGGATAACACCCAGGGCGGCTCCATCGACAGCACCGGGGCCTTCGAACTGCACGGCAATACCCTGGACAACAGCGCCGGCAGCCTCACCGGCGCCAGCACCATCACCCTGGATCTGCTCGGCAACCTGGTCAACCAGAACGCCAAGCTGGCCAGTGCCGGTGCGTTGCTGATCAAGCGTGCCGACCACATCGACAATCAGGGCGGCAAGCTCACCAGCCAGGGCCTGCTGACCCTGTTCGCCAACAGCGTCGACAACCGCAACACCGGCACCCTGGCCGCCAACGATGGCCTGGCCCTGACGGTGGGCGGCCTGTTGCAGAACGGTACCAATGGCTTGATTCACAGTGAAAAGGCCGGCCTCAACCTGACCGTCGGCACGTTGGAAAACGACGGCGGGCAGATCACGGCCAAAGCCGGGGATGCTGTCGTTGATGCCACCGCGTTCAACAACGGCGGCGGCTATCTGTTTGCCCGCGACCGCGTGCGCCTGGGCGGCATGAATGTCGATAACGGCGGAGAGATCGCCGGCCATCAGATCGACGTCAGCCTGCGCGGCGCCCTGACCAACCGTGGCTTGATCGAGAGCGCCACGACCCTCGACGTTGACACCGCCAGCCTCAACAACAGCGGCCAGATGCGCGCACTGGGCGCCACGGGCAAGACCCGCTACGCCATCGGCGGCCTGCTGGCCAACAGCGGCAAACTGGAAACCGCGAACGATGAACTGAGCCTCGCCGCGGGCATGTTCAACAACGTCGGCGGCAGTGTGTTGCACGTGGGCAAGGGCACGCTGGACCTCAGTGGCATCAGCCTTGACGACGTCGGCGGCAGCCTGGTGACCCAGGGTGAGCTGACCCTCGACAAAGCCAGCTGGACCAACAGCACCGCGATCCAGGCCGGGCAGTTGACCGTCAACGTCGGCAACCTGCAGCAGACCGCCACCGGCAAATTGCTCGGCACCCGCGCCTTGGTCGGCAACGGCCAGGACTGGACCCTGGCCGGCACCGTGGCCAGCCAGGGCACGCTCGACCTGAACGTTGGCAGCCTGCTCAATGACCATGGCTTGATCTTCAGCGGCGGCGACATGGGCTTGCGCGTCGACCGCCTGAAAAACCTTGCCGCCGATATCTATGCCATGGGCAACCTGCGCATTGACCGCGATGGTCAAGGCGGGCTGGCCAGCAGCATCATCAACAGCTCCTCGACGATTCAGGCCGATGGAGGCCTGACGTTGGCTGCCGGCTCGATCCAGAACATCCGCACTGTGCTCACCACCGAGTCCGGCATCTACAGTGCGTCGATCACCCCCACGCCCTGCATCGAAGGCGTGACCGGTGGCGACTGCGACGGCGGCAAGCAGAACCGTCCCTTCCTGATCACCCAGCGCGATCATTTCATCGTCAGCGATGCGACGGCGGGGTCCGCCATCACCTCGGGCGGCAACCTGCTGCTCACCGGCGGCGAACTGCTCAACAGCAGCAGTAGCATCGCGGCGGGGGGCAACCTGACGGCCACGGTCAACCAACTGACCAACGTCGGCGTCGTGACCCATGACACCGAATACCAGCGCATCTTCACTTCCGAGCGTGAACGTAACCCGGACGGTTGGTACCGTGCGGCGGCGGCCTTCACCCAGCAATATTCGGAAGGCGGCGCCAAGTACGATCCGAAGAACCTTGGCGGCCTGGAAGCGGCCATGGCGTCGTTTATCGGCCAGATGGAAAGCGAACAGACCGGGCTGCGCAAAACCACTGAATTGAGCACACCTGACCAACGCTATGGCGCGGTGATCCAGGCCGGCGGGGCGGTGGATGTGAAGGCCCAGGCCGGTATCGACAACAGCGTGGTACGCGGTGGCTACACCTACGTTGGCAGCGGTGCGACCGTGGGCGGCGGCGCACCGGTTTACTCGACGCAGATTAACCTCAACGCGCAATTGCCGGCTGACGTCGCGCAACAGCAGGTCAACCCGCTGGGTCTGCCAGGCTTCGGCCTGCCCACCGGGCAAAACGGCTTGTTCCATCTCAACGACGGCAATGGCGTCAATGGCCTGCCCACCAGCCAGTTCGCGGCCAACCCGCACAAATACCTGATCGAAACCAACCCGCTGCTCACCGACATGCGCCAGTTCATGAGCTCGGACTACATGCTCGCCAAGCTCGGCTATGACCCCGACACGGCTCAACGTCGCCTGGGCGATGGTTTCTACGAACAACGCCTGATCCAACAGGCGGTGCTCGCCCGCACCGGCCAGCGTTTTATCGACGGCCAGACCAGCGACGCCGACCTGTTCAAGCACCTGATGGACAACGCCATCAGCAGCAAGGACGCCCTCAACCTGTCGGTGGGCGTGAGCCTCACCGCCGAGCAAGTGGCAGCGCTGACCCACGATATCGTGTGGATGGAAAACGCCACGGTCGCCGGCCAGCAAGTCTTGGTGCCCGTGCTTTACCTGGCCCAGGCCAACAACCGCCTGGCCCCGAATGGCGCGTTGATTACCGGCAATGACATCAGCCTGTTGGCGGGCAGCGACCTGACCAACGTCGGTACCCTGCGTGCCACGGGCAGCCTGTTGGCGAGCGCCGGGCGCGACATGAGTAACGCCGGCTTGATGGAAGCGGGTGGTCGCCTCGATCTACTGGCCGGCAATACCTTGAGTAACCGGGCCGGTGGCGTGATCGCCGGACATGAGGTCACCCTGGCCGCACGCGGCGACCTGCTCAACGAGCGCACGGTCACCACCCACCAGAGTGCCAGTGACTATCGCGCCGAGCGCTCCGACTTCGCCGACAGCGCTGCGCGTATCGAATCGGCCAGTGCCCTGACCCTGCAAGCCGGCCGCAACATCAACAACGTCGGCGGCGCGCTCAGCAGCGGCACCGACACCACGACCCAGGCGGTGGGCGACGTGAACATCGTCGCTGCGCAAACCCAGAACAGCAGCGTGATCGGCACTCGCTCGCGCCAGGCCAGCATTACCCAGCAGGGTTCGGTCATCCAGGCCGGGCGCGACTTGAAGGTGACGTCCGGGCAGGACGTGAACATCGCTGCCAGTCAACTGGAAGCCAAGCGCGACATGGCCGTCGTGGCCACCGGCAACCTCAATGTGATCACCGCCGCCAACGAACAGCATTCGGCGTACAACTCGAAGAAGGTCAAGAGCATCGAGGACCACGTGCAGCAGGTGTCTTCCGTGCTCAAGGCTGGCGGCGATGCCAGCCTGAGTGCAGGTCAAGACTTGCAACTGGTCGCCAGCCAGGTGAGTGCCGGCAACGAAGCGTACCTGGTGGCCGGCAAGAACCTGAGCCTAAAGACCGCCGAAGACCACGACTACAGCTTCTTCAGCAAGACCAAGAAAACGTCCCAGGGCAAGTCATTCCGCCTCGACGAAACCGACGCGGTGAATAACGTCGGCAGCCTCGTCAGTGCGGGCACCCACAGCACCTTGGTGGCCGGTGAAAACCTGTTGCTGGCAGGCAGCGCCGTCACTGCTGAAAAAGGCGCCACGCAATTGGTCGCAGGCAAGGACGTGAGCATCCTGGCAGTGAGCAATTCCGACGGCGCCCGTCATGAGCGCAAGGAAAGCAAAAGCAGCTGGGGTGGGCTCAAGTCGAGCAAGGTTGAGAACCAGGTCAACGAAAAGCGCACCACAGCCATGGGCAGCATGGTCTCCGGCGAAACCGTCAGTGTGGCGGCCAAGCGTGATGCAACGGTCACCGGTTCCGCGCTGGTCAGCACCGGCGACCTCGCCGTACAAGCCGGTCGCGACCTGACCATCGATGCGGCGCAAAACACATTCGCTCGCACCGATATGCACAAGGAAAAGAACCGCGACCTTACTGGCGTGCTGACCGGTAACACGCTCGGTTTGGATGACCTTACCGGCAATCAGAAGCTGTACATCAACAGCTCGAAACACAACGGCACGGCCAATGAAATGACCTTGACCGGCAGCACCATTGGCTCAAGCGCAGGCAATGTGTCGCTGACCGCAGGGCGCGAGCTGTCGGTGGTGGCGAGTGACCTGGTGAGTACCAAGAACATGGAACTCAGTGGTGCCAACGTCACCATTACCTCCGGTATGGAAACTGCCAGCCAGACCAGCAAGGACAGTTCCAAGAGCCTCGCCGTAGGCCGTGTGATCGCCGGCACGGTGGTCGATACCGCCAACAGCATTCGCGATGCAGCCGAAGCGGCCCGCAGCTCCGATGACCCGCGGCTCAAGGCGGTGAAGATCGCCCAGGCGGCCTTGTCGCTCTACAACCTCAATAACCAGGCGGGCGAAGCTGCCAAGCAAAGCACCGGCTTCAAGGACAAAACCGGCGGGTCTGCCGGCAACGGTTCGCTGATCAAGATCGGTACCGAGCTGGCCAACACCCGGACCAAAAGCAGCAGCGAATACACGGCGCAGACCGCGCACCAGAGCAGCCTGAATGCCGGAGAGAAACTCTCGATCATCGCAGCGGGTGACGCGCCGGGCACGTTGGGTGACCTGAACATCACGGGCAGTTCGTTGAAGGCCGACAGCCTGCTGTTGTCCGCGAAAAACAACATCCTGCTGCAAAGCGCACAGAACACCACCGACCGTAAAAACGATGGTTCGCGCAACCGAACGGCCATCGGTGCCAGCTTCAACATCGGTGAGCAAAATGGTTTTACGCTGGACCTGGGCGCACAAACTGCCAAGAACCTGGGGTCGGGCGGTTCCGTAACGCAGGTCAATACCACCGTGGAGGCCCGTTCCCTGCTGCTGAGCAGTGGCCAGGACACCACCTTGGCCGGTGCGCAGGTACGGGCTGACCGTATCGATGCCGACATCGGCGGCAACCTCAACATCCTGTCGCGCCAGGACACTGACACCTCGAAGAGCAAGCAGGACAGCGCGGGCTTTGGCGCAAGTATTTGTATTCCACCGTTCTGCTATGGGTCCACCGTTTCGGCGTCCGCCAACCTCGCGGCGTCGAAGATGAACAGCGATTACCAGGCGGTGACCGACCAGAGTGGTTTCTTTGCCGGTAAGGGCGGTTACACCATCGATGTGGCCAAGAACACCACCTTGCAGGGTGCGGTGATTGCCAGCGAGGCCACGGCTGACAAGAACCTGCTGCTGACCGACCGCCTGCTGGTCAGCGACATCAAGAACAAAAGCGAGATCAAGAGCCAGTCGGCGGGCGTGAGCGTTTCCGGCTCTTACAGCGGTGGCGTGGGTACCCTGTCGCCGGGCGCGTTGTATGGCATGTCGCTCAACGATTCGGACCACAGTTACACGCGCAGTGCGGTCAGCGAAGGCACAATCGTGGTGCGCAACCCGCAAGGTGCCGGCGACCTGATCGGTCTGAACCGCGATACCGCCAATGCCAATCAGCGCCTCGACAAGCCTGATGAAAAGGCCATGCAAGAACGCATGGACCTGATCAAGAGCTCGATGGAGCTGACCAAAGGTATCGGCGATGCCATCGCTTCGGCGCGGATCAAAGCCGCCAGCGACGAAAACAGCGATATCAGCAAAGCGACCAGGCAGAAGCTGATCGAAGAAGGTGTCGCCAACCCGTCACAGGCCCAGATCAGCCAACGAGCTCAGCAGGATTACGGCATCGGCAGCAGTTTCCAGAAGGCCAGCCAAGCGGTGACCGCCGTGGTGCAGGCGGCCATGGGTGGCAGTATCGGTGGGGCGATGGCGGGTGCTGCGGCGCCGTACCTGGCGCAGACCGTCAAGCAGATGACCGAGGGTGACCCGAACGCCAACCTGATGGCTCACGCGGTGCTGGGTGCCGTGCTGGCCAGGGCCGGCGGGAACTCGGCGTTGGCCGGAGCCGCCGGGGCTGTTGCAGCGCAGGAAACCGAGCGCCTGATCCGCGAGCAACTCTACGGCGGCGCGAGCAACGAAAGCCTGACTCAGGAGCAGAAGACGACGATCTCCAGCCTTTCAACACTCGCGGCCGGGCTCTCCGGCTCGCTGGTCGGTAAGGACGCGCTCAATGCGGTGGCCGCGGCGCAGGTCGGCAAGAACGCGGTGGAGAACAACCACCTGAGCATCCTGGAAGGCTTGTCCCTGACGGAGAAGAAAAAAGAGTTCAAGGCCTCCTGTCTCAACGTGACGTCCACCGCTTGTAAAGCGCTGGCAGCGGACATCAATGCGCTGTTGGAAAAGGGGGGTAGCACGCTGAAGGTGGATCACTTTGAAGCGACGGACTTCCTGCAGGCCTCGGATACAAAAGTGACACCAGGGCAGGTCCTGCCATGCGGCATCTCGGGCAATGGGTTCTGCGTGGTCACGAGCATTTCGGTCAAGACGGCGTTGGGCGATGAGTGGGCGCTGCAACCGGCCAGCGACACACAAGCCAAGGTGGGCAAGGACTATCAACAGGCCTTGCAGCAGGACTTGGGCGGTGTCTTGAAAGAAAAGTCCGATGAGATGTTTGTCGCCGGATGCGGTGGCATGGGGCCTATCGGCATTGGCTGCCAGACCTGGATGGCCGCTGGCGGCGCGAGCCCCCTGGGTGATCAGACCACCGGCCAGCGAGTGATGTGGGGTTCTCAAGCGCTGTTGAACAGCCTGGGCTTGGTCGGGGTAATTTACGAAGGCGCGGCAAGCACGGCTGGTAAAGGCGTGATCGCGGAGTCCAGCACGGCCGGCAAGGTGCAACTACCGTCGTGGTACCGCACTGAGGGTGCTGCCGGTGCTGAGTTTGTCTCCACAGGCGGCGGTCTGCCTGAGGGCGCGAGTCGCGTCATCAATACCCGCACGGGTAATTATGAGGTGCTGTCGGGCGGCAAGCTGTACATGGAAACGCCAACGGGTCTTGTACCGAAGGATGGAGGCAACCTGGCGGTACTTGCCAACGCCGAGAGGACCATTGCTGCCAACTCCGCGGAGCGAGCCGGGCTTCAACACGTCGCAGATCTTCCTACGGGCAGCTTTTCGATTTCCGATTGGACAGGTTACCCTTCGGGAGTACCGCAACCTGCAGGGCCCTTCCGATTACTTGAGGGCGCCGAGTATGCTGCCGCCCGCAGTGCCGCCAACAACGCCAACCGGACGATTCGCAAAGACCAGGGACTGGTTGGTTTGCCGGTGGATGTGCATGAAGTCAACCCGGTCAAGTTTGGTGGCAGCCCAACGGACTCGACCAACAAATTGGTTCTGCCGCGCGACGTTCATCGACAGCAAGTGACGCCCTGGTGGAACCAACTGCAGAAAGACTTGGGACGATAGTGATGAAATATGAACTGACAGAAGGGCAGCTCAACCCTCCCGCCGAGCGTGAGGCCATCAATGAGGTGGTGAAGGCCCTGGGGTTTTCACTGCCCGAAAGCTACCTCGATTTTTTGAGAGCCCATAACGGTGGTGAAGGCTTTATCGGCGACAACTACATCATTTTCTGGTCGGCTGAAGAGCTTGAAGCATTCAACCGGGAATATGAAGTAGCCACCTACGCGCCCGGCATCTTCCTGTTCGCTTCTGATGGCGGTGGTGAGGGCTATGGTTTCGACATGCAAGACGTGAACAAGCCGATCGTGCGTATGCCCTTCGTCGGTATGGAGCGGCAATACGCTGACGTGGTAGCGCGTGATCTGCCCGATCTTTTTACTCGGTTGCCCCAGCTATGAGTGACCAGAAAAGAGCGCCGCGCCCCAAGGGAATGGAGCTGTTCGACATCACCCCGATTATTCTGGGGGGTGACCCTTCCAGCCCCGAGAACAAAACCTGGTTGACACGCCAGCAGCACTTTGAGGCCGTGCGTTATTGGAACCGAATCATCAGTGATCTGCGCAAAAAACATCCTTGAAGCGCTACAGTCTGCGACCTCTTTCAAGGATGTTGATGTCTTGCCTATTGGCGGGTTGGGGCTTGGTCTGTAGTGAGCGGGCTTGCCCCGCGCTGGGTGGCGAAGCCGCCCCAAAAAGGCCGCCGCGTCGTATCAGGTAAAACGCGGCGCCTGGATTTAGGGCGGCTTCGCCGCCCAGCGCGGGGCAAGCCCGTTCACTACGTCAGAGCAGAATGATGACGAACGTAGCGCCCGTGGTGATCACCGTGCTTGCAATCACAGCTTTCGGAGGCGGTAACTGCTGCGCGGCAACGGTGCGCCAGGCTTGGCCTGCACGAGGTCTTCGGGGTTGACCCGCCCATGGGTGTTGATCAGCAGGTCGGCGTGCCTGTCGCCCGTGAGGTCGATGGAGACGCTGCCGCGCCCGGTCTGTTCGTCATACGCCAGAACGCTTTCGCCGGCCTTGCCGCTGAAAGCTGAGGTGAAAATCAGTGCCGGTACGTTGGCTTGCTGGAGGGCGCCGCAGACGTCGATCTTGTCGGTGCCGCTGGTGAAGTCCATCAAGGTGTCGGATTGATCGGGCGTGGAGTCGCTGGCGTGGTTGTAGACAAACGTATCGGCGCCGCCGCCGCCGCGCAACCGGTCTGCGCCACCACCGCCGGTGAGCCGGTTGTTCGCCGCATTGCCAATCAGCGCATCATCCCCTGAGCCACCGATGGCGTTTTCGATGATGCACCCCCTGGCGATCGAGAGGTTACCCTGCAGGCCTCCCACGTCGGAAAACGCGCCGGCCTTGAGGTTGAGGGTCTGGTTGGAGCGGTAGCCGGAAAAATCCAGGGTGTCGTTGCCTGCCCCGTCCCATATGCAGGCCACGAAGCGGTCCTGGGCCGATTTCAGCGTGTAGTAGTCTCTTCGAGTGTTTGAATTGAAGCCGTAGGTGTTGTCTTCCTTGCGGGTTTGATAGTTGGCACCGTAGTGCTTCTGGATGGCTGCGATGTCATCCATCATGGGGGCCTTGGGTTTGGCGCCCAGTTCCTTGCCGCTGCTGCGATCCCCGAAGTAACTCATGACCGTGTGGGCGGTGGAGTCCTGGGCATAGACGCGCTGGCCTTCTCTTGCTTGGCCGTTATAGTTGCCCGGATGTCTCAAACCGAGAGCGTGGCCGATTTCATGGGTCATGACGACGCGACTGACCATGTCCCAGTTGTAGAGGGTTTCGCCGCCGCCATGCCCGTACGGATTCGGGTAGGCGCCTTTTGCCCTGGCGACAAAAGGTGAAATACCGAACGTCAACCGGCCTTCGGCCGGGCCCCCATTTTCGTGGAATTCCAGGTTGGCCACATCGGCCCAGGATTCTATCGACCGTCGCGCCTCGTGTTTCTGTGCCTCGTTGAACCCGCCGTTGTAGAACGAATAGGAAATCTCGGTCACGTTGTTCCTGTTGCGGTCCTGCCATGTCAGAACGTGCCGGGTCAGCTGAGTGACGGATTGTTGTTCGTCGAAAGCGCGCTTGTTGACGTGGCTGACGTAAGGATCTTTCGGACGCAGGGTTGGGTCCTGCCCATCCCAGTTGCGTCGGGTCGGTTTGTCCGGAGTGCCTGAGGGGGCACTTCGATCAAGTGTCAGGGGCTGGTGGCTTAGCCGGGGCATAGGGCGAAAAAATGGTTGGATGAATGGTCGGACGAAGGGATGGCTGATGAACGGGTGAACAAAGGGGCGAAAGATCAATGGCACATTGAAGGGCCGGAAGAAGTGCTGTGCCGTCGGATGGCGGATGAACGGCATGACGAAACCGGGAAATCCAGAAGGTATTCTCATGTGAGGAATGTTCCAGGGAGTGCTTGTTTTTATCCTTGGTCAATGGCGTTGGGCAATATCCTATTGCGAGGATTAAGTTGGCAGCGCCAAGTGCGGGAGCCAATGATTTAAATGTTTCTTGAAGGGCTATCGGGGGGAGAGGTCGCATGCTGTTGCAGATGTGTTGTTTGAATGTAAATGCAGTGCTGTGACCGAGGTATCGAGCTAGAACGGGTTCCAGAAATTTGTATGGGTGAACGTTTCGGAAACCGGTGGCGGGAAATTAAAAGATACACACATGGGCTTACAGGATCGCCCTCGAAAGTAAAAAGGCCTAACCCGAACCGAAGGCACCTTGCGTCTGATGCTGTGTAGGCATCATTTATCCGCGAGGTCCTGTCGCCATGTCCCCTCTCTCCACGTTGCACCTGCGCCCCTTCTTCCAGGGCTTTGCCGTCGTCTCGTTGATCGCCCTTGCCGGGTGCGGGCTGTCTTCTTCCCGCGAAGTGGCCAAGCCTGAAGCGGCCGCCGTCGCAGCGCCCCTGTCCGAGTTGAGCAGTCAGCCGGTGCAGGGCGCGCTGGTCAAGCGCATGGCGCTGCCGGCCCCGATGACTGCGCGGTTGATGGCGCAAGACTCGACGGCAATGGCGTACCGCAGCGAGCCTCGCGAGCAATACGCCAACCTGCCGGACAACCCGGTGCACCGCGTGGCCGAAACACCGGTCTCGACCTTCAGTGTGGACGTCGACACCGGCAGCTACGCCAATGTGCGGCGTTTCCTCAACGAAGGTCGTTTGCCGCCTGACGGCGCGGTGCGATTGGAGGAAATGGTCAACTACTTTCCCTACGGCTACGCGCTGCCCACGGATGGCTCACCCTTTGGCGTGACCACCGAAGTGGCGGCCACACCGTGGAATCCAGACACGCAACTGCTGCGCATCGGCATCAAGGCGTCCGACCGTGCCGTGGCACAGCTGGCGCCGGCCAACCTGGTGTTCCTGGTGGACGTGTCCGGCTCCATGGACCGCCCGGAAGGCCTGCCGCTGGTCAAAAGCACCTTGAAGTTGCTGGTGGATCAACTGCATGAGCAAGACCGTGTGTCGCTGGTGGTGTACGCCGGTGAGTCGCGCGTGGTGCTCAAGCCTACGTCTGGCCGCGACAAGGCGAAAATCCGCAATGCCATCGACCAGCTCACCGCCGGCGGCTCCACCGCAGGAGCCTCGGGTATCGAGCTGGCCTACCAGATGGCCCGCGAAGGTTTTATCGACAACGGCATCAACCGCATCCTGCTGGCGACCGACGGTGACTTCAATGTGGGTGTCAGCGACTTCGACAGCCTCAAGCAGATGGCCGTGGACCGGCGCAAAAGTGGCGTCTCTCTCACCACCCTGGGGTTTGGCGTGGATAACTACAACGAGCACCTGATGGAACAGTTGGCCGATGCGGGCGATGGCAACTACGCCTACATCGACAACTTGCGCGAAGCCCGCAAAGTGCTGGTGGACCAGTTGAGCTCGACCTTGGCGATTGTTGCGCGGGACGTGAAGTTGCAGGTGGAGTTCAACCCGGCACAGGTCAGCGAGTACCGCTTGCTCGGCTATGAAAACCGCGCGCTTAAGCGTGAGGATTTCAACAACGACAAGGTCGACGCGGGTGAAATCGGTGCAGGGCATACGGTGACGGCGTTGTATGAAATTGTGCCGAAGGGCAAAAAAGGGTGGATAGAACCGTTGCGCTACGCCGGTGAGCCTTCTGCGTCAGGCTCGTCCGCGGAACTGGCCATGTTGCGCGTACGCTACAAGCCCGCTGCGGGGGGCGAGAGCCGGTTGATCGAGCGCCCGATCGGCAATGCATCAGGCAAGGCTAGCGACGACCTGCGCTTCTCGGCGGCAGTGGCCGCCTTTGCCCAACAGCTCAAGGGCGATGGCCGCTACACTGGGTCCATGAGTTTGAGTGACACGGCGGCATTGGCACGCTCGGCCCGGGGCGATGATCCCTTTGGCCTGCGCAACGAATTCGTGCAACTGGTAGAGATGGCCCAGGCCCTCAAACACTGATTCCAACCGCCCACGTGTAGGAGCCGGCAAGCCGGCTCCTACACAGAATATCGAAAGGAGTTCGTCACCTGCATGGCTGTCCCAGACGATTCACCCAGCGACGAAGCGCTGCTGGCCCGCTACCGAACCGGTGAGGGGGCCGCGTTCGAGGTTCTGTACGCGCGGCACCGCCAAGGCTTGTATCGGTTCCTGGTGTCCCTGAGCAACAAGGCCGAATTGGCTGAGGAAATCTACCAGGAGACCTGGCTCAGCCTGATCCGCAGCCACACCCAGCCGCAGGGCCGGGCGAGCTTTCGCACCTGGCTGTTCCAGATTGCCCGCAACCGCCTGATCGACTACTGGCGCAAGCACGGCATTCACAACCCGTTGCACGACAGCTACGACGAGCAGCTGCACGCCCAGGCCGACGACAGCGCCGGCCCCGAGCAGCAACTGAGCCTGAGCCGCGACCAGGCGCGCCTCGACGCTGCCCTGCAAGACTTGCCCGAAGACCAGCGCGAAGTCTTCCTGCTGCGCCTGCACGGCGACCTGGAAGTGCCGCAAATCGCCGCACTCACCAACACCCCGCTGGAAACCGTGAAAAGCCGCTTGCGTTACGCCCAGCAGAAACTGCGCCGCCTGCTGGCCGAGGAGATATCCCCATGACCGACTCCCGACACACCCCGGACCCCGACGACGTGCTGCTCCAGCACTATCGTCAACACAGCACCGGCGAGCCGCCTGCGTCCCTCGACGCCTTCATCCTCGCCACCGCCCGCCGCGAAGCCTCGGCCCCACAGCCGACCCTGTGGCAGCGCTGGCTGCAAGCCTGCCAACGCCCGCGCTGGCAGATGGCATTCGCCACCGTGGCCGGCCTGGCGCTGATGATAGGTGTGGTGATGCGCTCGCCCGTGCCACAGCCGGAAATCTCTACGGCGACCTTCTCCGCGTCGCACGAGGAAGCCGCCCGCCCGGCGCCGCCCCCGATGTCCGCCCCTGCGCCCGTGGCACGCCTTGCCGTTGCACCGAAGGCCGAGAGTGCGCAAGTCATGGGCTCGATGGCGGATGAGTCAAGCGCCAGGCTCAGCAAGCGCGCGCCGGTGGCGTTGCCTTCGTTGGAGGAGGGTTTGCGGGAAATTATGAGGCTGCGTGAAGCAGGGCAGGCGAGGGCGGCGGATGAGAAGCTGCTGGCGCTGCATGCGCGCTTTCCTGGGGAGGATTTGCCGGCAAGGTTGGAGGCGTTGCAGAAGCGGTGAATTGACACCCATAAAAAAGCCCCAGGTCTTTCGACCTGGGGCTTTTTCGTCTGTATCTGGTGCACCCGGCGGGATTCGAACCCACGACCCCTGCCTTCGGAGGGCAGTACTCTATCCAGCTGAGCTACGGATGCTTGTGCGGGCGACATCATACCCATGTCGGTTCAAGGCGTCCACGCCGGTGTTTTGTGTCGCCAATGCTGGCGTTTTCCCTGTATTCACAAGTCCGCCGGTCGAACGTCCCTTTGTTTGCTTTGCTCCGTAGGTGTTAAAGCACCTTTCTGCGCCGCGCGCGCAGCATTTTCCCGTCAGACCAGGTGAACGCATGCATTCCAAAGGAACCGTGATGCTCGATCTCCCGTTGCGACAAACCCTGCTGGCCCGTTCCGATTTGTTTCGGGGTATGCCGGAACACCTGTTGCACCACGTCGCGACCCATATGGTGGAGCGCACGCTGGATGATCGTGAAGTGCTCTATTTCAAGGACGACACCCTCGAATTCATCGCGTTGGTGGTGGACGGGCGGATTTATTCGATGATGCAGGGCCCTGATGGTCGAGAGCAGATTATCGGCAGCGTCGGTGCCGGGCAGGTGGTGGGGGAGACCGCCTTGATCAAGGGACATGGGCGCGAATCGTCGACCTTCGCCAGTGGCCAGACGCGCCTGTTGCAATTGGGCAGCCGGCATTTTGCTGCGTTGTTCGAGGAACCGGTATTTCTGTGGCGCCTGCTGATGTTGATGATGGTGCGTCTGCTGCATGTCATCGAGTTGCTTGAGCTGGTGAGCCTGCATCGGCTGGAGTCGCGGCTGGCGCGATTCCTGTTGGCGAACATGGACGACATCGACCTGGCCCTGGCCATGCCCAGTGTGTCCTTGCCGGCCAACCAGGGAGTGCTGGCGTCCATGCTCAACACCAGTCGCCCCAAACTGAACGTGCAACTACAGCTTTGGCGCCGCAGTGGCCTGATCAGCGGCAACTTGGAGCGGATGGTGATTAATGACCTCGAACACCTGCGGCGCAAGGCTTTTTCGTTGAATTAGTGTGTGCTGTGTTCCCCAGGTAACAGCGTTGCTTCGTTGAATCCTCTCAGACTGGCCCCTCATCAAAAATGCAAGGGAGTGCGCGTGATGGGGATGACTTTTGAGTTGAACAAAGCAGCCGTGGCTGACGACCGGTTGTTCGAAGCGAGTTGGCGTTCGGTACAGGGGGAACTCAAGCGCCGGGCCTTGCGCCGGGCTAAGGGCAATCAGGATCAGGGCCAGGAATGGCTGTCAGCGACGGCCATCAAGGCCTTGCTGTTTTTTCGGCGTTCACCGGAGCGTATTCGCGATCCCCAGGGTTTTCTGTTCCTAGTGCTCGACCACGTGTTCTTTGACAGCCTGCGGCGCAGTAAGCGTGAGGGGCGAGTGTTCGATGATTCGGTGGTGCTTGAACACGATCACCTGGCCGAACTCGCCGCCCCCTGTGCCTCGGTGCTAGAGCGCGTGGAATGTTACGAACGCCTGGAACGGATCGAGGCGCACCTGGCGCAGTTACCGGTTTCACAGCAGCGCCTGTTCGAAATGCGTTTCGTGGATGAGTTGCCTTACCCGCAAATCGCTGCCGAGTTGCAGGTGAAACTGCCGCTGGTCCGCAAGCGTGTGCAACTGCTGCGGATTGCCTTGCGCTGAACTTTATTCACAACGGTCGGCGGGGGGCGTTCAAGTTCTATGAGCACTCCACGCCGCCATTCAATACGCCCATGTCCGGGTGCATTTCATCAAGGAGAGATGTATGACAGAGGTCAACAGTCAGATCACCGACGCGGTCACCCAAACCAACGTCAAGGTGGTTGCGGAGGCGCCGGCCCAGGCCATCGCGTCGCTGTACCAGGTTGCCAGCAGCGCGGCGGGCTTGTCCTTGCAGAACGCGGTCAACAGCCAGCAGGCCATGAACCAGATCTCCAATGCGGTGATCTCCAAGGCGGTCGCGCTGATCATGCAGATTGGCGAGAAGGGTTGAGCCCTGGGGAGACGAATCATGTCATGGTTCAGCAAGAAGAAACCTGCTGCCGCACCCGCAACCCCCGCCGCCGAAACCCCTGCACCCGCTCCAGCGGCACCGCCTTCGCGCTCGGTCATGGCGCGCATGAACGAACATTTGCTCAACCAGGCCGGCACGCCCTCCACGGACAGCACTGCGGCACTCAATAGCCAGATTGTGCAGGCCGTGCAGTTCACCAATGCGCAGAACGTGGCCTATGCCCCGGCGCAGATCGCCGTCCCCGCCGACATGATGATCAGCCAGGCCGCCGGGTTGGTGGCGCAGTCGGCAGCGGGGTATTTCGACGGGGTCAGCAAGATCGCGCTGGCGGCCCAAGCCGTGCTGCTCCAGCAAATGACCGAGAACATCGTCAAGGAAAACCTGCCGGCCGCTGCCGAGGATGCGCTGGGTGCACTGGCGACCGACCTGCTGGTGGGCGCCGCCGCCGCTGTGGCTGCCGCTGCCGGGGCGATGGAGGCCGAGGCCGCCAGTGTGGCCATCGACAAGATCGACCAGAGCATCGCCAAGTACGCCGACACCCTGGCCAATCGGGCTGCGCCAGCGGCCTGAACCGAGCACGACGTTCCAGAGCCCTTCTGGAACGCGGCAACAGCAACCTGAACGTAACTTTTCTTGAGTGAGGAGCGACATCATGCAGCCTGGAGATATCATTTTCTCGGTGAAACAAGACGACGACAGCGCCACACGTGCGTTTATCAAAGCTGGCCAGCTGGTCAAGGCCACGGTGTTTTCTCAAGACACGTGCTACCTGAATGTCGTCCATCCTGCGATTGCGGTGAGTGACACACTGGTGATTGAAAGTGTCGGCAGTGGCCTGACCTTGACCGATTTGAGCCTGGAAAAACCTCCGCGTTCGGCTATGGTTTTTTCCTGTGTGAATGAAGCATTGGGCGAAGCCGCCGCGTTGGCCGCCAAGCAGTTCTATTTCGACAAGATCGGCGGCGATATTCGCGGTCGCTACAGCGTGTGGACCGCCATGATTTCGGCTTTTCGGCGCTGGAGTTCCGATACCAGCCTGGTGACGCGAATCAACGAGTCGGTCGACATTGGCAGTGGCTCGTTTTGCTCACAATTCGCAGCCAACTGCTATGAAGTGGGCAATCTTTACAACGCTGCCAATCTGGTCCCACCGCCGTCGGCAATCTTCAATCAACAGCCTTCAGCCATCACGCCAGCAGAATTGGCGACGTTCTGCGATGCCTCATCACTGTTCTACTTCGCCGGCTTCTGGCAAGACAACGTCGAGGTGAGGCTTTAGCGGCCTCGCTGCCGGTAAAGCATCGAACCAGGAGGTTCACATGGCTCCCCCTATGCAACCGCCAGTACTGTCCGCTGCCGATCGGCTGCGACTCGAAGCGTTGATTCGCAACCCGCAAACCTTCGCCGGCACCTCCCAGGCCGTCGTGGATGAAACGCTCAAGCGTGCAGCCCAGGTGCTTGAGCAGTCCAAAGCCAACGAGCAAGCGTTAAGGGTGGCCGCCGAGCAACGTGAAGCGGCGGTGCGCCAGGTGCTTGATGGCGCGGTGGCGGACAGTGAGACACAGATCGCGCGCAAGCGTCAGGAAGTGCAGGCGCTGATCCAGGGGCTGATCGTGCAGATCGAGGCGATCCTGGACCCTGCGCCGAAACCCTAGCCTGCAAGGCTTCACAGCGGTTGTTTTACAACGTTCATTCATGAACACGGAATGCACCGTGTATTAAATAAGGAAATTGATCATGTCATTCGTCAACGAGCAAATTACCGACGCCGTTACCCAGACCAACGTCAAAGTGGTGGCTGAATCGCCAGCGATGGCGATGAGCACCATCTACCAGTCGATGGGCCAGGCCACCGCGATCCTGTTCCAGAACGCCGTTTCAGCGCAGCAGCAGCAAAATACCCTGGCCCAGGCCGCGACCAACCAGGGCGTGATGCAGATCTACAGCGTCGACACTACCGCGGGCGCCGCGGCTACCGAGAAAGTCGCCCAGGGCGGCGTCTCGGACAACCTCACCAGCCTGCTGACGGTGCTCAAGTCATTCCAGTCTTGATCCCTGAGCACTAACGGATGTTGTTCTTTCTTAATCCAGGAGTTTCAACCATGAGTGCAGTCAGTCAGCAAATCACCGATGCCGTCACCCAGACCAACGTCAAGGTCGTCGCCGAATCGCCAGCGATGGCCATGAGCACGATTTATCAGTCCATGGGCCAGGCCACGGCGATTCTGTTCCAGAACGCGGTTTCGGCCCAGCAACAGCAAAACACCCTGGCCCAGGCCGCGACCAACCAGGGCGTGATGCAGATCTACAGCGTCGACACCACCGCGGGTGCCGCCGCTACCGAGAAAGTCGCCCAGGGCGGCGTGGCCGACAACCTGACCAGCCTGTTGACCATCCTCAAATCGTTCCAGTCGTAATCCGCAGGTCCCCCAACACCCCCGTCGCCCATCCGCGCCGGGGGTGTTGTCGTTTGTACGTTGATCCGAAAGCTTGGACAAAAGCGCCGTTTTCGTTCTTTTTTTCGAACAGACTATTGCCCTGCACCCCCATTGATCCTAGGATTCGTTTGAGATTTCAAACGCTCTGTCTCCCGTGCGCCTTTCACTTTTTCGCGCGCTGGGGCTGATTTCCCTGACGGCAGCCCACAAGGCGCCTTTCAACAACTCTAATTCGCTCCGCGTGCGCGCGGTGCTGTTAAGGAAAGCCGACATGCAGCTTAAAGATGCCCAGTTGTTCCGCCAGCAAGCCTTTATCGATGGCGCTTGGGTCGATGCGGACAACGGTCAGACCATCAAGGTCAACAACCCTGCCACAGGCGAAATTCTCGGCACCGTGCCGAAGATGGGCGCCGCTGAAACCCGCCGCGCCATCGAAGCCGCCGACAAGGCCCTGCCGGCCTGGCGCGCACTGACCGCCAAGGAGCGCGCCAACAAGCTGCGCCGTTGGTTCGAACTGCTGATCGAAAACCAGGACGACCTCGGTCGCCTGATGACCCTCGAGCAAGGCAAGCCGCTGGCCGAAGCCAAGGGCGAAATCGCCTACGCGGCTTCTTTCATCGAGTGGTTCGCCGAAGAAGCCAAGCGCATCTACGGTGACGTGATTCCCGGCCACCAGCCTGACAAGCGCCTGATCGTGATCAAGCAGCCGATCGGCGTGACCGCAGCGATCACCCCGTGGAACTTCCCGGCCGCGATGATCACCCGTAAAGCCGGCCCGGCCCTGGCCGCCGGTTGCACCATGGTCATCAAGCCCGCCTCGCAAACCCCGTTCTCGGCCCTGGCCCTGGTTGAACTGGCGCACCGTGCCGGTATCCCGAAAGGCGTGCTGAGCGTGGTGACCGGCAGCGCCGGCGACATCGGCGGCGAGCTGACAGGCAACCCGATCGTGCGTAAGTTGTCCTTCACCGGCTCGACCGAAATTGGCCGCCAGTTGATGGCCGAATGCGCCAAGGACATCAAGAAAGTCTCCCTGGAGCTGGGCGGTAACGCACCGTTCATCGTGTTCGACGACGCCGACCTGGATAAGGCCGTCGAAGGCGCGATCATCTCCAAGTACCGCAACAACGGCCAGACCTGCGTCTGCGCCAACCGCCTGTACATCCAGGACTCGGTGTACGACGCGTTCGCTGAAAAACTCAAGGTGGCGGTGGCCAAGCTCAAGATCGGCAACGGTCTGGAAGAAGGCACCACCACTGGCCCGCTGATCGACGAAAAAGCCGTGGCCAAGGTGCAGGAACACATCGCCGACGCCCTGAAAAAAGGCGCCACGCTGCTGGCCGGTGGCAAGGTGATGGAAGGCAACTTCTTCGAGCCGACCATCCTCACCAACGTGCCGAAAGACGCCGCCGTTGCCAAGGAAGAAACCTTCGGCCCGTTGGCACCGCTGTTCCGTTTCAAAGACGAAGCCGAAGTGATCGCGATGTCCAATGACACCGAGTTCGGCCTGGCTTCCTACTTCTATGCCCGCGACCTGGGCCGTGTGTTCCGCGTGGCTGAAGCCCTGGAATACGGCATGGTCGGCGTGAATACCGGGTTGATCTCCAACGAAGTGGCGCCGTTCGGCGGCATCAAGGCTTCGGGCCTGGGCCGTGAAGGCTCCAAGTACGGGATCGAGGACTACCTGGAAATCAAATACCTCTGCCTGGGCATCTGATCGCCCCGGCAAGAGCTTGCAGTAAACGCAGAGGGCACGAGAGCGCTGACCCTTTGCGTGTTTCAAGACGTTATTCGTAGTGGCCGGGAAAGCTGTGGCAGTCGATCATCGCATGCTGCCGCAGTTTCCTCCCCGCCACGTATTCCTTGGACCACGCCACCCGATGAGTGGCGAATGAGGACTTTATGAGCAAGACCAACGCATCCCTGATGAAACGCCGCGAAGCTGCTGTACCACGCGGTGTTGGCCAGATTCACCCGATCTTCGCCGAATCCGCGAAGAACGCCACCGTGACCGACGTTGAAGGTCGCGAGTTCATCGACTTCGCCGGCGGTATCGCCGTGCTGAACACTGGCCACGTGCACCCGAAAATCATCGCGGCCGTGACCGAGCAACTGAACAAGCTGACTCACACCTGCTTCCAGGTACTGGCCTACGAGCCTTACGTGGAACTGTGCGAAAAAGTGAACGCCAAGGTCCCAGGTGATTTCGCCAAGAAAACCCTGCTGGTCACCACCGGTTCTGAAGCCGTTGAAAACGCCGTGAAAATCGCCCGCGCTGCCACCGGCCGTGCTGGCGTGATCGCGTTCACCGGCGCTTACCACGGCCGCACCATGATGACCCTGGGCCTCACCGGTAAAGTCGTGCCTTACTCGGCCGGCATGGGCCTGATGCCCGGCGGCGTGTTCCGCGCGCTGTACCCGAACGAACTGCACGGTGTGAGCGACGACGACGCTATCGCCAGCATCGAGCGCATCTTCAAGAACGATGCCGAGCCGCGTGATATCGCTGCCATCATCATCGAGCCCGTGCAGGGCGAAGGCGGTTTCTACGTCGCGCCAAAATCCTTCATGAAGCGCCTGCGTGAACTGTGCGACAAGCACGGCATCCTGCTGATCGCCGACGAAGTGCAAACCGGTGCCGGCCGCACTGGCACCTTCTTCGCCATGGAGCAGATGGGCGTTGCTGCCGACCTGACCACCTTCGCCAAATCCATCGCGGGCGGCTTCCCGTTGGCTGGTGTGTGCGGCAAGGCTGAGTACATGGACGCCATCGCACCCGGCGGCCTGGGTGGCACCTACGCCGGTAGCCCGATCGCTTGCGCCGCGGCCCTGGCCGTGATGGAAGTGTTCGAAGAAGAGCACCTGCTGGACCGCTGCAAGGCTGTCGGCGAGCGCCTGGTCACCGGTCTGAAAGCGATCCAGGCCAAGTACCCGGTCATCGGTGAAGTGCGTGCCCTGGGCGCGATGATCGCGGTCGAGCTGTTCGACGATGGCGACACCCACAAGCCAAACGCTGCCGCCGTTGCCTCCGTGGTGGCCAAGGCGCGTGACAAGGGCCTGATCCTGCTGAGCTGCGGCACCTACGGCAACGTATTGCGCGTCCTGGTTCCGCTGACCTCGCCGGACGAGCAACTGGACAAAGGCTTGGCGATCATCGAAGAGTGCTTCTCCGAGCTGTAAGCCGAAGTTGACCTGATCGACAGAAAAAACCCGCTTCGGCGGGTTTTTTTATGCCCATTGCCGCACATTCAGGCCGTGTTCATTGTACGTAGGCGCCTTGATTGTCTAAGGTGCAAGCATTGCCGATGGAGCGTGCGGATGACTGCTGTTGATTTGCCAGCTGTACCCCGAGTGTTGATTGCCGAGGCGGACCCTTGGTCGCGGGATCTGCTCAAGCAAGTGTTATTGAATGTGCGCTGCGACGCGCGGCTGGATGTGTGTGCCGATGGGCACGAGGCCGCCACGTTGTTGCGAGACAAACCCTACGATCTGATCATGGCGGATTGGGAATTGCCGGGCATCGATGGCCTGAGTCTGCTGCGCAACGTGCGCCAGAAGCGCCGCTCGCCGGCCCTGCCGTTCATTCTGCTGAGCAGTCGCAACGACAGTGCCAGCGTACGGGAAGCCCTGCCCCTGGCGCCGACCGCCTACCTGACCAAACCCCTCAACATGGAAGGCCTGACCCAGCGCCTGCAGGACCTGCTGCTCAATGAAGGCGAGAGCGTGTACTGCGAGATTCCGCCGCTGGCGCCGGGCATGACCTTGCCAGTGTTCCTGGAGCGCCGCCGCGAAACCTGCGACGGCGCGCCCTTGCGGGTCGACGTGAAAGCCGCCGTGCAGCACAGCCTGGGCGCTGATGGCCTGGACCTCAAGCGCCTGGAAGATCGGGTGCGCATGGACCCGCAAATCACCGCCGTACTGATCGCCGCCGCCAACAGCGCCGGTCATCACGGCACACCGGTGCAGACCTTGCCTGCTGCGCTGCACAAACTGGTGGCGGGGCAGAGCATGAACCTGATCCTCGGCCTGGCGCTCAAGCACAACGTGGTGCTGGGTGATCCGGCTTTGGTGGCCTATGCCGAGCGTCACTGGCAATTGTCCCAGGACACCGCCGACTACGCCCGTCGTCTGGCGCGCATGCTGGAGCTGGACCATGAGCGCTGCTACAGCGCGGGTATCCTGCACCGGCTGGGCGACTTGGCGTTGCTGCGTTGCCTGGAAGATTGGCGCCAGGGTGGCGGCGTGTTGGATGACGAGATGATTGGTGAATCCCTCTACACCTTTGGCGCGGCCTACGGCTCGGCGTTGCGAGCGCGTTGGCGCCTGCCGTTGGAGCTGCGCCAGCTGATCGCGGCGATTTACTCATTGGAAGGCGGCGTGTACGCCCGGGATGCGCTGGTGGTGAACCTGGCGGCGCAGATGGCGCGCTTGACCGAGCATGAGGGGCTGGAAGAGCTGGCCAAGAGTAAGACCGCACGATTGCTCAAGGTGGGTCTATCGGAACTCACCCGCGTACGTAATTCCTGAAAAACACACAGCCTTTGTAGGCGCTGGCTTGCCAGCGATAGCAATCAATCAGACAAAACATTGCGTACTGACCCACCGCTATCGCCGGCAAGCCGGCCCCTACGGATATACAAGGGCCTGGAGGACGACAAAATCCAAATGTGGGAGCG
This sequence comes from Pseudomonas sp. BIGb0164, assembly GCF_024810135.1. Taxonomy (NCBI): domain Bacteria; kingdom Pseudomonadati; phylum Pseudomonadota; class Gammaproteobacteria; order Pseudomonadales; family Pseudomonadaceae; genus Pseudomonas; species Pseudomonas sp. BIGb0164. The sequence continues at coordinate 570,514 of NZ_JANUEA010000004.1, read as the reverse complement.
GGCTTGCTCGCGAAGGCGTCGTGTCAGCTGCGACTTGTGTCGCTGACCCACCGCCTTCGCGAGCAAGCCCGCTCCCACATTGGATACTCAGTGCTGGCGCTTACCGTGTCCGGCTTTAGCCCGCGACTACGCGATTCTTGCCTAGGCGCTTGGCCTCGTACATGGCCGCATCGGCTCGTGCGAACAGGCTGTCGAGGGTCGAGTCCTCTTCGCTGAGGCTGGCCAGACCCTGGCTGACGGTCACGGTAAACGCCTGTCCCTCGTAGCTGAAGGTCAGCGCCTGGATCTCGTTGCCCAGCCGCTCTGCCACCTGCAACGCCATGTCCGGCGCACAACCGGGCAGCACGGCCGCGAACTCTTCGCCACCAATGCGCCCGAACAGATCGCCACGACGTAAAACGCCCCGGCCGCTCTCGGCGATACGGCGCAACACCTGATCGCCCTCCAGATGGCCGTAGGAGTCGTTGATGTCCTTGAAGTCATCAATGTCCAGCAACAGGAAGGCCAGCGGGGCGCCCTGGGCGCAGGCGCTGTCGAACGCCTGGTTGGCACATTCGAAGAAGTGCCGGCGGTTGCTGCTTTGTGTCAGTACATCGGTGGTGGCCAGGCGGTGCAATTCAAGCTCAAGCTGTTTCTTTTCGGTGATGTCTTCGGCCATCCCCACCACGATCACCGGTTCGCCGGGTTCTACCTGCTGGTTGATGTAGCACTTGTCGCTCAACCAGCGGATCTGCCCGTCGGCGGTGATGATGCGGTACTCGCGGTCTTCCACACTGCCGTGTTCGAGCACGCGGGCCAGGCTGTGTTCGGCGTAATCGAGGTCTTCAGGGTGGATGCTGTTGCGCCATTCCCGATGGTCGGCCAGCAGCAGGCCTGCTGAACGGCCAAATACCCGTTCATAGGCCGGGCTCACATACAGCACCCGGCGCGTCGCCCAATCGATGGCCCACAGTACCGCGTTCACACTGACCAGCAGCGAACTGAGCAGTTGTTCGCGCTCGCTCAGGCGCTCGACCTCGCCTTGGGCATGCATCAATGCCAGCAGGGTGGCCGCCGCTGCCGGGCGAGGGGGCTCGGCGGTGGGGGTGTCGGGCAGGTAAGGCTTTTCGGGGACCATCGGCACAACTCTCTCTGGGCGCGCCGCAGGAATGAACAGCGGTCACTACAAGGGGCCACCATGATGGCGAAGTGTTCTTTGAGAGAGGGGAATTGCGGTGAAGTTCCGTGATTGGCATGGATTGCCCGTGCCCGGAAAATGACGCCAAAAAGAGGATGTGTGGGAGGGCGAGCCCTCCCACATCACGCTTACACTGCTGCTGGACGCAGGGAGTAGGTCTTCAACTGATGAGCAAAATCGCGCAAGGATTGGATGCCGCTGGCCTCGGCCTCGTGTACCCATTCCTTGATCGCGGCCAGCATGTCGTGGCCGTTGGTGCTGGTCTTGAGCCAGATCTGTTGCAGCGCCAGGCGCTTCTCGTAGATCACCGTCAGGGCATGGCTGTGTTCTAGCAGGCTCTGGATGCGCACGTGATGGCGGTCATCCAGCAGGCTGGTTTCACGCGACAGCAATCGCTTGGCCCGGTGGAACTGGTGGCGTACCGAATGATCGACTTTCTCCAGCTCCTGCTTGACCAGCGGTCCGATCACCAACTTGCGGTACTGGGCCATGATCTGGAAGCGGTTGTTGAGGATCGCCATGGCAGTGTCCATGTCCAGGTGGCCCTTGCCTTCCACGCGGTGGGCAATGGGAGCAACACGCTGCACCTTGGCCAAGCGCAGGAAGCTGAACACCTTGATCCACGCCCAGCCCAGGTCGAACTCCCATTTCTTCACCGACAGCTTGGCGGAGTTGGGGTAGGTGTGGTGGTTATTGTGCAGCTCTTCGCCGCCGACGATGATGCCCCACGGCACCAGGTTGGTGGCGGCATCACGGCATTCGAAGTTGCGGTAACCCACGGCATGGCCCAGGCCGTTGATCACGCCGGCGGCCCAGAACGGGATCCACATCATCTGGATCGCCCAGATGGTGATACCGATGGTGCCGAACAGCAGCAGGTCGATCACGGCCATGATCGCCACGCCCAGCAGCGGGTAGGGCGTGTAGAGGTTGCGTTCGATCCAGTCGTCCGGGCAGTTCTTGCCATAGATGCGCAGGGTCTCGGGGTTCTCGGCTTCGGCGCGGTACAGCTCGGCGCCTTTGCGCAACACCGTCGACAGGCCCTTGATGACCGGGCTGTGCGGGTCATCGACGGTTTCGCATTTGGCGTGGTGCTTGCGGTGGATGGCGGTCCACTCGCGGGTGTTCTGCGCCGTGGTCAGCCACAGCCAGAAGCGGAAGAAGTGTTTCAGCCCACCATTGAGCTCCAGGGAGCGGTGCGCTGAATAACGGTGCAGATAGACCGTGACCCCAACAATGGTCACGTGGGTCATCAACAGCGTGACTGCCACCAGTTGCCAGGCTGACAGGTCAAGAAAACCGTTGTACCACATAGGCTGTATGGCCCTCAGATAAAGAAAAAAACAGCTCACGCATTATCACTAAGCCTACAGAGAAAACCAGCCGCCCTTTCAGATAGGAGTGACTGGATGTTTCTTATTCTATAATCCGCAGCCTTTGTAGGGCGATTCTGTTTTTGGTAAGGATTACTGACCATATGCTGTTTTCATACCGAGGTGCCCTGCGTGCGGGGCTGGTATACCTGTTGGTGTCCATTGCATGGCTCCAGCTCAGCAACCACCTATTGATCAACTTTCTCGATGAGCCTGGGGAGTTGGGGCGCTGGCTGCAGGTGCGCGGCTATGTGTGGGTGGCCTTCAGCGCGCTGGCTATCTACCTGATTTGCTTGCGATTTGCCCGCACCCACCAGTTGCAGCAGCCCTTGAAAGAGAACCGCGAGCGCTTGCGCCAGGCGGCCGCCGTGTTCGACTGCACCCGTGAAGGTGTGCTGGTCACCGATGCCAAGGGACAGATCGTGCACGTCAACCGGGCGTTCATGGAGATCACCGGCTACAGCCGCGAAGATGTCATGGGCCAGCAGCCAAGCCTGTTCAAGTCGGGGCGCCATTCGTCGAATTTTTATCAACAGATGTTCCAGACCCTGGCGCGCAACGGCGAGTGGAGCGGCGAAATCTGGAACCGGCGCAAAAGCGGCGAGATTTATCCACAGTGGCAGACCATTCGCGTGATCCACGACGATCAGGGCCAGGTCAGCCACTATGTCGCGGTGTTTTCTGACATCAGCGCCATCAAGGACTCCGAGCACGAACTGGCTCACCTGGCCCACCACGACCCGCTCACCGACCTGCCCAACCGCCTGCTGTTCACCGACCGCGCCGAACAGGCGCTGGCCTCCGCTCAGGCTCACAAGCGCGGCTGCGCCCTGCTGCTGCTGGACCTGGACCACTTCAAGATCATCAACGACAGCCTTGGCCACAACGTCGGCGACCAGTTGCTCAAAGTGGTAGGTGAGCGCCTCAAGGGGCTGTTCGGCCCCGGCGTGACCCTGGCGCGCCTGGGCGGCGATGAGTTCGCGGTGCTTGCCGAAAGTTGTCCACAGGTGGTGCAGGCGGCGGCACTGGCCCAGCGCATGCTGGATGCGATGAAGCAGCCGTTCATCTTCGACGGGCACCAACTGTTTATCAGCGCCAGTATTGGCATCAGCCTGTTCCCCAGTGATGCCCTGAGCGCCGAACAATTGCTGCGTAATGCCGACTCGGCGCTGTTCAAGGCCAAGAGCGCGGGACGCGAAGGCTATGCCTTGTACACCGAAGAGCTGACGGCTCACGCCCAGCACCGCGTGGAAATCGCCAGCGAATTGCGCCGCGCCCTCGACCAGCAGGAGTTGCGCGTCTATTACCAACCTGTGCATGACTTGCACGGCAGTCGCCTGATCGGCGTGGAAGCGCTGGTGCGTTGGCAACACCCGGAGCGCGGCCTGGTGCCCCCGGGCGAGTTCATCCCGATTGCCGAGCGCACCGGGCTGATCGCCGACATCGATGCCTGGGTGATGGACCAGGCCTGTCGCCAGATGTGCCAATGGCTGGCGGAGGGCGTGCCGTTGAGCTTCATTGCCGTGAATGTCTCCAGCCGCCTGTTTGCCCGGCGCGAGCTGTATGAGCAGGTCGCCCAGGTGTTGCACGACACGGGGCTGGACCCTGCCTTCCTGGAGCTGGAGGTGACCGAAAGCGCCGTCATGGACGACCCGGAAGTGGCCCTTGAGCAATTGCACCGTTTGCGTGAACTGGGCCTGCGCCTGGCCATCGACGACTTTGGCACCGGCTACTCCTCGCTGTTGCGCCTCAAGCGCCTGCCCGTGCAGAAGCTCAAGATCGACCAGGGTTTCGTCGCCGGGTTGCCGTGGGACGAAGACGACGCCGCGATCGTGCGCGTGGTCATCGCCCTGGCTAAAAGCATGGGCATGCAGGTGCATGCCGAAGGCATCGAGCAACGGGAGCAGGCGCAGTTTCTGCTGGACCATGATTGCGACATGGGGCAGGGGTATTGGTTTGGAAGGCCGGTGCCGGCAGGTGAAATGGATTGGGACAGGGCGCCCCCGATCCGACAGGCATAACGCCGTCAATGTGGGAGCCGGGCTTGCCCGCGATGGCGGTCTTACATTCAAAATAGTGGGTGGCTGACACGCCGTCATCGCGGGCAAGCCCGGCTCCCACAGGGTTTCGTAGCGCCCTTGCAGCAGTATTTCGAAGCCGAAAACTCTCGCAACCCCACGTCCCGCCAGAAAATTCTTTCTGGTTATATAAACATTCTTAAATAGTATTTTTAAGAATATCCGCGCTTATCTACTATCGCCCTCACGCCACAAGCAGTGCCGCCACTGCGAGGCACTATTCATTTCAGGAGCGAGACCATGAGCGCATCTCTACGTAGCGTCGACGGCCAGGACGAAGCAGCCATTTTGCGTGAGATCCAGAGCGCGTTGCGCGACCTGCGGTTTGGCGCGGTGGAAATCACGGTGCACAACGCCCAAGTGGTACAGATCGAACGCAAAGAAAAATTCCGTCTGCAGAACCCGGGCAACAAACCGGCGTAAGCAGCCACGGCGATTCGCATGCTAGACCCGCAACTATAAGAAAAAGCCAACACCCAGAATTTTCAGGAGCTTCTATGTCGTCGATTCGCCGTTACGCCCTGGCCGCCCTGGCCAGCGCCGTGTTTGCAGGTTCCGCCGTTGCCAAGGACTACGAGTTGCTCAACGTCTCGTACGACCCTACCCGTGAGCTGTACCAGGACTACAACGCTGAGTTCACCAACTTCTGGAAACAGTCCCACCCCGGTGACAACGTCAAGATTCAGCAATCCCACGGTGGCTCGGGCAAACAAGGCCGTGCCGTGATCGACGGCCTGCGCGCCGACGTCGTGACCCTGGCCCTGGCCGGCGACATCGACGAAATCGCCAAGCTGGGCAAGACCCTGCCGGAGAACTGGCAGACTCGCTTGCCGGACGCCAGCACCCCGTACACCTCGACCATCGTGTTCCTGGTACGCAAGGGCAACCCTAAAGGCATCAAGGATTGGGGCGACCTGATCAAGAAAGACGTCTCGGTGATCACCCCGAACCCGAAAACCTCCGGCGGTGCGCGCTGGAACTTCCTCGCCGCCTGGGCCTACGGCCTGAAAGCCGGTGGCAGCGAAGCCAAGGCCCAAGAGTACGTGAAAGAGCTGTTCAAGCACGTGCCTGTGCTGGACACCGGCGCTCGTGGTTCGACCATCACCTTCGTCAACAACGGTCAGGGCGACGTGTTGCTGGCTTGGGAAAACGAAGCCTTCCTGGCCTTGAAAGAAGACGGCGGCGCCGACAAGTTCGACATCGTCGTGCCTTCCCTGTCGATCCTCGCGGAGCCACCGGTTGCCGTGGTCGACAAGAACGCCGAGAAAAAGGGCAACACCGAGATCGCCACTGAATACCTGAAGCACCTGTACAGCCCGGCTGGCCAGGAGATCGCGGCGAAGAACTTCTACCGCCCACGCGATGCGAAAGTAGCCGCCAAATACGCCCAGCAGTTCCCGAAACTGGACCTGGTGACTATCGACAAAGACTTCGGCGGCTGGAAGACTGCCCAACCGAAATTCTTTAACGACGGCGGCGTGTTCGACCAGATCTACACCGCACAGTAAACGCATGCCCCTGTAGGCGCTGGCTTGTTGTGGCGAGGGAGCAAGCTCCCTCGCCACACAAAGCCGGCTCCTACAGTTAGAGCCCGCATTCATTTGCGGGTTTTGTATGTTTGTCCCCTTACTCAAGGACTCTTATGTCGCGTCGTATCTCCCCCGTCATACCCGGCTTCGGGCTGACGCTGGGCTACACCGTGGTGTACCTCAGCCTGATCGTACTCATCCCGCTTGCGGCGATGTTTGTACACGCCGCTCAACTCACCTGGGATCAGTTCTGGAACATCATCTCCGCACCGCGTGTGCTGGCGGCGTTGAAACTGAGCTTCAGCACCGCGCTATACGCCGCGCTGATCAACGGTGTGATCGGCACGCTGCTGGCCTGGGTGCTGGTGCGCTACACCTTCCCCGGCCGCAAGATCATCGACGCGATGATCGACCTGCCGTTCGCACTGCCCACTGCCGTGGCGGGTATCGCGCTGACCGCGTTGTACACACCCAATGGTTTCGTCGGCCAGTTCGCGGCTGATCTGGGCTTCAAAATCGCTTACACCCCGCTGGGCATCACCCTGGCGCTGACCTTCGTCACACTGCCGTTCGTGGTGCGTACCGTGCAACCAGTGCTGGCCGACATTCCTCGGGAAGTCGAAGAAGCCGCGGCCTGCCTGGGCGCCAAGCCGTTGCAGGTGTTCCGCTATATCCTCGTGCCCGCGCTGCTGCCTGCTTGGCTCACCGGCTTTGCCCTGGCGTTTGCCCGTGGCGTTGGCGAGTACGGCTCGGTGATCTTCATCGCCGGCAACATGCCGATGAAGACCGAGATCCTGCCGTTGCTGATCATGGTCAAGCTCGACCAATACGACTACCGCGGCGCTACCTCCATCGGTGTGCTGATGCTGGTGGTTTCCTTTGTCCTGCTGCTGCTGATCAACTTGTTGCAGCGGCGCATCGAACGTCCATAAGGAGGCGCGGAACATGTCCCAATCGTCTATTTCCGCTGCGTCCTCGGCCAACGCTGCCCGTCGTGGCAGCGCGGCGTCCCGACGCATTCTGATCAGCCTTGGCTGGCTGGTGTTCGCGTTGTTCTTGCTGTTGCCATTGCTGATCGTGGTGACTCAAGGCTTGAAGAACGGCCTCGGCGCATTCTTCACCGCGATCCTGGAACCCGACGCGCTGTCGGCACTGAAACTCACGGTGATTGCCGTGGTGATCTCAGTACCGCTCAACGTGGTATTCGGTGTCAGCGCCGCCTGGTGCGTGAGCAAGTACTCGTTCCGTGGCAAAAGTATCCTGGTCACGCTGATCGACCTGCCGTTCTCGGTGTCGCCGGTGATCGCGGGCCTGGTCTACGTGCTGATGTTCGGCGCCCAGGGCTTTTTCGGCCCGTGGCTGGCCGACCACGACATCCAGATCGTGTTCGCCTTGCCCGGCATCGTGTTGGCGACCATCTTCGTCACCGTGCCATTCGTGGCCCGTGAACTGATCCCGCTGATGCAAGAGCAGGGCACCCAGGAAGAGGAAGCCGCGCGGCTGCTGGGCGCCAACGGCTGGCAGATGTTCTGGCATGTGACCGTGCCGAACATCAAGTGGGGCCTGATCTACGGCGTGGTGCTGTGTACCGCACGGGCCATGGGTGAGTTCGGCGCGGTGTCGGTGGTGTCCGGCCACATCCGTGGCGTCACCAACACCCTGCCGCTGCACGTCGAGATTCTCTACAACGAATACAACCACGTCGCCGCGTTTGCGGTGGCCAGCCTGCTGCTGATCCTGGCGCTCTTCATCCTGCTGCTCAAGCAGTGGAGCGAGAACCGTATCAACCGCCTGCGCAAAAGCGCCGGTGAGGAATAAGTCATGTCGATCGAAGTCCGTAATGTCAGCAAGAATTTCAACGCCTTCAAGGCCCTGAACAGCATCAATCTGGACATCCAGAGTGGCGAGCTGGTGGCGTTGCTGGGCCCGTCCGGCTGCGGCAAGACCACCTTGCTGCGCATCATCGCCGGCCTGGAAACCCCGGATGACGGCAACATCGTGTTCCACGGTGAAGACGTGTCCGGCCACGATGTGCGTGATCGCAACGTCGGGTTTGTGTTCCAGCACTATGCGTTGTTCCGCCACATGACCGTGTTCGACAACGTCGCCTTCGGCCTGCGCATGAAGCCCAAGAACCAGCGCCCGAGCGAAAGCCAGATCGCCAGCAAAGTGCACGAACTGCTGAACATGGTGCAGCTCGACTGGTTGTCGGATCGCTACCCGGAACAACTCTCCGGTGGCCAGCGCCAACGTATCGCCCTGGCCCGCGCCCTGGCGGTCGAACCGAAAGTGCTGCTGCTGGACGAACCCTTCGGCGCCCTTGACGCCAAGGTGCGTAAGGAGCTGCGCCGCTGGCTGGCGCGCCTGCACGAAGACATCAACCTGACCTCGGTGTTCGTGACCCACGACCAGGAAGAGGCCATGGAAGTCGCCGACCGCATCGTGGTGATGAACAAGGGCGTGATCGAGCAGATCGGCTCACCAGGCGAAGTCTACGAAAACCCGGCCAGCGATTTCGTCTACCACTTCCTCGGCGACTCCAACCGCCTGCACCTGGGTGAAGACCAGCACGTGCTGTTCCGCCCGCATGAAGTGTCGCTGTCGCGCCATGAGCTGGAAGACCACCACGCGGCCGAAGTGCGCGACATCCGCCCGCTGGGCGCGACCACCCGTGTGACCTTGAAAGTGGAAGGCCAGAGCGAACTGATCGAAGCCGAAGTGGTGAAAGACCACGACAGCCTCACCGGTTTGGCCCGTGGCGAGACCCTGTTCTTCAAGCCCAAGGTCTGGCAAAAAGCCTAAGCCCAGCACATACCCCTGTGGGAACGGGGCTTGTGTGGGAGCGGGCTTGCTCGCGAAGGCGGCGTGTCAGTCAAAGATGTTGTGACTGAATCACCGCCTTCGCGAGCAAGCCCGCTCCCACATTTAGACTTTGCTCGGCTTTAGATCACGGCGCTCCACCGGCCCCGACCGCTCTTCGATCTGCTGCTTGAGGTCACCCCGCAACCCCACCAGAAACGCCAGCTCCGCCACCACAAACAGCGGCCCGACGATCAGTCCCGACACATCGTCCACGAACGCCGGCTTGCGCCCTTCGTAGTAGTGCCCGACAAACTGGATTACCCAGCCCACCACAAACATCCCGATGCCGCTGCTCAGCCACACCAGGGTGCTCTGCGCGGCCAGCACGTGCCCGGCCCACACCGACAAGCCCATCAGCAGCGTCATCAGCACGCCCAGCGCCAACTCCAGGCGCAGGTAAAACCACGCGGAAAACAGCGCGAGCAGAACGGCGGGTGAGAGCCAGAGCCCGCCCACTGCCCATTCGGGGCGCGACAGCAGCACCGCCACGGCCACGACAATCAGCGGGATGCCGATAAAGTGGCTGGCGATATTGCGCGGGTCGCGGTGGTAGGCAGCGTATTGACTGAGATGGTCGACGAGGCTTTTCATTGTTGTTCCTCCTGTAGGATGTTTGATCATGCCCTGTCAGCCTTTGCCTGACTGTCAGCTGGGCGACAATCTTCGGAGTGCTCATGGACACAGAGAAATGGCGTTCGCGACTGGCCATCGGTCACTGGTTCAGCCACCTGCCCGAGTCCTTTCAGCATAGCCTGCTGGCCCAGGCCCGGTTACGGCAGCTGGCGGCGGGGCAAACCCTGTTCAAGCGCGGCGACCCACCGTGCGGCTTGTATGCGGTGCTCGACGGCACCTTGCGCATCAGTGCAGTGAATGAGCAGGGCAAGGAAGCGATATTGAGCCTGGTGGAGCCGCCTTACTGGTTCGGTGAGATTTGCCTGTTCGACGGTTTGCCACGCACCCACGACGCCTGCGCCGTCGGGCCGTGCACCTTGTTGCAGGTGCCGCAGCAGGCGTTGTTGAATATCCTCGACGAAGCCCCGCACTACTGGCGCAACCTGGCGCTGTTGATGAGCCAGAAACTGCGCCTGAGTTTTATCGGCCTGGAACAGCTCAGCCTGATGCCGGCCCCGGTGCGCCTGGCCCATCGGTTATTGATGATCGTCGAAGGGTACGGCGACATCGAACACTCCAGGCGCGTGCTGCAACTGCCCCAGGAAGACTTGGCGGCGATGTTGAGCCTGTCGCGCCAGACCACCAATGCGTTGCTCAAGGGTCTGCAGGCCCAGGGCGTGGTGCGTTTGGGCTATGGCGAAATTGAAGTGCTGGATGTGCAGCGGCTGCGGGAGGTTGCGCATACCTGAGGGGGCCCCATCGCGGGCAAGCCCGCTCCCACAGTTGGAATGCATACCCCTGTAGGCGCCGGCTTGCCGGCGATAGGGCCCTCACCATCGCCACAAAACGGTCTACCGCAACCCATCCCGAAACTGCCCCGGCGTCAGCCCCGTCCAGCGCTTGAATGCGCGGTTGAAACTGCTGGTGTCGGCAAACCCCAACAAATGACTGATCTCCGCCAATGAGCACTGCGGGTCGCGCAAATGCAGCAACGCGAGGTTCTCCCGGCACTCATTGAGCAACGCATCAAAGCGGCAGCCTTCGTCCGCCAGGTGCCGTTGCAGGCTGCGCAAGCTCAGGTGCAGCGCTTGGGCGACGCGTTCGGCACTCGGCTCGCCATCGGGTAGTTGCGCCTCGATCACCCGGCGCACCTTGCGCTCCCAGGTCAGGGGCTGCAGTTGGGCGAGGGTGCGTTTGAGCACGGTCTCGTTGTGCTCGGCCAGCTCCGGGTTGGCATCGTCCAGGTGGCTGTCGAAGTCGTGGGCGGCGAATTCCAGGCGATCTTCCTCGGCAGCAAAAAATACCGGGGCGCGAAATACCGTGTGCCACGGCTGGGGATCGGCCGGTTCAGGCCGGCGCAGGTACACCGCCAGCGGTGCGTACTCACGGCCCAGCCGGTTGCGGCAGGTGCGCACGTAAATCGCCGCAAACGCATCGATGGCCTCGAACGCCGGGGCCGGGCTACCCTCAGGCTGCAGCAGGCGGAAGCGGTAACGCTCGCCGTCTCGGCTAAGCTCCAGGGCCAGGGCATCGCTGACCACCTGGTGATAGCGCACGATGCGCTCGAACACCTCGCGCAGGCTGCCGCTGGCCACCAGCGCATAGCCCAGCGCATGAAAGGTGGTGGGGCTGACAAACCGCGACACCCGCAAGCCGATCGCCGGGTCCCCGCTGGCCTGCACGGCCAGTTCCCACAAGCGTGTGGTGGCCGACAGCGGGTAGCGCGCATTCGGGTCGTCCATGTGCTGCGGGTCGAGCCCGGCCTGGGCGCACAGCGCGGCGCTGTCGAGGCCCAAGGCATCGAGCTGCTTGCGCAGGGCGCGGGTCCAGCTGGCGAGTGAAGTGGGTTCGGTCATGGCGATTGGCGCTTGCGGTCAACAGGTTGGCGTCCGGGGCTAGCGTCCTGCGAGATCGCTTGGGGCAGGATGGGCGCATCAATAAGCAAGAGGATGGAAGCATGGACGGTACTTCTGCAAGTCCCCAGCAGATGAACGCGCAACAGCGTTCGGCGCATATCCGTGACGTGGTGCTGGCCGAAGGCGTGCGCTTGCGCCAACAACACCCCTGGCTGCTGCATCAGGACGCGCTGGGCGCGGGCATCCTGGCGTTTGCGTTGGTGGGCATGGTGGGCTCGGCGGCGCTCTACATCACCGGCCACATGGCCTGGTGGTCGTGCCTGCTGCTCAATGCGTTCCTCGCCTCGCTGACCCACGAGCTGGAGCACGACCTGATCCACAGCATGTACTTTCGCAAGCAGCGCCTGCCCCACAACCTGATGATGGGCCTGGTCTGGCTGGCGCGACCGAGCACGATCAACCCGTGGGTGCGCCGGCATCTGCACCTCAACCACCACAAGGTTTCCGGCACCGAGACTGACATGGAAGAGCGCGCCATCACCAACGGCGAACCCTGGGGCGTGGCGCGGTTGCTGATGGTGGGCGATAACGTGATGTCAGCGTTTATCCGCATCCTGCGGGCCAAGACCTGGAAGCACAAACTCAGCATCCTCAAGCGCTCGCTGCTGGTGTACGCACCGCTGGCGCTGCTGCATTGGGGCGCGTGGTACGTGTTCCTCGGTTTTCACACGGCGAACGGGATCGCCAGCCTGTTGGGCGCGCCCATCGAATGGTCAGCCACCACCCTGCAAGTGATGCAGGTGATCGACATCGCCGCCGTCGTGATCATCGGCCCCAACGTGCTGCGCACCTTCTGCCTGCACTTTGTCAGCTCCAACATGCACTACTACGGCGATGTGGAGCTGGGCAACGTGATCCAGCAGACCCAGGTGCTCAACCCCTGGTGGATGTGGCCGTTGCAGGCGTTCTGCTTCAACTTCGGCAGCACCCATGGCATCCATCATTTTGTAGTGAAGGAGCCGTTCTACATCCGCCAGATGACCGCCAAGGTGGCGCATAAAGTGATGGCCGAGATGGGCGTGCGCTTCAATGATTTCGGGACGTTTGCCCGGGCCAATCGGCTTGGCTTTCCACCGCCAGCAGGGTTTCGATCAGCGCCTTCGCCGCAGGCGACAAGCGCACCCCAGCGCGGCTGATCACGCCGCAACGGTTATTCAGGCTGTCGAGGTTGTGAGGCAGGTTGCGCCAGTGCAGGACCTTCAATGCGCCGCTGGCCAATTCATCGACAAACGCCTCTTCGGCGCCTAGGCCAATGGCGTCGGACTGACGCACGATGGTGGCCAGCGCCGCGAACTGTTCAAGCTCAATGGCGGGTGCAAAATCGATGCGCCCGCTGAGGTTGGCGAGCAACTTGCGAATGCCCGGTGCAATCAACGGCGTGGCCAGCGGGAAACCGAACAGGTCGTTGGTGGAAAGGCTGTCCTTCGCCAGCAGCGGGTGACCGGCGCGGCAGAAAAATACGCTGCGCCGGGGCGTGAGGGCCTGGATCTGGAAGTTGGGGTCAGCCTCGAAGTGGCGCACATCGGCGATAAAGAATTCGATCTCCTCGCGGCTCAGGCTGCGCCCGAGTTTTTCCCAGTTATCCACCTGCAACGCGGTGCGCACCTTGGGGTAGGTGGTGATAAACCGCGCCATGGCCTGGGGCACCAGGTTGACGGCTGCGACGGCATCGCTGCCCAGGCGCACTTCACCGGCGTCGAGCTTGGTCATGCGCGTGACTTCATGGCTAAGCAGTGCGGCGCCCTGGACCAGGCTCAGGGCATGTTGCAGCACCACCTGGCCTTCGGGTGTGGGGCGCAGGTCCTTGTGGGCGCGGTCCACCAGCACACAGCCGAACTCCTGTTCCAGACCCTGGATGCTGCGGCTGAACGCTGGCTGCGTGATGCCCATGGCGTCGGCGGCGCGCACAAAACTGCGGTGCTCGTTGAGCGCGATGAAGTAGCGCAGCTGACGAAGATCCATGGGGCGCCCGGCGTCCAAGAGGGGAACCGGGATTTTAAGGGGCTTGCTTATTCCGTCAATGAAGCATGTTTGTTTTATCTAGATCTTAAATGCATATCTATAGAGCAGGCACCGTGCGGTAGGTAGCCGGGCTGAACACCCGCGTCACCACCAGCATCGCCACCACGGTCACCGTGAGTACTACCCAGGCGCTGACAAAGGTGCCGGTCAGCTCACGCAGCCAGCCGGTCAACCAGGGCGAAATTGCATTGATCAAGAAGCCCACGCCCTGCACGAAGGCTGCCAGCTGCCCAGCTTGGCGCGGGTCGCGATGATGGTCGAGGGTCAGCAACAGGCTCAAGGCGAAACAGGCGCCCAGACCAAAGCCGATCAGCGCGACCCACAGGTGGGGAAACTGCTGCGGCGCCATCAGCAACCCGAGGTAACCCACGGTCTGCGCCAACAGGCTGATGCCGAGCAAGGGCCGACGGTCGATCCCGCGTTGGGCCAGTACCGGCATCAGCAACGCCGCGATCACCTGGAAGATGGTCATGAACGCCAGCAGCGAACCACTCGGCAACACGCCCCAGCCCAGTTGCTGGTAGTACGCCGGCAGCCACGCCACCATGCTCATGTAGCCGCAGTTCACCAGGCCGAAATACAGCGCCAGCAACCAGGCACGGCGGTTGCGCAGGCCTTTGAAGGCGGGAATCACCAGGGCGCTTCTGGGCGCTCCCAGCGGCACAAATGCCCACAGCAACAACGCGGCCAACGCCGGCAACAGCCAGATCCCGAGCCCCGCCTGCCACTGCTGGAAGTGCGTGGCCACCACCGGGCTGAGCAACGCGGCCAGCCCGCCACCGGCCATCAGCGAGGCCGAATACACGCCCATCGCCACCGGCACGCGGTGATGGAACTCGCGCTTGATCATTGCCGGCACCAACGCCTGGATCAGCGCCACCCCGGCGCCGCCGAGCAAGGCTGTGACCAGCAGCGCCGAGGCCTGGCCCATCAGCCAGCGCGCCAGGCACGCCAACAGAATCATCATCAAGCCCAAGGCGATGCCGCGCCGCTCGCCCAGCCGTGCCTCCACCCGCACGCCGACCAGGGCCACCAGGCCCATGCACACCACGGGCAAGCTGGTGAGCAGGGCACTGCTCTGGAAGCTCAGGCCGGTGGCCTGGCGGATCTCGCCCAACAGCGGGCTGATGGAACTGAGGATCGGCCGCAGGTTCAGGCCCAGTACCACCAGCAGCCCCCAGCCGGCGAGGGATTTATTGAGGGTCATGCAGGGTTTTCCATTGCTGGTACAGAGTGGTCATGGCCGCGTCGGGCAGGTGCTGGATCGGCAGGCGCTGCTCGTCCAGGGGTAAGCCGACCTGTTGCCCAATCACCGCCGTCGACAAGCCGAAGGGCTCGGCCATTGCGTTGCTGGCCGCAAACACCACCCGTTCCACGCCGCACAGGTACATGGCGCTCAGGCACATCGGGCAGGGCTGGCCGCTGGCGTAGATCACGCAGCCTTCCAGGCGCGCACCGAGTAGGCGGCTGGCCGCGCGGATCGCCAGCAGCTCGGCGTGGGCGGTGGGGTCCTGGGTCAGATGGATCTCGTTCACCGCTTCCGCCAGTAGCTCACCGTTGTGCGTCAGGACCGCGCCAAACGGCCGGCCGCCTTGACTCACATTGGCCCGGGCCAGGGCGATGGCGCGTTGCAGGTGCGGGTGGTCATCGCTCATGGCGCTACCTCGGGGAGGAATGGAGGGTGAAGTATGGGCAGCGGCCTTGGTATTCTGAAATTAAATATAACCATGCCAACCAGTGGCAAAGAGAATGGTGAGGCCCATGTTCGACCCCGTGTTGCTGCGCAGCTTTGTCGCCGTGGTGGATTGCGGCAATTTCACCCGCGCCGCCGAGCGCCTGCATGTGACCCAGTCCACCGTCAGCCAGCAGATCCGCCGCCTGGAGGACGCCGTGGCGTGCCAACTGCTCGACCGCGACCAGCGCCGGGTTGTCGCCACTGCCGAAGGCGAGCGTTTGCTGGCCTACGCGCGGCGCATCCTCGCGCTGCATGAAGAGGCCGCCGACGTCTTGATCAACCAGCAAAGCGACGGCGTGTTGCGCCTGGGCGTGCCGGAAGACTTTGCGGCCGAACGCCTGATGCCGTTGCTGTCGGCGTTTGTGGTGGCCTACCCCCGGGTGCGTCTGGAGGTCACCAGCGGCCTCGGCCCGGAACTGCAGCGTCAATACCGGAGCGGTGAGTTTGATGTGCTGCTGGTCAAGCAGATGGGCGACAGCGATGACTGCCTGGCTTCCTGGCCGGAGCCTTTGTGCTGGGTCGACAGCCGCAGCACGCCATCCCTGGGGCGCGACCCGCTGCCCTTGGTGGCGTTTCCGGTGGGTGGCCTGTACCGCAACGAAATGCTGCAGCACCTGGAAGTCGGCGGCTGGCGTTGGCGCATCGGCTATTCCAGCGCCAGCCTGGCCAGCGTGTGTTCAGCCGTGGCGGCGGGGTTGGGCATCAGCCTGTTGCCCAAACGCGTCGTGCAGGCAGGGCACGTGGTGCTGGGACCAGACAGTGGTCTGCCCGCCGTGCAGGGCGTGCGGCTGGCCCTGTATGCCCGCAGTGGTTTAGGCCCGGCAGGGCAGACCTTGCAGCGCCAATTGCTCGATTTGTGCGCAAACAGCCCTGCCTGAGCCATGCCTTTGCCGAATATTTTTTATGCCTCAAAAGCATCGAAAAATACGGCCTACGCGCCAGGCCGCGCAGGACGTGGCTTTGGCGTTTCGGGATGTATCATTTATTCACTTTAGATCTATGTATAACTTTAAAGATTACTTTAAGAGATAAGCGTCTGGCCCCGATGATTCAGCCCTCGACGGCCTCCCAGGCAGGCCTGTCGGTTTTTTTGTTTCAAAACCGTAGGGAGTGAATCAATGGGCAATGTCCAGACCGCCGCCAGTGCACCCGAGGCGCTGTGGCGCCAGGCACCAGGTGGTGAGTTGGTTGACCTTGGCCGGCCGCACCGTGCGCCGTTGGGGCAGCAGCGTTTGCAGCAAGCCCCGAAACGCTTTTCGAGCCGCCGCGAAGGCCTTTTGCTGGGCTTGCTGGTGCTGGCCCTGCACGGCGCGGTGATCTATTGGGTGAGCCAGAAGCCGACCCCGGTGTTGCCAATTGTGCCGCCGGAAATTCCGCCGATGACCATCGAGTTTTCCCAGCCGGCGCCGCCTGTGGTCGAGCCGCCTCCACCGGTTCCGCCACCCCCGCCGCCGCCTGTGGTCGAGCCACCGCCACCGGTGGTGGATGAATTGGCCGCCAAGCCGGCGCCACCCAAACCGATTCCAAAACCCAAGCCCAAGCCAGTGCCAAAACCTGAGCCCAAGCCCGCGCCTAAACCGGTCGAGCAGCCACCTGCGCCACCGACGCCCGCGCCACCGGCTCCCCCTGCGCCGGCCGCACCGCCGTCGCCGGCACCCGTGACACCCGCTTCGGCCAACGCCGCGTACTTGAAGAACCCGGCGCCCGAATACCCCTCGTTGGCCCAGCGCCGGGGCTGGGAAGGCACGGTGTTGCTCAGGGTGCATGTGTTGGCCAGCGGCAAACCGGGCGAGATCCAGGTCCAGAAGAGCAGCGGTCGCCAGCAACTCGACGACGCCGCGCTGGCCGCCGTGAAGCGCTGGAGTTTCGTGCCGGCCAAGCAGGGCGACGTGGCACAGGACGGCTGGGTCAGCGTACCGATCGATTTCAAGATTCACTAACTATTCGGCTGCGGTGTGTTGGACACGCCGCGACCTGCACAGAGGGAAAACATCATGGCATTAGCATCTCCACTTGAATCCATCGAAAGCGCGGTGATCTGGCTGCTGGTGGTCTTTTCGGTTGCCACCTGGGGCTTGGCCCTGCTCAAGGGCGTGCAGTTCGGCCGCCTCAAGGCGCAGGATCGCAAGTTCCATAAACAGTTCTGGGCGGCGTCGAGTCTCGACTCTGCGGCAGAACTGGCCGAAACCCAGCCCGGTGCGGCCGCTCGAGTGGCCCAGGCCGGTTATG
The DNA here is from genome assembly GCF_024810135.1 of Pseudomonas sp. BIGb0164. NCBI lineage: Bacteria > Pseudomonadati > Pseudomonadota > Gammaproteobacteria > Pseudomonadales > Pseudomonadaceae > Pseudomonas > Pseudomonas sp. BIGb0164. Next base: position 552,981 of record NZ_JANUEA010000004.1, on the reverse strand, counting down.
CCGCGATCCAGGTGGGCGATGCGCCACACGCCGCCGATTTGAGCCAGGCCATCAACCACCAGGACCGCCTCGAACGCGCCCTGCGCCAGCAGATCGTGCGTGAACGCCGCTCCCTGGAAACCGGCCTGGCCGTGGTCGCCAGTATCGGCAGCACCTCGCCGTTCATCGGTCTGTTCGGCACCGTGTGGGGCATCATGGAAGCGTTGAAAGGGATCAGCGCCGCCGGTTCCGCCAGCCTCGAAACCGTGGCTGGCCCGATTGGTGCCGCACTGGTTGCAACGGGTGTGGGTATCGCCGTCGCCGTACCTGCGGTGCTGGTCTACAACTACTTCCTGCGTCGCCTCAAGCTGACCGCCGCCGACCTGGACGACTTTGCCCACGACTTCTACAGCCTGGCGCAGAAGAATTCCTTCCGCGTGCTGCTGCACCCAGCCCTGAACAAAGCGGCTGCCGGCAACCCGCAAAAAGTGAAGGAGGCGTCCTGAGATGGCTTTCTCCACGCAAGACAGTGATGAGGTGCTGAGCGAGATCAACGTGACGCCCCTGGTGGACGTGATGCTGGTGCTGCTGGTGGTGTTTATCGTCACCGCGCCGCTCTTGACCAACGCGATTCCGATCAACCTGCCCAAGACCCAGGCCGTGGCCCCGGTGGAGCAGAAAGACCCGCTGGTGGTGAGCATCGACGGCGCCGGCAAACTGTTTATCAACAAGGACGAAATCCAGCCGGACCTGCTGGAATTCAACCTGCAGGCGGCCAAGGCCAAGGACCCCGATGTGCGGGTGCAACTGCAGGCTGACGATGGAGTGAACTACGGCGAAGTGGCGCGAGCCATGGCGTCGATCGAACGCGCGGGCATTACCAAGCTGTCGGTGATTACCGCGCGTTAATTGCAAAAGCCTCGACAAGTTTTTGGCCGTCTCCTTGGCAGGGTGCGGCCTTTTTTTTTTATTCTGGAAATGTATATGAGTGTGTAGTGCTCCGTCGTGGTCTCTGTAATATTCACTGTTGTTTTCTAGTGTTTCCGAACGTGAGATTTGTCGAAGGTTTTATTATTTTACTGGGGTGATATATGGTGATTTTGTCGGAGCAAAAAATAAATGGGTATTCGGTTCCCTGTTCATCTTGTCAGCGTATTGACCCAACCGGCCTCTGAAGTTAAAAAAACGGATCAATCCCGCATTCATGAAGATGTGATCCCGCCTTCTAAAACGCTCACCCCTTTATCGGATATTTCTCAGACATCCCTTCCGATAGTATTCGACCCACCGCCGTTGAAGGAAAATGATCAAGTCAATGCTTATCTGAAGTCGCATGCTTCCCGCCTGATGACACCAGAAAATGAAATGTCAAAACTTCTGACAACTAAAATTAATAAGCGCTGGCATATACATGTTGATCCGGATAAAACATTCCTGGTTACATTCAAGCGTTCAGGGCGCACCGAAAAAGATGTTGTGGAAAAAGTGACGCTGACTCAGGCGGCATTGAAAAATCTCCAAGGGGTGCCGATTGAAGATAATAAGAACTGGCTCCAGAAGTTTGGTCAATACGTTTCACCCTTGATATTTGCTTACAGTAGAGGGGAGGAGGTGGTTGAACATTTGCATGCGGAACAAGGTATCTATCATGATCCGGCATCTGCGGCGGTTCCGCCCTACAGTGCATCCACGCGTGTCGACATACCTGTCGCCGACTTTAAAGCCCTGGTCTGGGACACAGACCGAACACAGCTGTACAAAAATGCGCTTTCCACTTTTTGGGAGAATCAATCCGACTCCTATACAACCTTGAGCAGGATGGCTTTCGTCAAGGCCATCAAGTTTCAGAGTCTTGAGGGGAGCCTGGGCCCGCAGGAGGTAGAACTGGCCCAGCGTGCAATGGGGCCCTTTGCGCAGAAACCATGGTCTGAACTGAGCGTTCAAGACTTTGAGAGGCGCACCTTGCAGGACCCGGGCCTGGACATCGGTCTGGTTAGCGTAAACGGTATAAAGTCGACAGACTTGCTGTGTGTGACGGATAAGAAAACCCAACTGACATTGCTGTATGTTCCTGGTAACTCTTCGCCACTGCACCGTTTTGATAACCCTCAGCAGATGGGTGTGTGGCTGGCCAAGCAGTCCGCCGATCCGGTCAAGCTCGCTTCGCTCATGGCGCACTTTTCCCTCGAAGACCAGGCAGACAAAACTTTTTCCAATGGTGTACATCAGGCTTTGCAAGGCTTGGGTGCCTGGTCGACTGCGCAGGAGCAGGAAGGGTTCGGCTTTTCCAAAATCAATGATTGGTTACCCGAACGCTACATCCAGATTGGCCAGGTAAGTGGCGATCCGTTTCAGGAGGTCATGACTCGACAAAAGGCGCGGTCATTCTCGGATGCCGACAATGCAATCGTCAGTGACAGTGATTATACAAAGGGCAAGATAATCCAAGGTTTGGACGAGGCTGCCAAAGTCGCACTGTTCATGACGCCCTTGGCGATTGTAATGCCAGAAGTGGCGCTGGCTTTGGATGCATTTTACTTGGGGGCGGGTATCGCCGAGACCGGAGTTGGCATTGACGATTTAACCAAGGGCAAATCCACTGGAACCGACCGAATTGTATTTGGTGCGTTGAATGCTTTACCACCACTGGTGATACATGGGAGTAGTTCGGTTTTGAAGCCTGAAAGCGGGGCTGTTATACCTTCAAGTTCGGTGGTTGAGCCGCGACCAGCATTATTCAGGGCGCCACAACGTATAAATGGTCATATCGGATACCCCATGGGGCCTACTTCGGCGCCGAGGCTAATTAAATCGTTCGAAATCCCCTTGGATGACGTAATGGTTACGGCTCAAAAAGCGTACGCCATTTCTGTCAATGGGTACTATGTGCCGGTCATGTATGACTTGGAAGTCGGTGCTTGGCGGGGGCGCGATTTGGCGGGACGCATTGGGAATATATTTTATTGGCGTGAAACTCCGGGCGAATGGTTGTCGGGCACCCGCGAGCAGATGTTGGCGCGTGCTGAAGCGAAGTTGGCGTCGGTTAAAAATAAAACATTCACATTGCCTGTATTGCCCTCGATATCGTTGAACCCTACAGAAATACCCAAGGTGATACATTATTTCTGGGCCGGAAATGAAATGCCTGAGCACCTTGTCAAAAATATCATGGAAAACGCTCGAAAAAGCCCAGGGTATAAATCGATTGTGCACGTTGATGCCAATAGTCAGAGTGCCTTTTCCATGATTAAAGATGCACTGGATAATAAGGTGGGCGGCCTTGAAGTGCATGACTTGAAAACAGATGAAAGCTTTCATGAGCTCAATGCTGGGCAATACGGTGAGATGTATAAATACTTTCGCTCGGGACAGGGACAGAATTTTGCGGCTTCTTCAGACGTCATGCGGGCGGTGTTAATCAAACGGTACGGTGGCATATATTTGGACACCGATGATGCGCTAACCCATTCCGTAGGTGACGTTTCTTTAATGGCCTCCCCCAATGATATTTTGTTGAATTCACCTGTCACCTACGAGCCTGCGGATTTTTTCGGATTTAACAATAGTAATTTTGGCAGCCATGCGGGTAATCCTACCTTTGATAAAATTCTCGAAGAAATGTATCGACGCTTCAAAAACACCAAGAATTGGCTGGACGCCAATCGACCTTTTATAGGGGAAGGTGCAACTAAATCAGAGCTGGAGTCGTACAAGGTATATGAAAAGAAAATTTTTGGAGTGACAGGGCCTGTCGTTTTCAACGACGTCCTTAAACAAGAAAACTATGGTTTATTCCCAATTCTCGACGATTTTCACGAGATAATGGGCGACGCCCTGATAATGCCCGAAGGCTATGGTCGGGAGCTGCAGCAAGCCCTGGATTTCTACCAGTCCATGCACTCGAAATTCGGGGTCGACATAGGAGGCGAACATTCCATGCTCCACTCCCGTTGAGCCGATGTTTGTATGCGACGGTTTCATCCCGACACGTAGGTGTCGGGTTCCCTGATGCACACCCTTGAACGGTTGCTGGATCTAAAGTGGTTTTTGGTTATTAATAAATAGCTTCTTATTCCTTAACGAATATAAACCTCGTCCCTATACTGGTCAGCAACGTTAAACGCTGCAGGAGGGCACACCCATGCACAGCGAGTTGATTCGTTACCTGATCGTGCCGGGCTGGCAAGGATCGCCAGAAGATCATTGGCAAAGTCATTGGCAGAACAGCCTGCCCAACAGTGCGCGTGTGGAGCAGGCCGATTGGCTGACACCCCGTCGCGAAGACTGGGTGGCGGCGCTGGCCGAGGCCATCGCGGCCGACAGCACGCCGGTGATCCTCATCGCCCATAGCCTGGGTTGCATCACCGTAGCGCACTGGGCCGCCACCGCGCCGGTGCAGTTTTTGCGTCAGGTGCGCGGCGCCTTGCTGGTGGCGCCCGCCGATGTCGAACGCCCGGCCTGTGCCCCCGCCCTGCGCAACTTTGCGCCGATTCCCACCGACCTGTTGCCGTTCCCCAGCCAAGTGGTCAGTTCCGACAACGACAGCGCCGTCAGCGCTCCCCGAGCCCTGGAGCTGGCGCGTAACTGGGGCGCCGAAGCCGGCATCCTCGCAGGCGCCGGCCATATCAATGTGAAATCCGGCCACCAGCGCTGGGAGCAGGGCTTCGCTTACCTCTATCGCCTGCAACACCGCCTTGAGCACCACGCCCGGCGTACTGCCTGAACATTTTTCAACGCCCCGTCCCTTGAGTGGATCTGGGGCGGGAGCCTGCCATGAGTCTGCATGAAACCTACGGCCAGCCTTTGCTGACCTTCCCCGACGCCGAAAAAAGCCCGCTGAGCATCCGCGCCAAGGCTTTGGTATTCGTCGACCCACGCTCGCGCCAACTGCGCGAAGACCTCGAAAGCCTCGCCCCCCGTGCCTTGCCCGTGTTGATTCGTGGCGAGACCGGTAGCGGTAAAGAACTGTTGGCGCGGCATATCCACCGTGGCAGTGATCGCGGCGGTTTGTTTGTGTCGGTCAATTGCGGAGCGATCAGCCCCACTTATGCGGACGCCGAGTTGTTCGGCTATGCCGCCGGCAGCCACAGTGGCGCGGCCAGCAGCCGGGCCGGGTGGTTTGGTTCAGCCAATGGCGGCACCTTGTACCTGGATGAGATCGGCGACTTGCCGTTGCCGATCCAGGTCAAATTACTCGCCGCCCTTGAGAACCACGAAGTCACCCGCGTCGGCGCCCATCAGCCCAGCCCCGTGGACGTGCGCCTGGTAGCTGCCACCAGCATCGACCTGGCCCAGGCCGTGGCGGCGGGCAAATTTCATGAGCGGTTGTTCCATTACCTGAGCGAGGGCCAGCTGGAGCTACCGGCGTTGCGTGAGCGCATCGGTGACATCCTGTCCCTGGCCGAATATTTCCTCGGCATCTACAGCCAGCGCCTGGACCTGCCGGTGCCGCTGATCAGCGAAGCCGCCCAGCGCGTGCTGGAACACCACAGCTGGCCGGGCAATACCCGCGAGTTGGAAAACGTCATTCACTTCGCGTTGCTGGTGAGCAGTGGCGACGAGATTTTGCCCGAGCATTTGAACTTGCCGGCGGCGGGCTCGCCTTTGGAGCAGGTGCAGCGGATTGTCGAGGCAGCGAGCCCCTCTGACCGCTTGGCCCTCAAAGCCTACCTCGCCTCCCTGTAGGAGCCGGCTTGCCGGCGATGGCGGTCTTCAAGGCGCCATCGCCGCGGTGCGACGATTCGACAAGCCGGGCTCCTACAGGTAGGTGGGGAGAGGGAGCTGTATGAACAAAATGGAATATCAACGTGAATAAAAGATATTGTTCGGGAATAAAAAATCTAGGTATTGTCACTCCCACGCCGCGATAGCATTTCGCTGGCACACCCTATAAAAACGGTCGTCAGAGACGCCCCGGAATGTCGATAAGGACACTGCATGAAAAAGGTTCTGTTGTTTACCGCACTGGCGGCTGCCCTGACTGCAAGCTTCGCCCAGGCCAACGAGAAGCTGGTGGTGGCTGCCACCCCGATCCCGCACGCGGAGATCCTCGAGCTGGTCAAGCCAACCCTGGCCAAAGAAGGCGTGGACCTGGAAATCAAAGTCTTCACCGACTACGTGCAGCCTAACGTGCAAGTGGCCGAGAAGCGCCTGGACGCCAACTACTTCCAGACCCTGCCGTACCTGGAAAACTTCAACAAGGGCAAGGGTACCAACCTGGTGACCGTGGTCGGCGTGCACGTTGAACCGTTCGGCGGCTACTCGAAGAAGATCAAGAACATCTCTGAACTCAAAGACGGCGCCACCGTTGCCATTCCTAACGAAGGCTCCAACAGCGGCCGTGCCCTGTTGCTGCTGCAGAAGGCCGGGGTGATCACCCTCAAAGACCCGACCAACGCCCTGGCCACCCCGAAAGACATCGCCAGCAACCCGAAACACCTGAAATTCAAGGAGCTGGAATCGGCCCTGCTGCCACGTGTGCTGGACCAGGTTGACCTGGACCTGATCAACACCAACTACGCCCTGGAAGCCGGCCTGAACCCGGCCAAGGACGCGCTGATCATCGAAGACGCCAAGTCCCCGTACGTGAACTTCCTGGTGGCTCGCCCGGACAACAAGGACAGCGACGCTATCCAGAAACTGTCCAAGGCCCTGACCAGCCCGGAAGTCAAAGCCTTCATCGAGAAGAAGTACAACGGCGCAGTCGTGCCGGCGTTCTGATGTAACCCAAAACCCCCTTCAAGGTTTCAACGCCGACGGCTTTCTTAGCGTCGGCGTTTTTTATGACTGGAACACAATCAAAACTGTGGGAGCGGGCTTGCTCGCGAAAGCGGTCTGTCAGCAACAGATGTGTTGACTGATCCACCGTATTCGCGAGCAAGCCCGCTCCCACATTTTGGTCTTCATTGGATTAAAGAGCGCGGCTGTTGATGGCCCTGCGTAGCGCCACCAACCACTTCACCAGTTCTTGCGGGTCAATCGGTTTCGCTTCGTTCATGGTTCATTCCCTCGAAACGGCTTTCCTGCGACCCCAAGACCATAGCTGCCACCTGTCAAACCCGCGAATCCGGGGGTTATCTTTTTGGGTGATATCAATATGCTATTTAGGTATTTAAATTTTAATTTTTATACCTTTAAAGTTCGCGCTACCCGACGTTACCCACGCCGGTCTGGATTGCGCTCGCTGCATTACCCCTGCGGCGTCATGGATTGCCAATGACCTTCGATTTCGCTTTTATCCTCAGCACCTTGCCGGCGTTTCTGAAAGCCGTGGGGGTGACGCTGCAAGTGGGCCTGATCGCCATTGCCACCTCCCTGCTGGTGGCGCTGATCAACGCCGCGCTGCTGGTGTTTCGCACGCCCTACGTGTCGCGCCTGGTGGCGCTGTACGTAGAGTTGGCGCGTAACACGCCGCTGCTGATCCAACTGTTTTTCGTCTACTTCGCGCTGCCGGCCCTGGGTTTCAATATCTCCGGGTTCTGGGCGGCGATCATCACCATGACGTTCCTCGGTGGCGCCTACCTCACCGAAGTGCTGCGCGCGGGCGTGGAAGCGGTGCCGCTGGCGCAGATCGAGTCGGGCAAGTCCATTGGCCTGTCGGACTGGCAACTGCTGCGCCACGTGATCCTGCCCCAGGCCGGCATCCTCAGCCTGCCGGCGCTGTTCGCCAACTTCATCTTCCTGCTCAAGGAGACCACCGTGGTGTCTGCCGTGGCGGTGCCGGAGATTCTCTACACCACCAAGAGCTACATCGCCCTCTACTACAAGACCTACGAAATGCTCGCCGTGCTGACGCTGATCTGCGTGCTGTTGTTTTTGCCGTTGTCGCTGCTGCTCAGCCGCCTGGAAAGGAGGCTCCAGCATGGCCAGTTCGGGTCTTGAGTTGTTGTGGGTGTCGTTGCCGCAACTAGCCAAGGGCGCCGCGCAAACCCTGTCGATTTCGTTGCTGAGCATCGCCTTCAGCACCGTCGGCGGCGTGTTGTACGGCGTGCTGCGCACCTTGAACAACCGGCTGATCAACGTCGTGCTGCGGGTGTACCTGGAGCTGTTCCGCGCAATCCCGGTGCTGGTGTGGTTGTACCTGCTGTTTTTTGGCCTGCCGATTTTCTTCGGGTTGAGCCTCCCGAGCTTCTGGTGCGCAGTGCTGGTGCTGTCGCTGTGGGGCGCCAGTGAAGTGGGCGAGGTGGTGCGTGGTGCGTTGCATTCGCTGCCCCGTGGCCAGCGCGAAGCCGGCTTGTCGATTGGCCTGTCCGACCCACAACTCTACGGCTATGTACTGCTGCCCCAGGCCCTCAAGCGCATGACCCCGCCGACCATCAACGTCTACACGCGCATCATCAAGACCAGCTCCCTGGCGGTGCTAATTGGCGTGGTGGATGTGATCAAGGTTGGCCAGCAAATCATCGAGCGCACCTATGAATCCGTGTTGATCTACGGCGTGCTGTTCCTGTTTTTCTTCTTTATCTGCTACCCGTTGTCGGCTGCCTCCAAGGTGCTGGAACGGCGCTGGGCCCAAGCATGAGCGCATTGATCGAGTTCCAGGGTTTCAACAAATACTTCGGCGAAGCGCAGGTGCTCAAGGGCATCGACCTGCGCGTGCAAAGCGGCGAAGTGGTGGTGATCCTCGGCCCCAGCGGCTGTGGCAAAAGCACCCTGCTGCGTTGCCTGAATGGGCTGGAAGTGGCCCACAGCGGCAGCCTGCGCTTTGCCGGCAATGAGCTGCTGGATAAAAAAACCGACTGGCGCCAGGTGCGCCAGGACATCGGCATGGTGTTCCAGAGCTACCACCTGTTCCCGCACATGAGCGTGCTCGACAACATCCTGCTCGGTCCGCTGAAAGTGCAGAAGCGCGACCCTCGCGAAGCCCGCGAGCAGGCCGAGAAACTACTGGAGCGCGTGGGCCTGGCCGACAAGCGCGACGCCTTCCCGCGCCAGCTCTCCGGCGGCCAGCAGCAACGCATCGCTATCGTCCGTTCGTTGTGCATGAACCCCCAGGTCATGCTCTTTGATGAGGTCACCGCCGCCCTCGACCCGGAGATGGTCAAGGAGGTGCTGGAAGTGATCCAAGGCCTGGCCCGTGATGGCATGACCCTGCTGATCGTCACCCACGAAATGGCCTTTGCCCGCGCCGTCGCCGACCGCGTGGTGTTTATGGAGGCCGGGTGCATCCTCGAACACAACACCCCTGAGGCATTCTTTACGAACCCGCAAACCGCACGCGCGCAGCAGTTCCTGGAGAAGTTCTCCTTTGTTTCAACACTGCCCAAGAAACCCAAGGAACTGGAGCTGATATGAAAAAGTTACTGCTGCCACTGTTGGCCGTCGCACTGCTGGCCGGCTGCGATAAAAAGGCCGAAGAGCCTGCCAAACCGGCTGCCGCTGCGGCGAGCTACCTCGATAAGATCAAGGCGCGCGACAAACTGATCGTCGGCGTGTTCACCGACAAACCGCCGTTCGGTTTTGTGAACGAAGCGGGCCGCTACGTCGGGTTTGATACCGACATCGGCCGCCAATTCGCCAAGGACCTGCTGGGCGATGAGAACAAGGTCGAGTTCGTTGCCGTCGAGCCCGCCAGCCGAATCCCGTTCCTGCAAAGCGACAAGGTCGATTTGATCCTCGCCAACATGACCGTGACCCCGGAGCGCAAGGAAGCGGTGGACTTCACCAACCCCAACCTGAAAGTCGCGGTGCAGGCCCTGGTGCCAAACGACAGTGCGGTGAAAAGCCTGGATGACCTGGCCACCCGCACCACCATCGTCACCACTGGCACCACCGCCGATATCTGGCTGACCAAGAACCACCCAGACTGGAAACTGCTCAAGTTCGAGAAAAACTCCGAATCGCTGCAAGCGCTGTCGGCAGGTCGTGGCGATGCCTATGCCCAGGATAACCTGGTGCTGTTCAGCTGGGCCAAGCAGAACCCGGGCTACCGCGTGCTGGAACAGAAACTCGGCGATGAAGCGCCGATCGCGCCAGCCGTGAAGAAAGGCAACACCGAACTGCGTGACTGGGTGAATGCCGAGTTGGCCAAGTTGGGTGAGGAGAAGTTCCTGCTCAAGCTGTACGACCAATATGTGCGCAAAGAGCTGAGCGATGACACCAAGCCTGAGAGCGTGATTGTTGAAGGCGGTAAGTGGCAGGGTTGATCAGTCAGTTATTGAGTGGCTGATCTACCGCTATCGCAGGCAAGTCGAATCGTCGCACCGCAGCTCCCACAGTTGTCCGCATTCCAAAGGTGGAACTCGGTCAAATGTGGGAGCTGCGGTGCGACGATTCGACTTGCCCGCGAAGAGGCCCTTGCAGGCGATGACTATTCCGGCCAATGCCACGCCGGCGCATCCAGAATCCCCTGCCCAACGATCTGGGTCTCTCCCAGCACCTTCTCCAGCACAATCGAATTGCACCCCTCATCCTGCTGCAACGCCGCAATCAGGCGGCTGGCATGGGACACCACCCACACCTGGCAGTGATGGGACGCCTGCATGATCAAGCGCGCCAGCGCCGGCAGCAGGTCCGGATGCAGGCTGGTTTCCGGCTCGTTCAGCACCATCATGGTCGGCGGCCGTGGCGTCAGCAGCGCCGCGATCAGCAGCAAGTAGCGCAAGGTCCCGTCCGACAACTCCGCCGCCGACAACGGCCGCAGCAAGCCTTCCTGATAGAACTCAATCGCAAAACGCCCGCCCTGCAACGGCTGGATATTCAAGCGTGCGCCGGGGAATGCATCGCTGACGGCCCGCTGCAACGCCTCGGGGTCGCCAATCTCCCGGATCGTCTGCAAGGCGGCCGCCAGGTCGCGCCCGTCGTGATGCAGCACGGGCGTGCGTGTGCCCAACTGAGGCTGACGCACCGGAGCATCCACATCGCTGCGAAAGTGATCATAAAAACGCCAGCCACGGATGCTTTCGCGCAGCAGCAACACTTCCGGCGAGCCGCGCAGGCTACCGACCTGATCAAACAGGCTGTGATAGTTGGGGGTGTGCTGGGCCAGCACATCCCAGCTTCGACCGTCGCGCGCGCGCACCATCGGTCCCGAACGCTGCACCAGCAGACTGGCTGGGCGGTAGATAGGGCCGGCCCAGATGCATTCCTTCTTCACTTCCGGGTCGAGGGAGAAAAAGGACAAGCTTGGCTCGGGCAAGCCCAGTGAAATGGCGTAGCTGAAATCGTCCCCGGCAAACCCCAGGCGCAGGCGCTTGACGCCTTGGCGCACGGTGGACTCGATGGGCACCTCGCCGTTGCGCATGCGTCGGGTGATGTTTTCCGGCCCGGCCCAGAAGGTGGAGTCCAGCCCACCCTCTCGGGCCAATGCATTGATCACCCCGCCCTGGGCGGTTTCGGCCAGCAGGCGCAGGGCGCGGTACAAGTTGGACTTGCCGCTGCCATTGGGGCCGGTGACCAGGTTGAGCCGGTCCAGGGGCACCACCAATTTATTGATCGAGCGGTAATTGGCCACCGCGAGGGTTTTCAGCATGAGAGGTGCCGCGATTGAAGGAAGACTGCATGTTACCTGTGAGAGCACGGAGGATGAGTGTCGGAAATATCTTGAGTCTTCGCCAGTTGTACACCTGCAACGTGGAACCCTGATCTAAGCTCACAGTCGCATACACACTGGCACGTCGGCATCACGCATAAGGAGCCTGCATGGGCGGTCGTACTTCCACATTGATCTTCGGACTTGGCCTACTGACGCTGTTGAGCGGCTGCGGCCAGGAAAAGGCCGAACCCAAGGCCCATTCCCGGGTGTTTGTGCAAACCGTGCAGTCGGCGGATTTTGCCGCGGCGGTCACCCTCACGGGCGATGTCCAGGCCCGGGTGCAAACCGACCTGTCCTTCCGCGTCGGCGGCAAGATCATCCAGCGCATGGTGGACGTCGGCGACCGCGTGACCGCCAAGCAAGTGCTGGCCAAGCTCGATCCCAAGGATCTGCAGACCAACGTCGATTCCGCCCAGGCCCAGGTCGTGGCCGAGCAGGCGCGAGTCAAACAGACTGCCGCCGCCTTTGTGCGCCAGGAAAAGCTGCTGCCCAAGGGCTACACCAGCCGCAGCGAGTACGACGCCGCCCAGGCTGCATTGCGCAGCAGCCAAAGCGCGCTGGCTGCCGCCCAGGCCCAATTGGCCAATGCCCGCGAACAGCTGGGCTACACCGCGTTGATTGCTGACGCGCCGGGTGTGATCACTGCGCGCCAGGCCGAAGTGGGCCAGGTGGTGCAGGCCACCGTGCCGATTTTCAGTCTGGCCCAAGACGGCGAGCGCGATGCGGTGTTCAACGTGTATGAGTCGCTGCTGGTGGAGCCACCACCCGACGCGCCGATCACCGTCAGCCTGCTGGAGAACCCCAGCATCAAGGCCGTGGGCAAAGTGCGCGAAGTCACGCCAGCCGTGGCCGCCAACACCGGCACCGTGCAAGTGAAGATTGCCCTGCAGGCGCTGCCTAAAGGCATGGAGCTGGGCTCGGTGGTCAGCGCCACCGCCAATGGCCCGGCCAAACCCAGCATCGAACTGCCCTGGGCAGCGCTCACCAAAGACCTCAACGAACCGGCCGTGTGGTTGATCGACGGTGACGGCAAGGCGCAATTGCACAAGGTCACGGTGGCGCGGTACCTCACGGGCAAAGTGATCATTGGCGATGGACTCAAAGGCGGCGAAAAGGTCGTGGTGGCGGGCGGGCAGTTGCTGCACCCCGGCATGGTGGTCGAGATCGCGCAGCAAGGAGTCCAGCCATGAAGCGCCTGACGGCGGTACTCGCCGCCAGCCTGTTGCTGGTCGCGTGCTCCAAGGAAGAGGCGCCACCGGAGCCCGTGCGCCCGGTGCTGTCCATGGAGGTGAAAGCCGAAGACCAGGAAAACCTCGGTCGCTTCGCGGGCACCATCCAGGCGCGCTATGAGAGCAACCTGGGTTTCCGTGTGCCAGGCCGCATCGCCCGCCGCGCCGTGGATGTGGGCGCCGAAGTGGAGAAGGGCGCCTTGCTCGCAGTGCTCGACCCTACCGACCAGCAGAACCAGTTGCGCGCCGCCCAGGGCGACCTGGCCCGGGTGCAGGCGCAGTACATCAATGCCCAGGCCAATGCCCGTCGTCAGCAAGAGCTGTTTAACCGTGGCGTCGGTGCCCAGGCCCAGTTGGACGTGGCCCAGACCGACCTGAAAACCACCCAGGCGTCCCTTGACCAGGCCCAGGCTTCGGTCAACCAGGCCAAGGACCAGCTCAACTACGCCGAACTGCGCACCGACCACGCCGGCATCGTCACCACCTGGAATGCCGAGGCTGGCCAGGTGGTCAGCGCCGGCCAGCAAGTGGTGACCCTGGCCCGCCCGGACATCAAGGAAGCGGTGATTGATCTGCCGGCCGGGCTGGCTGAGCGCCTGCCGCCCGACGTGGTGTTCCTGGTCGCCGAGCAGCTCGATCCCAACGTGCACACCACCGCCATCGTGCGCGAGATCGAGCCTCAGGCCCAAAGCGCCACGCGCACCCGTCGCGCGCGCTTGACCCTGGCCGAGACACCACCCGCATTCCGCCTGGGCACGGCGATCAGCGTGACCTTGAGCACCGCCATCGCGCCGCGTATCGAGTTGCCCTTGAGCGCCTTGCAGGAGGTCGACGGCAAAACGCGTATCTGGCTGCTCGACACCGCAAGCCAAACGGTGCAACCGCGTGACGTCACCGTCGTCAGCCGCGATGGCGCCAGTGCCGTGCTCAACGGCGGCGTCAAACCCGGTGAGCGCATTGTCACCGCTGGCGTGAACAGCCTGAAGCCTGGGCAAAAAGTCAAAATCGACGAGGACAGCCCGCGATGAAAGGGAGCTTCAATTTATCCGACTGGGCCCTCAAGCATCAGTCCTTCGTCTGGTACCTGATGTTCGTCGCGCTGCTGATGGGCGTGTTCTCGTACATGAACCTGGGCCGCGAGGAAGACCCCTCGTTCACCATCAAGACCATGGTGATCCAGACCCGCTGGCCGGGCGCGACCCAGGAAGAAACCCTCAAGCAGGTCACTGACCGCATCGAGAAAAAACTCGAGGAGCTCGACGCCCTCGACTACGTGAAGAGCTACACCCGGCCGGGTGAGTCCACGGTGTTCGTGTTCTTGAAGGACACCACCAGCGCCAAGGACATCCCCCATATCTGGTACCTGGTGCACAAGAAAATCGACGACATTCGCGGCACCTTCCCCCAGGGTTTGCAGGGGCCGTCATTCAACGATGAGTTCGGTGACGTATTCGGCTCGGTGTACGCGTTCACTGGCGACGGCCTGACGATGCGCCAGTTGCGCGACTACGTGGAGCAGGTGCGCGCCGAGATCCGTTCGGTGCCGGGGCTGGGCAAGGTCGAGATGATCGGCCAGCAAGATGAAGTGATTTACCTGAACTTCTCCACACGCAAACTTGCCGCCTTGGGGATCGACCAGCGCCAAGTCGTGCAGAGCCTGCAATCGCAGAACGCGGTCACGCCAGCCGGGGTGATCGAGGCCGGGCCGGAGCGGATTTCGGTGCGTACCTCGGGGCAGTTTGCCTCGGAGAAAGACCTGGCCAACGTCAACCTGCGGCTCAACGACCGCTTTTATCGCTTGGCGGATGTTGCCGAGATCAGCCGTGGCTACGTCGACCCGGCGCGGCCGATGTTCCGTTTCAATGGCAAGCCAGCCATCGGTTTGGCGATTGCCATGCAGAAGGGCGGCAATATCCAGTCGTTCGGCAAGGCCCTGCATGAGCGCATGGACGAGCTGACCGCCGACCTGCCGGTGGGCGTGGGCGTGCACAAGGTGTCCGACCAGGCCGAAGTGGTGGAAGAGGCCGTCGGCGGCTTTACCAGCGCGCTGTTCGAAGCCGTGATTATCGTGCTGGTGGTGAGCTTCATCAGCCTGGGCATGCGCGCAGGGTTGGTGGTGGCCTGCTCGATTCCACTGGTGTTGGCGCTGGTGTTCGTGTTCATGGAGTACAGCGGCATCACCATGCAGCGGGTGTCGCTCGGCGCGCTGATCATCGCCCTGGGCCTGTTAGTGGACGACGCGATGATCACCGTGGAGATGATGATCACACGGCTGGAAAAAGGCGAAACCAAGGAACAGGCGGCGACCTACGCCTACACCTCCACGGCGTTCCCGATGCTCACCGGTACGCTGGTGACCGTGGCCGGCTTTGTGCCGATAGGCCTCAACGCCAGTTCGGCGGGCGAGTACACCTTCACCCTGTTCGCGGTGATTGCCGTGGCGATGCTGGTGTCGTGGGTGGTGGCGGTGTTGTTCGCGCCGGTGATCGGCGTGCACATTCTCAGTGCCAACGTGAAACCCCACGATGCCGAACCGGGGCGGATTGGCCGCGCGTTCAACGGCGGCATGCTCTGGGCGATGCGCAACCGCTGGTGGGCCATTGGTATCACCGTGGCGCTGTTCGTGGCGTCTGTATTCTCGATGCAGTTCGTGCAGAACCAGTTCTTTCCGTCATCCGACCGCCCGGAAATCCTTGTCGACCTGAACCTGCCGCAAAACGCCTCGATCAACGAGACGCGCAAGGCCGTCGACCGCCTGGAAGCGATCATCAAGGACGACCCGGACATCGCCCGTTGGAGCACCTACATCGGCCAGGGTGCGATTCGTTTCTACCTGCCCCTCGACCAGCAACTGGAAAACCCTTACTACGCGCAGCTGGTGATCGTGAGCAAGGGCCTGGAAGAACGCGGCGCCTTGATTGCGCGCCTGCAAAAACGCCTGCGTGATGACTTCGTCGGCATCGGCAGCTATGTGCAGCCACTGGAAATGGGCCCGCCTGTGGGGCGGCCGATCCAGTATCGCGTGTCGGGCAAAGACATCGACCAAGTGCGCAAGCACGCCATCGAGCTGGCGACCTTGCTGGATAAAAACACCCACCTGGGCGAGATCATCTACGACTGGAACGAGCCGGGCAAAGTGCTGCGCGTGGACATTGCGCAAGACAAGGCGCGCCAATTGGGGCTGTCGTCGGAAGACGTGGCGCAGTTGATGAACAGCGTGGTCAGCGGCGCCTCGGTGACCCAGGTGCACGATGACATCTACCTGATCAACGTGGTCGGCCGCGCCGAAGATGCCGAGCGCGGCACCCCGGAAACCTTGCAGAACCTGCAGATTGTCACGCCCAACGGCACGTCGATCCCGCTGCTGGCGTTTGCCACCGTGCGTTACGAGCTGGAGCAACCGCTGGTGTGGCGTCGCGACCGCAAGCCGACCATCACCATCAAGGCCTCGGTGCGCGACGAGATGCAGCCTACCGACCTGGTGAAGCAGCTGGCGCCGACCATCGAGCAATTCAGCGCCGGCTTGCCGGTGGGCTACAAGGTCGCCACCGGTGGCACCGTGGAAGAAAGCGGCAAGGCCCAGGGGCCGATTGCCAAGGTGGTGCCGCTGATGCTGTTCCTGATGGCGACCTTCCTGATGATCCAGCTGCACAGCGTGCAGAAGATGTTCCTGGTGGCCAGCGTCGCGCCGCTGGGCTTGATCGGCGTGGTGCTGGCGCTGATTCCCACGGGCACGCCCATGGGCTTTGTGGCGATCCTGGGCATCCTGGCGCTGATCGGCATCATCATCCGCAACTCGGTGATTCTGGTGACGCAGATCCACGAGTACGAACTGGCTGGCTACACGCCGTGGGACGCGGTGGTGGAAGCCACCGAGCACCGGCGCCGACCGATCTTGCTCACCGCGGCGGCGGCGAGCCTGGGCATGATCCCCATCGCCCGTGAAGTGTTCTGGGGGCCGATGGCCTACGCGATGATTGGCGGCATCATCATTGCCACGTTGCTGACCCTGTTGTTCCTGCCGGCGCTGTATGTGGCCTGGTACAAGATCCGCGAACCGAAGCAGGAACATCAGGAAAAACGTGGTTAAACCTGTGGGAGCTGGCTTGCCTGCGATAGCGGTCTACCCGTCAGCGAATGAGTGGCTGACGCACCGCTATCGCAGGCAAGCCCGCTCCCACAGTTGGATATTTATGCTGTAGGAAGTATCTCGAAATACCTTTCGTTCCTCCTGCTAGCCCCCGGGTGTTTTACCCTCGACCCCCCTTCGGCACAGGATGAGCACCATGAACTGGCAACATCATTTCCTACTGGCCTGCACGCTCCTTCTCTCTCCACTGGTCTCTGCTGCCACGGTCCTGGAAAACCCTCAGTGGCGCGTCGAGCTCGACCCCGCCACCCTGGGCATCCGCGTCACACCCAGCGGCCAGTCGTCGGTGCAGGCTTCAAGCGGCGTGCAGGCGCACGTCGTCAGTCAACTTTCACATAATCAGCAGCAGGCCAGCTGGCAGTGGGATGAGGGCGCCTTTCGTATCACTGCCACCCTTGAGCAACGTGACTTGCTGCTGTCCCTCCACGCACGGGAGCCCGGCGCACTGGCGATCCTCCAGCAACCGGCCAGTGCCATTGGACGCGGTGTGATGTGGCCATTGGCCGAAGGGCATTACGTGCCGGCCGATAACCCGGTGTGGAAGGCCTTCCTGCTGGACCAGGGCGAGCTCAACACCACCCAGGACCTCAGCCTGCCCCTCTGGGGCCTGGACCATGGCGGTTTCACCCTGAATTGGCTGCTGACCAACCCCTACAACAACCGCCTGCACTGGCAGGAAGGCATGGTCCTGTCATTGGCCCATGAGTTCACCTCGCTCGATCCCTCTGCACCGATGACCCTGCTGTTGCACCTGGGCGACGCCGACCCGTTGGCCGGTGCCAAGCGCTATCGCCAATGGTTGGTGGAGCAGGGCCGCTATGAATTGTTGGCAGACAAGTTTCGGCAAACGCCCGAAGCGCAAAAACTGCTGGGCGCCAGCCATGTGTACCTGTGGGGCAATGATCTGCTGGAATCGAGCGACGTGCGTGACTGGCCGCTGTTGCTCAAGCGCTTGCGTGGCCATGAACTCAAAGGCTTGCTGGACAAGGAGGCGGCAAAGGTTCTGGCGCAGACGTCGGCGCTCAATCGCTACGAGCAGGGCGTGTTGCTCCGGGGCCTTAACGCCGCGATCAACAAGAAAGCCCGGCAGCGCTGGCAGGTCGAGGAACCCGATATGACGCAGCTCGCTGCCCGCTACGGCGAGCTGCGCGCCGAATTGGCCGTGGCGTTTGCCGGAGCATTGAGTGATACGCCGGGAACCTGGGGCGGCCAGACGATTGAGGCGCTGCGTCAATCCGGCCTGCAACGCCTGTTGCTGACCCTTGGCGAAGGCTGGGAAGGTGGCCTCTGGCACCCCGAAGCGATTCGCTCAGGTGTCGCTGCCGGTTACCTCATGGCGCCCTACGACTCCTATGAAACCGCCTTGTCCGCCACCGAAAACCCGGACTGGACCACCGCGCACCTGGGCAGTAAGGCCTACCGCGACTGCGCGATCGTGTTGAAGAGCGGCACGTTGAAAACCGGCTTCCAGCAATCGGGCCACTACACCGACCCCCGTTGCGTAAGGCCCTTGCTGGAAGACCGGGTGAAGGCCGTGCAGGCCAAGTCCGGTTTCAACGCCTGGTTCCTCGATGCGTACGCGACAAGCATGGTGTTCGACAGCTATCGCGACAGCGCGCCGATGTCCCAGGCACAGAATGCCCAAGGCAATATCGACGCCTCCCGGTGGATCAATACGGTGCTCAAGCTGCCGGCCGGTTCCGAAGACGGCAACGCCATCACCGCCCAGGGCATCCTGTTTGCCCATGGCATGCAGACGCCGGTGATGGGCTGGGGTGACCAGGACATGACCAAAGATAAGCAATCACCCTATTACGTGGGTAACTGGTACCCGCCGGAGCAACCTGCGGTGTTCTTCAAGCAAGTGCCGTTGAAGGAGCCGTTTCGCACGGTGTATTTCGAGCCGAGTATGCGCCTGCCGTTGTACCAGGCGGTGTTCCACGGGTCGGTCATCACCACGCATCACTGGCTGTTCGACAGCCTGAAGCTGAGCAATGTGCGGGCAGAGAACGAGTTGACCCAGCTGCTCTACAACGTGCCGCCGCTGTATCACCTGAGTGCCGGGACGGTTAAGCAGCGATTGCCCATCATTCAACGCCAGGACGCGTTTTTCCGCCCGTTGCATCAACGCTTGGCCACGCAGGAAATGACGGGCTTTCGGTGGCTGACAGCCGATCGGCGTGTGCAGGAAACCACCTTTGCAGATGGCACGCGGTTGATCGCCAATTTTGCCGAGCGCAGTGTGACGGCGTTGGTGGTGGGCGAAGATCCAGTGGTGTACCAGGTGAAATAGCTATCGCAGGCAAGCCAGCGCCTACAGGGGAACGCATTCCAACTGTGGGAGCTGGCGTGCCTGCGATGAGGCCGGCCCAGACGCAAAAAATCTAAATTTTTCGCCACACACTCGCCAACCACGGCTGCTGCTCCCGAGGCAACCCCGCCGGCCGGTAGTAATGCTCCAGCTCTTCAAACCCGGCCTCGGTCAACACCACCCGCCACGCTTCAAGGTCGTGATAAGACCCATACCGTGGCCCATTCCAGCCTTCCTGGTTCTCACCCCGAGGATTGGAGCTGAACAATACGCCGCCAGGCTTCAACGCCCCATGCAGCTGCTTGAGCACGCGCGGCAACTCCTGCTTGGGAACATGAAACAGCACGGCGTTGGCAAAGATCCCGTCGAAGCGTTCGGCCGGCAGGTCCAGCTTGAGGAAGTCCTGTTGCAGCACTTCACAGCCACTGTCTTCACGCGCCATCTGCGCAAAGCGCTCTGAGCCGTCCAGCCCTACGGCAATGTGCCCCATGCGCGTGAACGTCTGCAAATCCCGCCCCGGCCCGCAGCCGAAATCCAGCACAGTAAAGGGCGCCGTGCCTTGGATATGCCGCAGCAGCGCGTCGATGTTCTGGCTCACATCATGATCGCGGGTGCCTTCACGGAAGTCCTCGGCCACCTTGTTGTAGTGGCCGAGGGTGGTGGAGGTAATCTGGTCGAGGTCGTCGGGTTTGAGGGACATGGCAAGTGATACCGGGCGCTGAGATGTCCCGACTATACCTCACCGCTTGTTCAACACCCGCGCCAACCGATCACCCCCCAACTGAATCACCGCCACCAGAATCACCAACAACACGATCACCGTGAGCATGATCTGCGTATCAAAGCGCTGATAACCATAGCGGTAGGCGATATCACCCAGCCCACCTGCGCCAATCGCCCCCGCCATCGCCGACGAGTTGATCATGGTCACCAACGTGATGGTGAACCCGCCGACAATCCCCGGCAGCGCTTCTGGCAACAGCACATGCCAGATGATGTGCCAGCGTCGGCAGCCCATGGCTTGTGCGGCTTCGATCAGGCCATGGTCGACCTCGCGCAAGCTCACCTCGGCGATCCGCGCAAAGAACGGTGTGGCGGCGATGGTCAGCGGCACGACGGCGGCCCATACGCCATAGGTGGTGCCGACGATCAGCCGCGTGAAGGGGATCAAGGCCACCATCAGGATCAAAAACGGAATAGAGCGGAACAGATTGACGAACGCCCCCAGCACGCGGTTAAGCGTCGGGGCCTGGTAAATACCGCCCTTGTCGCTGGTCACCAGGAACACCGCCAGCGGAATCCCCACCAGCAACGCTATCAGCGACGACACGCCCACCATCAGCAAGGTGTCGATGGCGCCCTGCACTAAACGATCAAACCACATAGCCCAGCACCTCTGCGTGTTGTGCCCAATTGCCGGCGCGGGTGCACAGTTCTTCGGGCGTGTGGGGCGAGCCGCTCACCGCCAGCAGCAGTTGCCCGAGGGCGTGGCCCTGGATGCGTTCCACGCCGCCTTGCAGCAAGCGCACCCGCCCGCCGAGGGCGCTGAACAGCGCAGCCAGGTCCGGCTCATCGGTGTCGCTGCCGGTGAACTGCAAGCGCAGTACCACCGCGGCCTCCGCCGACGTCGGGCTGGCTTGCAAACGGTTTTGCAGTTCTTCCGGCAGCCCATGTTGCAGCGGCGCCAGCAGGGTCTTGCTGACCTCGTGCTGCGGGTTGCCAAATACTTGCCACACCGGGCCTTGCTCGACGATACGCCCGTGTTCGAGCACCACCACGCGGTCGCAAATCTCGCGGATCACTGCCATTTCGTGGGTGATCAGCACGATGGTCAAACCCAGGCGTTTGTTGATCTCACGCAGCAGGCCGAGGATCGACTGGGTAGTCTCCGGGTCGAGGGCCGAGGTGGCCTCGTCGCACAGCAAAATTTCAGGGTCGTGTACCAGCGAGCGGGCGATGCCCACCCGTTGTTTCTGCCCACCGGACAGCTGCGCAGGGTAAGACGTGTGCTTATCCTGCAAGCCCACCAGTTCCAGCAGCTCGCGTACCTTCTGCTCGCGTTGCAGTTTCGGCATGCCGGCCACTTTCAGCGGTAGCTCGACGTTCTGCCACACCGTCTTGGCCGACATCAGGTTGAAGTGCTGGAAGATCATGCCGATGCGCCGGCGCAGCGCCACCAAGCGGTCTTCGTCGAAGTCGCCGATGTCCACTTGGTCGATCAGCACGCGTCCGCTGCTGGGCTGCTCCAGGCGGTTGATGGTACGGATCAGCGACGACTTACCGGCGCCGCTGCGGCCGATGATGCCGAACACTTCACCACGCTGGATCGCCAGGTCGATGCCTTGCAAGGCATGCACGGCGCCGTCGTAGGTCTTGCCCAGGTTGATAAAGCGTACATGGGCACGGTTCAGGTCGGGGTGCAGTTCAGTCTGCTCGGCGTCCCTGGGCGGCAAGCCCAGGTCGCGCAGTTGGGCATGGGCGGCGGTCATTTTTTATCTTCCCAGCCGACCTGGTAGAGCTTGCCCAGGGATTTATCCAGCGCAGCACGCACCACCGGCGAGTGCTGGTAGATGTCGACGAACTTGATCACGCGCGGGTCGGTTTTGCTTTTCGGCTGGATCACGAACTGGATCACGTATTCCGGGTGGTCGAGGCCGTCGAACAGCAGCGCCGACTCCGCGTCGAAGGTCTTGGACAGGCGGATGTACGCCGGGTAGCCCTGCACCAGGTCGGCGTCGTCATAGGCACGCACCAGTTGCACGGCCTCGACTTGCAGGATCTTGATCTTTTTCGGGTTGGAAACGATGTCTTCTTCGGTGGCCTTGTAGCCCACGCCCGGCTTGAGGGTGATCAGCCCGGCCTTGGCCAGCAGTTGCAAGCCACGCCCGCTGTTGATCGGGTCGTTGGCGATGGCCACGCTGGCGCCCTGGGGCAGGTCGTTGATGCTTTTGTACTGCTTCGAATACAGGCCGACGTTGTTGATGATGCCCGGGGCGTAGGGCACCAGGTCAAAGCCTGCGGCAGCCTTGGCGTTTTCCAGGAATGGGATGTGCTGGAAGTAGTTCACATCGATATCGCCGGCCGCCAGGCTGACGTTGGGGGCGATCCAGTCGGTGAACTCCACCAGCTCGACTTTCAAACCCTGCTTGCCGGCCTCGGCCACAGCGGCTTCCAGGGGGATTGCGAAGGCGGCGGTGGTGCCGATTTTCAGGGGTGCATCGGCGGCGAAGACGGCCGAGCTGAACAAACCAAACGCCAGGGCCAGTGCTTTGACTGGGTGGGTGAGCAGTGTTTTTTTCATCATCATTTTCCAGTCATAAGGTGTCGGTATTAACAATGCGGTCCACTGTGGGAGCTGGCTTGCCTGCGATAGCGGTCTATCAGTTGCAGGTGCTTTTGCTGACACACCGCTATCGCAGGCAAGCCAGCTCCCACATTTTTTGTGGTTCACAGTTTTGGTTCAGTGGCGGTAGGTAGAACCGGTGTGTTGTTCGGGCAGGCGCGCGCCGTTGTGAAAGACTTTTTCCCGCAGCGTGCCGGCCTCGTAGGCGGTCTTGTACGACCCGCGCTTCTGCAGCTCCGGCACCACCAGGTCGATGAAGTCCACATAGCTTTCCGGCGTGACGATGCGCGTCAGGTTGAAACCATCCAGCCCAGTCTCGGCGATCCACGACTCCAGCTCATCCGCCACCTGCTCGGGCGAGCCGACCAGGGTGATGTAGCGGCCGCCCAGGGCGTGCTGCTCGAGCAACTTGCGTCGGGTCCAGTCGTTGTTCTGCAGGTTTTTGGTGGCCGACTGGATCGCGTTGCTCTTCACGTACTGGATCGGTTCGTCCAGTTCGTATTGAGAAAAGTCGATGGCCGTGGAGGCCGAGAAGTGCGCCACGCCGGCTTCCGCGCTGGCATAGCTCAGGTACTCGGCGTGCTTGGCCCAGGCCAGCGCTTCGGTGGCGCCCACGATCACATTGAGGCCCATGAACACCTTGATGTCGTCCGGGTTACGCCCCGCCTCGACGGCGCTGGCGCGTACCTTGTCCACCTGTACTTTGGTCGAGGCCTTGTTCTGCCCGCTGATGAACACGCACTCGGCATGACGCCCGGCGAACAGCAAACCGCGATCCGAACTGCCGGCCTGGAACAGCACCGGGGTGCGCTGCGGCGAGGGTTCGCACAGGTGATAACCCTCCACCTGGTAGAACTCGCCGTGGTGCTCGACCTTGTGCACCTTGCCGGGCTGGGCATACACCCGCGCCTGCGGATCGTTGAGCACCGCGTCGTCTTCCCAGCTGCCTTCCCAGAGTTTGTAGAGCACCTCCAGGTACTCATCGGCCTGGTCATAACGGCGGTCGTGCTCGACCTGCTCGGTCAGGCCCATGGCCTTGGCCGCGCTGTCGAGGTAGCCGGTGACGATATTCCAGCCCACGCGGCCACGGCTCAGGTGGTCGAGCGTGGACATGCGCCGGGCGAACAGATACGGCGGTTCGTAGGTGAGGTTGGCGGTGAGGCCGAAGCCAAGGTTCTGGGTCACGGCGGCCATGGCCGAGACCAACAGCAACGGGTCATTCACCGGCAACTGGATCGACTCTTTGAGCGGCACGTCGATGGAGTTCTGATAGACGTCATACACCCCGACGATATCGGCGATGAACAACCCGTCGAACAGTCCGCGCTCCAGGGTCTTGGCCAGGTCGGTCCAGTATTCGATGGTTTTATACTGGGTGGACGTGTCCCGTGGGTGCGTCCACAGGCCGTGGTTGATATGCCCGATGCAGTTCATGTTGAAGGCATTGAGCAGGATCTTTTTCTTGGTCATCAAATGGTCCCCCGCAGTGGCGGGTTTGCATCGTTGAGGTAGTAATTGCCCACCGCGTGGTACTTCCAGCGCACCGGGTCGTGCAGCGTATGCACGCGGGCGTTGCGCCAGTGACGGTCCAGACCGTGCTCGGCGAGGGTCGCCTGGCTGCCGGCCAGTTCGAACAGCGTGCTACCGGCTGCCAGGGAAATCTCGGTGCTCAGGGCGCGCACTTCGGCGACGGCAATCGAGGCGGCGGCGACGGTCTCGGCGTTGCTGTCGGCCTGGGCGCGGTCAAGAATTTCGCCCGAGCGTTCCAGCAATGCTTCTGCGGCATGCAGGCGTACGCTCAGATGGCCGAAACTTTTTAGTGTCAGCGGGTCTTCGGTGGCTTTGTCGTTGCCTGAGTCGATCCACGGGCGGGTCTTGGTGCGCACAAAATGCAACGCGTCTTCAAAGGCTGCACGGGCGATGCCGGTGTCGATGGCCGCGTGAAGAATCTGCGCCAGCGGGCCGACGGTGGTCGGGCGTTCGAACGCGCTCTGGAATGCAATCACGTCCTGCGCCGCCACCCACACGTTGTCGAACACCACCGAACCGCTGCCGGTGGTGCGCTGGCCAAAGCCGCTCCAGTCGTCGATTACCGTCAGCCCTTCGCTGTCACGTGGGACAAATGCCAGTTGCTGCACGCCGTGCTCATCCACCACGGAGGTGGGGATGCGCTGGGCGTAGATCGCGCCGGTGGCGTAGAACTTGCGGCCGCTGATGCGAAAGCCATCACCGTCGCGGGTGATCGATGTAACGCGGTCGTGGGCCGTCTTGGTGCCCAGTTCCGCCAGGGCGTTACCAAAGCGCTGGCCCGCGAGCACTTCGGCATACAGGCGTTGTTGCTGTGCCGGGGCGCCGTTCACGCGCAGCACTTCCAGGGCGTAGAAATGGTTCTGCGGGATCTGGCCCAGCGAGGCATCCGCCTGGGCGATCAGCGCAATGACCTTGGCCAGGGTGACGTTGGACACTCCGGCGCCGCCGTATTCCTTGGGCACGCTGATGCCCCACAGGCCGGAGCGGGAGAACACGTCCAGTTCGGGCAGTGGCAGGCGGCGCTCACGGTCACGCTGGGCGCTGTCGCGACGGAAGTCTTCGGCCAGGTCGCTGGCGACAATAAGGGCTTGTTCGTCGCTGGTTATGACCGCGACGTGATGAGAAAGGGTCATGCGTATTTCTCCAGAGGTCTGGTCGGTCAAATCCAGGAATGGCGGGCCGGAAGGGTGCCATTGAGTCGAAAGGCGCCGATGGCGTGATACTTCCAGCGCACCGGGTCGTGCAGGGTGTGCACCCGGGCGTTGCGCCAGTGCCGGTCTAGGTTGAACTCGGCGAGGGTCGCGCGGCTGCCGGCCAGTTCGAAGAGCTTTTCGCTGACCAGCAGCGACACTTCGGTGGTCAGCACCTTTGCCTCGGCCACGGCAATCGAGGCGCGGGCGGCAGACTGTGCGGTGATCGGCGCGGCGCTGACCTGGTCCAGCACGTGGCCGGCCTTGCGCAGCAGCGCTTCGGCGGCGTGCAGCTCGATCTTGAGCTTGCCGATGTCAGCGATCACATACAGGTCATCGCTGGCGCGTTCGACGTTGGCGTCGACCCACGGGCGCGAACGTTCACGCACGAAGGCGATGGTGTCATCCAGCGCACCGCGTGCGATGCCCGCGTCAATGGCAGCCTGGATCAACTGCGAGACAGCGCCCTGGATATTCGGGGATTCGCCGATGCGCCAGTTTTCGACCACCAGCTCTGCGTCCACCGGTACCTGGTCCAGCAGCACCGTGCCGCTGGCAGTGGTGCGTTGGCCGAAGCCCGACCAGTCATCCACGATGCGCAGCCCTTCGGTGCCACGGCGCACGAACGCCATGATCTGCTTGCCGTCATCGTTCAGCGCCTTGACCGCGACCCAATGGGCAAACAGCGCGCCGGTGGAGTAGAACTTCTGGCCGCTGATCACATGCCCGTCACCCTTGGCGGTGATACGTGCCTTGAGTTCCAGGGTGTTCTTGGTGCCGCGTTCCGGACCGCCATTGCCGATGCGCCAGCCGTCGAGGACGCTCTGGAACAGCTGCTTTTTCTGGCGCTCGGTGGCCGCGCCCTGCAGCAGGTGCAGGATGCCGAAATGGTTCTGCGGGATCTGCCCGAGGGCCGGGTCGGCCGCACTGATGATCGCGAACACCTCGGCCAGGGTCACGAAGGACACCTGCGGGCCGCCGTATTCGCGGGGAATGGAAATACTGCCCAACCCGCTGCGGGTGAACTGTTCGATCTGTGCCCACGGCAGCTTGCGTTGGCTGTCGCGCTTGGCGGCTTGCAGGCGTGCAGCCTTGGCAAGCTCGTGGGCAGCGTCCAGTGCCTCGGCGTCGTTGCGCAGCACGGCGGCCGGCAACAGCAGGGGGGCTACATCCAGATCGCTCTGGGGGGGTGTTTGAGCTAAGTTAGACATCAGCGCCGCTCCTTGGCTGCACGTAATGCCCTGGCGTTATGCACCGGGGTAATTCTGACCATACCGACCTCGCATTCAATGAAATAAAAACAGAAAAATCAGAGATGTCCGGTGGTCCGGTGCATATACCCTAAGCGTGTTAAATCTTTAAATAAACTAACTTCTAGGAATATGCATAGAAGGGCTGTCACCCCGGTTCGCAGGGTGAGCCGGGGTGACGCGGTTGGTAGGTCGACGCGGCCCTGGCCGGCCGGGCTGGCACCTGTGGGGAACAGGCGGCGATGCTCAGCATGCGGGCCGGTGCCCAGCGTGAATTATTGCCGACCCGGTCGAGGATGCAGTACGTCACGTCCAGCCGACAGTCGTCCCCCGCCTCGACAATCACCGCCGAGGGCACCCACACCTGTACCGCCAGGCCGACGTCCCGGGCGGCTATTTTCGGCAGGTCCAGGCGCACGTCTCCCCAGCGCAAGGTGATGGCGTCACCGCAGCTCATGTTCAGGTAGGGTTCGATGGCCAGGGGGATGCCACGTCGCACCTGGCGGCCGTTGACCCCATGGCGGCGGATCGTTTCGGGCAGGTCCACCGGGGCGAGGTTCTGGTTTTCGTCACCCAGCAGCGGTGAAGGTTCGCCGCCCGGGTAATTGGTCTTGACCTTTACCCGAGCCGGGGCCGAGCGCGCGGGGCCGTAACCCACTTGCATCACCTGATAGTGCACACAAGCGCGGCCATCCTGCACAAAACTCTGCGGGACGCGCAGGTGGGTCGACATGCCGACCTTGCAGGCCGTGATCCGCCGTGAGGCGGCAAAGCAGTCGTTCCAGAACAGTTCGATCAAGTCGCCTTCCTCCATGCCGGGGTAGGGCGCAATGTCCACTTGCAATTGGGTGGCCGCCAGGGCGTTGATGCCTTCCCGATGCGCCTGGGGCAGGGTCGGGGCGGTGAGCAGGGGCGGGGTTGGGGTGCGCGTCATAAGTAATCTCCTTGATGCAGCCAGCAGCAACCGTTCCGGACCGTTGGCGCGGGTGCGCAAGGGGGCCGAAAGGAACGATTCAGTGAGTAGCCGGGATAGGATCCAATCCTCTGGGCGCTAGATAAGAGGGTTGATCGAGGAGCGTCAATGGCGGCACGGGGCTAAACGGCAGGTTGGGGGAGATTCAGAAAGGTCTGACTGGCGCGGGGATATTCGGAGGGTGATGGCGGGGTGTTTTACAGGCTGGAAGGAGCATTCCCTGTGGGACCAGCTGACCTGTAGTGAGCGGGCTTGCCCCGCGCTGGGCTGCGTAGCAGCCCCAAGATTTTTGGGAAAGCTGCGCAGCCGGCGCGGGGCGAGACCGCTCACTACAGGGCGGAGTCAGTGGGCGAGGAACTTGCTCAAAAACTGCTTGGTGCGTTCTTCCTTGGGGTTGGCGAACAGCGCCTTGGCTTCGCCTTGCTCCACGATCACGCCCTTGTCGAAGAAGATCACCCGGTTGGCGACATCGCGGGCAAAACTCATTTCGTGGGTGACGATGACCATGGTGCGGTTTTCTTCGGCGAGGCTGCGGATGGTCGCCAGCACTTCACCCACCAGTTCCGGGTCCAGTGCCGAGGTGGGTTCGTCGAACAGGATCACCTCCGGCTCCATGGCCAATGCACGGGCAATCGCCACGCGCTGTTGCTGGCCGCCGGAAAGGCGCCGTGGGTATGACGCTTCCTTGCCCGCCAGGCCAACCCTGGCCAGCAGCTTGCGACCGAGGGCGACCGCTGCGTCGCGGGGCATCTTCTTGACCACGATCGGGCCTTCGATGACATTTTCCAGCGCGGTGCGGTGGGGGAACAGGTTGAAGTTCTGGAACACAAAGCCCACGTGCTGGCGCAAGCGTCGCACCAGGCCTTGTTGCTGGTTGAGCGGCTTGCCTGTGTCGACCTCGATGTCTCCCACCTTGATGCGACCACTGGTGGGTTCTTCGAGGAAATTCAGGCAGCGCAACAAGGTGGTCTTGCCGGAACCGCTGGGGCCGATGATGGCGACGACTTCGCCTTCCTTGACCTCGAGGTCGATGCCGTTGAGCACCACCTGGCCCTTGAATTGTTTGGTCAGTTTTTCAACCACGATCATGCTTCAAGACTCCAGGTCATGCCGGTTGACCCGGTCTTCCAGGCGGTTTTGGAAGTGCGCCAGGATGCTCGCCAGAATCCAGTAGATCAGGGCGGCGGACAGGTACATGGTGAAGATTTCGAAGGTTCGCGCAGACACCAATTGGGCCTGGCGGAACAGCTCGGGCACCTGGATGGTAGCGGCCAGCGCCGTGTCCTTGACCAGCGAAATAAAGCTGTTACCCAACGGCGGCAACGCCGTGCGCATGGCTTGCGGCAGGATGGCCCGGCGCAGGGTCTGCGCGCGGGTCATGCCGATACTCGCCGCAGCTTCCCACTGGCCACGCTCGATGGAAGCAATGGCGGCCCGCAGGATTTCACAGGCATAGGCGGCCATGTTCAGCGAGAAGCCGATCAGGGCCGCCGGGATCGGATCCAGCTCGATGCCCACTTGCGGTAAGCCGTAGTAGATCAGGAACAGCTGCACCAGCAAGGGCGTGCCGCGAAAGAACGACACATAGACCCGGGCGATCCAGCTTGCCAGCTTGAAGCGCGACAGGCGCATCAAGGCCAGGCCGAAGCCCAGCAGCAAGCCGAAAAACATTCCGCCGAGGCTAAGAATCACCGTGTAGTACGCGCCCTTGAGCAGAAAGGGCGCGGAGTCCAGCGCGAGTTGGAAACCTGCTTCCATTATTCAGTGACGTCAGCGTTGAAGTATTTCTCGGACAGCTTCTTCAAGGTGCCGTCGGCGCGCAGTTTGTCGAGGGCCTTGTTCACCGCGTCGAGCAGTTCAGGCTCGCCTTTGCGCAGGGCAATACCGGCTTCCTGACGGGAGAAGGCGTCGCCGGCAGTGGCGGTGTCCGGGGCTTTCTTGGCGTATTCCAGGGCGGCCAGACGGTCGATCAGGATGGCGTCGATACGGCCGATACGCAGGTCCTGGAACTTGGTCGGGTCATCGTTATAGGTCTTGATGATGGCTTTAGGCTGGTTGTCCTTGAGCCATTGTTCGTAGTTGGTGCCCAGGCCTACACCGACTTTCTTGCCGGCCAGGTCGTCGGCGGTCTTGATGCTGTCGACGTTCTTTTTCAGGACCAGTGCCTGGATACCGGACACGGTGTAAGGCTTGGAGAAGTCGTACTTCTTCTTGCGCTCTTCAGAAATGGTGACCTGGTTGACCACGGCGTCCAGGCGCTTGGATTCCAGGGCGGCGAGGATGCCATCCCAAGGGGTGGCCTGCAGCTTGACCTTCACGCCCAGCTCTTTGGCCAGCGCTTCGGACAGTTCCACTTCAAAGCCGCTGAGCTTGCCGCTTTCGTCGACAAAGCTGAACGGTGGGTAGGTGCCTTCCAGGCCGATCTTGATCTCGCCTGCTTTCTTGATGGTGTTCAACTGCTCGCCAGCAACCGCCTGGCCCATCCACCCAGCCCCGAGGGCCAGGCCCAAAGTGCCAACCAGCAACGTACGACGCAATGCAGAAATAGTCATGAAGAGCCCCTGTGTTTTTTTATGTTGAGCGAAGCAGGTGACGCAGTAGTCGTATCCTGCCTTAAAGCGCGGTGCGCGTCTTCGCCTACGGCGTGATGATAAAGCCGCTTCTTAAGACTTGAAAATAATATAAATTCAATCTGTTATTCTATTTTAGAATATAAAGCCTGTCTAAATGTGGGAGCAGGCAAGCCAGCTCCCACATTTGCAACCTGCGTTTATTCAGTTGAACGCCGAGTCATAAGCAAACAGCGCTGGCGCCCCGCCGGTGTGCAGGAAAATAATCGGCCCGTCTTCGAATCGCTGACGTCCGATGCCGTCCAGCAAACCGGCCATGGCCTTGCCAGTGTAGACCGGGTCCAGCAGCAGCCCTTCCTGGCTCGCCAGCAACTTGACCGCCGCCAGGGTGCCGGCGTTCGGCTCGCCGTAGCGCGGGCCGAAATATTCGTCCCACAGGATCACTTTGAACGCCTCGGGAATCGCCACGCCCAACAATTCGGCGGTGCGCTCGGCCAGGCCCTGCACCTTCGGGCGCTGGGCTTCGTCGGTACGTGACACGGTCACACCAATGACCGGCAGGTCCGGCAGCACTTCACTCAAGGCCAGCGCCAACCCACTGTGGGTGCCCGCGCTGCCCGATGCCAGCACCACGGCGGCAAACTCGATGCCGCTGTCTTCGATCTGTGCGGCCAGTTCCAGCCCGGCGCGCACGTAGCCCAGCGCGCCCAGGGCGTTGGAGCCACCGATGGGCACCAGGTATGGTTTCTTGCCGTTGCTGCGCAAGCGGTCGGCCAGGGCGTTGAGTTGTTCGTCGGCGTTATCGAGGTTCTCGACCAGCTCGACTTTGGCGTCGAACAGGTCCAGCAGCAGGCGGTTGCCGTTGCCCAGGTAGTTGGGGTCTTCGGTGCCGGTGGGGTTCTCCAGCAGCGCCACGCAGCCCAGGCCCAATTTGCCGGCGAGTGCGGCGGTCTGGCGCACGTGGTTGGATTGCAGGGCCCCGGCGGTCACCAGCGTGTCAGCGCCCTGGGCGAGGGCATCGGCGGCCAGGTATTCGAGTTTGCGCAGCTTGTTTCCGCCCATGGCCAGGGGCGTGGTGTCATCGCGTTTGACGTAGATGTCCCTGCCCAGCCAGGCCGACAGCCGCTCGAGTTTTTCCAGGGCAGTGGCGCCGCCCAGCAGTTCCAGGCGGTTAAAACGGTCGAGCTGTTGTTTGATCATGGCTACGCACGGTGGCTAAGAGATGAGGCGACTATAGGCAGGCACTTTTCATCGGGCAACCGCCAATCGCTTATGCCGTATGGTTCTTAGTATCACACCATTGGTTCTTAAGGGCCGCCCGGGTGCATACCGTAAAGTGAGGGCCATTTCGTCAGGAGTGAATACCGTGAGTGAGCGTTCCAGTCATTGGCAATTGCAGACCATCGTTAGCCAACTGCGCGGCGCCCGGGACCAGTGGCGAACGCGCAATGGCCGCCTGAGCGGCGAACACGGTGGACGTGAGCTGCCGTCACGCGAGGCGGTGGCGCAGATTCTCGAATCGCTGTGCGGTGCGCTGTTCCCGATGCGCCTGGGGCCGGTGGACTTGCGTGAAGAGAGCGAAGATTTCTACGTTGGCCACACCCTCGATGTCGCGCTGAACGCGCTGCTCGCCCAGGCCCGCCTGGAATTGCGCTATGCCGCCCGCCAAGGCGGCAAGGACGACCGGGAGGTCGATGCCCACGCCATTCGCCTGATCCAGGATTTCGCCCTGGCCTTGCCGTCCTTGCGCAGCCTGCTGGACACCGACGTGCTGGCCGCCTACCACGGCGATCCGGCCGCGCGCAGCGTGGATGAAGTGCTGCTGTGCTACCCGGGGATCCTGGCGGTGATCCACCATCGGTTGGCCCACCATTTGTACCGCGCCGGCCTGCCGCTGCTGGCGCGGATCAGCGCGGAGATTGCCCACTCGGCCACCGGCATCGATATCCACCCCGGCGCGCAGATCGGCCCCAGTTTCTTCATCGACCACGGGACCGGCGTGGTGATTGGCGAGACGGCGATCATTGGTGAGCGCGTGCGCATCTACCAGGCCGTGACATTGGGCGCCAAGCGCTTCCCTGCCGATGAGGATGGGCAGTTGCAGAAGGGCCACCCACGCCACCCGATTGTCGAGGACGACGTGGTGATCTACGCCGGCGCGACGATCCTGGGGCGCATCACCATCGGCAAGGGCTCGACCATCGGCGGCAACGTGTGGCTCACCCGCAGCGTGCCGGCCGGGGCGAATATCACCCAGGCCAACCTGCAACACGATGACGGCACGCAAAAATAGGAAGCTTACGCAAACCTCTGTAGGAGCCGGCTTGCCGGTGATGAGGCCATTAACCTTGCGCTGATTTTGAGGCCGTCATCGCAGGCAAGCCAGCTCCCACAGGGTTAACCCCATTCCAGATTTCCCGCGTAATCGCTGAACGATTTGTCGTCCTTCGCTCAGGCCAACCTGGCACACGAACCCCCTGTAGGAGCCGGCTTGCCGGCGATGGCGGTGTGCCAGCCGCGAATGGACAGCTGACCCACCGCCATCGCAGGCAAGCCAGCTCTCACAGGGTTACCCGTATTCCAGATTTCCCGCGTAATCGCTGAACGATTTGTCATTCCCGCCCGTCATACCTGTCCTTGAGCTAGTGTAGGAATTGTCTACCGCTCAGCCCTGCGATTAGTCCCGGACCGCCTATTCATGTTTAACTTGAATGCTCGTTCAAGTTAAACCCGGTGGTTCGCTGCCCGCTCACAACAGGAGGCTTACCTTTGCTGAGTCCGTTATTTACAGCCACATTCCACTCCCTCGGGGTGCATCGTTCATGAGTGCATCGTCCACCCCATCCAGCGGCCTGGTGCGCATGAACGCGCCAGTTTTCTACTTTGCCGCTACGTTCATCCTGCTCTTCGGCGTCACGGTCATCGCGATCCCGCAACAGGCCGGTGCCTGGCTGCTGGCCGCGCAAAACTGGGCGGCCAATACGGTCGGCTGGTACTACATGCTGGCGATGACCCTGTATCTGGTCTTCGTGGTGGTCACCGCGTTATCGGGCTACGGCAAGATAAAACTCGGTGCCGACCACGACGAGCCCGAATTCAGTTATCTGTCCTGGGCTGGCATGCTGTTCGCCGCCGGGATCAGCATCACGCTGTTCTTCTTCTGCGTCTCTGAGCCGCTGACGCACCTGGTGCAACCGCCCCAGGGCGAAGCGATGAACGCCGACGCGGCGCGCCAGGCCATGCAGATCCTGTTTCTGCACTGGGGCCTGCATGGCTGGGGTGTGTTCGCCTTTGTCGGCATGGCCCTGGCGTACTTCGCCTACCGGCATAACCTGCCGCTGGCGCTGCGCTCGGCGCTTTACCCGCTGATCGGCAAGCGCATCAATGGCCCCATCGGCTATGCCGTGGATGGTTTCGGTATCATCGCCACGGTGTTCGGCCTGGGTGCCGACATGGGCTTTGGGGTGTTGCACCTCAATTCTGGTCTCGATTACCTGTTCGGCGTGGCTCACACCCAGTGGGTCCAGGTTGGCCTGATCACCCTGATGATGGGCGCCGCGATCCTGGTGGCTGTCTCCGGCGTCGACAAGGGCGTGCGGGTGATGTCCGACATCAACATGCTGCTGGCCTGCGCGCTGCTGCTGTTTGTGTTGTTCGCCGGCCCCACCCAGCACCTGCTCAACACCCTGATCCAGAACCTGGGCGACTACCTGGGCGCCTTGCCGACCAAGAGCTTCGACGTATACGCCTACGACAAACCCAGCGACTGGCTGGGCGGTTGGACGGTGTTCTACTGGGCCTGGTGGATCGCATGGTCGCCGTTCGTAGGCCTGTTCATCGCACGGATTTCCCGTGGCCGTACCATCCGCGAGTTCGTGTTCGGCGTGCTGCTGATCCCGCTGGGTTTCACCCTGGCGTGGATGTCGATCTTCGGCAACAGCGCCATCGACCAAGTGCTCAATCACGGGCTGACCGCACTCGGTCAGTCGGCCATCGACAACCCGTCGATGAGCCTCTACCTGTTGCTGGAAACCTATCCGTGGAGCAAAACCGTCATCGCGGTCACGGTGTTCATCAGCTTCGTGTTCTTTGTCACCTCGGCCGACTCGGGCACCGTGGTGCTGTCCACCCTGTCGTCCAAGGGCGGCAACGCGGATGAAGACGGGCCGAAATGGCTGCGGGTGTTCTGGGGCGCCATGACCGCGCTGGTCACCAGTGCGTTGCTGTTTGCCGGCAGTATCGATTCGCTCAAATCGGCGGTGGTGCTGACCTCACTGCCGTTCTCGATGATCCTGCTGCTGATGATGTGGGGGCTGCACAAGGCCTTCTACCTCGAGTCGCAGAAGCAGATTGCCCAGTTGCATTCGCTGGCCCCCATCTCGGCCGCACGCAAGGGCAGGGGCGGCTGGCGCCAGCGTCTGAGCCAGGCCGTGCACTTCCCTTCACGGGATGAGGTGTACCGCTTCCTCGACACCACCGTGCGCCCGGCGATCGAAGAAGTGACGGCGGTGTTTGTCGAGAAGGGCCTGAACGTGGTCACCCAACCGGACCCGGCCAACGACAGCGTCAGTCTGGAAATCGGTCACGGCGAGGAGCGCCCATTCGTGTATCAGGTGCAGATGCGCGGCTACTTCACGCCGTCGTTTGCCCGGGGTGGCATGGGCAAGAAAGAGATCAACAACCGCCGCTACTATCGGGCGGAAGTGCACCTGGCCGAAGGCAGCCAGGACTACGACTTGGTGGGCTACACCAAGGAGCAGATCATCAACGACATCCTTGACCAGTACGAGCGTCACCTGCAGTTCCTGCACCTGGTGCGTTGAACCTCAGGCCCTGAGGTAGAGGGCCAGGGCCACCAACGGCGCGCCGAATACGCCACTGCCGATCACCAGCTCCGATACCAGGGGCTGGCCGGCAGTGAGCACGCCGACGGCGCCGTTGGCCACTGCGGCGATCAACCAGATGGCGACAAAACTGTAGGCCAGCACCGTGCGGCTGATGCCGAGTTTTTGACCGATGAACAGCGTCAGCGCTAGCAGAATCAAGCCGCAACTGATGACGATGAGGGTGTGCATGACGGTGATCTCCTGTGGGAGCGGGCTTGCTCGCGAAAGCGGAGTGTCAGCCACTGAATATGTTTCTGATGAACCGCTTTCGCGAGCAAGCCCGCTCCCACATGAGGCACTGCATTCCTACTGAAGAGGTGTAGTGGGTTTAAGCAAGTCTTGCAAACCCACCTTCCAGAACAGTTCTGCCCGCACCCGATCCGCCACGCCATTGACGACCTCGCAGCCATCCTCGGAAGGGTCGATATGCCGGCGGAACGGACGTGTGCCGAACGGCAAGCCGACGATCTCGACAATGGCCTTGGCCACCTCGCCCACATCCGCATCCGCAGGTTCCAGCGCCGCTAAACCTTGCAGTGCAGCGTCCGCAACACCCGCATACGGGCCGTCGTTGTACAGATCGACACGCGCCTGATCGCTGGGCTTGCCGGAGTGGGCAAAGTGGTTGGTGCCCTTGGTAAACGCGCCAGGCACGATGATCGACGTCTCGATGCCCCAACGACTCAGCTCGCTGGCGTAGGACACCGCCAGGGAGTCCATCGCCGCCTTCGCCGCAAAGTACGGCGCCAGAAACGGCGGCGTACCCCCGCGAGCGCTGCTGGACGACACCCACACCACCAACCCTTTGCCCTGCTTGCGCAGGTACGGCAGCGCCGCACGGTTGACGCGCTGGGTGCTCAGCACGTTGATGTCGTACAGCTGGGCGAACTGCTCCGGCGTGAAGGCTTCGGCCGGGCCGAACGACATGTGCCCGGCGTTGTGGATGATCACATCCAGGCGCCCGCAGTCGGCGACGATCCTGGCGACGCCAGCGTCTACCGATTCGCTCGAAGCCACGTCCAGCTCCACGCTGCGCAGGTCCACCTGGTGTTCGTCGGCATAGCGCTGCACCTCGGCCACCTGCGGCGCATTGCGCCCCAGGGTTTCGCGCATGCTGGCGTAGACCGTGTGGCCGGCATCGGCCAGGGCGCGGGCGGTGAGGGCGCCAAACCCACTGGAGGCGCCGGTAATCAGGATGATCGATTTCATGTGATTGCCCTCGATTGCGTTCAGACCAGCCCGCCGTTGGTGCGCAGGGTTTGCCCATTGATCCAGCCAGCGGCCGGGCTGACCAGGAACGACACTACGCGGGCAACATCTTCCGGTTGGCCCAGGCGTTCCAGGGGCGCCATCTTGGCCATGCCCTGGATCTGCTCTTCGCTCTTGCCGTGCAGGAACAGGTCGGTGGCGACCGGGCCGGGTGCGACCGCGTTGACGGTGATGCCACGCCCGCGCATTTCCTTGGCGAACACGTGGGTCAGGGACTCCACCGCCGCCTTGCTGGCGATGTACACCGCGTAGCCGGGGAAGTTGAGGCCGACGGTGCTGCTGGAGAAGTTGACGATGCGCCCGCCGTCGTTCAGGCGCGTGGCCGCTTCGCGCAAGGCGTTGAAGGTGCCACGGGTGTGGATGTCGAAGTTCTGGTTGTAGAGTTCGTCGCTGTGCTGGGCCAGGGGCAACGCCTTGAGGATGCCGGCGTTGTTGACCAGCACATCGACCTTGCCCAGCTGGGTTTCGGTTTCATCGAACAGGCGCTTGATATCGGCAGGCTTGCTGACATCGCCCTGGATCGCTATGGCTTGGTGGCCGGCCTGACGCAGTTCCACCACCAGCTTCGACGCTTCGGTGGCGCTGCTGGCGTAGTTGATCGCCACGGCGTAACCGTCGGCGGCGAGTTGCCGGGCCACCACGGCGCCAATGCCACGGGAAGCGCCGGTGATGATTGCGACTTGAGTTGTCATGGTGCGAAGTCCTCTGGAGTGGGTGTGGACGCAGATTCACATGTTTACCAGGGCCGATAAATGCGCCAGAGTTGCCTTGACTGTTCAATAATCGCCAACAATAAGTCCGGGGAAGGCCACATGGATCAAGTCAAAGCGATGAAGGTGTTTGTGCGCATTTACGAGCGTTCAAGCTTCACATTGGCCGCCGATGACCTGAACCTGCCGCGCGCCACGCTGACCCACACCCTCAATCAATTCGAGGCCTGGCTGGGCACTCGCCTGCTCGAACGCAGCACCCGCCGCGTGCGCCCCACCCTCGATGGCGAGGCCTACTACCAACGTTGCGTGCTACTGCTGGCGGAGCTGGAAGAGGCTGAACTGGCGTTTCGCGGCGTGGCGCCCAAGGGCCGTTTGCGCGTGGATTTGCATGGCACCCTGGCCAAGTATTTTGTGATCCCGGCACTGCCGCAGTTCATGGCGCGCTACCCGGAAATCGAGCTGTCGATCAGTGAGGCGGATCGCTTCGTCGATCTCATCGCCGAGGGCGTGGATTGCGTATTGCGCGCGGGCACCCTGGGGGACTCTGCGTTGATCGGCCGGCGCGTGGCGACCCTACGCCAGGTGACCTGCGCCAGCCCCACGTACTTGCGAAAATACGGCGAGCCAAAGTGCCTGGCGGACCTCGCGACACACCGTGCGGTGAACTACGTTTCGCGCACCACGGCCAAGCTGTTTCCGTTCGAATTCATGGTCGATGGCGAGCTTGAAGAGGTGAGCATCGAGGGTGCGCTTTCGGTGTTTGGCGCCGAGATTTATTCGGCCAGCGCGGTGGCCGGATTGGGCATTATCCAGTGCCCGCATTACCGCATGGCCGAGCTGATCGAGCAGGGTGTGATGCGTGAAATTCTCACCGATACGCCCCCGCCGCCCATGCCGGTATCGGTGCTGTATCCGCATAACCGACACCTGTCGCCGAGGGTGCGCGTGTTCGTGGATTGGCTGTCAGAAATCTTCGAAAATGCCCGCTAACCCGCGTAGTTAA
The DNA here is from genome assembly GCF_024810135.1 of Pseudomonas sp. BIGb0164. NCBI lineage: Bacteria > Pseudomonadati > Pseudomonadota > Gammaproteobacteria > Pseudomonadales > Pseudomonadaceae > Pseudomonas > Pseudomonas sp. BIGb0164. The sequence goes on along the minus strand of NZ_JANUEA010000004.1, from coordinate 515,052 downwards.
AGGGTTGCTTAAATTTAATTTCATTCGTGAACTATCGGTTTTGACTCCGAACTGTCATCTGGCCACTGCGTAATTGTGTGAAGCGTTTGACGCTTTCATTTCAGAACAGTGACGGAGACCGGTAACAATGAAGACGTTATTAAGCCCCATGGTGGGTGCCGCCATGGCGAGCTTTATGCTGTCCGCCCATGCCGATTTTATCGATGACAGCCACGCCGATGTGACCCTGCTCAATCGCTATCTCAACCAGCAGGGGCGTGATGTGGTGAACAGCACGGCCAAGGCGCACAGCGTGCGTGATTGGGGCCAGGGTTTCGAGTTCAACTTCAAGTCGGGCTACACCGAAGGCCCGGTCGGTTTTGGCCTGGACCTGCAAGCCTTCTACGGCTTGAAATTGGATTCCGGTGGCGACCTCAACGACAAGGATCACCAGGGCCGCTACCCCGGCAGCATGTTTCCGCTGGACAACGGCAAGTCCGCCGACCAGTTCGGTGTGTTGAGCCCTACGTTCAAGATGCGTTTTGCCCAGGATGAGTTGCGCCTCGGCACGCTCTACGGCAACAACCCGGTGCTGGCCAACACTGACGGCCGCCTGTACCAGCAGACCAACACCGGTGTGCAACTGGTGTCCAAGGACCTCACGGACTTTACGTTCACCGGCGGCGATATCTTCAAGACCAAGATCCGCAACGAAACCGGCGACCAGGGCATGATCACCGCCGGGGGCACCAAAGAGAGCGATCGCTTCCTGTTTGGCGGTGCGGACTACACCGGTATCCAGAACACCACCGTCAGCCTCTGGTACTCCAACCTTGAGGACTACTACCAGCAGTTCTTCCTGGGCGCCAAGCGTCATGACGCGTTGTCGGTCGGTGCAATCGACACTGATATCCGCGTATTCCGCAGCCTGGGTGTGGGCGAAAACGCCGACGGTGACAAGGACTTTGCCGGGGCTGGTCTCTACGGCGACGGCAGCTCCAAAGGCCGCATCAACCAGACCACCGCCAGCTTGCTTGAAAGCTACAGCCTGGACGGCCACACCGTCGGCCTGGGCATCCAGAAAAACAGCGGCGACAGCGACTTCCCGTACCTCGATTCTGGCCTGAACAGCGGCGATAACCGCCAGGGCCCGGGCTCTGGCGCCGACACCCCGGCGCTGACCAACATGCAGTTGAATAAATTTCAACACGCCGGTGAGCGCACGTGGCTTGCGCAGTACAAGTATGACTTCGGTAAGCTGGGCCTCACGGGCCTGTCGTTCTCGGCGGCCTACGCCCACGGTGATGACATCCGCACCGTGCAAGGCACCACCAGCGAGTGGGAACGCAACATTGCCGTGGCTTACCAAGTACCGACCGGCACCCTCAAAGGCCTGGGCGTGACCTGGAAAAACGCGCATGCCAGCCCGGATATCACCGGCGCCACCGTGCAGGATGAAAACCGCTTCTATGTCAGCTATGTCGTTCCCCTCTGGTAGGAAATTGCTGTAGAACGGAACGGCAGACTTAAGCGATTCAGCTGCTTAAAAGGCCTGGGAATAGCGTTATTCCCGGGCCTTATTAGTCCCAAGTTCAAGAGAGGATTCGATGACTTACATTGCTGCCGAAAACCGCTATGAATCTATTCCGTATCGCCGCGTAGGCCGCAGTGGGTTGGTGCTGCCGGCACTGTCCCTGGGCCTGTGGCACAACTTTGGCGACAGTACCCCGATCGACACCCAGCGCGCCCTGCTGCGTACGGCGTTCGACCTGGGGATCAACCATTTCGACCTGGCCAACAACTATGGCCCACCGTACGGCAGCGCCGAGATCAACTTCGGCCGTTTGCTGCGCGAAGATTTCAAGCATTACCGCGATGAACTGATCATCTCCAGCAAGGCCGGTTGGGACATGTGGCCCGGCCCTTACGGCCAGGGCGGCGGTTCGCGCAAATACGTACTGGCGAGCCTGGACCAGAGCCTGCAACGCCTGGGCGTCGACTATGTGGACATCTTCTACTCCCACCGCTTTGACGCCGATACCCCGCTGGAAGAAACCGCCAGCGCCCTCGCCACTGCCGTGCAACAAGGCAAGGCGCTGTACATCGGCATCTCTTCCTATTCGGGCGTGAAAACCCGCGAAATCGCCGCCCTGCTCAAAGAGTGGAAAGTGCCGCTGTTGATCCACCAGCCGGCCTACAACCTGCTCAACCGCTGGGTAGAAAAAGACCTGCTGGACACCACCGAAGAACTCGGCGCCGGGGTGATTGCGTTTACGCCGCTGGCCCAGGGTTTGCTGACTGACAAGTACCTCAATGGCGTGCCGGCCGATGCACGGGTCAACCGCCCGGGCGGTGGTTCATTGCAGGCCAAGCATTTGTCGGATGCCAACATTGCCCACGTGCGTGCGCTGAACGAAATTGCCAAGCGCCGTGGTCAGAGCCTGGCACAACTGGCGTTGGCCTGGACGTTGCGAGATCCACGGGTGACCAGCGCGCTGATCGGTGCGAGCCGGCCGGAGCAGATTGTCGAGAACGTCGGTGCGTTGAAGAACCTGAGCTTCAGTGCGGAAGAACTGGCGGAGATCGATCGGTTTGCCCAGGAAGGCGGGATCAACTTGTGGGAAAAGCCATCTTCCGCTGAATAACCTGACATCACTCGGTCAAAAATGTGGGAGCGGGCTTGCTCGCGAAGGCGGTGTATCAGTCAAACATGTATCGACTGACACTCCGCCTTCGCGAGCAAGCCCGCTCCCACATTTGATCTTCGCCGGGGGTTAGAAAGGTACGTCGCCCAAGATGGTCGCCCGATGCATCACCCGCCGCTGCGGCCGGTAATCATCCACCGCGTAGTGCTGGGTCACGCGGTTGTCCCAGAACGCCACGTCATTTTCCTGCCAGCGCCAACGAATGGTGAATTCCGGACGGGTCGCGTGGGCGAACAACAGTTTCAGGATCGCCTCACTTTCGGCCGGTTCCAGTTCGTTGATCTTGGTGGTGAACCCATCACTGACAAACAGTGACTTACGCCCACTCACCGGGTGCGTGCGCACCACCGGATGGGACAGCGGTGGGTTTTTCTTACGGGTTTCTTCCCAGCGCGCCAGGTCTTCGGCGGTGTTGCCAAAGCGCTCCAGCGGGAAGGACTTGGTGAAGTCGTGGGTAGCCGTCAGCCCGTCGAGCAAACGCTTCAACGGCTCGGACAACGCCTCATACGCCGCAATGCCACTGGCCCACAATGTGTCGCCACCAAACGCGGGTAGCAGTTTGGCGCTCAGCACTGCACCGAGTGCGGGTGTCGGCAGGAAGGTCACGTCGGTGTGCCACACGGCGTTGTCGCGCACGTCGGTGACGGCGGTGTCGAGGATCAGCACTTCAGGCTGTTCCGGCACGTTGGGGTAGATCGGATGGATATGCAGGTCACCAAAATTCGCCGCGAACCGCGCTTGCTGTTGCGGGTTGATCGGCTGATCACGGAAGAACAGCACCGAGTGCTTGAGCAACGCCTGTTCGATGGCATCGCGCTCTTCAATGTTCAACGGCTGGGTGATGTCGACGCCACTGATCAGGGCACCCAATGCGGTGCTGATGGGGGTAACGGTCAGGCTGCTCATGCTGTTCTCACTCAATGTGCCTGGCCATGCCACGGCACTAATTTACGCTGCAGGGCGCGCAGGCCCATTTCCATGGCGAAGGCGATCAGGGCGATGACGAGGATGCCCAGCACCACCACGTCGGTGACCAGGAACTGCGCCGCCGACTGCACCATGAAACCCAGGCCGCTGGTGGCGGCGATCAATTCGGCGGCGACCAGTGTCGACCAGCCCACGCCCAGGCCGATGCGCACGCCAGTCAGGATGTCGGGCAGAGCGCTCGGCAAGATCACGTGGCGGATCAACTGGGCGCGTGTGGCGCCTAACGACTGAGCCGCGCGCAGCTTGGCCGGGTCGACGGTGCGCACGCCGGTCGCGGTGGCGATGGCGATGGGCGCAAAGATTGCCAGGTAAATCAGCAGCACCTTGGACAGCTCGCCAATGCCGCACCAGATCACGATCAGCGGCAGATAGGCCAAGGGCGGAATCGGACGGTAAAACTCGATCAGCGGGTCGAGAATGCCCCGGGCAATACGGTTGGAACCGATGGCAATCCCCACCGGTACGGCGGTCAGTACGGCAAAGCCCAGGCCCAGGCCGATACGGCTGAGGCTGGCGCCCAGGTGCTGCCACAAGGTGGAATCCATGTAGCCGGTGGTCGCCAGCAGCCAGCCTTTTTGCAGCACGGCCGACGGCGGTGGCAGGAACAACGGTTCAATCAAGCCGGTGGCGGTCACGGCCCACCAGAGGGCCAGCAGCGCGACCAGGGTCAGTACGCTGATCCAGCGGGTGCTCAGGCTGCGGCGCACCGGGATCACCGCGTGTGTCACCGGCTTGGCGACGGTGGCGGGGAGTTCATAGCTGCTCATGCGGACACCTGCCGTTGAGAGAGCACTTTGCCCAGCACGTGTTCGCGGGTTTCGATAAAACGCGGGTCGGATTTGATCGCCCGTGCTGATTCGCCCGCCGCGTAGCGCTGGCCGAAGTCCAGGCTCAGGCGTTCGACGATCTGGCCCGGGTTGGGCGCCAGCAGGATCAAGTCAGTGGCGAGGAACACCGCTTCTTCGATGTCGTGGGTAATCAGGAACACCGGTTTGGCCGTGCGTCGCCATACCTGCAGCAGCAACTCTTGCATCTGCTCGCGGGTGAAGGCGTCGAGGGCGCCAAAGGGTTCGTCCATCAACAAGACGCGCGGGTCAGCGGCCAACGCGCGGGCCAGGCCGACGCGTTGCTTCTGCCCGCCCGAGAGTTGCCAGATGCGGCGGCTGTCGAAACCGGCCAGGTCCACCAGCGCCAGCATTTCCCGGGCGCGCACTTCGCGTTGCGCCTTGGGCACGCCGGCCAGCTCCAAGCCGAAGGCGACGTTGGCCAGCACGTCCTGCCAGGGCAGCAGGGCGTCGTCCTGGAACACCACGCCACGTTCGGCGCTGGGGCCCTTGACCGGCACGCCGTCGAGGGTAATGCGCCCGGCGGACGGTTCGACAAAGCCGGCAATCAGGTTCAACAGCGAGGTCTTGCCACTGCCGGACGGGCCGAGGGCCACCAGCAATTGCTGGGGCCCCAGGTCGATTGAGATGTCAGACAGTACCGGTTCTGTGGCGCCTGGGTACTGTGCGCTGATGCGCTCCAGTTGTAGCAAGGCCATCGCGATGAACTCCTGATCAGTTGGTAATGAACTTGGCGCTGACGTAAGGGGCGTAGTCCGGCAGTACCGCGTCGACCTTGCCTTGTTCCTTGAGGAACGCGGCGGTGTCGGTCACGGCCTTGGTGGTCGGCGCGCCCAGCAGGGTCACCTGGTCAGCGGCCAGCGGGTAGACGTTGCCTTGCAGCAGCAACGGGATGTCGCTGGCCTTGGCGCCAGAGAGCTTCACCAGCTTGTCGACGTTGCCTTTGTCAGCGAGCCAGGCTTGTGGGTCTTTGCGGTAGGCGGCGTAGGCGTCCAGGGTGACTTTGGCGAAGGCTGTGACGATTTCCGGGTGCTTCTCGGCAAAGTCCTTACGCACGATCCATGCATCGAAGGTCGGCGCACCGAACTTGGCCAGCTCGCCGGAGGTGATCAGCACTTTGCCGTTCTCCTTGGCCACGCCCAGGGCGGGGTCCCACACGTAGGTCGCGTCGATGTCGCCGCGCTTCCAGGCGGCGATGATGGCCGGTGGCGCGAGGTTGAGGATGGTGACTTTCGACGGGTCGATGTTCCAGTGCTTCAGCGCGGCCAGCAGGCTGTAGTGGCCGGTGGACACGAACGGCACGGCGACTTTCTTGCCAACCAGGTCCTGTGGGCTGTTGATCCCCGATCCGTTGCGCGCCACCAAGGCTTCGGCACCGCCGATCTGAGTGGCGACGAGGAAGGTTTCCACCGGCACTTTGCGGGTGACGGCGGCGGTCAGCGGGCTGGAACCGAGGTAGCCGATCTGCACGTCACCGGAAGCAATGGCGGCGATGATGTCGGCGCCATTGTCGAATTTGCGCCAGTTGATCTTGGCGTTGGTGGCTTTTTCATACGCGCCGTCGGCCTGGGCGACTTTGGCCGGGTCCACGGTGGTCTGGTAAGCGATGGTCACATCCGCCGCCTGGGCAAACAGGCTGGCACCGGCCAGGGACAATGCGGCCAGGAGACGCAGAGGGGTTAACAGTTTCAAGGGGAAGCTCCTCAATCAGGCGGCCGAGGATCGGCGTGTGAGGAGACTAAATGATCTAAGAATTCGAAAATAAATAACATTTCCGAATTAGCTTATTAGAAGAACAATGCTGCCCTGTAGTGAGCGGGCTTGCCCCGCGCTGGGTGGCGACGCCGCCCTAAAACCTGGCGCCGCGTGTTAACTGAAGCAATGCGGTTGCCTTGTTGGGGCGGCTTCGCCACCCAGCGCGGGGCAAGCCCGCTCACTACAGAGTCTGCATGCGGCGAGTAAGGCTTTAGTTGCTGATGGCCAGGATGCTCGCCTGGTACGACCCGACAAACACATCGAAATCGCCCACTTCGTTCTGCTCCAGCTCCGCCTGTTGCGCCAGCGACGTGCGTGCCAGCTCTTCGAAGCGTGCCTGCTCTTCGGCCGGCAGCGATTCCTTGCGGAAATGCTCGGCGTGCAGCTGGCTCTGGTGCAGGGAGAACTGCGCAAAACTCTCCTTGCGCTCGGCCATCGCCGCCAACACCTGGGCCGATGGGGTCAGGGACGGGTCCTTGACCTTCGCCAACTGGGCGTCCAGCGCTTGGCTGTGCTCGGTGATACCGTGGCTTTCATCGAGCAGGGCAGCCAGCGGCGCGATTTTCTCCAACAGCTCGGCGGCCCATTCCTTCATGTCCACTGGCTGGCCATCGCGCTGCAATTGCAGGCCTGGGCGGCGACCTTCCTTGACCACGCTGAGGAAGTTGGACGTGGCATTGCCGCACTCGTTGTTGGCGAACAGCGGGCTGTCGTTCAACGCGCAATACAGCAGGAAGGCGTCGAGGAAACGCGACTCCGGCAGGTCGATGCCCATCGGCAGGAACGGGTTGATATCCAGGCAACGCACTTCGATGTACTGGATGCCACGGGCCATCAGCGCCTGGATCGGGCGCTCGCCGGTGTAGGTCACTCGCTTGGGGCGAATGTTGGAGTAGTACTCGTTTTCGATCTGCAGGATGTTGGTGTTGAGCTGTACCCACTCACCGTCCTTGTGGGTGCCGACTTCGACGTACGGCGCGTAGGGCGTTGCCACCGCTTCACGCAGGCTGTCGGTGTAGCTGTTCAAATCGTTGTAGCACGGCGTGAGGCCGGCCTGGGCGTTGCTCTGGTAACCCAGGTCGCTCATGCGCAGGCTGGTGGCGTACGGCAGGTACAGGGTATCGGCGTCCAGCACTTCGAGCTGGTGCGAGCGACCACGCAGGAAGCCGGCGTCCAGGGCCGGCGAGGCACCGAACAGGTACATCAGCAGCCAGCTGTAGCGGCGGAAGTTGCGGATCAGCGCGATGTAGGCGGTGGACTGGTAGTCGCGATCGGTGCCGACAAACCCTTCGGTTTCCTTGAGCAACGGCCACAGCGCCTCGGGCAACGAGAAGTTGTAGTGGATCCCGGCGATGCACTGCATGGTCTTGCCGTAACGCAGAGCCAGGCCTTTGCGATACACGTACTTGAGCTGTCCGATATTGGACGTGCCGTAGTAGGCAATCGGAATGTCTTCCTCGGCCGGCAACGGGCACGGCATCGAGGGGCTCCACAGGTATTCGCTGCCCAGCTTGGTGTAGGCAAAGCGATGGATCTTGTCCAGGCTGCTCAGGGTATCGGCCGGGTTCGGCAGGGCTGGGGTGATGAACTCCAGCAGCGATTCCGAGTAGTCGGTGGTGATCTGTTCGTGGGTCAACGCGGCGCCCAGGGCTTCAGGGTGCGGCGTTTGCGCCAGGCGGCCTTCACCGGTGACGCGTAGGCATTCGCGCTCGATGCCGTGCAAGCACTGCTCTAGCAGGGAGAGGTGTTCGCGCTTGCCGAGCAGAGCCAGGCGGCGGTTGAGAAGTTCGCTCAAGTTGGATTCCTTCACGCGTCAGTCGCCCCAATATGGGGGTGGGCAGGACGGTCTACAAGGGTGAAGTTGAAACTGGCGTTATCGCCTGGTTTTCGAGCCGATTTAACTGGCCCTGAAAGTGCCGACTTCAGTCCCTGAATCTGGCTATCGCGCAGGAAGAAACTTCCGACGCCGCTTTCGCAGCGCCGAAATTAACTCAAATCGAGGGCGGGGAGCTATAGGACAGCGAAGGTGCCTTGTGCTTTTGCGACCAGTTTTTCGTCCTGGTACACATCCGCTTCCACCACCAACGTGCGGCGGCCGGCATGAATCACCCGGCTGGTGCACAGCACGTCGCCCTCTTCGACGGCGCGGATGTAGTTGATTTTGCATTCGATTGTCGCACTCTGCTGGTCAAAACCATGGGAGCTGGAACATGCCAGCCCCATCGTGATGTCCACCAGGCTGAAAATCGCCCCGCCGTGGAGCTTGCCCGCGCGGTTGCGCAGGTGCGGCTCCAGGGTCAGGGCCACCTCTGCAACGCCTTGTTCGAGGCGTTGAAGGCGGCAGCCGATCAGTTCGCTGAACGCGCTCTGGGTCAAACCGGCCGGAATTTCCATCAGCGCTTCTTCAACTGTTTGGCGTTGGCGAACAGCGAGGCCATGGCGTTGTTGCTGGGCGCTGCGGCGGTGGTTTCCTTACGCGGCGCAGTGTTCTGCGACTGACGCGGCGTGGAACCGGGGCGTGCGCCACGGGCACCGTCGATTTTCTCTCCCGGGGTGTCGCTCATGCGCATCGACAGGCCGACGCGTTTACGCGGAATGTCGACTTCCATGACCTTGACCTTGACCACGTCACCGGCCTTCACCGCTTCGCGCGGGTCTTTGATGAATTTCTCCGAAAGCGCGGAGATATGCACCAAACCGTCCTGATGCACGCCGATGTCCACAAAGGCACCGAAGTTGGTCACGTTGGTCACCACGCCTTCGAGGATCATGCCCAGTTGCAGGTCCTTGAGGTCTTCGACGCCATCCTGGAACTCGGCAGTCTTGAACTCGGGGCGCGGGTCGCGGCCAGGCTTCTCCAACTCTTGCAGGATGTCGGTGATGGTCGGCACACCGAAGGTTTCGTCGGTGTACTTTTTCGGGTCCAGGCGCTTGAGGAACGCGGCGTCGCCGATCAGCGAACGGATGTCGCGGTCGGTCTCGGCAGCGATGCGTTGCACCAGCGGGTAGGCTTCCGGGTGGACCGCCGAGGCGTCCAGCGGGTTGTCGCCGTTCATCACACGCAGGAAGCCGGCAGCTTGTTCGAAGGTTTTTTCGCCCAGGCGTGCAACCTTTTTCAGCGCGGCGCGGGTTTTGAACGCACCGTTTTCATCGCGGTGGGTGACGATGTTCTGCGCCAGGGTGGCATTGAGGCCGGAGATACGGGCCAGCAGCGCCACGGAGGCGGTATTCACGTCCACGCCCACGGCGTTCACGCAGTCTTCCACCACGGCGTCCAGGCCGCGCGCCAGTTTCAGCTGCGACACGTCATGCTGGTACTGGCCGACACCGATGGATTTCGGGTCGATTTTCACCAGCTCGGCCAGCGGGTCCTGCAGGCGACGGGCGATGGACACCGCGCCACGGATCGATACGTCCAGGTCCGGGAACTCCTTGGACGCCAGCTCCGACGCCGAGTACACCGAAGCACCGGCCTCGGAGACCATGACCTTGGTCATCTTCATGGCGGGGTATTTTTTGATCAGCTCGGCGGCCAGCTTGTCGGTCTCGCGGCTGGCGGTGCCGTTGCCGATGGCGATCAGGTCCACGGCGTGCTTGGCGCAGAGGGCGGCCAGGATGGCGAGGGTCTGGTCCCACTTGTTGTGCGGCACGTGCGGGTAGACGGTGGCGTGGTCCAGCAGCTTGCCGGTGGAGTCGACTACCGCCACCTTGCAGCCGGTACGCAGGCCCGGGTCGAGGCCCAGGGTAGCGCGCGGGCCAGCCGGAGCGGCCAGCAGCAGGTCGTGCAGGTTGTGGGCGAACACATTGATCGCCTCGGTTTCGGCGCCGTCGCGCAGCTCGCCCAACAGGTCGGTTTCCAGGTGGGTGTAGAGCTTGACCTTCCAGGTCCAGCGCACAACTTCACCGAGCCACTTGTCCGCAGGACGATTCTGATTCTGGATGCCGAATTGTTGACCGATCATGCCTTCGCACGGGTGCATGGTGCCCGGCAGCTCGTCGCCGACTTTGAGTGCGGAGCTGAGAATGCCTTCGTTGCGGCCACGGAAAATGGCGAGTGCGCGGTGGGACGGCATGCTTTTCAGCGGTTCGTCGTGTTCGAAATAGTCGCGGAACTTGGCGCCCTCTTCCTCTTTGCCGGCGATGACGCGGGCGCTGAGGGTGGCTTCCTGCTTGAGGTAAGTGCGCAGTTTTTCCAGCAGGCTGGCGTCTTCGGCGAAGCGCTCCATGAGGATGTACTTGGCGCCTTCGAGGGCGGCCTTGGTGTCGGCGACGCCTTTTTCGGCATCGATGAAGCGTGCGGCTTCGGTTTCCGGGGTCAGCGACGGGTCGTTGAACAGGCCGTCGGCCAGCTCGCCCAGGCCGGCTTCCAGGGCGATCTGGCCCTTGGTGCGGCGCTTTTGCTTGTAGGGCAGGTAGAGGTCTTCGAGGCGGGTCTTGGTGTCGGCGAGCTTGATGTCGCGCTCAAGTTGTGGGGTCAACTTGCCTTGCTCCTCGATGCTGGCGAGGATGCTGATGCGCCGTTCGTCGAGTTCTCGCAGGTAGCGCAGGCGCTCTTCCAGGTGACGCAGTTGGGTGTCGTCGAGGCTGCCGGTCACTTCTTTACGGTAACGGGCGATGAAAGGCACCGTGGAGCCTTCATCCAGTAGAGCGACGGCCGCTTCGACCTGTTGTGGGCGTACACCGAGTTCCTCGGCGATGCGGCTGTTGATGCTGTCCATAAAACCACCTGAAATTCTGAAAATCAGCTCGCAGGCCCGGAAAACAAGGCCCTGGGAGGCTGGTTGAGCGGCCCGACTGGCGCCGCTGCCTGGGTCAAGAGGCAGCCTATTGACCCTCGAAATCGAAAAAATCACGACAAGCGGGTGAAAAAAAGCCCGGCAGTAAACGGTAACGATCTGACGTTGCCCTGCACGAAGGCGCCGCATTATAACCAGCGTTCTGCACTTGGGGGGTACTGCGCCGGTGGTTGTAGGGCGCGGGTTCGCTGGCGGTGGAGGAAAAATCTGCTAACAATGCACACGGTGCGTATAACGGCAGCTACGCCATAATGCGCGCCGAGATAAGAGGAGCATCTAATGAGCAGCACTGCACAAACTGCTGAAGGCGAAAAAATTCTCATCGTTGATGACGATCCGGGGCTGAGCAGCCTGCTGGAGCGTTTCTTCAACTCCAAGGGTTACCGTGCCCGCGCGGTGCCGAACACCGAACAGATGGACCGCCTGTTGGGGCGTGAGGTGTTCAACCTGGTCGTGCTCGACCTGATGCTGCCCGGCGAAGATGGCCTCACCGCCTGCAAACGCCTGCGTGGCGCGAACAATCAGATTCCCATCATCATGCTCACCGCCAAGGGCGATGAGCTGAGCCGCATCAAGGGCCTCGAGCTGGGCGCCGATGACTACCTGGCCAAGCCGTTCAACCCTGACGAGCTGATGGCACGGGTCAAGGCCGTATTGCGCCGCCAGGCTCCTCCTGTACCAGGCGCACCGGGCAGCGAAGACGAAAGCGTCACCTTTGGCGACTACGAGCTGTCGCTGGCCACCCGTGAACTCAAGCGTGGCGATGAAGTGCACATGTTGACCACCGGCGAATTCGCGGTGCTCAAGGCCCTGGTGATGAACGCTCGCCAACCGCTGACCCGTGACAAGCTGATGAACCTGGCCCGCGGCCGTGAGTGGGACGCGCTGGAACGCTCCATCGACGTGCAGATCTCCCGTCTGCGCCGGATGATCGAGCCGGATCCGTCCAAACCTCGGTATATCCAGACGGTGTGGGGTGTGGGTTACGTGTTTGTGCCGGATGGCACTGCGACCAAGTGACCCATGATTTGCGGCGGCAGGCATCCCGGTAGGGTGCCCAGCCTCCGCAATTCTGCGAGCGTCGCTCGTTTCTGCAAGGTGCCTAGCTGTCTCCTATGAAAACCCCGTTGTGGTTCCCACAAAGTTTTTTCTCGCGCACCCTTTGGCTGGTGCTGATCGTCGTTCTGTTTTCCAAGGCACTGACACTGGTTTATCTGTTGATGAACGAAGACGTGCTGGTGGATCGACAATACAGCCACGGTGTGGCCCTGACCCTGCGCGCCTATTGGGCGGCCGACCCCGAGAATCGCGAGAAGATCGCCAAGGCCGCCACACTCGTGCGCGTGGCGGGCGCCGGTGTACCCGAGGGCGAGCAGCACTGGCCCTACAGTGAAATCTACCAGCGCCAGATGCAGGCCGAACTGGGTGAAGACACCGAGGTACGGCTGCGCATGCACGTGTCCCCGGCCCTTTGGGTGCGGGCCCCGAGCCTGGGCCAGGACTGGTTGAAAGTACCGTTGTACCCGCATCCGCTGCGTGGGCAGAAGATCTGGAACGTGCTGGGCTGGTTCCTGGCGATCGGGTTGCTTTCAACTGCATCCGCGTGGATTTTCGTGCGTCAACTCAACCAGCCGCTCAAGCGCCTGGTGTTTGCCGCTCGCCAATTGGGGCAGGGACGAAGCGTGCGATTGCCGGTCAGCGACACGCCCAGCGAGATGACCGAGGTGTACAGCGCGTTCAACCAGATGGCGGAGGACGTCGAACAGGCCGGGCGTGAGCGCGAGTTGATGCTCGCGGGGGTGTCCCATGACTTGCGCACGCCGCTGACGCGCCTGCGGCTTTCACTTGAGCTGATGGGCAACCATAACGACCTGACGGACGACATGGTGCGCGATATCGAGGACATGGACGCGATTCTCGACCAGTTCCTGGCGTTTATCCGTGATGGTCGTGACGAGGTGGTCGAAGAAGTCGACCTGACGGACCTGGTGCGCGAAGTGGTCGCGCCTTACAACCAGAATGGCGAGCAGGTGCGCATGCGCCTGGAGCCTATCCAGCCGTTTGCCTTGCGCCGTGTATCGATGAAGCGTCTTTTGAACAACCTGATCGGCAATGCCTTGCACCATGCCGGCTCGGATGTGGAGGTGGCTGCGTATGTGTCCGGCGACAGCACGGCACCTTACGTGGTGCTCAGCGTGATGGACCGTGGCGCCGGTATCGACCCGGCTGAGCTGGAGGGCATTTTCAACCCGTTCACCCGTGGCGACCGTGCCCGGGGTGGCAAGGGCACCGGACTGGGGTTGGCGATCGTGCGGCGAATTGCTTCGATGCATGGTGGCAACGTTGAGCTGCGCAACCGTGAAGAAGGTGGCCTGGAGGCGCGGGTGCGCTTGCCGCTGGGGCTGATGTTGCCAAGAGACGCGGTATAAGCAACAACTCAGATCAAATGTGGGAGCGGGCTTGCTCGCGAATGCGGTGTATCAGTTATGTATGTATTGACTGACACCCTGCATTCGCGAGCAAGCCCGCTCCCACATTAATTTGTGGTGTTTCAAAAGCTGTGTTTTATCAGCCCTTGCCCTTGGTCCGAGTCATATTCGGGCCGCCATTCTTCTCAAGATGCTGAATGATGATCCCCGCCACATCCTTGCCGGTGGTGGTCTCAATCCCTTCCAGACCCGGTGATGAGTTCACTTCCATCACCAGCGGCCCATGGTTGGAACGCAAGATATCCACACCCGCCACGCTCAACCCCATCACCTTCGCTGCACGCAATGCGGTCATGCGCTCTTCCGGGGTGATCTTGATCAGGCTGGCGCTGCCGCCACGATGCAGATTGGAGCGGAACTCACCGGGTTTGGCCTGGCGCTTCATCGCTGCAATCACCTTGTCGCCCACCACAAAGCAGCGGATGTCGGCACCACCGGCCTCCTTGATGTATTCCTGCACCATGATGTTCTGCTTGAGACCCATGAAGGCCTCGATCACCGACTCTGCAGCGGTGGCGGTTTCACAGAGCACCACGCCGATGCCCTGAGTGCCTTCCAGCACTTTGATCACCAGCGGCGCGCCGTTGACCATCTCGATCAGGTCGGGGATGTCGTCCGGGGAGTGGGCAAAGCCGGTGACGGGCAGGCCGATCCCCCGGCGTGACAACAGTTGGAGTGAACGCAGCTTGTCCCGCGAGCGCGCAATGGCTACGGACTCATTCAGGGGGAACACCCCCATCATTTCAAACTGGCGCAGCACCGCGCAGCCGTAGAACGTCACCGAGGCGCCGATACGCGGGATCACCGCATCGAAACCTTCCAGCGGCTTGCCCCGGTAGTGGATCTGCGGCTTGTGGCTGGCAATGTTCATGTAGGCACGCAACGTGTCGATCACCACCATTTCGTGGCCACGTTCGGTGCCGGCCTCAACCAGGCGGCGGGTGGAATACAGACGCGGATTTCGCGACAGCACAGCAATCTTCATGCAGCACCTGGGGCAGAAAGGGTAGAGACCGGGAACACCGGCTTGTCTTGAACGTATTTGACGCCGGGATTGACCACCAACTGGCCGTCAATCAACGCCTTGGAACCCAGCAGCAGGCGGTAGCGCATGGCCTTGCGGCAGGCCAGGGTGAACTCCACCCGCCACACCCGGTCGCCCAGCGCCAGGGTGGTGCTGATCACATAGCGAACCTGCGCGTGGCCGTTGGAGCTCTTGATGGTTTTCATCGTCACCAGGGGCGCTTCGCAGCGGCGGTGACGCAGTTGCACCACGCTGCCCAGGTGCGCGGTAAAGCGCACCCACTTCTCACCGTCGCGCTCAAACGGCTCGATGTCGGTGGCATGTAGGCTGGAGGTGCTGGCGCCGGTGTCGATCTTCGCGCGCAGGCCCGCCACTCCCAAATCGGGGAGTGCCACCCACTCACGCAGACCCACAACGGTCAAATGGTCAAATGTCTTCAATATGGGTAACCGATCAATTCGCCCAGGCGCGAGGGGAAACCTCAACCAGAGCATTGAATGCAGGTTTGGCGAACCAATAGCCCTGCATCAGAAATATTCCGCAGTCAGACAGGAAGTCACGCTCTCCGGCACTTTCGATACCTTCGGCGATGACAGTAACGCCCAACTGCTCACAGATTGTGACAATCCCCTGAACGATGACTTGGCGGACGCGATCCTGGTCGACATCGCGGATCAGTGCCATGTCGAGTTTGATCAAGTCAGGTTGGAAATCGGCCAGCAGGTTCAGCCCCGAATAGCCCGCACCGAAGTCGTCGATGGCGGTCTTGAAGCCGAATTCGCGGTATTCACGCAGAATATTGGTCAAATGGCGATTGTTATCTACATGCTCGCTTTCGAGGGTCTCGAAAATCAGCCTGTCCAGCGGAAAATTATGCGCGCGGGCTGCTTCCAGCGTACTGCGGATGCAGAGTTCTGGCCGGTACACGGCGTTGGGCATGAAGTTGATCGAAAGGTGGGTTTGCATTCCCAATGCAGCGGCCCCGGCGATCGCCTGTGTACGGCAGCGCTGATCGAAACGGTAGCGATTGCTTTCATTCACCTTGTCCAGCACCGACAACGCGCCTTCGCCATGAGTGCCGCGCACCAATGCTTCGTGGGCAAAAATCGACTTGTCGCGCAGGTCTACGATAGGTTGATAAGCGAAGGCAAAATCGAAACCCAAGGGCTCGCTTTGCTGGCAGCCCGTGCAACGCTGGTCTGGCGAGGTGAGTGAAGTTGGAAAATCGGTCACAGCGTATCCTCGCGAAAACAGGGGGCTACCTGGCGTATCTTAGGTGAGCCGTGGGGTTTATGCGTCGAAGGGTTTCAACGGTACAGTTGCGACATTTTTCAGAGCGAGGAATTCAAGTGGCTCAAAAGCAGGAAGAGGAAGAAAAGGTCCGTCTGGACAAGTGGTTGTGGGCCGCGCGTTTCTATAAGACGCGTGCCCTGGCCAAGGCCGCCATCGAGAGCGGCAAGGTGCACCATCGTGGTGAGCGCTGCAAGCCGGGCAAGGAACCGCGCATCGGCGATGAATTCCAGATTCGCACCGGTTTTGATGAAAAGACCATCGTGGTCCAGGCGCTTTCCATCGTGCGCCGTGGGGCGCCCGAAGCGCAGACGCTGTATGCCGAGACCGAAGCCAGCATCGCCAAGCGCGAAAATGCGGCGGCGATGCGCAAGGCCGGTGCCATGGGCTTGAGCACCGACGGCAAGCCGAGCAAGAAACAACGCCGCGACCTGTTCAAGTTTCGCGGCAGCGGCAATGATGACTGATTGTGCAAATCTCCAGTGCGAAGGAGATCAAGTGTGGGAGCCGGCTTGCCCGCTACGGTGTCAGGTCAGTCGGCATCCAGGCCTCTGACCCAGCGCTATCGCAGGCACGCCAGTTCCCACATGCGCCAGCGGTGTTATGCGGTTGTGCGCAAGACGCTCAATCGTCCAAGCAGAGGTAGCCTGCCCATCAACTCAAACACCGGCGCCGTCACCCGCAACAACCCACTCGATACCTTTGCCGCAAACGGCGTGTAGTACCCCCACCCCAGCGCCAACAACGCCAGCAGTACGCCGCCGATATAGTCGTCCTGGCCCCAATGCGCTCCCGCCACCAGCCGCGGCATCATGAACAGCAGCGCCAGGCCCCAGATCACCAGGGTCTGGCCGATGCGTTTGGCGAATACCGTCATGAACATGCCCCAGATCAGCAGCACCGAGGCGTGATCACCGGGAAAACTCTGGCTCGAACGGTCCTTCAATTCCCAAGCTTTCTCCAATGCCGGGAAGTAGTCGCTCATCTGGATCGCCCCGCTGATCACCATCGACGGGCTGCTGTGTTGCCAGCCCAGCTGTGCCACGAGTTTGGAAAACAGCATGCGGATAAACAGCAATAGCAGCAGAATGCCGATAAAACCCAACAGTGCCTGACGCACCTGCACGGCCTTGAATACCCAATCGCCGCGAATCAACAGTGTCAGCAGGAGGACCCCGACCACCGCATCGAACGGTCGCAAGCTGGCGACAGCCCACACATGCAGCCAGGCCGAGTTGCTCGCCAGGGGGTCATTGAGCAGATGAAACAGCCATTCGTCGAAAATCACACACAGCATCTGGCCCGTGGGCCACAGCCAAAAACACAGCAGCCCGATAGCGAGTAGATTGCAAAGGGCCCATCTCCCGAGGTTCCACTTGGCTTGGAACAAACTCGGATTGTTCATAAACTGTCCTCCAACGGCTCTAGAAAACCGCACCAAAATGGTGCTAAAGCGTTTAATTCTATAAACCTCGTAATCAATTTGTCATCAATTCAGATACCCAGACCTATGACTGATCTACCGGATACCGACTTCACCCAACGCTTCATCTTCGACGAGACCGACGCCCGTGGCGAACTGGTGTCGCTGGAGCGCAGCTATGCCGAAGTCCTCGCCAAGCACCCCTATCCGGAGCCGGTCGCGCAACTGCTCGGTGAGCTGATGGCGGCGGCGGCGCTGCTGGTGGGCACGATGAAGTTCGACGGCTTGCTGATCCTGCAGGCGCGCTCCGAAGGCCCGGTGCCGATGCTGATGATTGAATGCTCCAGCGAGCGCGAAATCCGCGGCCTGGCCCGCTACGAAGCCGACCAGATCTCCCCGGACGCCACGTTGTCCGACCTGATGGCCAACGGTGTGCTGGCAATCACCGTCGATCCGACCGAGGGGCAGCGCTACCAGGGCATCGTCGACCTGGACGGTGAAACCCTGTCGGACTGTTTCACCAACTATTTCGTGATGTCCCAGCAGGTCGGCACCAAGTTCTGGCTCAACGCCGATGGCAAGCGCGCCCGTGGCCTGCTGTTGCAGCAATTGCCGGCCGACCGCATCAAGGACGAAGACGAGCGCACCGACAGCTGGCGCAAGCTGACGGCCCTGGCCGGCACCCTGACCGCTGAAGAGCTGTTGGGCCTGGACAACGAAACCATCCTGCACCGCCTGTATCACGAGGAGGCCGTGCGACTGTTTGACGCACAGAGCCTGCGCTTCCATTGCAGCTGCTCGCGCGAGCGTTCGGCCAATGCCTTGGTCAGCCTGGGCCTGGAAGATGCGCAGAATCTGGTGGTGGAGCACGGTGGCAATATCGAGATCGACTGCCAGTTCTGCAACCAGCGCTACCTGTTCGATGCGGCTGATGTAGCCCAATTGTTCGCCGGAGCAGGCATCGACACCCCTTCCGACACCCGCCACTAAAACGTTTAAGCACAGGTAAATCACCTGACAAACGCCGGATTAGCGCAGTTCTGACGGGAGGGCCCTACTCTTTTTGGGCTTTTCTGGCATAATCCGGCCCACTTTTTTCGCGGTAGTAGTGCGCAACTTTCTACTACAAAACGTTTGGAGCACTCGGCCATAGGCCGACGGGGAACCTCATGACGCAAGCCAATAACGCCGTATACACCGATCTGAGTGTTGACGATCTGGTCAAAGAAGCCCTGCAGCGCGGTGAAGGCGTGCTTGCCGATACTGGCGCGCTGGTCGTAGAAACCGGTCACCGTACCGGTCGTTCGCCAGTCGACCGTTTCATCGTTGAAGAGCCGACCACCCAGGACGCTATCGCCTGGGGCCCGATCAACCGCAAGTTCCCGGCCGACAAGTTCGATGCCCTGTGGGCTCGCGTCGAGGCCTTCAACAACGCGCAAGAGCATTTCGTTTCCCACGTTCACGTTGGTGCTGCGCACGACCACTACCTGGCCGTGAAAATGACCACCCAGACTGCCTGGCAGAACCTGTTCGGTCGTTGCTTGTTCATCAACCCGGCCCAGTACAACCCGGCCGGTCGCGAAGAGTGGCAAGTGCTCAACGTGGCCAACTTCGAGTGCGTGCCAGAGCGTGACGGCACCAACTCCGACGGTTGCGTGATCCTCAACTTCGCGCAGAAGAAAGTGCTGATCGCCGGCATGCGTTACGCCGGTGAGATGAAAAAAGCCATGTTCTCGGTGCAGAACTTCCTGCTGCCGGCTTCCGACGTGCTGCCAATGCACTGCGCCGCCAACATCGGCGAAGCAGGCGACGTGACCCTGTTCTTCGGTCTGTCGGGCACCGGTAAAACCACCCTGTCGGCCGACGAAAGCCGTTACCTGATCGGTGACGACGAACACGGCTGGGGCGAAGGCGTGGTGTTCAACATCGAAGGCGGTTGCTATGCCAAGTGCATCGACCTGTCCGAGAAGAACGAGCCGGTTATCTGGAAAGCCATCAAGCACGGCGCCGTGCTGGAAAACGTGGTGATCGACGATGCCAAGCACGCCGACTACACCAACGTCAGCCTGACCCAGAACAGCCGTGCCGCCTACCCGCTGGAGCACGTGGCCAAGCGTTCCGAGAAGAACCTGGGCGGCGAGCCGAACGCAGTGATTTTCCTGACCTGCGACCTGACTGGTGTCCTGCCACCGGTGTCCATCCTCAGCGAAGAACAAGCGGCCTACCACTTCCTGTCCGGTTACACCGCACTGGTGGGCTCGACCGAAATGGGTTCCGGCGGCGGCATCAAGTCGACCTTCTCCACCTGCTTCGGCGCCCCGTTCTTCCCGCGCCCGGCTGGCGAATACGCTGAGTTGCTGATCAAGCGCATCCGCGGCTTCGGCTCCAAGGTCTACCTGGTCAACACTGGCTGGACTGGCGGCGGCTACGGCGTCGGCAAGCGCTTCAATATCCCGACCACTCGCGGCGTCATCGCAGCGATCCAGAGCGGCGCGCTGGTGGGTGCTGAAACCGAACACCTCGACACCATCAACCTCGACGTGCCATTGGCCGTACAGGGCGTTGAGACTGGCCTGTTGAACCCACGTAACACCTGGGCTGACAAAGCGGCCTACGACGAAGCGGCGAAGGCACTGGCGGGTCTGTTCATCGAGAACTTCAAGAAGTTTGAAGTGAGCGATGCGATCAAGGCAGCCGGTCCTAAGTTGTAAGATTCGGTTGTTGTGAAAAAGCCGCCCTCAGGGGCGGCTTTTTTGTGCGCGAAAGGTCAATCGACCATGTGCAAAACAACAGCACCGGCCAGCACCAGCACAACGCCCAACACCTGCACCGTCGACAACCGCTCCTTGAAAAACACATATCCCAGAATCGCCGCAATCCCGCCCGACAACGTGCTGATCACCGTCACCACCGACACCGACCCTGCCATCGCTCCCCAGGAAAACGCCGAGAAGCCGCCGAGGTTCATCACGCTCGCCCCGGTCAGCGTCGCGCAGTTCTTCAGCGGAGGGGGTTTCAAGCCGTCCTTGATCCTCATCACCATCAGCACCAATACACATAGCCCTACCAGGTAACCCAGCCACAGCATGGTGATTGGTCCCAGCGCCGGCAGTGTATAGCGGCCTTGCAGCCAGAAGCTGGTGCCATACAGCAAGGCGGCGAGCACGGCGTAGGCGATGGACAGGTGTGGATTGTTGTGGGGAACGCCGTTGTCCTTGTGGATGCTGGAGAGGACGACGCCAATCACGCACACGGCGATGCAGCCCAGTTGCATCAGGTTGATGTGCTCACCGGTGGCCCAGGACAGCAGGGTGGTCACTACGCCGTAGGACGTCACCAGTGGCGCGACGATAGCCGCTTTGCCGAGTGCAAAGGCCTTGGACAGCGCGAGGGCGCCGGAAACGGTGAGCAGTGCGGCGGCGATGCCCAGGAGCCAGATGCTCGACGGGGCGTCGAGGGATTTGAACAGGAAGCTTGGGAGAATGGCCAGCAGCAGGGTCATGATCAGAAAGCCCAGGGCTTGGCCGAAATACACCGCGCGTTTAACGCCCACGGCGCGGGCATTGAGGCCCACGAGAAAATCCGTGCCGCCCCAGAGCAGGGCGGCCAGCAGGCCCATTGTTACGTCCATGTAAGGTCCTTTTGAATGCTGTAGGAGCCCGGCTTGCCGCCAATGAAGCCCTTAGGACCGCCATCGCCGGCAAGCCGGGCTCCTACAGTCAGCTCAGGTTTTCCAGCGTCTGCGTGTCCCAGCTGTGGGTCTTGATGGCCAGGTAGAGCATGCCGATGGTCAGCGGCACTTTTTCGCCGCGACCCTTGGCACGGCGTTTGAGAAATACGTCAAACACCGGCGGGTTGAAGTAACGATAAGTGTCGAAGTCCCCCAGGTCGAGCGCAAATTCCTGCTCCAGCGCTTCCATCAATTGCTTGGCTTCACTGCCGTCGCAGCCCAAGTCGAAGTTGATCGAGGTTTGCAGGCTGATGGTCTTGTGTTTCGGCAGGCCGATTTCTTCGTGCAGCAGTTGCAGGAGTTGCTGCATGGCGGCGTCTTCGGGGAAGTTGGGGGCGAGGTTCATGGTGGGGGCACGCAGGAGTGGGTGAGGGGGAAGGGGGCGGTGGAAGCGGTATTTGTTGTGGCTGGCTAGCATCGCAATACCCGTTACAAAAGCGATGATAGGCAGGCTCTCCACCTGTAATTCCTTTATCCAGGTGGGGGCGCAGAATAAGAGTGTCGGACCGGTTATCACAAGGACCAGCCCCCATCTTTTTCTGGGTCGGGGACGCTTGAATGTTTTTTCGACTAAAGCGGAAATGGTCAAGATGAGTGTCAGACCGATCCAGTACCTGTATTCGGTCATCGCATTAGCCACCCTGCTTCCAAGAGGCAACGGCTTGCCAATGCATGTCGATTGCCAGGCAAGATGATCAAGCGCATCACTGTGAAGATGACGCCGTAATGGCCGATATATGCGTCCTTTCGATGTTCACAGATTTTTGTCGGAGTTATTGAAAAGCCGCTAGTTTCGGTTAGGCGAAGGTGAATTTTGTAGAGTAGGCGCAGGGAGATTTAAGCAGTTTGGGAAACGTCTGGTGCGGTACTGGATGGTTTCTTACGGAGGCTGCCGATTTTTGGTTTGACGGGGATTCTCTGGGTGAAATTGATCGTTTCAACTCAGAGCCGGAGGAGCCAGAAGTGGGTGTTGGATGCGATAAAAACTACGTCACATTTTGTACAAAAAATCCTCCATCAGCCTGAATTCAGCGTATGTTTCTCCGCAAAATCTTGCAGGACGATTCCGTCCACTACTTAAAGGGAGTTAAGCATGGGTTTGCGTCGTGTCGCGTCGGCGATGTCATTGTGTGCGGTCGCTTTTTCCATCCAGGCCGAGCAATTGCCGATTGAAGTGCTGAGTGCGGTGGTGAAAGACCAGAAAATCGCTGATGCCGAAGTGTTGCTGCAGCGCAATGGCGCACAAAACGTGGTGGGTCGCACCAACGCCCAGGGTCAGGTCACGTTGACCAGTGAAGCCGCTGATGATTCCACCAACCTGCTGATTATCAAGAAGCCCGGCTATTCCAACCTGGTGGTGAAATGCCCATGCAAGGGCATGACCTACGCCATCAGCCCGGTGATGGAAAACCTCGACGGCCTGCGCGTGGTGTTGACCTGGGGCAAGACCCCGGAAGACCTTGACTCCCACATGATCTTCCCAGGCAACAACATCTACTTCGAGAACAAGAACGGCACCGATGCCGAGCTGGATGTGGATGACACCGACAGCTATGGCCCGGAAACCATCACCCTGCAGAAAAAGCACTACGGCGAAAGCTACGTGTATGCCGTACATGACTACACCAACGGGGGTAATCCAGGCTCGCGTCAACTGTCCAACAGTGAGGCCAAGGTGTTCGTGTACATGGGCCAATCCCTGGTGCGTACTTACTACGTGCCGAAAAACCGCAGCGGCAACCTGTGGACGGTATTCCGCATGACCGGCAGCGGCGACTTCCAGGACATCAATACCTTCAGCGGCGTGACCGTGAATGCCGCGAATGTGCTGAACGAAGTCAAGCCGCTGCTGGATGACAGCGTGGCCGTTACCGCAGTTGCGGTCAGCTCTTCCGCACAGACCGATGCGAAACGTCTGAACGTCCAGGGTGAAGCGGCCTACCAGGCGGGTAACCTCGACCAGGCCATCGACCTGTTCCGTCAGGCGATCGAGTTGGACAATGGCTTCGGCAAGGCCTATGGCAACCTGGGCCTGGCGTATCAAAAAGCCGGCAACACGGCCGAATCGATCTGGGCCAACCGCAAGGCCATCGCCCTGGCAACCGGTGCAAGTGCTGCGACGGTGCGCGCTGGCGCTTATTACAACATTGCGCGGATCTATGAAGCGGCGGGGCAGTTTGCCGATGCGTTGCGTCACTACCAGTTGGCCAAGGAACAAAAGGCCAACCCGGTGTACGACACCGCGATTGAGCGGGTGCAGAACCGCTGATCAATAGCGACACACGTTACCGACAACGCGCCCCGGTGGCGCGTTGTTTGTTTGGGCAATGGCTACTGACGTGAGGCTGCATCGAGGTCCATCAACCCTCGCCCATAGGCTTCGCTGTTGGCATAGATACCCGTTCGATTCGCCGTACTGAGCAGGCGCTCACGCACTTGTTGCGGCGTCATTTCCGGAAAGCGGCTTTGCAATGCCGCCAAGGCACCGCTGACCAACGCAGCGGCTGGCGAGGTGCCGGCGGTTGGTCCGTAGCTGCCATCCTTGTAGGTGGTCAACAACCCTGCGCCACCGTCACCCCCTGGCACCGCGATGCACCAGCGTGCGGCGAGGCCACAATAATTGGATTTGAGATTGATGGCCGTGCCGTCGTTCTTAAGGGCCATGACGGCAATCCAGCCTTTCTCCAGTTCGGGCACCAACGCTGGAAGGCCTGGTTCGGCGAGCGGTTCACGCTTGACCTCGTTGCCCGTTGAGAAAACGAACACTGCGCCTTCGGCCACCAGCTTTCTTGCCACGCCCAATGAGTCACCCATCAGGCGCTCATAGACGGGAACCTCGTTGGTGTTGGCTTCAATGGGATTTGCCCAAGAGTTACTGAAAATGCGTGCGCCTCGGGTAGAGGCGAGCTTCCAGGCCTGGGCGATTTCATTGTCGAAGTAGAACGGCTCCCGGTCATCACCGAAACGCATGGGTATCAACTTGGCGTTGAAGGCGATGCCGTGGATGCCCTGGTCATTCTTGTTTGCGGCGAGAATACCGGCCATCTGGGTGCCGTGGCCCTTGATGTCGAGGGTGCCTGGCTGCTGTCTCACGAAGTCGTAGCCCGGTTCGCCTACACGCCCGTCAAACTCGGGTAGCGCCTGGTTGAGGCCTGAGTCGATCAGCGCAACGTTGATGCCCTGGCCGGTGCCGCCTCGCGCGTAGAGAGAGGAGGCTTTAACGATCACCAGGGCTTTTTGTGCGAGGTATTCGGGCGTTTCGAAACGCTGTGCGTCCTCCTCGGCAGGCGTTCGGGCGGGGGCGTTTGCACAGCCCAGCAGTAACAACGACAGCATGAACATGACGAGGTGCTGCGGTGAAAACAGTGTGCATCGAGACATTCACGACTCCATGTCGGGGGTAGGTGATCTGGCGTGCTACTGTCTTCGTTTTTGCGCGGGCTTGCAGGTTTTCTCTGTATCAGTTTGTAGCGTTTATCCATGACCTTTTTTCGATCGCTGATCTATGTTTTTGACTCCTTCAGCGGTCAACGGAGTGACAGCCTATGCACGACACCCTCCAGCAGGTCTTTGGTTATCCACAGTTTCGTTTGGGCCAGGAAGAAACCGTCAGCGCGGTACTGGCCGGTCGTTCGGCAGCTGCGATTTTCCCAACCGGCTCAGGCAAATCCCTGTGTTACCAGCTGTCGGCGGTGTTGCTGCCGCATCTGACATTGGTGGTTTCACCCCTGTTGGCGTTGATGCAGGACCAGCTCGGTTTCTTGCAGCGCCACGGCATTTCGGCGGGCAGTATCGATTCGGCCCAGAGCCGCGATGAGGCCAATGACGTGATGGCCCGTGCGCGTTCAGGCGAGCTGAAAATCCTGATGATCTCCGTAGAACGCTTGAAGAACGAACGCTTCCGCAACTTCCTGCAAAGCGTGCAGATCTCGTTGTTGGTGGTGGATGAGGCGCACTGTATTTCCGAGTGGGGCCACAACTTCCGGCCGGACTATTTGAAGCTGCCGGACTACCAGCGCCAGTTCAATATCCCACAAGCCCTGCTGCTGACGGCTACGGCCACGCCCAAGGTGATTGCCGACATGCAGGCCAAGTTCGCCATTGCACCGGACGATGTGGTGACCACGGGCTTCTATCGGCCCAACCTCAACCTGTTGGTGGAACCGGTCAGCGGCGCGGATAAGCGTCGTCGGCTGGTGCAGTGGATGAGTGAACGCGCTGATCAGCCAAGCATCGTTTATGTCACCTTGCAAAAGACCGCCGAGCAGATTGCCGAGCACCTGAACCGCAACGGCATCCAGGCCGAGGCATATCATGCCGGTTTGCCCCACGATAAACGCGAGGGTATCCAGCAGCGCTTCATGGGCGGACGTTCCAATTGCATTGTCGCCACCATTGCGTTCGGCATGGGCATCGACAAGAGCGACATCCGCAATGTGGTGCACTTCGATCTGCCCAAGTCCATCGAGAACTACAGCCAGGAAATCGGCCGGGCCGGGCGGGATGGGCAACCCTCCGACTGCCTGGTGCTGGCCAATCGTGACAGCCTCAACGTGCTGGAAAACTTCGTGTACGGCGACACGCCCGAACTGGAGGGTATTCAACGTGTACTGGAGGAGTTGCAGGCTGCGCGGGGCGATGGACAGTGGGAGTTCTTGCTGAGGTCGCTGTCGGACCACAGCAACATCCGTGAGCTCCCGTTGAAGACGCTATTGGTGCAACTGGAGCTTAAAGGGGTGATTGCGCCGCGCTATGCGTTTTATGCCGAATACCGTTTTAAGTACTTGATTGAACCTGACGCCTTGCTGGCGCGTTTTTCGGGCGAGCGGCAGCAGTTTGTCGCAGCGATTATCCAGGTGTGCAAGCGGGCGAAAACCTGGGCGACGGTGGATTTCGACGCGCTGTACCAACAGCACAATGCCGAGCGCGGCCGGGTGGTGAAGGCCTTGGATTACTTCCAGGAGCAGGGCCTGATCGAGCTGGAAAGCAAGCAGATGACCGAGGTCTACAGCTTGCTGGATACCGATTTTGATCCAGAGGTGTTGAGCGCCGAGTTATACACAGGTTTCAAGCAGCACGAGGTGGGCGAGGTAGCGCGAATTCACGCGATGCTCGATCTGTTCGCCACCGAACATTGCCTGGGGCAACGCCTGGCTCAGTATTTTGGCGATGAAAATGCGCCCCAGCGTTGTGGGCATTGCTCTGTATGCCATGGCCACGTTGCACATCTGCCGCCACCACCCGGCTTGCCGCCGCTTGTGGATAAAAACTTCCTGGGGCTGTGCGGTGATTTTATCCACAGGCATCATGAGCACACGGGGCAATTGCCGGGCGCGGAACGGCTGACACGTTTCCTTGGCGGTATCAGCGTGCCGCTTTTCACCAAGCTGAAAGCGCGGGGCATTCCGGGTTTTGCCGCACTTGAGGACTACCCCTACGCCGAGGTGCGCGAGTGGGCCCAAGCCCATTTGAACGACCTTTGAACCCCCCCTTCACGAGATATGCCCATGCCAGACTCCGTGCCACAACGTGCCGATTACCCTCACTTCCAGCCGATCATCACGCGTTGGCACGACAACGATGTGTATGGCCATGTGAATAACGTGACCTACTACAGCTTCTTCGACACGGCGGTGAACACCTACCTGATCGAACAGGGTGGGTTGGATATTCATGACGGTGAAGTGGTGGGGTTTGTGGTGAGTTCGGCGTGCGATTACTTCGCGTCGATCGCCTTTCCCGAGCGCATCGAAATCGGCCTGCGGGTGGGCAAGCTGGGTAACAGCTCAGTGCAGTACGAATTGGCGGTGTTCAAGCAGGGCGAAGAAGAGGCCTGTGCGGCGGGGCGCTTTGTGCACGTCTTCGTGGATCGGGGGACGAACCAGCCAGTGACGATTCCGGGAATGTTGCGCGAAGCGTTGCAGCGCTTGGTGGTTCATTGAACACAACAAATACCCACTGTAGGAGCTGGCTTGCCAGCGATGGCGGTGGGTCAGCCAACTAAGTATCAGCTGACACTCTGCCATCGCCGGCAAGCCAGCTCCTACAAGGGATTGATCGTGTTCTTTAGCTCTTACCGGTGACGGTAGTGGTGCTTGTTCTTGCGGTGGCCATAGGCATGCCCGCGGCCATGGTGGTCATCACGGTCATAGCGGCGGTTATCGCGCCCACGATAGCGGCGGTCGTCGTCATCGCTCTTGTTGCCCATGTAGTTGCCCAGCGCGCCACCTGCACCGCCGCCCGCGGCTGCGCCGATCAGGCTGCCGGTACTGCCGCCCATGCTGCGGCCGACCACGTTGCCACCGGCTGCGCCCAACGCGCCACCAATGGCCGCTTCGCCACGGCTGCGCTTGTCAGCGCCGACCGCACTGCCGCCTGCGCCGCCCAAGGCTGCGCCGATGGCCGAACCGGTGTTGCCGCCGATCTGCTGGCCGACAACCGAACCCAAAACCCCGCCCAATGCGCCGCCCACACCGGCTTCGGTGGTGCCACCGGCCATGGCTGCGCCACTGACCAGGCCAAGGGACAACAAGAGAATCGAGGAGAACTTCATAGGGAGACCTCAAGAGGATGACGGCGCGATCCTGAGGTTGTATCGAGACGCTGACAATCGAAATCCGACCGGTGGCAGCAGTTGTATACAATTTACTAAGTTGCTGTTTTTTATGGGGAACTTAAGTGATTTTTGCAGGTCTTTAGCTACTTCGGAACGGCCGCTTTTATGCAAAAGCGGCCTTTTTTATGCCCGAAATTTGACCCGGCATCGTTCCCGTTGCCTGCATGGGAGCACTCACTGCAGGAGCCGGCTTGCCGGCAATGGCGTCGGTGCAATCAACGCAAGGCTTAATGGCCGCATCGCCGGCAAGCCGGCTCCTACAGTTGTAAGGGTGATCAGGCCGAGCGGGCCATAATCAAGCCGTTGTCGCTTGCTGCTTCCAGGCGAATCGCCACGAATTTCGACGTTGGCGTATGGCTGCCATCGCCGGTGCTTTCCAGGGGCACCAGTGGGTTCACTTCCGGGTAGTAAGCCGCCGCCTGCCCCGCAGGAATATCGAACGCCAGCAAGGTAAAGCCTTTCACGCGGCGCTCGCGGCCGTCTTCCCACAACGACACGATGTCGGCCTTCTGCCCTGGCTTGAAGCCCAGGCGGATGATGTCGGCTTCATTGACGAACAGCACGTCACGCTGGCCTTTCACGCCACGGTAGCGATCGTCCAGGCCATAGATGGTGGTGTTGTACTGATCGTGAGAGCGCATTGATTGCATGATCAGGTCCGGCACCTTGCCCGTCGCGTGGGTGCGCTCGTGGATCAAATCCTTGGGCAGGATGTTCGGGCGGAAGTTGGCGCGCCCCGACGGGGTGTTCCAGCGGCGGGCGCCGGCCGCGTTGCCCAGGTAGAACCCACCTGGGTTTTTGATCTTCTCGTTGAAGTTCTTGAAGCCCGGGATAGTGTCGGCAATCAGGTCGCGAATGCGCCCGTAGTCGGCCACCAGCCAATTCCAATCCACCGGTTTGCTGCCCAGGGTGGCGGCGGCGATACCGGCCAGGATGGCAGGCTCGGACTTCATGAATTTCGACAGCGGCTGCAACTGGCCGTTGGAGCCGTGAACCATGCTGAACGAGTCTTCCACCGTCACCGCTTGCGGGCCGTCGGCCTGGATGTCGATGTCAGTACGGCCCAGGCACGGCAGGATCAGCGCGTCTTTGCCGTGCATCAGGTGGCTGCGGTTGAGTTTGGTGCTGATCTGCACGGTCAGGTCGCAATTGCGCAGGGCCTGGAAGGTGCGCGGGCTGTCTGGGGTGGCTTGGGCAAAGTTGCCGCCCAAGCCGATGAACACTTTGGAACGGCCTTCGAGCATGGCGTGGATCGCTTCGACCACGTTGTGCCCGTTCTCACGCGGCACCTGGAACTGGAAGCGACGCTCCAGGGAATCGAGGAACGCCACCGGTGGGCGCTCGTTGATACCCATGGTGCGGTCACCCTGCACGTTGCTGTGGCCACGCACCGGGCACAGGCCGGCGCCAGGGCGGCCGATATTGCCGCGCAGCAGCATCAGGTTGGCGATTTCCTGGATGGTCGGCACCGAATGGCGATGCTGGGTGATGCCCATGGCCCAGCACATGATCACGTTCTTGCCTTTGGCGTACATGCGCGCCGCTTGCTCGATCTCCACCAGCGTCAGGCCGGACTGCTCGACGATTTCATCCCAGGAGGTGTCGTCGATCTTGCCCAGGTACTCCAGCACGTTGGCGGTGTGCTCGTTGAGGAAGTCGTGGTCGAACACGGCTTCCTTGCCTTCGGCCTGGGCCTGGCGTTCCCACAGCAGCAGGAACTTGGCCATGCCACGCAGGATGGCCATGTCGCCGCCGAGTGCCGGGCGGAAGTAGGCGGTGTTGGTCGGCTTGTCACCGTTGGTGAGCATTTCCAGCGGGTGCTGCGGGTGCTGGAAACGTTCCAGGCCGCGCTCTTTCAGCGGGTTGATGCACACCACCTGGGCGCCACGCTTCACCGCTTCGCGCAGCGGTTCGAGCATGCGCGGGTGGTTGGTGCCCGGGTTCTGGCCCCATACGAAGATCGCATCGGCATGTTCAAAATCATCGAAGGTCACGGTGCCTTTGCCGACGCCCACGCTTTGCGCCAGGGCTACGCCACTGGCTTCGTGGCACATGTTCGAGCAATCCGGGAAGTTGTTGGTGCCGTAGGCGCGCACGAACAGCTGGTACAAATACGCCGCTTCGTTGCTGGCGCGGCCCGAGGTGTAGAACTCGGCCATGTCCGGGCTGGGCAGGGCGTTGAGGTGCTTGCCTACCAGGTCGAACGCGGCTTCCCAACTGATGGGCTGGTAGCGGTCGGTTTCGGCGTCGTAGCGCATCGGTTCGGTCAGGCGGCCTTGGTACTCCAGCCAGTAGTCGCTTTGCTCCAGCAGCGCAGTGACGCTGTGTTTGGCGAAGAACGCCGCGTCGACGCGACGCTTGGTGGCTTCCCAGTTCACGGCCTTGGCGCCGTTCTCGCAGAACTTCACCATGCCGCTTTCCGGCGAGTCGCCCCATGCGCAGCCCGGGCAGTCGAAACCGCCGTTCTGGTTGGTCTTGAGCATCATGCGCAGGTTTTTCAGCGCGTTGTCGCTGGTCAACCAGGCCTGCGCCACGCTGATCAGTGCGCCCCAGCCACCGGCCGGGCCTTTGTAGGGCTTGTAGCGCGGGGTTGGGGTTTGGTCGGCTTGATGGTGCATGCTCATGGTTGGTACTCCATCGCTGGGCTATAGACCCGCGGCGCGCTTTTCTGCGGCAGGTGGATGAGGTTGAGGTTGTGCCGGCGCGCCCATTGCAAGGCCAGGCCGGTGGGTGACGACAGGCTGACCAGGGTCTGGATGCCCGCGCGCAGGACTTTCTGGATCAATTCCAGGCTGCAACGGCTGGTGACAATTGCCAGGCCACCTTCGGTCGAAATCTTTTGGCGGATCAACGCGCCGATCAATTTGTCCAGGGCGTTATGCCGGCCGATGTCTTCACGGCCCAGCAGCAATTCGCCCTGGCCGTTCATGAACACCGCCGCATGCACGGCGCCGCTGTACTGGCCCAGGGGCTGAAAGGCGCTGATGCGCTGGCGCAGCCCATCGAGCCACGCGGCCGGTGGCAAGGGGGCACCCGGCAACACCTGGAGGTCCGGCAGGGCCTGTTCCACGGCTTCCACGCCGCACAAGCCACAGCCGCTGGTGCCTGCCAACTGTCGGCGCTGCTGCTTGAGGTTCCAGAAGGCACGGCTGGAAATCTGGACCTGGGCGTATTGGGCCGAGCCCGAACCACTGAGTTTCAGGTCATAAATGTCGCTAACGTCGGCGATAATGCCACTGCCCATGCTGAAGCCGACGATGAAGTCTTCCAGGTCCGTCGGCGTCACCAGCATCACCGCTTGGCTGATGTCGTTATAGGCAATCGCCAACGCCACTTCTTCAGCCAACGCGGTGCTGGCGACTTCAGTGTGTTCAAGATTGCAATACTGGTAGCTCTGGCTGGCGGCAGGCGCGGGCGTCTCAGAGGCAGGCGCCGCGCAGACTGGGCGCTTGGCGTTCATGGGGCAGTACCACCGACGGATTGATCAGTGTTTAGACTAGGCGCGACAAAGCGTCGCGTCTAATTGCCAGTACTGATCTACCGATAGATGACGTCGATCAAGACTCGTTTTGCGATTTCTGAAACAGCGCGAAACAGGCTTCGGCCAGCGCCGAGCGTGGGGCACTGCGACGCATGATCAGCCCCAGGCGCGCCAGGGTATGGGCGTCTTCGATCGGTTGCAGGCGCAGGTGTTCGGTGAGCGCATCGAGCCCCCCTTCCAGCGGCATCACCGCGCAGCACAGCCCGCCGTGCACAGCTTGTAACAACTGATGGACGGCGTCGGTTTGCAGCAGCGGTTGTGGGTTGAGCCCCCGGCTGTGGAAGTTGTGGTCGATGGACTGGCGAAAGTGCATGCCGCTGGTGAGCATGCCCAGCGGCAGCTCGATCAGCGCTTCCCAGCTCAACGGCGTGTCACCGAAGCTGAAAAACCGCTGGTCATACAGCAGGCCCATACGGGTTTCGCCCAAGGCCAAGGAGTCGAAGCGCTCGTTGTCCAGGCGTTCCAGGTAGGACACGCCCAGGTCCAGCCGATTGCTGGCCAGCTGCTCAAGGATCTGCTCGGAGCTCAGCGCCGACAGCTCAAAACGCAGGCTGGGGTGTTCTTTGTGCAACTGCTGCATCAGGGCCAAAGGGTCGAAGCTCGACAGCGGCACCACCCCCAACCGCAATGTGCCCACCAGGTTGCCGCGACAGGCAGCGGCTTCTGCCTGCAAGCCATCATAGGCCGCGAGCACGGTGCGGGCCCACGCCAGCACCCGTTCGCCCGGCGCGGTAAACCCTTCAAAGCGCTGTCCCCGGTTGACCAGGGGAAGGTCCAGTTCCTCTTCCAGGTTGCGCAGGCGCATCGACAGGGTCGGCTGGGTGATATGGCAACGCGCTGCCGCCTGGCCGAAGTGACGGGTTTCGTCGAGGGCGATGAGGAATTTCAGCTGTTTGATGTCCATCTTCGCTCCGTGGGCTTGCTCCAATAGCGAGGGGATTCTAACGCGTGTAGGAGTCGTCTGGTCATTGGTCGGGCTGGAACCAGGTTCTGTAGGACTGGTCTAGTCTTTGGCATCTGGAACCTAAACCCCAAGGAGAGCAAACATGAGTATTTTCAGCTTTGTGAAAGAGGCCGGCGAAAAGCTGGTCAAGCTGTTGACGCCAGGCAACGCCAACGCCAGCGAAGATCTTAAAAAGCACATTGAGGACGTGGGGCTGGGCAACCCGAACGTGCATGCCACCGTCGACGGTGACAAGGTGACGATCAGCGGTGAAGTGGCCAGCCAGGAAGAGAAAGAAAAAATCATCCTGGCGGCAGGCAATATTGCCGGGGTGGCCAGTGTCGAGGATCAGATTACCGTCTCCGGCCCGGCGGTTGCCGCCGCCCGTTTCGTCGTAGTGAAAAAGGGCGACACACTGAGCGCAATTTCCCTGGCGGTGTATGGCAACGCCAACCAGTACAACAAGATCTTCGAGGCTAACAAGCCGTTACTGTCTCACCCGGACAAGATTTACCCAGGGCAGACGTTGCGTATTCCTGAGTAACACGCCTACGAGAGGTGGGTGCTGGCTTATGTGGGAGCCGGGCTTGCCCGCGATAGCGGAGGATCAGGTAGAGAGGTCTTGCCTGACACTCTGCTATCGCGGGTAAGCCCGGCTCCCGCATGGTTATTGGGTCACATAGGTTTAGAGTCCGGCAATGAGGTCTCGATAGTCTTCGACGGCTGCAAACTCTGCAGTGTCCTTTGGCCCTTTTTTGCTGTCCGGTTCTCTTACCGCCAGCAGATGCCCCACACCAAAGTCCCGGGCGCTGCGCAGGATCGGCAAGGTGTCATCGATAAACAGGCTGCGCGCCGGGTCGAAGCCGATGTCGGTTTGCAGAGCATCCCAGAACTGCGGGTTTTCCTTGGCGAAACCGTAATCGTGGGAGCTGATCAACCTTTCGAAATACGGCGCCAATTCGATGCGTTCCAACTTCAATGACAGCGAATCGCGATGAGCGTTGGTGATCAGGATCACCCGCTTGCCAGCCTGCTTGATCGCCGCCAGGAAGGTGTCGGCGTCTGGGCGCAGGGCGATCAGGTGGGCGGTTTCCAGCTTGAGGTCGCGTACCGGGATCTTCAGTTCGGTGGTCCAGAAATCCAGGCAATACCATTGCAACTGTCCAGCGTTATGCTCGAACAGAGGTTGCAACTCCAGCTCGGCCATGGCGCGGCTCACACCGTGCAACTCGGCGTACCGTTGTGGCAGGTGCTCCATCCAGAAGTGGTTGTCGAAATGCAGGTCGAGCAAAGTGCCGTCCATGTCCAGCAGGACGGTGTCGATGGCGTGCCAGGGCAGAGAGGGCATGGGCGGTTCTCATGTAAGTAAAGATATCCGACACAGACAATCGGAAAAGCCACGGTATAGTAACCCGATCACGCCAAGGAGCCGCTTATGCGCCAGAAACCCACCGTCCTCGCCCGCGAAATAGTCGCCAGTAGCCGTTTGTTCCGCGTGGAGGAAGTGCAATTGCGCTTTTCCAATGGCGTTGAACGAACCTACGAACGCCTGGTGGGCCGCGGTGCCGGTTATGGCGCAGTGATGATCGTGGCAATGATCGACGCCGATCACGCCTTGCTGGTGGAAGAATACTGCGGCGGCACGGATGAATATGAGTTGTCCCTGCCCAAGGGACTGATCGAGCCCGGCGAGGATGTGCTGGCGGCGGCAAATCGTGAACTCAAGGAAGAGGCGGGCTACGGCGCGCGCCAATTGGAACACCTCACCGAGCTCTCGCTGTCGCCAGGCTACATGAGCCAGAAAATCCAGGTGGTGCTGGCCACCGACCTCTATGAAGAGCGCCTTGAGGGTGACGAGCCCGAGCCGATGCGGGTTGACCGCGTCAACCTGCGGGAGTTGTCGCAACTGGCGCAAAACGAGCAATTCAGCGAAGGCCGCGCCTTGGCCGCGCTGTACCTGGTACGAGACCTGTTGACCCAGCGTGGAGCGTTTATCGCATGAGCGAACTGTTTTTAGGCCACCCGTTTATTGCCCCCGTGATCGAGCTGGCGCGTCAGGCGGGTGAGGCGATCCTTCCTTATTGGCGGGCCGACGTGGCTGTCACGTCCAAGTCTGATGACTCGCCGGTGACGGCGGCAGACCTGGCCGCTCACCATCTGATCCTCGCCGGGCTCACCGCGCTGGACCCGAGTATTCCCGTATTGTCTGAAGAAGACGCCGATATCGACCAGAGCGTGCGCGCCGGTTGGCAGCGTTGGTGGTTGGTGGACCCGCTGGATGGCACCAAGGAATTCATTTCCGGCAGCGAAGAGTTCACCGTCAACGTCGCCCTGATCGAGCAAGGCCGCGTGGTATTTGGCGTGGTGTCGATGCCCACCAGCGGCCGTTGCTACTTTGGCGGCGCCGGTCTTGGGGCATGGCGTTCCGATGTAAATGAGGCGCCCAAGCAGATTCAGGTGCGCCAGACGCCAGCCGCCGGCGAGGCCTTTACCGTGGTTGCCAGCCGTCGGCACACCAGCCCCGAGCAGGAGCGTTTGCTGGATGGTTTGAGCGAAGGCCTGGGTGAGCTCAAGCTGGCGAATATCGGCAGCTCGCTGAAATTCTGCCTGCTGGCCGAAGGCAGTGCCGATTGCTACCCACGGTTGGCGCCGACGTCGCAATGGGACACTGCGGCAGCCCAGGGCGTGCTGGAAGGGGCGGGCGGCGAAGTGCTGGAGTTGAGTGGCGAGCCGTTCAGCTATCCGGCGCGGGCGTCGTTGTTGAACCCGTTCTTTTTGGCGTTGCCGGCCAAGGCGGCTTGGCGTGAGCGGTTGCTGACCCTGGCCCGTTCTTAAAGCCACAGCAGATCAAAAACGTGGGAGCGGGCTTGCTCGCGAAAGCGGAGTGTCAGCCAGATATCTGGTGACTGACACACCGCATTCGCGAGCAAGCCCGCTCCCACACAAGCCAGTTCCCACAGTTATTTTGTGTTGTGGCGGTTAACGGTGCAGGACGTACTGGCCGGTAAACGCCACCGCATGCGCTTCACTGCCTTCATTCACAATCCACGTCTCCAGCGTCAGCCGCGCACGACCATAGCGCTTGTAGGTCGCTACAAAGCGCTTCCACACCTTCTCCTCCGGTGCCTGGCACACCACCGTCGCGTCCCGGGTCACCGGCAGCGGGTAGCTGATCTGCCCCTCCTGAATCACGATGTGCCCGTCTTCAATCCCTTCCTCACGCAATTGCAGGTGCAACCAACCCCAGCCCGCCAGCACGGCACCGCAATAGAGGCTGCCGCCAAACATGGTGCTCTTGTGATTGATGTTGGCTTGCAAGGGCAGGTGCAGCTGCAATTGGCCGTGTTGCCAGTCGAGCACCTTGAGGCCCATTTCCCGGGTGAGGGGGATGTCGTGGTGAAGGATGGATTCCAGGTAACGGCTGTCGCGGCTCATGGGGGCCTCGTGGCGAGTGGGGTGGGTCATTCGTCGTCGGCGCCATGGTTGGCGCTGTCGGCGAAGTTCAGGCCGTGTTTGCGCAGTTTGTCGTGCAGGGTCTTGCGCGGTACCCCCAAGGCTTCGGCAAGGCTGCGCAGGGAGCTGTGGGGGCGAGTCAGTTCGGCGGCGATCAGGCTTTTTTCGAACTGCTCGACTTGCTCGCTCAGGCCACCTTTGGTGGAGGTCAACACGCCGGCAGACGGGTTGTCCGGTGTCGCGTCCAAGGCCAGCTCCAGGCCCAGGGCAAACCGTTCGGCGGCGTTTTGCAGTTCCCGTACATTGCCCGGCCAGCTGTGGCGCAGCAGCAGTGCGCGCTGGCCCGGCTGCAGCTCGTGCAGTGGCAGGCCATGGCGGCTGCTGGCTTCGTCGGCAAAGTGCTGGAACAGCATCAACGCATCTTCGCCCCGCTCGCGCAGCGGCGGAATGCGCAGCGGCGCAACGTTGAGACGGTAATACAAGTCGGCACGAAAGCGGCCCTGGTCGGCGGACTGACGCAGGTCTTCCTTGGTGGCGGCGATGATGCGGATGTCCAGCGGGATCAACTGGTTGCCGCCCAGGCGCTCCACCACACGCTCCTGCAACAGGCGCAGCAGCTTGACCTGCACATCCAAGCTCATGCTTTCGATTTCATCCAGGAACAGCGTACCGCCGTTGGCAAACTCGAACTTGCCGATACGGCGCTTTTGCGCGCCGGTAAAGGCACCAGGCTCATGGCCGAACAGTTCGCTTTCGACCACGGACTCGGCCAGGGCGCCGGCGTTGATCGCCACAAACGGCCCGCTGCGTCGGCTCGATAGATCGTGCAGCGCACGCGCCACCACCTCTTTACCAGCACCGGTTTCGCCAAGGATCAGCACATCGGCCTTGGTCGCCGCCAGCGCGCCAATCTGCTCGCGCAAGCGCAGCATCTGCGGGGAATGCCCCACCAGGCGCGTGCTCAGTTGCTGGCGATCGCTGAGGGCCAGGCGCAGGCTGCGGTTGTCCAGCACCAGGCGGCGCAGGGCCAGGGCGCGGCGCACGCTGTCGAGCAAGGCATCGCTGGCAAACGGTTTCTCCAGGAAGTCATACGCGCCGGCGCGCATGGCCTGTACCGCCAGCGGCACATCACCGTGGCCGGTAATCAGCAGCACGGGCAGCTCCGGGTCCTGGCCGTGCAGTTCGGCCAGCAGCTCCAGGCCGTCCATGCCGGGCATGCGGATGTCGCTGACCACCACGCCCGGCCAATCGCGGGACAGGCGCGCAGTGAGGCCGCTGGCTTCGCCCAGGGTCAGGACTTTCAGCCCGGCCAGGTCCAGGGTCTGGCACAGGGCCTGACGCAGGTGTGGATCGTCGTCGATCAACACCACCTGGATCCCGTTATCGATACTCATACACTGCGGTCCTCGGACGGTTGCAGACTGACGCCCGGCGAACCGGCACGCAATTTCAAGGTTAACAGCGCGCCGCCTTCCTTGTGGTTGGCGAACAACAATTCGCCGCCGAAGGCGCGCATCAGGGTGTCGCAGATGGCCAGCCCCAAGCCCAGGCCCTGGGTGCGGGTCTTGGTGGTGTAGAACGGCTCGCTGGCGCGGCCCAATGCTTCCATGCAAAAACCCGGACCGTTGTCGCGGATGTACAGGTTGACGCCCTGTTCGGTGGTTTGGGCACTCAACCAGAGTTTGCGCGGCGGGCCTTTTTCGGTGAGGGCGTCGAGGGCATTGGCCAGCAGGTTGCCCAATACCTGGCGCAGTCGGGTTTCACCGGCTTGTACCCACAGGGTTGCCTCGGGCAGGTCGCGGATCAGCTCGACTTCCATTGACCGCCGCCGTTTGGCCAGCAGTGCCAGCGCATCGTCCAGCGCCGGTTGCAGCGCCACGCTCTCGGGCGCATGGCGGTCACGGCGGGCGAAGGCACGCAGGTGGGCGATGATCGAAGCCATGCGCCCGGTCAGCTCGCTGATCAGCTTGAGGTTGCCCCGGGCGTCGCTGGTGCGTTCGTGGTCGAGCAGGATTTCGGCGTTTTCCGCATAGCTGCGGATCGCTGCCAGGGGCTGGTTGAGCTCATGACTGATACTGGCCGACATGGTGCCCAGCGCCGACAGTTTGCCCGCCTGCACCAGGTCATCCTGAGCGCGCACCAGTTCCTGCTGCGCGTGTTCACGCTCCAGCACTTCCTGTTTGAGGCGCCGGTTGAGGCCCTCCAGGTCGCTGGTGCGCTCCACCACGCGCATTTCCAGCTCGCGACGCGCCTTGGCTTCAAAGGCGATGCGCTCCAGGTAGTGCCGGCGGCGCTGCATCATCAGGCCCAGCAGCAACATCAACACCAACAAGGTGGCGCCGCCGACGGCAACCACCGTGCGCACCGGGCGGCTGATCAGCGAACGAGGGGCGAGAATTTCGACGTTCCAGCCGGTTTCGGCGATGGCCGTGGACTGACGCAACCAGGCGGTGTTGCTCAGGGCCAGTGGTTGTGGGTCGCGGGTCGGGTAGGGCTGGATCGCGATGATGGCCTGGCGTTCTTCGGTGGTCAGCGGCCGGGTGGCGCGGAACCGCCATTGAGGGCGCGACGTGAGGATCACCACGCCGTTGTGGTCGGTCACCAGCAGTTGTTCCGGGGTGTTGCCCCACAGGCTTTCGGTGTGGTCCAGGTCAACCTTGACCACCAGCACGCCGATGATCGTGTCGCCGTCGCGTACGGCGGCGGCGAAGAAGTAACCGCGCTTGGCTGAAGTGGTGCCCAGGCCGAAGAACCGCCCCAGGCGTCCGGCCATGGCTTCGCTGAAGTAAGGCCGGAAGGAAAAATTGCGCCCGACAAAACTGTCCTGCTTGTCCCAGTTGGAGGCGGCCAGGGTCTTGCCGGTGGTGTCCATCAGGTACATCACTTCCACGCCGGCCTGGGCGGCGACGTCCTTGAGCAGGAGGTTGGCGTTGACCAGGTTGGTGCTCACCTGGGGTGCGTCCAGCGCGGTGCGCAGGGCGGGCAGGTCGCCGAGTATCTGCGGCAGCACTTCATAGCGGTGCAGGGTGCCGAGCAAGTTGGCGACGTACAGGTCGAGGGTCTGACGATTTTGCCCGGCCAGTTCGTTGCGGTAATAGCGCTCGGCCAAGTGCTCCAGCGGCCACAGCAGCGGCGCCAGGCACAGCGCCAACAGCGCGAGGCTGCGCCAACGGGGTCTTCGCGGAAGGGATGGAGTCATGAGTCGTGCGCCTGTGGGTACAGGCGCATTATGCCTAGTGCTGCTGTGCAAGACACTCGCGCAATGCGTCTTGCCATAGCGGCTGGCTGACCTGCCATTGCTGTTGCAGGCGGCTGCAATCGAGGCGTGAGTTAAGCGGACGCTTGGCCGGCGTCGGGTAGGCGCTGGACGGAATGGCCTCCAGTTCGGCGCAGGCTTTGCCTTGGGCTTTCAGGTGCTCGCCGATGGCTTGGGCAAAGCCAAACCAGGAGGTCTCACCCTGGGCCGTCAAATGGTAGATGCCCCAGTCGCCGGGTTGGCCTGCCTGCCAGCGCTCGATCAACGCGCGGGTGCTGTTGGCGATGCTACCGGCCCAGGTCGGCGCACCGATCTGGTCGGCCACGATGCGCATCTGCGGCTTCTCTGGCAGCAGGCGTTGCATGGTCAGCAGGAAGTTCTTGCCGTGGTTGGCGTACACCCAGCTGGTGCGCAGGATCAGGTATTCGCCGCCCACCGCCGCAATCGCCTGCTCGCCCGCCAGCTTGCTCTGGCCGTAGACGCCCAGGGGGTTGGGCGTGTCGGCTTCGGTGTAGGGCGCGGGCTTGCTGCCGTCGAACACGTAGTCGGTGGAGTAGTGGATCAACGGAATGCCCAGGGCCTTGGCTTCTTCGGCCAGCACGCCGGGCGCGATGGCGTTGATGGCAAAGGCGGCGTCGGGTTCGCTCTCGGCCAGGTCCACAGCGGTGTGGGCCGCAGCGTTGATAATCAGGCCGGGGCGCTGGGCGCGTACGTGCTGGCGGATCTGCTCGGCGTCTGCCAGGTCCAGCTGGTCGCGCCCCAGCACGATGAGTTCACCGAGGCCCTGGAGCCGCTGTTGCAACTCGCGGGAGACTTGGCCGTGCTGGCCGGTAATGAGGATTTTCATGGGAACAGGTCGGCGTCTTTCAGGCTTTTGCCGCTCTGGTCCTTGGCGGACAAGGTCGGTGTGCCTGTCAGCTGCCAATCGATATTGAGGTCAGGGTCGTCCCAGCGAATGCAACGTTCGGCAGCCGGTGTGTAGTAATCGGTAGTCTTGTAGAGGAATTCGGCGAAGTCGCTGAGCACTACAAACCCATGGGCAAAACCCGGTGGAATCCACAGTTGCCGATTGTTGTCGGCGGACAGTCTAACGCTGGCCCATTGGCCGAAGTGAGGCGAACTGCGGCGAATATCCACCGCCACGTCCAAGACTTCGCCTGCGGTTACGCGCACCAGTTTTCCCTGAGCGTGTTCAACCTGGTAGTGAAGGCCACGCAGAACGCCCTTTTGCGAGCGCGAGTGATTGTCCTGCACGAATTGATGCTGCAGCCCGGTAGCTTCCGCGAACGCCCGGGCGTTGAAGCTTTCATAGAAAAAGCCGCGTTCATCGCCAAAAACCTTCGGCTCGATGATCAGTACACCGGGCAACTCAGTGGCGGTCACATTCATATGGTTTCCCCTGCGAGTGTGAACAGGTATTGACCATAACCGGTCTTGCCAAAGTACTTGGCACGCTCCAGCAGGTGGTCACGATCGATCCAGCCGTTTTCGTAGGCGATTTCTTCGAGGCAGGCGACCTTCAAGCCCTGGCGGTGCTCGATGGTCTGCACATAGGTCGACGCTTCGAGCAGGCTGTCGTGGGTGCCGGTGTCCAGCCAGGCAAAGCCGCGGCCGAAGCGCTCTACGTGCAAATCGCCGCGCTTGAGGTAGGCATTGTTGACGTCGGTGATCTCCAGCTCGCCACGGGGCGAAGGCTTGACCGCCTTGGCGATCTTGATCACGTCGTTGTCGTAGAAGTACAGGCCGGTGACGGCGTACGGCGACTTGGGCTTGGCCGGTTTCTCTTCGATGGACAGGGCACGGCCTTCCTTGTCGAAGTCGATCACGCCGAAGCGTTCCGGGTCCTTGACCCAGTAGCCGAACACGGTGGCGCCGGACGGGCGTTCGGCGGCGGTACGCAACTGATCGCCGAAATGCTGGCCGTGGAAGATGTTGTCGCCGAGGATCAGGCATACCGGGTCGTCGCCGATGAATTCCTCACCGATCAGAAAGGCCTGGGCCAAGCCATCCGGCGTCGGCTGCTCGGCGTAGGTGAAACGCACGCCGAACTGGCTACCATCGCCCAGCAGGTTGCGGTACTGAGGCAGGTCCAGTGGGGTGGAAATCACTAGGATGTCCTTGATGCCAGCCAACATCAGCACCGAGATCGGGTAATAGATCATCGGTTTGTCGTACACCGGCAACAGTTGCTTGGACACGCCCAGGGTAATGGGGTGCAGACGGGTGCCGGAGCCACCGGCCAATACGATTCCCTTCATCATGCAATCAGATCCTTCATGTCGGTGTTGCCCAAACGTTCGCCCTGATAACTGCCGTCCTGGACCCTGCGGCACCATTCCAGATTATCGAGGTACCACTGCACGGTCTTGCGCAGGCCGGTTTCGAAGGTCTCTTGTGGGACCCAGCCCAGCTCGCGTTCGATCTTGCTGGCGTCGATCGCATAGCGCTGGTCGTGGCCCGGGCGGTCCTTGACGAAGGTGATCAGGTCGGTGAATTTTTCCACGCCGGCCGGCCGCTGGGGCGCCAGTTCTTCCAGCAGGCCGCAGATGCCACGCACCACGTCGATGTTCTTTTGCTCGTTATGGCCGCCGATGTTGTAGGTCTCGCCCACTACGCCTTCCGTGACAACCTTGAGCAATGCCCTCGCATGGTCTTCGACGAACAGCCAGTCGCGCACCTGCAGACCGTCGCCATACACCGGCAACGGCTTGCCCGCGAGGGCGTTGAGGATCACCAGCGGGATCAGTTTTTCGGGGAAATGGAACGGCCCGTAATTGTTCGAGCAGTTGGTCAACAGCACCGGCAAGCCGTAGGTGCGTTGCCAGGCGCGGACCAGGTGGTCGGACGCCGCTTTGCTGGCCGAGTAGGGTGAACTTGGGGCGTAGGGTGTGGTTTCGGTGAACAGGTCGTCCACGCCATGCAGGTCGCCGTACACCTCGTCGGTGGAAATATGGTGGAAGCGGAACGCACGCTTGGCCGGCTCATCGAGCTTCTGCCAATAGGCGCGGGTGGCTTCCAGCAGGCTGTAGGTGCCGACGATATTGGTCTGGATGAAGGCCGACGGACCGTCAATGGAGCGGTCCACATGGGACTCGGCCGCCAGGTGCATGATCGCGTGGGGCTCAAAGCGTGCCAGTACGGCGCTGACGGTTGGCTGGTCAATGATGTCGGCCTGCACGAACTCGTAGCGGCTGTTGGACGCGATGCCTGTCAGCGACTCGAGGTTGCCGGCGTAGGTGAGCTTGTCCAGGTTGAGCACTTCGTGCTCGGTGTGTTGGATCAGGTGGCGGATCAGGGCGGAGCCGATGAAGCCGGCGCCGCCGGTGATGAGAATGCGCATGTCGAGGGCCTTTTCCTTAGACGGACACTTGGCGAATGAAGCATAGCTTGAGTTGTGAGTCGGGTCGGTGCAAGCGCGATATACGCCAGGGGGTTGCCTAACCCCCTATAACAGTGGCGATATAGACGCCTAAAAAAACAGAGGTCGTCACAATGTTGCTTGCCACGTTGATCCATCGCGCCAGTTTGCCTTGCCCGCAAGTGGGCCCTGATCAGGCAGCCCAGCTGCTGTTGCAGCACTACGACCTCGCTGGCACGTTGCAGTCCCTGGGCAGCCAGCAGGACCTCAATTACAAGGTCGACAGCGCCCGAGGCCGCTTTGTTCTGAAAATCTGCCGGGGCGACTACGCTGCCGTGGAACTTGAGGCCCAGCATGCGGCCCTTGAATACCTGCAGGGCCAGGTACGCGTGCCCACCGTTATTGCGGCGCGAACAGGCGAGTCGCTGCTGACGGTGGCCGTGGACGGGCAAACCATTCATTTGCGGCTGTTGGACTACATCGACGGCGAACCGCTGACGCACGTGCCTCACCTTGGCCGCGACGTGATCGCAGGCTTTGGCGAGCTGTGCGGGCGGATGAGCCAGGCATTGGCCGATTTCAGCCACCCCGGCCTGGAGCGTACCCTGCAATGGGACCCGCGCCACGCGCAGGAATTGATCACCCACCTGCTGGCGACCCTGGAGGACCTGCCCCATCGTGCCGCGCTGGAGCAGGTGGCCGACCAGGTGGACGCCGCTATTAAGCCGCTGGCGCAACATTTGCCTTGGCAAGCCGTGCACATGGATATCACCGACGACAATGTGGTGTGGCAACGCGACGCCCAGCGGCGTTGGCAGGTCCAGGGCGTGATTGATTTTGGCGACCTGGTGCACACCTGGCGTATTGCCGACCTGTCGGTGACCTGCGCGGCGCTGCTGCACCATGCCGAGGGCGATCCGTTTGCCATTTTGCCGGCGATCCAGGCCTGCCACGCGGTCACCCCGTTGCAGCGCGAAGAGCTGCAAGCGCTGTGGCCGTTGATCGTCGCCCGTGCGGCGGTGCTGGTGTTGAGCAGCGAGCAGCAGCAACGGCTGGACCCGGACAACACTTATCTGTTGAAAAATGCCGAGCACGAGTGGGAAATCTTTCAAGTTGCCACGTCGGTGCCGTTTGAGTTGATGGAAGCCGCGATCCTGCGCTGTGTCGGTGAGACGTTGCCACCACTGGCCAACCAGGATTTCGCGCCGTTGCTGCCTGGCCTGGTCGGGCGTGAGTTCGCGTTGATCGACCTGGGCGTGCTCAGCCCGCACTTCGAGGCCGGTAACTGGGAGCAACCGGGCATCGACCGGCATTTATTGGATGAAGCCGCGAGGGTGCACGGGCTGGCCGCCAGCCGTTACGGGCAATACCGTTTGTCGCGTACCCGCCCTGACAGCGCCGAAGAGCCGCAGACACTGGCGCTGCACGTGGAACTGCACCTGCCCCACGGTACGGTGTTGGAAGCGCCGTTTGCCGGGACTTTGCACCTGGGGGCCGACGGTTTGCTGTACTTGCGCGGCGCTGAGACGAGCCTGCGCCTGTGGGGAGGAAAAACGACGCTGGCTCAGGGTTCGACGCTGGTGAAGGGGCAGGTACTGGGCGAGGTCCAGGCTCCGCTGGTCGTACAG
This sequence comes from Pseudomonas sp. BIGb0164, assembly GCF_024810135.1. NCBI lineage: Bacteria > Pseudomonadati > Pseudomonadota > Gammaproteobacteria > Pseudomonadales > Pseudomonadaceae > Pseudomonas > Pseudomonas sp. BIGb0164. The sequence continues at coordinate 471,234 of NZ_JANUEA010000004.1, read as the reverse complement.
TTGTGCCGTGGCGACCTTGAACCGCCCTTGTTCTGCACACCGTCTCGCGCCCAGGCGTGGCAGGCGATTTGCCCCTCGCCGGCCGAGCTGCTGGGGTTGGCCTGTGATGCCGAGCCCGAACTCGACCCCGAGGCCCTCTTGGCACGGCGCGACGCCAGCTTCGCCCGCTCGCAGAAACATTATTACGTCGACCCGCCGCGTATCGAGCGCGGCTGGCGCAACCACTTGATCGACATGCAGGGCCGCTCCTATCTGGACATGCTCAACAACGTGGCGGTGCTGGGGCACGGCCACCCGCGCATGGCGGCGGTGGCGGCGCGGCAATGGTCGCTGCTCAATACCAACTCGCGTTTTCACTATGCGGCGATTGCCGAGTTCTCCGAACGGTTGCTGGCGCTGGCACCGGCTGGCATGGACCGGGTGTTCCTGGTCAACAGCGGTACCGAGGCCAACGACCTGGCGATCCGCCTGGCCTGGGCCTACAGCGGCGGTCGCGACATGCTCAGTGTGCTGGAGGCGTATCACGGGTGGTCGGTGGCGGCAGATGCGGTGTCCACCTCCATTGCCGACAACCCCCAGGCCCTGAGCAGTCGCCCGGACTGGGTGCACCCGGTGACGGCGCCGAATACCTATCGTGGTGAGTTCCGTGGGCAGGACAGCGCCCCGGATTACGTGCGAAGCGTGGAACACAACCTGGCGAAAATCGCCGCGAGCAAACGCCAGCTGGCCGGTTTCATCTGCGAGCCGGTGTATGGCAATGCCGGTGGCATCTCCTTGCCACCCGGTTACTTGCAGCAAGTGTATGGGTTGGTGCGCGCTCAGGGCGGTGTGTGCATTGCAGATGAGGTGCAAGTGGGTTACGGCCGCATGGGGCACTTTTTCTGGGGCTTCGAGGAGCAGGGCGTGGTGCCCGACATCATCACCATGGCCAAAGGCATGGGCAACGGCCAGCCATTGGGCGCGGTGATCACCCGTCGTGAAATCGCCGAGGCCTTGGAGGCCGAGGGGTATTTCTTCTCGTCGTCGGGGGGCAGCCCGGTCAGTTGCCGGATCGGCATGGCGGTACTGGATGTCATGGAAGAAGAAAAGCTGTGGGAAAACGCCCAAGAGGTCGGCGGGCATTTCAAGGCGCGCTTGGAAGCACTGATCGACCGTCACCCCTTGGTGGGGGCGGTTCACGGTTCCGGCTTCTACTTGGGCTTGGAGCTGGTGCGTAATCGACAAACCCTGGAGCCGGCGACGGAAGAAACCGCGCTGCTGTGCGACCGCTTGCGCGAGCTGGGGGTTTTCATGCAACCGACGGGCGACTACCTGAACATCCTCAAGATCAAGCCGCCGATGGTCACGACCAAACGCAGCGTGGATTTCTTTGTCGACATGCTCTCGAAGGTGCTGGATGAACAGCTGTAGATAGTCGATTGTTATCGGCTAATGAATATCATATTTCGTCGCTATTGTATTTTGTTGCTTTTAAAGCCGATTTATATCCGCTATAAAGTCGGCATTTACCCCATTCGGAGTCCTGATCGCCATGACCACCCTGCACAGCACGCCCCGCGCCGATGGCTTTCATATGCCTGCCGAGTGGGCGCCACAGACCCAGACCTGGATGATCTGGCCGGAGCGCCCGGACAATTGGCGCCTGGGCGGCAAGCCGGCGCAGGCAGCTCATGTGGCGGTGGCCAAGGCCATTGCGCGTTTTGAGCCGGTGACCGTGGCGGTTTCTGCCGGTCAGTACGAAAACGCTCGCGCTCGCCTGGATGTGCCCAATATCCGCGTGGTGGAAATGTCCAACGATGACGCCTGGGTGCGCGACACCGGCCCGACGTTCGTCATCAACAACAGTGGCGAAGTGCGCGGCGTGAACTGGGATTTCAACGCCTGGGGTGGTTTTGAGGGCGGTCTGTATGCGCCGTGGAACCGCGATTCCCAGGTGGGCGGCAAGATTCTCGAGATCGAGCGCGCACCGCGTTACCGTACCGAAGGCTTCGTGCTGGAAGGTGGCTCGATTCACGTCGACGGCGAAGGCACGGTGATCACCACCGAAGAGTGCCTGTTGAACCACAACCGCAACCCGCACCTGAACCGTGGGGAAATCGAGGCGGTGCTCAGCGACAACCTGGCGGTGGATAAGGTCATCTGGTTGCCGGATGGCTTGTTCAACGACGAAACCGACGGCCATGTGGATAACTTCTGCTGCTACGTGCGCCCGGGCGAAGTGTTGCTGGCCTGGACCGATGACCCGCAAGACCCGAACTACGCCCGCTGCCACGCCGCCATGGACGTGCTGCAAAGCAGCACTGACGCTAAGGGCCGCTCGTTCACAGTGCACAAGATGCCGATTCCGGGGCCGCTGTATGCGACCGAAGAGGAATGTGCGGGCGTGGACCCGGTGGACGGCAGCCAGGAACGCAACCCGACCGTGCGTCTGGCCGGTTCCTACGTCAACTTCCTGATCGTCAACGGCGGCATCATCGCCCCGAGCTTCGACGACCCGCTGGACAGCCAAGCCAAGGAAATCCTGCAGAACCTGTTCCCCCAGCATGAGGTGGTGATGGTGCCGGGTCGTGAACTGTTACTGGGGGGCGGCAATATCCATTGCCTGACCCAACAGCAGCCAGCTCCGCACAAAAACTGAGTGCAGTTGTAACAACGTCTGGCCGACGATCGGGTGCTACTCGGTTTCAGCGCCCACAGCAAGCCCGCGGTCTAGCAAGGTCGCGGGCTTTTTTGTGTCCGGATGTCCATAAACACGGGACATTGGCATAGCTCTTGTATCGGTGTTGCGACAGTGACCCAAGGTGATGACTGCGCAGTTCTGTCACAAACCTTGAGTAAGTTAGCCGCTCACGCAGTAGGAGAGAGCGCTGAAATGAATGCCGATATCAACCTGATGTACACGCGCACCTTCCACCCTCTGCGGGTCAACGGTGACGCTATCCACGCGCTGGCGCTCTGGTTGAAGGCAAATGGTTCGCGTCAGGTCAGGCAGCAGCCCGACCTGCGCAGTGTGATGAGTGAACGTTACCCGGCGGGGTTGTTCAGCGAAGATGAAGTGCATGCCTTGTGCGAATTGATGCACGACTGAAGAACACTGATATCTGAAAATGTGGGAGCGGGCTTGCTCCCACATTTCGTTTTGTTATCGGCTTAGAAGCTGTAGGTGCCTGTCACCACTAGGCTGCGCGGTTCACCCGGCTGGATCTGCGCCACGCTGGTCGCCGAGGCGTAGTAGTTTTTGTCGGCAATGTTGTTGAGCGCCGCACGCACGTCCCATTCCTTCTGGCGCAAGCCGACCAACGCATCCCAACGGCCATAACCCGGCAACACCACAGTGTTGAGGTTGTCGGCATAACGGTCGCCCACCAGGGTCAGGCCGGTTTCGGCGTACCAGCCCATCTCCGGTTTCCAGGTGAGGAACAGGCTGCCATTGCGCTTGGCCACATCGCTGACGCGCTTGCCTTCAAAGCCGTTGTTGTCCTTCTCGACCTTGGCGTCCTGCAGGCCGATGCCGCCGCGCATGTACCAGTTGCCGACGATCTTTCCGGTGGCCGTCAGCTCCACGCCGCGTGAGCGCTGCAGGCCGCTGAGCAGGGTGATGGTGCGGTCCAGCGGGTCACTGGTGCGACGGTTGTAGAGTTCCAGTTCGTACACCGCCAGGGTGGTGCTCAGGCGATCGTCGAGCCAGTCGCTCTTGACCCCGATTTCCTTTTGCTTGGTCAGTTCGGGGCTCAGGTCGTTGACGCTGCCGGCGGCGTTCGGCGTGATGCCGATCAAGCCGCCGCCTGCTGGCGAGAAGGTCTTGCTCCACGAGGCATAGAACGAGTGATGCTCTACCGGCGTCCACACCACCCCGACGCGCGGGCTGGTGCTGTGGCTTTCGACAGCTTGCCGGGTGTTGAGAATCTTGTTGGTGGTGTCCACTTCGAAGTGGTCGTAACGCAGGCCACCCAGCAATTGCCATTGGTCATTGAGGCGCAGCTGGTCCTGCACATACAGCGCACGGCTTTCGACTTCGGTGTGGTTGTTGCTGGAAACACTCATGCGCCCGGTATGGCGCAGGTTGCGGTTGGGGTTGTTGAGGTCCAGGCTCGGCACGGCCTGCCGACCGGGTCCGCTGGTAGCGGCGGTATACAGTTTCGGGTCGCGGCGCTGGCTGCCCAGCTCAAGGCCGGTGAGCAGGCGATGCTCCAGGCCCTAGGTGTCGAAGCCGCCTTCCAGTTCAAGGTTGTTGAACACGTTGCGGGTGTTCAGGTCCTGCTGCCAGTGTTGGCGGGTAACCTGGTTGGTCGCGGCGGTGTAGCCGGTCTGGTAGGTGTTGTCGAAGTCGCTGTTGAGTTTGAACACGCCCAGGGTATGGCGCAGTTGCCAGTTGCTGTTCAGCTCGTAGGCGAGCTTGGAGCGTAGGGACTGGGATTTGTCGTCGATGTAGTCGTGGTTGTCGAAGTAGGTGGTGCTGCGGCTCACATCCGCCGGCCGGCCGTTGACCCCGGGAATGCCACGGTCGGGCGTACGGTTGTAGCGGCTGTATTCGTATTGCACCAGCCAGTTCAGGTCGGGCGTGAGCTGCCAACTCATGGACGGCGCGAACAACTGGCGGTTACCACTGACGCCATCGCGGAAGCTGTTGTTGTCCTGGTTGCCCATGTTCAGGCGCAGGCTGATGGTTTCGGTGGGGTCGGTGCTGAGGTCGGCGTACAGGCTGCGCAAATCATCGCTGCCGCCCTGGGCTTCAATACTCGATTTGTGCCCGGCCTGGGGCAGCTTGCTCACGCGGTTGACGATCCCTCCCTGGCCGCCTCGCCCGTAAAGCACCGCGGCAGGCCCCTTGAGCACTTCGATGCGCTCTATGTTATGCAGGTCGCGCACGTACTGGCTGTCGTCACGAATGCCGTCGAGGTAGAAGTCATTGCTGGCGTCAAAACCGCGGATGCGCAGGCTGTCGAAACGGGTGTCGGCACCGCTGCTCACGTTGGGGATGCCGCTCAACGCCTGGCCCAGGTCATTGGTGCCGTAGGAGCGCAGGCTTTCGGTTTTCACCGAATCGATCGCCTGGGGCACATACCGTACCGAAGTGGCGGTGCGGGTGGCGGTGCTGGTTTCCCTGACGCGTGGGTCGTCTTCGTCAGCTTCTGCGCTGACTGAAGTTTCAGGCAAGACCGTGGTCGCACAGGCAAAACCGGCAGACAGCAAAACAGAAAGCCCCAGGGTGATGGGCGTCAGGCGATAGGCAGGCATGAAGGCATGTATCCAGAAAGTTTGGGAGGGAAAAATGCGCGCGAATGGTAATGCTTTGCATTTGCGCGCGTTATCCATTGCCAAACGTATCGCCTGGAAAATATGTTACTTCATGTGTTTTTTAGGGGTATTGAAGGGATTTTCAGACTTTCAGCGAAGTGCCGTAGGACGTTGCTTAGAATTATTTCGCCTAAATACAGACGATTCACGAAATTGACACATAGTTCAACGCGCGCATAGGATTGCGCCCAACGCCTGTGGCTAACCGCCATGACTCATCCAATAAAAAAAGGCCCGCGGCAGTTCAGTCGTCCGCGGGCCTTCTTTTTTCTGGAAAAAGTCGACACCAGAAAAGCAACACGGAGCCTGGTGTCACAGCGCGTACTCAACCAGTAATAAGGAATACAAGAAAATGTTGAAGCAACGGATGGGTCTGATCGCTCTGGGGATTTTGAGCGCTACTCAGGCAATGGCCAACGACCAGGAGCAATCCAAGGGTTTTGTTGAAGACAGCCACCTGAACATCGCAGCACGCAATGCCTACATCAGCCGTGACTACAAGAACGGCAAGCAAGACAAAGCCGAATGGGGCCAGGGTTTCATCGGCAAGTTCGAGTCCGGCTTCACCCAAGGCACCGTTGGTGTGGGTGTGGACGCCATCGGCCAATACGCTATCCGTCTGGACGGTGGCAAAGGTCGCAGCGGCGCGGGCGGCATCAACTTCTTCAAGCAGGGCGACAGCGGCGAAGCCGCCCGTGACCTGTCCAAAGGCGGCGCTGCCGTGAAGTTCCGCGTCTCCAACACTGTGCTCAAGTACGGTGATCAGTTCCCGGCCGTGCCGGTGCTGGAATACGACAACTCCCGCCTGCTGTCCGAAACCTACACCGGTACTTCGATCGTTTCCAAAGAGATCGCTGGCCTGCAGCTGGACGCCGGTCACTTCACCAAGGAAGCTCAGAAAGCGGCTGAAGGCACCGACAGCGGCCGCCTGAAAAGCATCGACTACATCGGTGGTAGCTACAAATTCACCGAAAGCCTGTCGGCTGCCCTGTACGCTTCCGACATGGAAGACGTGCTGAAGAAGCAATACGTCAACGTCAACTACGTGCTGGCCCTGCCAGAGAAGCAATCGTTGACCTTTGACTTCAACGGCTACAAAACCAAGCTGGACAAGAGCTTCGCCCAGCTGACCCAAGGTGACGCTGACGCCCGCGACAACAAGATCTGGAGCCTGGGCGCTACCTGGGCTGTCGGCCCGCACAGCTTCACCGTGGCCCACCAGCGCAGCACCGGTGACACCGGTTACCTGTACGGCGGTTACCGCAACAACACCAGGGACAGCGGCATCGGCGACGGTGGCAACACCATCCTGCTGGCCAACTCCTACTGGTCTGACTTCAACGGCAAGGACGAGCGCTCCTGGCAAGCCGGCTACGGCCTGGACTTCAGCGCCTTCGGCGTGCCTGGCCTGACCTACAACATCGCCTACGTGCGCGGCACCAACATTGACGACGGTTCCAACCGCGGCAGTGGCACCGAGCGTGAAATCTTCAACCAGTTCAAATACGTCGTTCAGAGCGGCCCGGCCAAAGACCTGAGCCTGCGTGCTCGTGCGTCGTGGTTGCGCGTCTCCAACAACGCCAGCAACTACAACGTAGGTGGTAACGAACTGCGTCTGTTCGCCGACTACCCGATCAACGTGTTCTGATTGATCGCGCGTTACGCCTGATTCAAGGCGATAAAAACCCCGACTGGTTCGGGGTTTTTTTATGCCTGGCGGTTTTGCACAGAAAAACAGCCAGGCGAGGGCGCAAAAAAGGCGGGAACCTGCAGGCGAAGCAAGCAGCGCCCAGGCGCTGCCCGCCCGTCACATCAGTTTTGCGGACGCTGTTTGGTGGCGTCCAGCTCGGCTTTTTTGGCCGTGCTGATTTCGGTGATCTTTGCCGACTTCTCGATCGCCATGTTGAACGTGGCTTCCATCTTGGCAATCGCCGAATCGGCGTTGTTGGTGCTGCCGGTCCCGCTGGTGGCCGGTGGCTTGCTGCCGCCGCCGCAGGAAGGAGGAACGCACGACATTGGAGCTCCTTGCATCGTCAGGATGCGCGTTGAGGGTTTGAGGGGAACACTAGGCGATGCTACTTAGCCAGTATCGCGGGCGGGTGTGAAATCTTGTGGAACTGGCGTGAACACTTGTTACACCGCATCACTAATGAAGTACTCCGCGCCACCTTTATCCCTCAATGGCGCAAGCCTAAATTGGCCCCACTGCCGGCCCATCATCCCGATGCCCGGCCACTGGAGCCTCTGCCATGCCCTTTGTCAGCCTGCGCATTACCCGTGATGGCGTCACCCCGGAGCAAAAAGCCCAGGTCATCGCCGAGTTCACCGAAACCCTCGAACGCGTCCTGCACAAACGCCCGGACCTGACTCACATCGTCATCGAAGAAGTCGACACCGATAACTGGGGCTACGCCGGCATCACCACCACCGAATACCGCAAATCCCAAGCCTCTTCTGGAGAAGCATCATGAGCAAAGTCGTCATCATTACCGGCGCCTCCCAAGGCATCGGCGCCGCTGTGGTCCAGGCCTACCGCGCCCTCGATTACCGGGTGGTCGCCACCTCGCGGTCGATCCAGCCGTCCACCGATCCGAACATTCTTACCGTGGCCGGCGATATCGCTGACCCCGCCACCGCCCAGCGCGTGGTCCGCGAAGCCCTGGCCACCTTCGGGCGTATCGACAGCCTGATCAACAACGCCGGCATCTTCATCGCCAAGCCGTTTACCGCCTACACCCCGGAGGACTACGCCAACGTCCTCGCGGTGAACCTCAACGGCTTCTTCTATATCACCCAGCTCGCCATCGCTGAGATGGAAAAGAACCGCGCCGGCCATGTGGTCAACGTCACCACCAGCCTTGCCGACCACGCCATCGACGGCGTGCCTTCGGTACTCGCCAACCTCACCAAAGGCGGGTTGAACTCGGCAACCAAATCACTGGCGATTGAATACGCCAAGCGCGGCATCCGCGTGAATGCCGTAAGCCCGGGCATCATCAAGACGCCTATGCATGGCGAGGAAACCCACGCCGCGCTGGGGCAATTGCACCCGGTGGGGCATATGGGTGAAGTGAGTGATATCGCCCAGGCCATCCTCTACCTGGAGAACGCAGCGTTTGTTACCGGCGAGATCCTCCACGTGGACGGCGGGCAAAGCGCCGGTCACTGATCCACACGCCCGGCCTGGTTCGGCCGGGCGTTGTCCTCCCGTGGCGAGCGGCCAAAGAAGGCTTTGTAGGCCCGACTGAAAGCCGCTTCCGACTCATAGCCCACCGCGAAACCCACCTCGCCGATTCGACTGTCGTGCTGCGACAACAGGGTTTTCGCCAGGGTCAGCCGCCACTCATTCTGATAGCGCAACGGCGAACGCCCGATCAATGAACTGAAGCGCTCACAGAAATTGGAGCGCGACATGCCTGCCAGATCAGCCAGCGCATCAATACGCCACTGCTGCCCCGGTGTCGCATGAATAGCCCTCAGTGCGCGGGCGATACGCGCATCCGACAACCCACCCAGCCATCCCGACGCGGCGCCCTGATGCACCCAGGTGCGCAAAATGCGGATCACCACCAGATCGATCAGGCGCGAAATCATCAACGCACCGCCCGGCTGCGTGTCATGGGCTTCGAGCAACATGAAATGCAAAATCCCTTCCGACCACGGCGCGGCGTCGGCGTGACGAAGAAGGATCAGCCGGGGCAGGGCGAACAGCATCGCCTGGAAACTGCTCGCGTCGAACCAGAACCGACAGATCACCACCGTCGCCGGCCCGTCGACCGCCGTGATCGTGATACCCGTGGGGTCATGGGGCAGCAGAATGATATCGCCCTGCTCAAGCATCGTTGTCTGCTGACCGGCGCCCTCCAGAAGCAACCGACCTTGCTGAAGCACGCCGATGTGCGCGCTCTTCTCATCCAGTTCAAGGTACTGCGCTTCCACTAGTGCCGCGGAATACACCCGATCGCCCGTCAGACGAATCTGCGCCAGCACTTGGGACAGCAAATCCCCTTTGGCCAGCCCCTCTAACTGCATTTCCGGATGAATGATCAAGTTTTCGAGGGGATTCGTCATGTTGGTTCCACCGCGCCTTCACTAAGCTGAACCCAAGATCATAGCGCGCTGGGCCAAGCAAAACGCAACCGCCAAACATCAGCCGTTTATGCCTATCGTCCAATTAAACGAGAACCCCACCATGTTCGGAATCTCCGCCCTCGGCTGGCTACACACCCTCGGCAGCCTGCCGGCCATTCCACTGGCCGCCTACATGTTCATCCGCCACGGCCGCATCGTCCCCCGCTCGACACCGGGCGTGCTTTACCTGGCATCCATGCTGATCGGTGGTTTCACGGTGTTTTTGGTCGCGAAGCAACCGGTCAGCAACGCGATTGGCGTCATCACGATTGCGCTGCTGCTGGCGGGGTATGGCGTGGGATATGTCAGCTGGTTGGGTAAGGCGCGGGCGTATCTGGAAACGATCTTCCTGAGCCTGACCGCGTTTTTCCTCATGGTGCCGACCGTTTCGGAGACGTTGCGCAGAGTGCCGGATGGGCATCCGTTTGTGACGGATCTGCAGTCGCCGGTGTTGATAGGGGCGCAGGGGGGGATTGCGTTGGCGCTGGTGGTTGGGGTGGCTACGCAGATGGTTTACCTGCGCAGGCGAGGTGGGCGGTTTGCCTGATACCCAAAAAAGCGCCCCAGCCTTCACAGGCTGGGGCGCTTTTTTGTGGGAGCCGGGCTTGCCCGCGATGGCGCCAGCTCAGTCACTGCATCAACAGCCTATTACAGGGCGATGTCAGGCGACTCCAATACCTTCACCACATCGTCAAGCACGGCCCTGCCCAACTCCTGCCAATAATCCAAGCGTGTAGCGCCATAAAATGCGTGACCGTGAGTGGTCGTCAGTTCATTCACGTGTTCTTCGTGAGAGCGAGTGCCAATAAATAGAAAGTCGCCCGGCGCAGTGGGGCGTGAATTTATCGCGTCTTCGGCGGCTTTGAACGCCTGGATTGGGTGAGGCAACAGCGAAGGGAGAAAAGAGAGGGTGGGCTGCACGATAAGGGGAACAAGGCGTGGACGTTTTGTGGACGCTCACCCAAACCCCAGAAACAACAAAGCCCCTGCATTTCTGCAGGGGCTTCGTCTTATATGGTGCCGGCACCAGGAGTCGAACCCGGGACCTACTGATTACAAGTCAGTTGCTCTACCAACTGAGCTATACCGGCGTGTTAGGGCGACGATTATAGCGATTGGCAAGCTTCTGTAAACCCCTGAATTCTGACTATTTTTACAAAACCCACGCTTTTCTCCCTCGCGCTCCTTTTTCCTACAGGCAAGGTTAGGATGCCTACCGCGCCTCAGAGCCTTCAGCGCCAGCGCGCAACCCATCCAAATCAAAAGGACGCCCCACGTGAAACGGACGCTATGCCTGTCTCTCCTCCTGCTAACCGCCGCCCTCAGCGGCTGCTCGTCTAATAAGCCTGCCAACGACCCCGCCCTGGTAGGCACGTGGAAAGGCCTTCGCACGCAGACCGACAAATGCCAGTTTCTCTCGTGGACCAACAACCTGCGTTCCGACGGGCGTTTCACCATTACTTTCTTCCGCGATGCGCAGCAGACGCAGGTGATCCAGACGGAGCAGGGCAGTTGGTCGGCGGCCAATGGCAAGAATGAGGTGCGCACCGACGGTGTGCGTACGCCGGATCTGTACACCTATAAGCTGGTGGACCCGGACACGGTGCATTACGTGAGTGTGTCGGCGAGCCCGAGTGGGGACTGCCAAGAAGACTATGCGTTTACCGAGCACCGCATTCGCGGCTGACTCACCGTCGCGCTAAAACCGGGCACCGCTGTGCCCGGTTGGCGCATGCCTCAGTTCCCGTCCCCGCAGTTATCCGTGAATTTCTTGTAGGCCAGCACCTGGGTCTGGCCTTTCGAGTCCAGGTAGGTCATCCGTGCATCCACCACGCCGCAGCCTGCGCGGGTGTCTTCGGTGGTGGACAGTACGCGCTGGATATCGGGCTTTGGCTTCATGTCGGCGTGTGCGTTTACGGCAAAAGCCAGCAGGCTGACGGCGATCAAGGTGTTCCAGTTCATGGTGGGTATCCTCCGGGTTCAATAAGGGTGTGGGCTTATTGAAAGCCGGGGAGGTATCTGGCCTGTGTCAGGCGGCGCGGGTTTTGCTTCGTTGTGTATAGGGGGTAAGCCTGCATACACAGAGATACACGGGCCGTGGCTTTGCCGGGGATTTTGGGTCGACCGCTCAGCCGGTTTTCCCTTGAATCCGGGTGAGGTTTCCGTATTCTGTTGCGCGATATAAACCGTCGGTTTAATCGCGGTTTCATGTAGGCAAATTTTCGAGACAGTGTAGGGCAACCGAATATTTGTTGATGGGTGTGTCAGTTATGCGCCGTTCTTGTCCGCCTGGGCAGCAATGTTTGCGAAAAAGTAGCGCAACTTCATGTTCTCTAAGTGAATGCATTTTTCGCCGTCAAACTGTCATAAAAATGGCGTCATGCCGTTCGTCGGATTAAATTGAACTAAAAGCATCAAAATACTGACACCATCAATGTGATATCACAGAATGCGCCCCACACCACATAACTAGAAGAATTCAAGGTCAGCACATCGCTGACCTTTTTATCGCCTTTAAAGCGCAAACCGGGTGGGGAGGGGCAGTGAGTGAGTCGGGCAGATGACATTTCAAAACTATTCAACAAGCTGGGTGCCAACCCGAATGGTTACCGCGAGATCAACGTTGTCCACGAGTACCTCGAGGACGATGTAGAGGTTCTGGAAAGCCCGGTAGTCGTTGAAACGCCCCCGGTGATAGAAGTGCCCCCGGTCATGGAGGCGCCTTCCGCTCCCTTGCTGCGTTTGCTCGAAGAACTGAACCACGGCGAAGCCGACCACCTGCACCCGCCCGAAGTGGTGGAGGGCCGGGACGGCGAGGTGTATTCGGAGCTTTCCAGCCCGACCGTCGTGGTGGTGGTCTCGATCAAAGGCGGCGTTGGTCGCAGCACGCTGGCGGCAGCGATTGCCAGCGGCTTGCAGCGCCAGGGTCGCCCGGCACTCGCCCTGGACCTGGACCCGCAAGATGCCCTGCGTCATCACTTGTGCCTGGGCCTGGACATGCCGGGCGTCGGCGCCACCAGCCTGCTCAATGAAGGTTGGGAAGCGCTGCCCGAGCGTGGTTTTGCCGGCTGCCGCCTGGTGGCATTCGGCAGCACCGACCACACCCAACAGCAGAGCCTGAACCGCTGGCTCGGCCAGGATGCCGAGTGGCTGAGCAAACGTCTGGACAGCCTCAAGCTGAACGGCCAGGACACGGTGATCATCGACGTCCCGGCCGGCAATTCGGTGTACCTGAGCCAGGCCCTGTCGGTGGCGGATCTCGTGTTGGTGGCCGTACAGCCCGACGTGGCGTCGTTCAGCACCCTGGCGCAGGTAGACAGCCTGCTCGCACCGGCCCTGGCGCGCGAAACACCGCCACAACGCTGCTACGTGATCAACCAGTTGGACGCCGCGCACCGCTTCAGCCTGGACATGGTCGAGGTGTTCAAGACGCGCCTGGGCGATGCCCTGCTGGGTACCGTGCACCGCGATCCTTCCTTCAGCGAAGCCCAGGCCTACGGGCGTGACCCCCTCGACCCTACCGTCAACAGTATCGGCTGCCAGGACGTCCACGCCCTGTGCCGCGCCTTGCTCGAACGCATCGACTCGGACCTTCCATGACCGACACTACGTCCTCCACGCCCTTCGTCGAAGGGCGCGCTGAACAGCGCCTAAATGGCGCCATTGCGCGCTTCAATCGCTGGCCGGCGGCGCTGCGTACGGTACTGGTTGTCACCAGTGGCGTGCTCGGCGCCCTGCTGTTGATGAGCATCATCGCTGCACCGCTGGACCTCTACAGCCAGTTCCTGTTTGCCGGCGTGTGCTTCCTGGCGGTGCTGGTATTGCGCAAGATCCCGGGGCGCCTGGCGATCCTCGCGCTGGTGGTGTTGTCGCTGGTGGCGTCGCTGCGCTACATCTTCTGGCGACTCACCTCCACCCTCGGGTTTGAAACCTGGGTCGACATGTTCTTCGGCTACGGCCTGGTGGCGGCCGAGTTCTACGCCATGGTCGTGCTGATCTTCGGCTACGTGCAAACCGCCTGGCCCCTGCGCCGCCAGCCCGTGTGGCTCAAGACCGAGCCGGAAGAATGGCCGACGGTCGACGTGTTCATCCCCACCTATAACGAAGCCCTGAGCATCGTCAAACTGACCATCTTCGCCGCCCAGGCGATGGACTGGCCAAAAGACAAGCTGCGCGTCCACGTGCTGGACGACGGCCGTCGCGACGACTTCCGCGACTTCTGCCGCAAGATCGGCGTCAACTACATCCGCCGCGACAACAACTTCCACGCCAAGGCCGGTAACCTCAACGAAGCCTTGAAGGTCACCGACGGCGAATACGTCGCCCTGTTCGACGCCGACCACGTGCCGACGCGCTCCTTCCTGCAAGTCAGCCTGGGCTGGTTCCTGAAAGACCCGAAGCTGGCGATGCTGCAAACGCCGCACTTCTTCTTCTCGCCGGATCCGTTCGAGAAGAACCTCGACACCTTCCGCGCCGTACCCAACGAGGGCGAGCTGTTTTACGGCCTGGTGCAGGACGGCAACGACCTGTGGAACGCCACCTTCTTCTGCGGCTCCTGCGCGGTGATCCGTCGCAAGCCCCTGCTGGAAATCGGCGGCGTGGCCGTCGAGACCGTGACCGAAGACGCCCACACGGCGCTCAAGCTCAACCGCCTGGGCTACAACACCGCTTACCTGGCCATCCCGCAAGCTGCGGGCCTGGCGACCGAAAGCCTGTCACGGCACATCAACCAGCGGATTCGCTGGGCGCGGGGCATGGCGCAGATTTTCCGCACCGACAACCCGCTGCTGGGCAAAGGCCTGAAGTGGGGCCAGCGCATCTGTTACGCCAACGCCATGCTGCACTTCTTCTATGGTTTGCCACGCCTGGTGTTTCTCACCGCGCCGCTGGCTTACCTGGTATTCGGTGCCGAGATCTTCCACGCCTCGGCCCTGATGATCGTGGCCTACGTACTGCCGCACTTGGTGCACTCCAGCCTGACCAACTCACGGATCCAGGGGCGTTTCCGCCACTCGTTCTGGAACGAGGTGTACGAGACGGTACTGGCCTGGTACATCCTGCCGCCGGTGCTGGTGGCGCTGGTCAACCCCAAGGCCGGTGGCTTCAACGTTACCGACAAGGGCGGCATCATCGACAAGCAGTTCTTCGACTGGAAACTGGCGCGCCCCTACCTGGTGTTGCTGGTGGTGAACCTGGTGGGCCTGGGCTTTGGCGTGCATCAACTGGTGTACGGCGCGGAAAACACCGCCGTCACCGTCGCCATCAACATGACCTGGACCCTCTACAACCTGATCATCACCAGCGCCGCCGTGGCCGTGGCCTCCGAGACGCGCCAGGTGCGTTCCGAGCCGCGTGTGAGTGCGAAGCTGCCAGTGAGTGTGATCTGTTCCGACGGTCGCGTGCTTCACGGGATCACCCAGGACTTTTCGCAGAACGGCTTCGGCCTGATCCTCGATGATGGCCACTCCATTGTCCAAGGCGAACGGGTGCAGTTGGTGTTGGCGCGCAACGGTCAGGACAACCTGTTCCAGGCGCGAGTGGCGTTCAGCAAAGGTACCCAGATTGGTGCGCAGTTCGAGTCATTGAGCCTGCGCGAGCAAAGCGAACTGGTGCGCCTGACGTTCTCACGTGCCGACACCTGGGCCGCCAGCTGGGGTGCCGGCCAACCCGATACGCCGCTGGCCGCCTTGCGCGAAGTCGGCGGTATCGGCATCGGTGGTCTGTTCACGTTGTGCCGCGCCACCCTGCATGAATTACGTATGGCCCTGCGCCGCACGCCCTCACAACCGCTTGATACGCTGATGGACAAGCCATGACCTTCACACCTCTTTTCGCGCGCGCCCCTTCGCGTGCCGCACGCGCGTTGATGATCGCTTCGCTGCTGGGCCTGAGCCCGCTGCTGCAGGCGGCCGACAAAGCAGCGATTGCCCCCGTTGCCGCGCAAGGTGCCGAGAACGGCTACAGCCTCACGCTCAAGCAATTGGGCCGTCGCGACACGATGAACCTGCAGGGTGTGGAGTCGTCCGACAGCGTCAACTTCGACATCCGCGCCGACCAGGTAGTAACGGGCGCCCAACTGTTGCTCAACTACAGCTATTCGCCGGCGTTGCTGGCGGACCTCTCGCAGATCAACGTGCTGGTCAACGACGAAGTCGCCGCCAGCCTGCCGTTGCCCAAAGAGGGTGCCGGCACGGCGCAACAGGCCGTGGTACAGATTCCGCCGCACCTGATCACCGAGTTCAACCGCCTGCGGTTGCAGTTCATCGGTCACTACAGCATGTCCTGTGAAGACCCGCTGCACAGCAGCCTGTGGGCGAAAATCAGCAACACCAGCGAACTGAAAGTGCAGGTTTCGTCGATCCAGTTGAAAGATGATCTGTCGGTGTTGCCGCTGCCGTTCTTCGACAAGCGCGATGCCCGCCAGGTCAACCTGCCGTTCGTGTTCGCCACCGCGCCGGATAACGCCACCCTGGAAGCGGCGGCCACGTTGTCTTCGTGGTTCGGCGCAATGGCCAGCTACCGTGGCGCTACGTTCCCTACGGCCTACGGCACGATTCCGGCCAAGGGCAATGCCATTGTGCTGGTGCTCAGCCCCAACGCCGTCGACGTCAATGGCGTGAAAGTGGCGCAAGCCACCGGGCCGACCCTCAACCTGATCGCCAACCCTAACGACCCTCAGGGCAAATTGCTGATCGTGTCCGGTCGCGACGGCGCCGAACTCAAGCGCGCAGCGACCGCTGTGGCGCTGGGCAGCCCGGTGCTCGCTGGCAACAGCGTGGTAATCGACAAACTCGAAAGCCTGGCACCGCGCCGTCCTTATGACGCGCCGAACTGGGTGCCCAGCGATCGCCCGGTGCGCCTGGGTGAACTGATCGAGCTGAAAAAACTCAGTGTCTCGGGCTACAACCCGGGCGCCATCAGCGTTGATTTCCGCCTGCCGCCTGATCTGTTCAACTGGCGTGAAGAGGGTGTGCCGCTGCACCTCAAATACCGCTACACGCCGCAGCAGGTGTCGACCAATTCGTCGCTGCTGGTGGGCCTGGACGACCAATTCATGAAGTCCATGCCGCTGCCGTCGATCACCAACCTGGCGGATGGCAAGACCCTGTTGAGCATGATGCAAAAGGACAACACGCTGCCGCGCGAAGCCACTGTGCTGCTGCCGATCAGCTCCGCGTCGCCGATGTCCAAGCTGCAACTGCGCTTTATGTACGACTACATCAAGGAAGGCGAATGCCGGGACATCATCGTCGACAACATGCGCGGCGCGATCGACCCGGATTCGAGCCTGGACATCAGCGGCTACCAGCACTTCATCGCCATGCCTAACCTGGGTGTGTTCAATGACGCAGGTTTCCCGTTCACCCGCCTGGCGGACCTGTCCGAATCGGCCGTGGTGCTGCCTGACACCTTTGGCACCGACGAGCTGAGCGCGTACCTGACCATCCTGGGCCGCTTCGGCGAGTCCACCGGTTACCCGGCGACAGCCGTCAAAGTGGTGCAAGCCAAGGACGTGCAAAGCGTTGCCGATAAAGACCTGCTGGTCATCGCCACCGGTGCCGACCAGCCGTTGTTCAAGCAGTGGCAGCAATACCTGCCGGCGACCGCCGACGGCCCGCAACAGCACTTCAAACTGTCCGACCTGCCGCGCTACGTCAGTACCTGGATCAGCCCGGATGCCGAAGCCAACAAGCACGCGGCCAACGCGGCCATCAGCTTCAACAGCTTGAGCACCAGCACCTGGTTTGCCGGTTTCGAATCGCCGCTCAAGGCCGGGCGCAGCGTGGTGTTGATCTCCAGTACCAAGCCCGCAGGCTTGCAAGCCGCGACCGCTGTACTGATTGGCGGTGACCAATACAAAGACACCATCCAGGGCAGCCTGGCGGTGGTGCAAGGCACGCAGGTCGACTCACTGGTGGCTGACCAGCAGTACTACGTCGGCAAACTGGGCCTGTTCAAGTCGGTGCAATGGCAACTGTCGCAGAACCTGGGGTGGATGCTGTTGTTCACCTTCCTCGGCCTGGCGATTGTCTCCTGCCTGATTTACCTGTCCCTGCGTGCCCGTGCAAAACGGCGGTTGGCATGATGCGTCCAGCCGCTTGGGTTGTGGTGGGCGCCGCGATGTGTGCGGGGGCTGCCCAGGCCCAGACGTGTGACGCGCAATGGCCGCTGTGGCAGAACTACGCCACGCGCTTTGTGCAGGAAGACGGGCGGGTGCTGAACTCGTCCCTGAACCCCAGCGAGAGCAATTCCGAAGGCCAGTCCTACGCCATGTTCTTTGCCCTGGTGGGCAACGACCGGGCGCGGTTCGACAAGCTGTGGACCTGGACCAAGTCCAACATGGCCGGCAATGACATCAGCCACAACCTGTTCGCTTGGCTGTGGGGCAAGAACAAGGACGGCGAGTGGGGCGTGATCGACGCCAACTCCGCCAGCGATGCCGACCTGTGGATCGCCTATTCGCTGCTCGAAGCGGCGCGTATCTGGAACGTGCCGCAATACCGCGCCGATGCGCAGTTGGTGTTGGCCAATGTGGAAAAAACCCTGATCGTGCGTGTACCGGGCCTGGGCAAGATGCTGTTGCCGGGGCCGGTGGGCTATGCCTATCCGGGTGGTTTGTGGCGCTTCAACCCCAGCTATCAAGTGTTGGCGCAATTGCGTCGCTTCAATAAAGAGCGCCCGAACGGCGGCTGGAATGAAGTCGCCGACAGCAACGCGAAGATGCTGGCCGACCCGCACAGCAACCCCCATGGCTTTGCCGCCAACTGGGTGGGCTACCGCGCCACCAGCGCCACTGCCGGCGTGTTTGTGGTCGATCCGTACTCCGACGACTTGGGCAGCTACGATGCCATCCGCGCCTACCTGTGGGCCGGCATGAGCGCCAAGAGCGACCCACTCGCCGCGCCGATGCTCAAGGCCTTGGGCGGGCTGTCGCGGGCGACGGCGGCATCGGCCAATGGCCTGCCGCCGGAGAAGGTCCATGTGCTTACCGGTGAAGTCGAGAAGAACAATGGCTACTCGCCGCTGGGGTTCTCGGCGTCGGCCATGGTGTTCTTCCAGGCACGCGGCGAGACCGCCCTGGCGCAGCTGCAAAAGCAGAAGCTCGACGACGTGCTGGGCAAGGCCATGGCGCCGTCCGCGCCCGATACCGCGCAGCCGCTTTATTACGACTACATGCTGAGCCTGTTCGGCAAAGGTTTTGCCGATCAAAAGTACCGTTTCGAACAAGACGGTACGGTCAAATTATTCTGGGAGGGCGCATGCGCCGCCACACGCTAGCCCTTGCGATTCTGGCCACCCTGGCGTCTAGCGCCAGCTTGGCTGCAACCAGCGACCCACAAGCCTTGCTGATCGAGCAGGGCAACTACTGGCAGTCGAAGAAGAACCCCGAGCGCGCCCTGGAAAGCTGGCAGAAACTGCTCAGCCTGAGCCCCGAGCAGCCGGACGCGCTGTACGGTATCGGCCTGATCCAGGTGCAACAGCAGCACCCGGAAGAGGCACAGAAATACCTGGCCCGCCTGCGTGCAATTTCGCCACTGCCGCGCCAAGCCTTGCAGCTTGAACAAGACATTACCGTCAACATTCCCGCCAACGCCAAGCTGCTGGAGCAGGCCCGTGAACTGGGTGAACCGGTGGAAGAGCGCGAGCAGGCGGTGGCGCTGTACCGCCAGATTTTCCAGGGGCGCCAGCCTCAGGGCTTGATCGCGCGTGAGTACTACAACGCCTTGGCGTTTACGCCCAAAGGCACGGCTGAAGGTATCGCCGGCCTGCAACGCGTTACACGTGAACGCCCGAATGATTCGATCGCCGCGTTGTTCCTGGCGCGGCACCTGGCGCGTAACCCGTCTTCGCGCGTCGAAGGTATTCGTGCGATGGAGCGCCTGTCGACCGACAACGACGTGGGCGGCGCCGCCGATGAAGGCTGGCGTTTTGCGCTGGTCTGGCTCGGCGCACCCAACCGTGATCAGGTGCCGTTGTTCCAGCAGTTCCTGGCCAAGCACCCGGACGATACTGAGATCCGTGCCCTGATGAACAAAGGCATTGCCCAAGGCAAGGGCGATGGCGGCTGGCAGCGTGATCCCAAGCTGGTCAAGGCGTTCAAGGCCCTCGACGAAGGCGACCTGAAAACCGCCGAACCGTTGCTGGCAGCGCGCCTGGCTGAAAAATCCAATGATGTGGATGCCCTCGGCGGCATGGGCGTGGTGCGCCAACAGCAGCAGCGCTTCAGCGAGGCAGAGAACTACCTCGGCCAAGCCACGCGTTTGCCCGGCGGTGCTGCCTGGCAAAAAGCCTTGAATGACGTGCGCTACTGGAGTCTGCTGAACCAAGCCCGTGACGCACAGAGCGCCGGCCGCAGCAGCCAGGCCCGTGACCTCGCCGCCCAGGCCGAACGCCTGAACCCCAGCAAGACCGACGCCACCATGGCCCTGGCCGGTTTCCAGGCGCAAGACAATCAGCTCGATGCCTCCGAAGCCAGCTACCGCAAAGTGCTGGCGCGCAACCCCAACGACCCGGATGCCCTGAGTGGCCTGATCGGTGTGTTGTCGCAATCCGGCCGGCCCGATGAGGCCTTGAAGCTGATCGACTCGCTGTCCGCGGCCGACCGTGGCAAGTTCTCTTCGAGTGCGAAGATCAAGGCCCTGCGCGCCACCCAGATGGGCAAGGTGGCCGATCAGCGCGGCGACTTGAAAGCCGCGCAGGCGGCTTACCAGCAAGCCCTCGACGCCGACCCGGAAAACCCCTGGACACGTTTCGCCCTGGCGCGCGTGTACCTGCGCGACGGGCAAATCCGCAACGCCCGTGCCCTGATCGATGGCCTACTCAAAAGCCAGCCCAACCAGCCGGATGCGCTGTACACCAGCACCTTGCTCTCGGTTGAACTGGATGAGTGGAAAGCGGCGGACGCGACCCTGTCGCGCATTCCTGCCGCCCAGCGCACGCCGGACATGAATGAGCTGGCGAGTGACATCGCCCTGCATAAACAGACTGAGATCGCCATCGAGAGCGCCCGCCGTGGCCAACGCCCCGAAGCGTTGGCGCTGCTCGGGCGCAGCGCTTCCCTGGCCGGCAAGAAGCCCGAGCGCCTGGCGGTGCTGGCATCGGCTTACGTCGAAGTGGGCGCGCCGGAGGAAGGCTTGCAGATCATGCAAGGCGTGCTGGAAAAGACCTCGAACCCGACGCCCGACCAGAAGCTGCTCTACGCGGGCGTGCTGCTCAAGGCCAACCACTACACCGAAGCGGGCGACATCCTGCGCGACCTGCAGGGCCAGCCGCTGACCGATGCCGGGCGCCAGCGCTACGAAGACCTGATCTTCCAGTACCGCGTCAAGCAAGCCGATGCGCTGCGCGAAAAAAATGACCTGGTGGCGGCCTACGACATGCTCTCGCCGGCGCTGGTGCAGCGTCCTCACGACACCTCGGCGATCAGTGTGCTGGCGCGCATGTACGCCGATGGCGGCGATGGCAAGAAAGCCATGGCGCTGTACGAGCCGCTGGTGCAGCAGAACCCCAACAACGCTCGCCTGCAACTGGGCCTTGCGGGTATTGCCTTGAAGGGCGGTAATCGCAGCCTGGCCGAATCGGCCACCGACAAGGCCCTGCGCCTGGACCCGACCAGTGCCGAAACGCTGACCGCTGCCGGGCAGATCTATCAGGGACTGGGCCGTAATGCCGAGGCGGCCGAGTTGCTGCGCCGCGCCCTGGCCATCGAGAGCGCCCAACGCGTCCAGGCGCGCTCGGCACTGGCTGATGCCCAGGGCGTGGCCTACAACCCCTTCGTCGGCTTGCCGGGCCAGCGTCGGCAGATCACTGACCTGGCCGTCGATCGCGGCGCCGTGCCGCCGCCCATCGATGCGCCGGCCAGTACGGTACCGGCGCCGGTGGCCGTGCCGGGGGCTGCGGTCCCTGCCAACGGTTTTGTAGCGTCGAACAAATTGAGCGACCCGTTTGTACCGCCGACGCGTATTGCCGCGCTGGATAACCCGACGTTAAGCCCGGCGCGCCGTGCCCTCGATGGCCTGTTGCGGGATCGCAGCGGCTACCTGGTGCAGGGCCTGAGCGTGCGCAGTAACAACGGTGAAAGTGGCTTGAGCAAAATCACCGAAGTGGACACGCCGTTCGAAGCGCGCATGCCGGTGGGTGACTTGAACGTGGCGTTGCGTGCGACGCCGGTGAGCTTGAGTTCGGGTGCGGTCAAAGCCATTTCGGCCGCGCGTTTTGGTGGTGGTGAAGGGAATGACAAAGCCAAGCGAGAAAACGGCGTCGGCCTGGCTGTTGCCGTTGAAGACCCGGCTCAAGGCGTCAAGGCTGATATCGGTGTGAGCCCGCTGGGCTTTACCTACAACACCGTGGTGGGTGGCGTGAGTGTGAATCGACCGTTCACCGAAGGCGGTAACCTGCGCTATGGCGTCAACGTTTCGCGGCGCCCGGTGACAGACAGCGTGACCTCGTTTGCCGGTTCGACCGCGAGGATTACTGACGCTGATGGCCAGGTCCGCGAGAAGAAGTGGGGCGGCGTCACCGCCAACGGCGGACGTGCCGAGCTGAGCTACGACGACCAGGAAGTGGGTGCCTACGGCTACGCGTCGTTGCACCAGTTGCTGGGCAACAACGTCGAAGACAACACCCGTATGGAATTGGGCAGCGGCGTCTACTGGTACCTGCGCAACACGCCAACCGACACCCTTACACTGGGCGTCAGCGGCATGGCCATGGGCTTCAAGGACAACCAGGGTTTCTACACCTACGGGCAGGGCGGCTACTTCAGCCCGCAACGCTTCTTCTCCCTGGCCGTGCCGGTTCGCTGGGCACAGAGCTTCGACCGTTTCAGCTACGAGTTGAAAAGTTCGGTGGGCGTGCAGCATATCGCGCAAGATGGCGCCGATTACTTCCCGACGGACAGTCGCTTGCAAGCCAATGCGCCCACCCAGAAATACGACAGCAGCAGCAAGACCGGCATCGGCTACAGCCTCAACGCGGCTGCCGAATACCGCCTCAGCTCGCGCTTTTACCTGGGTGGCGAAGTCGGTGTCGACAACGCCCAGGATTATCGCCAGTACGTCGGCAACGCGTACCTGCGCTACCTGTTTGAAGACCTGAGTGGACCTATGCCGCTGCCGGTCAGCCCTTACCGTTCCCCGTATTCGAATTGATTGATAGGAGTCATCCATGCCTGTTTCCGCGATTGCCGGCCTGACCCTGCTGGTACTGGGCGAAAGCCACTTGAGCTTTCCCGACCACCTGCTTGACCCGCTGCAAGCCAACCTGACGGCGCAAGGCGCCAAGGTCCACACCATCGGCGCCTGCGGTGCCGGTGCGGCCGATTGGATCGTGCCGAAGAAAGTCGATTGCGGTGCTGAGAACCTGCCGGGCGCCAAGCCACAGGTGTTCGGCAAGAACGCCATGAGCACCACGCCGGTCAAGGACCTGATCGCCAAAGACAAGCCCGACCTCGTCGTGATCATCATTGGCGACACCATGGCGTCCTACCCGGACCCGCAGTTCCCGAAAGTCTGGGCGTGGAAAAGCGTGACGTCCCTGACCAAGGCCATCAGCGAAACCGGCACCAAGTGCGTGTGGGTCGGCCCGGCCTGGGGCAAGGTCGGCACTATGTACAAGAAGGATGACGCGCGCACCAAGCTGATGTCGTCGTTCCTGGCCACCAACGTCGCGCCGTGCACCTACATCGACTCGCTGACCTTCTCCAAGCCGGGCGAGTGGATCACCACCGACGGCCAGCACTTCACCATCGACGGCTACCAGAAGTGGGCCAAGGCCATCGGCGGCGCGCTGTCGGCATTGCCGGCTGACGCTGTGAAGGGAGCCAAGTGATGAAGCGCATTTCCTTGGGCCTGGCGACCTTGCTCGCCAGCGTCAGCGCCTACAGCGCTGACATCCCGCTGTACCCCACCGGGCCGGAAAAAGACTCGGCGTTCCTGCGCTTTGCCAACGGCACCAGCAGCGAGTTGAAGCTGGTGGCCGACGGGTCCAAGGCCAGCCTGGTGCTGGGCGGCGACAAGCTCGTTTCCGACTACCTGCCGGTATCGGGGGGCACTGCGCCGATCAAGGGTGTGTTGAGCCAGGGCGGCAAAACCGCTGATCTGGCGGTCACCGTGGCCCCGGGCGAATTCGCCACGGTGATCGCAGTGGCCGATGCCAAAGGCGGTATTCGCCAGTTGGTGATCCACGAGCAACCGGACGACTTCAACGCGTTGAAGGCCTCACTGGCCTTCGTCAACGCCGACGCCGCGTGCGCCGACGCCAGCCTTGAAGCCGTGGCGCAAAAGGCCGAACTGTTCAAGAAAGCCGCCGAAGGTTCGGTGCAACGTCGCATGATCAACCCGGTGGAACTGTCGGTGCAGCTCAAGTGCGCGGGTACGCCAACCGGCCAGCCATTGACGTTCACCCTCAAGGCCGGCGAGCGCTACAGCGTGCTGGCATTGCCATCCGCTGCCGGTACCAGGTTGTTGTTCGCGCCTGACACGCTCGCTAACTGATCGGGCCCGAACCCACCATGGTCTTTGCCTCACTCGAATTCCTCACGCTGTTCCTGCCGGCCTTCCTGTTGATCTATGCCCTGGCTCGTCCGAGCTGGCGCAACGTCATCCTGTTGATCGGCAGCTGGTTGTTCTACGGCTGGTTGAGCCCGTTGTTCCTGTTCCTGCACATGGTGTTGACCGTGGTGGCGTGGGTCGGCGGCTTGCTGGTGGACCGCTCCCGTGAGGACGGCAAAGGCCGGGTGCGCCTGTTGATCGCGTTGATCGTGTTCAACACGGCGGTGCTGTGTTGGTACAAGTACGCCAACATCGTCGCGGGCACCGTGAGCGAGGTGATCACCTGGTACGGCTACATGCCGCTCGATTGGCAGCGCGTGGCCTTGCCGGCCGGCTTGTCGTTCATCGTGCTGCAGGCTATTTCCTACCTGGTGGACGTGCACCGTCATACGGTGCCGGTGGAGCGTAGCTTCATCAATTACGCCACCTACATTTCGATGTTCGGGCACTCGATTGCGGGCCCGATCATCCGTTACGACTGGGTTCGCCGCGAGCTGAACCAGCGTTATTTCAACTGGCCGAATTTTTCCCTGGGCGCGCGGCGCTTCATGATCGGCATGGGCATGAAAGTGCTGGTGGCCGACACCTTGTCGCCCCTGGTCGACATCGCGTTTCACCTGGAAAACCCCAGCCTGGTGGACGCCTGGATCGGTTGCCTGGCCTATTCGCTGCAACTGTTCTTCGACTTCGCCGGCTACAGCGCCATGGCCATTGGGCTGGGCCTGATGCTGGGCTTTCACTTCCCGGAAAACTTCAACCGGCCGTACCTGGCCAGCAGCATCCAGGACTTCTGGCGGCGCTGGCACCTGTCGTTGTCCAGCTGGTTGCGCGACTACCTGTACATCGCCCTGGGCGGTAACCGTGACGGCGTGTGGCGCACCTATCGCAACCTGTTCCTGACCATGGCGATTGCCGGGTTGTGGCACGGCGGCGACAGCTGGAACTACCTGCTGTGGGGTTCGGCCCACGGCGTGGCGCTGTGTGTTGACCGTGCGTGGTCGCGGTCGAGCCTGCCGAGCATTCCGCCGGTGCTGTCGCACATCCTCACGCTGCTGTTTGTGTGCCTGGCCTGGACCTTGTTCCGCGCGCCGGACTTCCACTCGGCGCTGACGATGTACGCCGGCCAGTTCGGCCTGCACGGCATGGGCCTGGGTGATGCGATGGCCGTGGCCCTGCGTCCGGCCCATGGCATGGCCGCGTTGTTGGGCCTGGTGTGCATCATCGCGCCGATCTGGCAGGTGCGCTGCGAGCAGCGCTTTGGCACGCAGCCGTGGTTTGTGGTGGCGGCCTCGTTGTGGCCGGTGGCCGGGTTTGTGTTGTCGTTCGCGCTGATTGCCAGCCGCGACGCCGTACCGTTTCTGTACTTTCAGTTCTAAGGACGCCCGACCATGCCTGCTCCTACCGCGCCGACGCCACCGAGTGAAGTGGCCGTTCGTACCAGCCCGCTGGCGGCCTGGGTGCTGGTGCCTTTCCTGGCGGCGGGGCTGTTGTCCTGTGCCTGGCTGATGGTCAAAGGGCCGATCAGTTTCCTGCCGGCGAAGGTCGACAGCGATATGCTGCTGCACGGTGATGTAACCCATCGGTTTGCCAAGGAGCTGGCCAAGGCGCCGATGGCGATCCAGGCCGCTAACCTTGAGCGCGGCGGCAGTTGGCTGGCGTTTGGCGACACCGGGCCGCGTGTGCGCCAGGGCTGCCCGGGCTGGCTGTTTATCAGCGATGAACTGCGCATCAACCGCCACGCCGAGGCCAACGCGCAGACCAAGGCCCAGGCCGTGATCGACCTCCAGAAGCAGCTGGGCAACAGAGGCATCGACCTGCAAGTGGTGGTGGTGCCAGACAAGAGCCGCATTGCTGCCGCCGAGCGTTGTGGTCTGTACCGCCCAGCTGTGCTCGACAGCCGGATTCAGAGTTGGACCGGTGTGTTGCAGGCCGCTGGCGTTTCCGCGCTGGACCTGACCGACACCCTGAAACCCTTGGGCGCTGAGGCGTATCTGCGCACCGACACCCACTGGAGCGAGATCGGCTCCAACGCCGGTGCGAAGGCCCTGGCGCAGCGCATCCAGCAGCGCGGCATCCAGGCCACGCCGGAGCAGGCGTTCGACATCACCCAGGCGCCGCTCGCGGTGCGTCCCGGTGACCTGGTGCGCCTGGCCGGCCTGGATTGGCTGCCGCCGAAGTTGCAACCGCCAGGGGAGTCGGTCGCGGCGAGCAGCGCCCATGAAACGGGCGGTACCACCAGCAATGCCGATGACCTGTTTGGCGACGCGGGCCTGCCGAATGTGGCGCTGATCGGCACGTCGTTCTCGCGCAATTCCAACTTCGTCGGCTTCCTGCAAAAAGCCCTGAATGCGCCGGTGGGTAATTTCAGCAAAGACGGCGGTGAATTTTCCGGCGCGGCCAAAGCCTATTTCGAGAGCCCGGCGTTCAAACAGACGCCGCCCAAGCTGTTGATTTGGGAGATTCCCGAGCGGGACCTGCAAACGCCGTACGATCCGATCACTGTCGGTCAGTAATTTGACGAATTGCCGCCTGTCTAAAAAATAGGCAGCTATACCACCAAAATAATGACACTTTGATGGGCCTGTAACAGAATGCTTGCACAGAGACGCACACAAAAAGACCTGCGGTAAGCCCTCGCCTTTCTTGCCGACCCCTCACGTCTTTAAGATGCGCCGTGTGGAGTTCAGGCCATGAGCCTTACTGATCGAATTTTCTGTCTGCTAGGCAAGGATGTCGCCCGAGATCCCCAAGGATTGAATGCGCGCCTGCATTTCTTTGGCAGCATTCCCGTCGATGACGGCACCCCCTTTCCCCCTCCCAGTGCCAATGAACACGCCCCGCCGGTGCAGGTGATGGCGCAGCGCCCGAAAGTCGTAGCGTTGGTGTCGATCAATGGCGGCGTGGGTCGCAGCACCCTGGCGGCGGCGTTGAGCAGCGGCTTGCAGCGCCAGGGCGAATCGGTGGTCGCGCTGGACCTGGACCCGCAAAACGCCTTGCGCCATCACTTCGGGGTGAGCGCAGCGTTGCCGGGGATCGGGCGCACCAGCCTGCAACACGGCCAGTGGCGCCCACTTCAACAAGCCGGTTTCGCCGGCTGCCAGATGATTGCCTTTGGTGACACCACCGAGCAACAACAGGAAAACCTGCACCGCTGGCTCAAGCAGGAAACCGGTTGGCTGGCGCGGCACGTGGCGGACCTTGGCCTGAACGAGCGGCAAACGTTGATCATCGATACGCAGGCCGGCAATAACGTGTATTTCCATCAAGCGCTGAGCATCGCCGATGTGGTGGTGGTCGTGGCGCAGGCGGATGCCGCTTCCCTGGGCACCCTCGACCAGATGGAGGTATTGCTCGCGCCGTACCTGGCGCACCCTAAGGCGCCGCGTGTTCATTACGTGATCAACCAACTGGATGAGGACAATGCCTTCAGCCTGGACATGCTCGAAGCCTTCAAGCAGCGCTTGGGCAGTGCCCCGATGGAAGTGCATCACGACGCGGCGATCAGCGAAGCCCTGGCCTTTGGCACCGACCCGTTGGACAGCCCAACGATCAGCCTGGCGTGTGACGATATCAACGACCTGTGCCGGGTGTTGAAGGCGCCCAAAAAAACCGTCTGAAGCGCGTTTATACGCTTAGCGCGCGATGCTTATGCACAATCGGTTGGTTGGGCCTGTCACGAAACAGCCATTTTGTGGAGCCGTTCTCAACACGCTGCAACTGCCTGTTTTGCGTGCATTTTATTTTATGAACAAAAAATGACCAGCAGGCCTTTTGGGCTGTAGCGCTGATGGCTACAGCCTCCGTAAAGAATTCATCAACAGAGTTATCCACAGGGCGCAACACGAAGAGTTTGCCCCTTAATCGCGCTCGGCCAGCACCATCAGGTTGCGCGGGGTCAGGGCCGGTTCGCAGAAGGTGCCTATTTCAACCATGTAGCCTGCTTCCTTCAGGAAAAGTGCCCGGTCCAGCACCAGCCACATCTCCAGTGGGCGCCGAAACAGCCCACGCACCAGTTCCAGGTTGCGCACCTGCGCCAAGCGCTGCCAGCCGTGGGCTTCCAGCGCGTCCCAATCCTGCTCGCCTGTGGATAACCCTTTGAGGGTTGCCAGGGCCTGGCAGTACTCGGCAAACGGCTTGCCCAGCCAACTGGCGGGCAGGGAGGGGGTGGGCAGGTAGTCGTCACACCCGCGCAACTGGCGTTGCAGATGGTCGAACCCCAGGCGCCGGGCCATCGACACGTCGCGTTGCTGGCGCACCCGTGCGCCCGCCGTAACGGTTTCGCTCAACGGCAGGCCCAAGTCATCCACTGACAGCTGCAAGGCCGAAGCACGTCCCACAGCGGACAGCGCTTGATAGCGCTCGGCACCGATGCGGTTGTAGCAGCAGGGCGCCACTGCCAGTTGTTTGCAGCCTGCGGCGCTGGCCAACTGCAACAGGCGCACGTGCAAATCGCCGCAGGCATGCAGGGCAACGGGGGTGTGCTCGGGGCTTATCGCCACGTTCGCCATGACGTCTTGCAGGGTGTGGGTCGCGGGCAAGTGATGGTGATCACTCAGGGCCTGGCCTGCGGCAATCAGCGCTGGATCGTATTCCAGGCAGGTCAGTCGCTGGCCGGGTTGCAACAGGCGACGGCCGAGGTGACCTTTGCCGGCGCACCAGTCCAGCCAGTGCCGGGGTGTGTCGGTGAAGGTCAGGGCGGCGCCGAAGGCTTCGATCTGTTGCCACTTGCGCCCGGGCACATCGACGTTCAAGCGACGATGAGCAGGCGCCAAGGGCTGCGTCGATAACTTATCCACAGCACTGAGCTGGCGGGCTGTGGCGGCCAGCTGTGGAAAAGGTGCCGGCGCGGGCAGGTCATGGGGTTGGTTGTGACTGGTTTCGGCGTCGTCTAACGAGCGTTGGCGCAGCCACCTGGCGAGCTCCGGATGCTCGGTTTCCCAGGGCAAGTGCTGGTGCGTGAAGGGCCGTGGTCGCCACAGCCCTTGGTGCTCGATCAGGAACGCGTCCAGTGCCTGGAAGCGTGCCTCAGCGTCCTTGGCTAGCATCGACGCGCAGCCAGCGTTCCAGCAGTTTGAAGCCACGCACCAGAATGTAGGCCATCAACAGGTAGAACAGGCCGGCGGCGAAGAAGATCTCCACCGGCAAGTACGTGCGGGCAATGATGGTCCGCGCCATGCCGGTCAGTTCCAGCAGCGTCACGGTACTGGCCAGGGCACTGGCCTTGAGCATCAGGATCACTTCGTTGCTGTAGGCCGGCAGGCCGATGCGCGAGGCGCGAGGCAGGATGATGTAGAACAGCGTCTTGGGCTTGGACATGCCCAGGGCGCGCGCCGCTTCGATCTCACCCGGCGGAATGGCCTGGATGGCGCCCCGCAGGATCTCGGCGATATACGCGGCGGTGTGCAGGGTCATGGTGGCGGTGGCACACCAGAACGGATCGCGCAGGTAGGGCCACATGAAGCTTTCGCGCACCGTGTCGAACTGCGCCAGGCCGTAGTAGACCAGGAACAGTTGCACCAGCAGCGGCGTGCCACGGAAGAAGAAGATGTAGGCGTAGGGCAGGGCGCTCACGTACCAGCGGCGCGACGAGCGGGCGATGCCCAACGGAATCGCCAGCAACAGGCCGGCGATCACGGCAATGGCCACCAACTCCAGGGTCAGGGTTGCGCCTTGGGCGAGTTTGGGCAGCCATTTGATGATCACGGCCCAGTTCAGGCCCAGGTCGAAATGCGACAGCCAGCTGTAGTCACCGCTCATTGGGTGCTCCTTGCAAAGCCGCGGGCGGCGCGTTTTTCCAGGAAGTGCATGCCGGTCATGGCCAGCACGGTAAGGCCCAGGTACATGAAGGCCGCCACCATGAAGAAGGTGAACGGTTGCTTGGTGACGGTCACGCCGATCTGCGCATGACGCATGATTTCTTCAAGGCCGATCACCGAGACCAGCGCGGTGTCCTTCATCAGGATCATGAACAGGTTGCCCAGGCCCGGCAGGGCGATGCGCCACATCTGCGGCATGATCAACCGGGTGAAAATCCGCAGCTTCGACAGCCCCAGCGCCACACCCGCTTCGCGGTGGCCCTTGGGAATGGCGAGGATTGCGCCACGGAACACTTCGGTGGCGTAGGCGCCAAAGCACAGGCCCAGGGCGATGACCCCGGCGGCAAAGGCACTGAGGGAAAGGTCGGGGTTGCCGAAGAATTCACCGAGGGCGCGCATCAGGTTGACGGTGCCGAAGTAGATCAGCAGCACCCACAGCAATTCGGGAATGCCGCGAACGATCGTCGAATAGGCACCGCCCAGCCATTGCAGTGGCTTGTACGGGGAAGTCTTGGCCAAGGCGCCGGCAAGGCCCAGCACCAGCCCCAGGCACAGGGCCGTGAGCGCCAGTTTGACGGTCATCAGCGCGCCAGCGGCAAGCGCCGGGCCGAATCCGTAGAGGTCGAAATTCATGGTGTTTTCATATCGCAAGGCATTGCTAGAAGCCGACGCGCTCAGGTGAGCGCGTCGGGCAAGTCGCTCAGGTCATTCGATGCTGAACGGGAAGTACTTGTCGTTGATCTTCTTGTAGGTGCCGTCTGCCTTGATCTCTGCCAGGGCTTTGTTCAGGCGCTCGCGCAGCGGGTCGCCCTTGCGTACGGCGATACCGATCTTGTCGCTCTCTACCACCGGGTCGCCTTTGAACTCATAGGCCGAACCGTCTTTGCTCTTGAGCCATTCGTACTGCACGTACTTGTCGGCGAGGATGCCGTCGAGGCGGCCGGACGTCAGGTCGAGGTAGGCGTTTTCCTGGGTGTCATACAGCTTGGCGGTGGTGTCCGGCAGCTTGTCTTCCAGGTAGGTGCCGGCCAGCGTCGCGCGTTGGGCGCCGATGGTCTTGCCCTTCAGGTAAGCGGCGTCGGTCTTGAAGTCTGCGGTGGCCTTGGGCGCGATGAATTGCAGCTTGTTGGAGTAGTACGGGTCGGTGAAGTCGACGGCCTGCTTGCGTTCATCGGTGATGGACAGCGAGGACACCAGGAAGTCGAACTTCTTGGCGTTCAAGGCCGGGATGATGCCGTCCCAGTCGGACACATACACTTCGCACTTCTCGACTTTCATCTTGGCGCACAGGGCGTCGCCGATGTCTTTGTCGAAGCCGACGACGTTGCCGCTGGCGTCCTTATTGTTGAACGGCGGGTAGGCCGCTTCGATCCCCATTTTCAAGGTTTCTGCCATGGCCGTGGCGCTGAACGCCATCGAGACGGCCGCGGCCAGAAGGAATTTTTTATAGTTCTGCATGCATGTTGCTCCGTTAGCGGTTGCTGGACATGAATTGTTTGCAGCGCGCCGAAAGCGGGTTTTCAAACACCTGCTGTGGCGATCCTTGCTCTTCGACCAGGCCCTGGTGCAGGAACACCACCTCACTGGAAACCTGGCGGGCGAAGCCCATCTCGTGGGTGACCAGCAGCATGGTGCGGCCTTCTTCGGCCAGCGCGCGGATCACATTAAGTACTTCCTGGACCATTTCCGGGTCAAGGGCGGAAGTGGGCTCGTCAAACAGGATGACCTTGGGCTGCATCGCCAGGGTGCGCGCGATGGCCGCCCGTTGTTGCTGGCCGCCGGACAATTGCGCGGGGTAGGCGTGGCGCTTGTCGGCGATGCCGACCTTGGCCAGCAAGGCTTCAGCCACTTCGATGGCTTCGGCCTTGCTCTGGCCGAGCACGCGACGCGGGGCCTCGATGATGTTGTCGAGGATGCTCATGTGCGGCCACAGGTTAAAGTTTTGAAACACAAAACCGATTTCGCTGCGCAGGCGGTTGATCTGCTTGCCGTCGGCGGCGTGCAGTTCGCCGTTCTTGGCGGCCTTGAGCTTGAGTTCTTCGCCGGCCACCAGGATCTGGCCCTGGTGCGGGTTTTCCAGCAGGTTGATGCAGCGCAGGAAGGTGGACTTGCCGGAACCGGAGGAACCCAGGATCGAGATCACGTCGCCGTCGCGAGCGGTCAGCGAGATACCTTTGAGTACCTCCAGCTCACCATAGCGTTTATGCAAGTTGCGGATTTCAAGCGCGGGCGTGGCCTCAGCCATGTGGGGTCCTCAATGTGTTCGTTGCGTTCTTCGCTGTTGGGCCGCCTTCCTGGCGAGGCGCCAAGCTAGCATAGGGTTTGGATGACAGCCAACAGCGCTGCGGACGGTAAACGGGTGGTCTGCGGCAGGGTGTCGCATCGGCACAGCAGCGTGTCGCGCCATCAACAACCAAACAGCCGTTTGAACCCGGAAAACCACAGGTTTCGCGTAAAAAAGGGCGCGATGGTGCCAGCTTTGGACGGGGGTTGGAAGGGTTAACCGGGCAAACGGTGCATATCAGCCCTTTTATGGGGCGTCACGCACTTTTTGTGTGTGTTTTTGGTGCGCTCGTTCGTCTTTAAAGTGGGTCGCACGGTAACGCTATAGCGGAATGCCATTGTTCTCAAGGACTTGCGATTGCTGTTGAAGTGCGCTGCAGCCCGCGTCAATTGCGGCTCTGTAACATTTTGGCGCAAATCTTGCGTAAAAAATAAAGAACGCCCTGTTGGATTCTTTTCACGAGAAAGACTGCAGGCCGGGCGGACCGTTTTCGCAATTCCTCGCAAAGGTGTGTCAATGAGTAGTACGCAAAGCTCCAATGACCTCGAACAGGGGCTCAAACCGCGCCACGTCACCATGCTGTCGATTGCCGGCGTTATTGGTGCCGGTTTGTTTGTCGGCTCTGGCCACGCGATTGCTGCCGCCGGCCCCGCCGTACTGCTGGCCTATGCCGCAGCGGGCACGCTGGTGGTGCTGGTGATGCGCATGCTGGCCGAAATGGCCGTGGCGTCTCCCGACACCGGCTCGTTCTCTACTTATGCCGACCGCGCGATCGGTCACTGGGCCGGTTTCACCATCGGCTGGCTGTACTGGTGGTTCTGGGTGTTGGTGATTCCCCTGGAAGCCAACGCCGCCGCAACCATCCTGCATGCCTGGTTCCCTGACGTGGCCATCTGGGTGTTTACCCTGGTCATTACCTTGTTGCTGACGGCCACCAACCTGTTCAGCGTGAAGAACTACGGCGAGTTCGAGTTCTGGTTCGCGTTGATCAAGGTGGTGGCGATTGTCGGCTTCGTGATCCTGGGTCTGGCCGCGATTTTCGGCTTCTTGCCCACCAGCCAGGTCAGCGGCGTTTCGCACCTGTTCGACACCCAAGGCTTCATGCCAAACGGCATGGGCGCGGTATTGGCCGCGATCCTGACCACCATGTTCTCGTTCATGGGCACCGAGATCGTGACCATCGCGGCCGCAGAGTCGAAGAACCCGGGCCAGCAAATCACCAAGGCCACCAACTCAGTGATCTGGCGGATCGGTTTGTTCTACTTGCTGTCGATCTTCATCGTGGTGTCCCTGGTGCCATGGAACGATCCGACCCTGGCAGCCGTTGGCTCCTACCAGACCGTGCTGGAACGCATGGGCATCCCAAATGCCAAGTTGATTGTC
Source organism: Pseudomonas sp. BIGb0164 (assembly GCF_024810135.1). Lineage (NCBI taxonomy): Bacteria > Pseudomonadati > Pseudomonadota > Gammaproteobacteria > Pseudomonadales > Pseudomonadaceae > Pseudomonas > Pseudomonas sp. BIGb0164. Next base: position 437,770 of record NZ_JANUEA010000004.1, on the reverse strand, counting down.
GACTTGGTGGTCTTGGTTGCCGTGACCAGCTGCCTCAACTCGGCGCTGTATACCGCATCGCGCATGCTGTTTTCCCTGGGCCGTCGCGGTGACGCCCCGGCCGTGGCCAAGCGCACCAACAAGAGCGGCACGCCTTACTGGGCGGTTCTGCTATCGACCGGTGCAGCGTTCCTGGCGGTATTCGCCAACTACGTGGCGCCTGCGGCGGTGTTCGAATTCCTGCTGGCCAGCTCCGGCGCCATTGCGCTGCTGGTGTACCTGGTGATCGCGGTCTCGCAACTGCGCATGCGCCAGAAGCGTACGGCGGCGGGTGAGAAGATTGTCTTCAAGATGTGGCTGTTCCCAGGCCTGACCTACGCGGTGATGGTGTTCATCGTGGGCACGCTGACCATCATGCTGTTCCAGGAAGCGCATCGGGTCGAGATCATCGCGACCGGAATCTTGAGCTTGCTGGTGGTGCTGGCTGGGTTGATTGTGTCGAGCCGTCGAAAGGCCCAGCGCGTGGGTGCTGCGGTACTTAATTGACACCTCACTGTAGGAGCCGGCTTGCCGGCGATGGCGTCCTCAAGGGCCCTATCGCCGGCAAGCCGGCTCCTACAGGGTTAGGGTTGTGTCAGGGCCTGGGAGGCTGCGACGTAGTCCGCCTGGAACTGCGGCGACTCAATCCACGCCAGCGCTGCGGCTTCATCCTCGGTGTCGGTGACCCACTGCCGGTACTCGATCAACGCCGCCAGAATGAAATCGGTGGCTTCCTCTTCGCCTTCCTGCTCCAACACCACGGCCAGCAACGGGTGGGACAGGAATGCGGCACACAATGCCTGCTGGCTGGTCTCGCCGGCGGTGCGCATCTCTACGAACAACTCGGTCAAATCCACTGACTCAAGGTCAATGCGGCTGTCATCGCCGGCAAAGGCGTCCGGCTTGGTCGCGACGGCGCGTTGGGTGCGGTTCTGCTTGGCCTTGGCCTTTGCCCGGTGGGCGCGTTTTTGCTGCTTGTTCGGCGAAGCCATGGGCTCAACGTCCTGAGGTGTGTATCTGGGTGGCGTATTGAAGCGCAGGTTGGCGTAAATCCCAAGGGCTTCTAGGCGCGTTCCGTCACCCTGTGCCCGGGCGTGCCGTGCGCCAACTCGCCCTGTTGCAGCCACGCCAGTGCGATTGGCCATAAACGGTCCTGATACTGGCTGCGGAAAAACGCGAAATGCCCGACCTCTTTTTCGCCAATATCCTGCGGGGCGATGCGCAAGTGAGTGCGTTCGCTGTTCTTGAAATACCCCAGCAAGCGGTCGACAGCCGCCACTGTTCCGAACGGGTCGTCGGTGATGCTGATCGCCAGTACCTGTGCCTTCACCCGGGCGAAGGGCAAGTCTGCCAGGGCGCGCCCGCTGGGTCGTGTTTCATAGGTGGCCGTTGGCGTGCTCCAGTCCCGTACCACGCCGGCTGGCGTGTCTTCCAGCCAACCCATGCGCTTGCCGGGAAAGTACCCGCACACGGCCGTTACCAGTGGCATCACCACATGCCATTTGCCGAACATTTTCCAGCGTCCGCTCGCCTGGTAATCACGCCAGTAGGCGAACTGTGCGCCCACCGTCACGATCCGTCGAATTGCCGCCCCTGAGGCACCCAGCCCCGCGGCACACCCGCCAAAGCTGTGCGCGACCACATCAATCGGCTGCCCGGGAAACTCCCGCTGCGCGCGCTGCAACATCGCTTCGAAATCCAGAACGCCCCAATCCGACCATGACGCCTTGAACCCCCGCAGCGAGCCGGCCCGTGACTCGCCGATGCCACGGTAGTCGTACGTGATGACGTCAAAGCCGTTGGCAAACAGGTAATCGGCAAAGCGTGAGTAATGGCGGCAGCGTACGGAGGTGGCGGCGTTGATGATCACGACGGGGCGCGTCAGGTCTGTGCGGACATGGCGCCAGGTAAAACCACCGAGGAGGTGGCCGTCGGCAGCGGGCTCGCGAAAGGTTTCGGGGGCAGGTTGGGCTGGCAGATTCATAGGGCGGCTCGGTATGTGCGCTTTCAATGTGGGTTTGAAGGCCCGCGCGCTTTTTTATCAGTTCCCCGAAATTAGCAAATTTGGCGGAGCCTTTGCGCAAAAAAAACGTGCGTTGCTCGACCTTGGCCTGCCGCATGCTTAGGCTGATGTTCTTTCGATCCAGCAGAGTCAGCCAATGACCCGCGACACCCTCGAGCGCAATCAGATCCCCGTCTACTTCGCCACCGTCTTCCTGGCCGCCCTGTTCGGCCTGCTTGTTCCTTCTGTGGCTCATGGTCTAGGCACGCTGATCACGCCGGCTATCGTCATGCTGATGTACGCCATGTTCCTGCAAATACCCTTTCTTGATTTGCGCGAAGGGTTGAGTAACAAGCGCTTCATATCCGCCCTGCTGCTGGCCAATTTCATTCTTGTGCCGTTGCTGGTCTGGGTGTTGACCCGTGGGCTCGCGGAGCGCCCGGCACTGCTGGTTGGGGCCTTGCTGGTGTTGCTCACGCCGTGTATCGATTACGTGGTGGTGTTCACCCATATCGGCAAGGGCGATTCGCGGTTGATGCTGGCGGCGACGCCGGTGTTGCTATTGCTGCAATTGGCGTTGTTGCCGGTGTACCTGGGTTTCATGCTTGGGGCGCAATCGAAAGTGGTGGTGGCGGTCGGGCCGTTTGTCGAGGCATTCCTGCTGCTGATTGTGGTGCCCATGGTGTTGGCTGTGCTGACCACGTCCCTGGCGCGACGATCCAGGATTGTCAGCGCGTGGAGCGACGCCTGGGCCTGGCTACCGGTGCCGGCAATGGCGTTGGTGCTGTTTGTGGTGATTGGCTCGCAGATCACCTCGGTGGTGCGGGATATTGCCCTGGTGTTGCCGGTGGTCCCGGTGTACATCGGTTTCTTGCTGCTGGCGCCGTTGATGGGGGGGCTGGCTTCGCGGCTGTTTGCACTGCCTGCGACGACGGCGCGGGCGGTGACGTTCAGCGCGTCCACCCGCAATTCACTGGTGGTGTTGCCGCTGGCGCTGGCTTTGCCCGAGGACGTGCGTGGGCTGGCCGCAACGGTGGTGATCCTGCAAACCCTCATCGAGCTGGTGGGGGAGCTACTCTACATCCGGTTGATTCCGATGCTCGTATGGCCCGCAGGTCGGTAAACCCGCAATTGTTCGGGTTTGTTCAGGCGTTATTCAGGGTTGCCATCGGCAACATGCGTCAGCGCACCCAACCTGAAAGGACAGCCGATGGACCACCGCAACCGCTTTCGCCTGGAGTCCCTGGGCATTTTCCTGATGGCTTTGTTGCTGTTTACCCTGGGCATCTGGGACCAGCAGCCCCAAGGGTTTGACGGGCGCTGGGCGCTGTTCCTGCAAGAAATGTTTCGCCATGGCGCGAGCCTATTCCCCACCACCTACGGCCAGCCTTACGCGGATTATCCGGGTACGGCGACCTTCTTCAGCTTTGTAGTTGCCCGCCTGTTTGGCGCGCCGAATCACTTGGCGAACGTGCTGCCCACGGCGCTCGCCTCAGCGGGCGTGGTAGCCCTGATCTATCGTTTGCTGGCGCCGTCCAATCGCCCTTGGGCGTTGCTCACCGTCTTGCTGACGTTGCTCACGACCCAGCTGCTCGAGAAGTCGCGCTCGGTGTGCCTGGATCAGATGGTCGCGCTGCTGTGCGTGGGCAGTTTCTACCTGTTGCACAGTAGTGAGCGTCTAGGGTCGCGCTTGAGGCAGTTGGCGGTATTCCCGCTGTTTGTCCTGGCGTTCGCGATTCGTGGGCCGTTGGGGCTGATCGAGGTGTGCGGCGTGGTGTGTGTGTACTGGGCGTTGGGCAAGCCCGGGGAGCGGGTCAAGCAGGTGTTGATCCATGGGGGCGTCGGCCTGGTCTTGCTCACGGCGTGCTGGTGGGCCTTGATGAAGCTGGCGCGCATCAGTGGTGGCGATGCTTTCGCTGACGCCGTATTCAAGATGCAGGTAGGAGGGCGCCTGGATGAGATTGGCGAGCCGTTCTACTTCTACTTCCAGCTGAGCCTGTATCGCTATTTCCCGGTAGTACCGCTGGCGTTGGCCACCATGATTGCGCTGCGTCATCGTTGGCCTGAGCGCTGGGAAAATAATGATCTGCAGCTGATGCTGCGTCTCGGCGCTTGCGGCCTGATGATTCTGCTCGGGCTGTCGGTGCCGCATTTCAAACGTGCCTACTACATTCTGCCGATGGTACCGATGTTTGCCGCTGTCGCCGCCTATGGGCTGCTCCAGGCGCAAGGCTGGTTGATCGGCGTGCGCCGATGCTACGAATGGCTTGTCGCCGCGCTACCGGCGTTGTGCGTGGTTGTGGTGTTTGTCTGCCGGCACGGGTGGCAGAAGCATGGTTACTGGCCTGACGTTTCGTTGCCGCTGCTGATCGGGGTGCTGGTGATCCTGCAAGTGGCAGCGTTGGTCGTGTGGCGGCGGGCGGGCCGGTTGGTGTGGCTCAGCCTGATCGCATTGGCGGCGCAATGGTTGCTGCTGGTGACCGTGGTAGAGCCGGCCAAGGACCTGCAGTTCGATACCCGGCAGTTTGTCGGCCAGGTCGAAGCGCTTCGCGTGTCGACGCCCGGGCCGTTGGTGTTCGTCGACCTGGGTCGAGACACCTGGGCGGTGCGCTACATGATGAACCTGGATCACGACGAGCAGCCGCTGTTTGTCGGGCGTAACGAGCTTGAGAAGCTCGCGGCGCTGCCTCGGCCGTCGTGGGTCATTGTGGCGCGCAAGGAGGCCGCGCTGTTGAGCGGGACGCCCATGGAGACGATGGCACCGAGTTTTGAAGGCCGCTTGAACGACAACCCGTTGATGGTGTTTTTGCTCAAGTGAGTGGGCGGCGGGTAGCGCTCATGTGATCGGTCGCTCCCGCCCTGGATGGCTGAGTATCAGCTTTGCTGTGATTCATTGGCAGGCCGTGGTCGTTCTTACTTGAACGACCAGTGCTTATGGCCCAAATAGCTGGTGAACACGGGGACAATGACACCTACGGCATGCGATATTTCTTTGATGAAATGAGTCACGCCTAATGCGGGCAATGCGTAATACGCAAGAAAAAGACTAATGGCGAGTGTCTGCAAGATAGCAATTAAGTTGACCAGTACGAAATACATAATGGAATGATGAACCGCCCGCGTACTCTCCGTGAAGACAAAAATCTTGGAGAGCATGAAGGCAGTTATCATGCCCGTTATATAGGCTGCTACCACCGACGCTGAAAAATTTATCCAATGGTTATAAATAATTCGCGATCCAAAGTTAATGCTGGCGGCAAAGCCGCCGACCAGCAAAAACATTATGAATTGCTTTGACCTGAACTGCTTTAGCACGCTGCAGCATCCTTGGCTAATTGCCTACCGAACCCAATGCTTTCAGAGATCCCCCGGTCTTCAGGGTAGTAGTAGGATGTGTCCGCAACCCACAATCCCCGTACTGGTAGTGCTGCGGGTGGCAGATGGTCCAGATAAGCCGGGTCGCAGATAGGTTGGGCATGACGATAACGACTTGCGCGAATATCAATAAAGTCGTCAGCACCAAGCTCAGGATTTATCTTTTGCAGGTATGCACGGACCTTGTCTATAAATACTTGGTCTGGTTCAGAAAATTTCTGGTGTTCACCTGGCATATAGAACGGAACGTAGACGATAGGTTGATCCAGTGGGCGAAGGTTCGAGTACTCGACCAGGCCTGGAATATCCATGTCCGGATCATTGGTGTTCAGCCAGAAATTCTCAGTGAGTGGCTTGCGCAGTTTGGCAATCACACAGACGACTGCGATGTTTTTGAGTGCGCGGAATTTTTCCAGTATCTCAACAGGCAGGCCCGGCATGATGTGCGGCACATAGGGCAGTGGCACAGTGCTTATCACCTTATCAAAGACGTGTTGCACACCGGCAACTTCTACGCTGTTGACTTGGCCATCGCTAATGTGGACGCAATCGACCTTTGCACCCAAGTGGACCTCTCCGCCCAGCGCCTCGATTTCTGCTTTCATTGCCTGCAGCAGTGTCGTTGAGCCGCCTTCGAGGTAGCCCAGCTTTTCTCGGAACAAACTGTAGCGAGAGCGGCCAATCCGGCGAATTCGGCTCCATATCCACGCCGCTGAGAGCCCGTTTGCATAGTTGTAGAACTTGTAGTCAAACAGGCGGCGCCATAGTACTTCCCACGCTTGTTCGCCGACCCAGCGGCGAATCCATCCGGAAGCTTCGACATTGTCGAGCGGGGTCCAGTCGTTGCGTTTCGTACACAGGAATGCGTGGAGTCCATAACGAATTTTCGCGATCAGCCCGAGGCCACGAAACTTCAGCAAGGCAATAGGGTTGCCCCACGGCTGCAGCTGGTTCTGGAACCAATAGCCCATTTTGGTTTCGACCCAGCGCATTTTTCCGGCCAGGCCCAACTCATCCAGCATGGCCAGGAATGCATGATCCGAAATGCAGTGAAAGTGATAGTAGCGCTCGATTTCCAGCCCGCCGAAGTCAAAGCATGCAGTCATCCCGCCGACACGATCATCGGCTTCGAACAAGACAGGCTTATGTCCATCTTTTGCCAGTTGGTAAGCCACGGCGAGACCCATGGGGCCTGCGCCGAGTACGGCAATGCGCTGTCCCATACTCAAAACTCCAGTTCTACCTTGCTATAAATGGGATGGTTGAATGTTTCGTCCACAGCTTGAGAGAACGGCGTATAGGAAACATCAAAGAGTGTCGGCCAATCAATGATTTCGAATTCATCCTTCGCGCTTAATGCCGCGAGCTGTTGCGTGGTGAAGGGTGGGTTTTTATCAAAGATAGCCCACACCCACAGCAGACCATAAAAGAGTGCATAAGGAATGCGCGCGATAATGGTATTGACTTTTGTGGCGCGTTTGATTTCACGGATGATGTCAATGTAATCGATTTTTTCATGCCCCGAGATATTGAATATTCCGGTGGCCGAAGATGACTCAAGGCAACTGATGATGATGTTGCAAAAGTCGCCAACATAAAGGGGCTGTCTCATGTAGCGTCCGTCTCCCGGGATAGGGAATACAGGCACTTTTTTCATGAAGCGGGAAAGCCAACCAAGATGCTTGCGATCAAACCAGCCGAACATCAGTGTCGGACGCAGTATCGGGCAAGGGATACCGCTCTCCAGTACCATTTGCTCTTGAGTTGTCTTGGTTTGTGTATAGAAGTCATCCGCGACAGACACAACGACAGAAGAACTGATGTGCACAAGGCGTGGGATGTCATTAGCCTTGATCTGCTCAAGTATGAGTCGTGTGGAATCTATGTTGTTGCGCACAAATTCTTGAAAATCGTTTCCACCAATTTGCGCCTGAAGCATGACAACAGCGTCGGCACCGGAAAAATGTTGTTGCCAGTCCCCGGCGACAGCCAAGTCAGCATATATAGCTTCAATCGTAGGCTGGGTTTTCTTTAGCGTAGCAAGGTTTGCGCGATGCTTATCAAGCACAACGATGTTTTTGTAGCCTCTTGCTATGAGCCTGGCTATTAGATTCTGGCCGACCAGGCCTGCCCCGCCTGGTAATAGTATCTTGCTGTTTAAGTTCATTTTTTAAACCCAAGGCTCAAATATTTGAAGAGGAAAGAAAGGCACAGAATATAGATCACCCAGTCGACAGCCTCATCAAAGCAATAAAGGGCAATTCGCGCTGCCAGGAAACTATCCAGGTATCGTGCAAAAAACAGGTACCAGAATGACAGCAGCACAGCTGCGATAAAAACCTGTGTGCAAAGCCGGGCTGTGCGGCTTGAAAAAATAGTCAGCGCGGATGCAAGTGCTGGAATCGTCAGCATCAGAAAAATCAGGCGATAGTCCCAGTTGTTTCCAATAAAGAAAGTGCCGACGTAAATCAGGGCGCCTGTAAGAAAAAAGCCTTTCCCTTCCAGGGCGTTGAACTCTTGCGCGTTGCTCGGCAGCAGCTTCTTACTGACAAAGTATGCGAGCCCCGACGCGATGAGGAACAGTGTGTTGATGACGATGTCAACGTAAATTGAAAAGTGTTCCGGGATATTCCCTTTCAAGCGATTTGCGAAAACGCTTCTTCCGTAAGAGAGGTCGCCGGCTCTTGGCGTGGAGTGACTGATCAGAATCAGATCTTGATAGGTAAAGGCAAAGTAGGCCAGGCAGGCGATGGTTGAAATAATGAAAATCCTGATCAGGTTTCTTTTTTTCGATGCCAGGACAATGATCGGCAGGCAGAAAAAGGGAAATATTTTCAGAACGGTTGAAGCCATCAAGATCAATGCTGAAAGTAGAGGGCGCTTATTTACATAAACTGCCGCCACGGTAACCATCAGGAATATCAATAAATCAATATTTCCCCTTTCGACACCGAGCATGGCTGCAGGTGATATCGCGCAACAGGTAATCAAAAAATTGGAAAGTGTGTTTTTGCTGACCCTGAGTAGCAGGAAAATAGCGACTAAGTAAAAAGCCAGCATCAAATAGCCGATCAGCAGAGTATGGCTTTGGTTGAGTCCGAAGTAGAAAAGAGTATGCCAAACTCTTGGGTAGTTCATCGGGTTCTTCGACCACATCATCGGGTTGTTGACCAGTGGGTCGAAGCCTTGGTAGTAGGACTCTGCCCCGGCCGTAATGACGCGTGTGTCATTGAAGATGGGTTTTACTATTTGGACGCCTAAAGCCGACCATAAATCGTCGTAAAAGAAAAAGCACAGGAAGATAAAGGCTGCTATGAAAACAAAGAACAAGGTTGAGTTGGCTTTCTTTAGGTGATTCATTTAAAGCTTTGTCCTGTCGCAAGCCAGTCTGATGATGGAAAGACTAAAGTTGAGGGTGATGTGAACCACAAACTTACAGGTTTGTTTTTTTGAAAATAAACTGTGGTACCAGCTTTATTATCAGCATTATTGCTTTCCAGAATCCAGGGGCGTACAGGACGTCTGTCTTGTTCTCAATGCCCTTGACGATGCGTTTGGCAATCTGCTCCGGCTTGACCACCAGCGGGGCGGGCAATGGCAGGCCTCGCGTCATCGGGGTGTCCACAAAGCCTGGTTTGATATCGATCACATGTACCCCGACCTTGTACAAACGGGCGCGCAGGCCTTCGCAGAAGGTCGAGACCGCTGCCTTGGCAGTACCATACAGATAATTGGATGGGCGGCCGCGGTCGCCGGCAACCGAGGAGATCACGGCGATTGTCCCGCAATGCTGGGTTTCGAACTGTTTTGCCAATAGGGTGAGAAGGCTGATAACGGAGGTTCCGTTGATGGCGAACTCTCTGAGGGCTAGCTCCACATCCTGTTCGCAGGCCTGCTGACTTGGCAGTGTCCCATGTGCGATCAGGGCAATATCAATCTGCTGCATGGCCACGCGACACTGTTCAACCATGTCGGCATGACTGGAAAAATCGGCAGCATCCATGGTGTGGGAAGTGGCAACTTTGGCTCCGCGTGCAAGCAGGTCGGCACGGGTCTGCTCAAGTTTTTCGCTATCGCGGGCGACCAGGAAAAACTCCGCGCCTTGCTCTGCCCACAGGCGTGCGCAGGCTGTGGCGATCGCGGATGTTGCGCCAACAATCAAAACTCGTTTCATGTGATAACTCGGTTCCAAAAGCGGGACATCAAAGAAGGGTCGCGCAGGGCTTCAAGCTGCTCCCAGGCTGGGTACGCCTGGCGGAAATCGATGCCGGTCATGTGGGCATCTTTCGCGGGGTACAGCCGCCCTCCCGCCTCGAGGACGATGGCGTCCAGGCGGGTGAAAAGTGCTGCAAGGCTGGCCTTTTGTGGAAAGTCCAGGGCCAGTGAAGTGCCCGGCAGCGGGAATGACATCAAGCCCGGTGAGGCGATGTCTCCACAGCGCTTGAGCACTGCAAGAAAGGAACCCTGGCCTGATTCGGCAATCACCCTCAATAGCTCTTCCGTTGCCGCTTGCGCCGTCGCATCGGGGATCACGCATTGATACTGTTGAAAACCTTTGCGGCCGTAGATTCGATTCCAGTACAGCAGGCGATCCAATGGATAAAAGAAGGCGTCGTAACTGCTGCGCTTGAAGGTGCGCTGGGCGGGATGGCTACGCCAGTAAGCTTCGTTGAAAGCACGCAGCGACAGGTTGTTGATCAGTGAAACAGGGGGCGTGAGGGGCATCTGAAGCTTGGAGCGAGCATCGACCTCCAGCGAGCCGTATGGCGCATGGTCACCGACGATGAATACCCCGCGTCCGGCGTGAGCCCCTTTGGCCAGGCAGTCTATCCAGGCGACACTGTACTCATGTTGCGGGTCCAGTTCGGCGGATAGGGTGAAGAACTCTGCCAGGTTGCTGAAGCGCACCACGCTGCTATCAATCTGGCTGCTGCGTATGGGCATCAGCTGGATTTCCGACCAGGCGATTATCCCGGTCAGGCCTAACCCGCCAATAGTTGCGGCATACAGATCGGTATTCTCTGTCGGGGAGCAGGTCAGCATGCCTTGTTCATGACGCAATAGGCCAAAGCGCCGAACGTGATTGCCAAAGGTGCCGCGCACATGGTGGTTTTTGCCGTGTACGTCGTTGGCAATGGCTCCCCCCAAGGTGGCGAACTGGGTGCCGGGGGTGACGCAGAGGAACCAGCCATTGGGAATCGCCATGGCGAGGATTTCGGCCAGCGTGACACCGGCTTCGGCCAGCACGATCCCTTGCTGCCAATCGACATGGATAAAACGGTCCAGGCTGCGCATATGCAGAACTTGACTGCTGGAGGCAAGACAGCTGTCGCCATAGCTGCGCCCGTTGCCATAAGGCAGGGTGCTGCCATGGGCTTCGGCCAGCTCTGTGAGCAGGCCTGGAAGTTCGCTGCGCCAGCTACAGGCGTGCGCAGTTTGTGGTGCGTAGGGGAACCGTCCCCACGAGTAAAGGGGATCACTCATGCTGCAATCCAGAACACGAGACCGAACAGTGCGCCGACTATCAGGCTGACACGATCACGAATGGCAAAAACTACCGGGTCGTCATGCATTTGCCCGCGGTGGGTGAGCATCCAGACGCGCGTTATCCAGAACAGTAGCAGCGGGCAGGAGATCCAGATCAATTGGGGGTGAGCGTACAACCCGCTGTCTGTCTGGTCATGGATGTACAGCGCAAGCACCATCACTGCGAGGTAGCCGGAGGCTGCTCCCAGAGATGAGATCATTTCAAGGTCCGAGGGGTAGTAGCCTCGTCCTCGGGTTTTTCCGGTACGCCCCTTGTGTCGCGCTTCATGCAGCTCTGCATAGCGCTTGACCAGTGCCAGGCTGAGGAACATGAACATTGAGAACGCAAGCATCCAGAAGGTTAGGGCGAGGCTGAATGCTGCCGCGCCAGCTATCAGGCGAATGGTGTACAGATTCGCCAGGGCTATAACGTCGATTGCCATGTGTCGCTTCAATGAAAGCGAATAGGCCAGGGTCAAGACGTAGTAAGCCAGGAGTGTTGCAGCGAACTGCCAGGGCAGCAATAAGGCGGCGCCGGAAAATGCGCCAATCAGCAGTAGCGGGAAAGTAAGCAGTCCCGACTTTATCGATAGGCGTCCTGCTGCAAATGGGCGTTTTCGCTTGGTTGCATGGTGGCGGTCATCGGCAAGATCCAGCAGGTCGTTGAGCAGGTAGACGCTAGAGGCGCATAGCCCGAAAAGGATGAAGGCCAGTATGCCCTGCCATAACAGCGTGAAATTGGTGAGCTGATGGGCTGCCAGCAGCGGAACGAAGATCAACAGGTTCTTCATCCATTGGTGCAGGCGTAGAGCCTTGAGCCAATCCTTGGCGCCCCCAGGATTGGAGTGAATGACTTGCTCGACGTTGCCTTGAGCTTTTGCGCGCCGCTCTACGCCGTTTTCCGGGTTGATGACGTAGGCCTTGCGGGCTTTCGACCACACAGGAAGGTCGTCGCTGGAGTTGCCTACGTAATCGAAGCCCTGTTCGCCGTAGTGTTCAACCAGTAAGTCGCGCTTGCGATGAGAAGACAGGTTCCGTTCACCGTCAGATGCCAGCACTTGGTCGAACAGTTGCAGATGCTCTGCGATGCGTTCTGCCAGCGTGTAGTGGCTGGCGGTTGCCAGCACGATGCGGCGTCCATTGCTGCGCTCCAGCTTGATCAGCGCAATGACCTCCGGGTCATAGGGCAGCACGCTGATATCCATATTGGTTGCGCAGGCAAGCCCTTCCTTGAGGGTTGCTTTGCCCTTGGCCAGCCACCCGAAGGGCTTGAGCAGTTTTAACGGTTGAAGGCGCACGTAGGCCATGCCCGTTTCCAGAAGCAAGTCGGAGCGTAGCAGCGTGCCATCGAGATCGACTACTAAGGGGAGGGGCGAAAAGGCGGTCAAAGGAGCTTTTCCCTAATGGCTGGCCAAGTAGAGTGGTGCCAGCGAAATGAATCCAAGGTGACAATGATGGGTGTTATCACGAGCTACGCGGGCGTCCAGTGGGGAAGAGTTGCATGCCCGGCAGCATTTGCGGCGCTATGCTTTTCTAGCCTGCACTTCGTGTTTGGATCGCCGAACGCTGACCATGCTGAGATGCGGTCAGTAGTTTTTGTCTGATACTGCTGTAGGAAAAATCCCAGCTGGCGGAATCATATCACTCCATCAGGGTCACCTGAACCCGGACGTGATATGCAGAGCTTTACCAGAAATGCCCCGGGCCTTTTTACGAATGGCTCGTAATGCTTGGGTTCGATTTTTTTCAGGCAACAAAAAACCCGCACTAGGCGGGTTTTTTGTGTGCTTTCACGTGATGTTGACACCACCTGAAAGCTGAAGGTGGTGCCCAGAGACGGAATCGAACCGCCGACACGGGGATTTTCAATCCCCTGCTCTACCGACTGAGCTATCTGGGCAACGGGGCGCATTAAACGGGTTTTTCAGGGGGTCGTCAAGCAAGTTTTCGAAAAATATTTAATTATTACCGTCGCTTACGTGCTGACCCCGGTTTTTGATCAATTATTGAGCAGGTGGAACGTAGCCATCGGCCTTGGCGTAATCTTCGCCGGAAAAGAACTTGTCCATCTCGCCTGCCAGGTATTTACGATCTTCGGCATTCATCATGTTCAGGCGTTTTTCGTTGATCAGCAGGGTCTGGTGTTTCAGCCAATCGGCCCACGCCTGGGCGGAGACGTGGTCGAACACATCCTGGCCCTTGGCACCCGGGTAAGGAGGGCGTTCCAGGCCTGGCAATTCTTCTTTGTACTTGCGGCACATTACGGTGCGGGTCATGACGACTCTCCTGCATTCAATACATCGGCCGCGCGCTTCAGCAGTTTTTTCACCGGGGCGGCAAGGCCCAGGCGCGGCGGGGTGGCGAGGTTATACCAGAGCCAGTCGGCCTCGGCCACGTGATGGGCGGATTCCTCGACCCGCACCAGCCAGGGTTCGATAGCCAGCTGGAAGTGGCTGAAGGTGTGGATCAACCCTGGCAGTTCCTGTTGTGCGCCCAGCGCCAGTGCGTGCTGGTTGGCGAGGTGTTCCAGGTCTTGCAGGTCATCCAGCTCCGGCAGGCTCCACAGGCCGCCCCACAGGCCGGTGGACGGGCGACGGTAAAGCAGGATCGCGCCCTCGGCGTTGGCCAGCATCGGCATCAGCGTGCGTTTCTGCGGGATGGTCTTGCGCGGCTTGGGGATCGGGTAGCGCGTCTCCAGGCCCAGCATGTGGGCTTCGCAGCCTTTTTCCAGGGGGCACAGCAGGCAACTGGGCTTGCTGCGGGTGCAGAGGGTGGCGCCCATGTCCATCATCGCCTGGGTGTAGGCGTTGACGCGATCGTGGGGCGTGAAGCGCTCTGCGGTGGCCCACAGCTGCTTGGCCACCTTCGGCTCGCCCGGGTAACCCTCCTGCGCCGTAAAGCGCGCCAGCACGCGCTTGACGTTGCCGTCGAGGATCGGCGCCCGCAGGCCCATGCTCAGGCTGGCGATTGCGCCTGCAGTAGACAGACCGATGCCAGGCAGCTCGGTGAGCTTCTCGACATCCCTGGGAAATTCGCCGCCGTATTCGGCCACCACGATCTTGGCGGTCTTCTGCAGGTTGCGCGCCCGGGTGTAGTAACCCAGGCCGGTCCACAGGTGCAGCACCTCATCTTCCGGCGCGGCCGCCAGGGCTTCGACCGTCGGCAGCGAGGCCATGAAACGGTCGAAGTAATTGAGCACGGTGCTCACCTGGGTCTGTTGCAGCATGATCTCCGAAACCCACACCCGGTAGGGCGTGATGCCCTGTTGCCAGGGCAGGTCATGGCGACCATGGCGGTCGTACCAGTCCAGCACCGCCGTTGAAAACTGCTCGTTTCTCATCGCTTGAACAGGCCCTTCAAAGCGTCTTTAAGTTGCGGGTTGACCTTGTCGAGCTTCTCTTCCAGCTTCTCGCTGAGCTTGTTGCCTGCGGCCTTGATGGCCACTTGGCTCAAGCCGTCCTTGTCCAGCCGGCAAGCCTTGGCACCCAGTTCCAGGGGGCCACGGCAGCGCAGCGGTACTTCGATGTTCTGGAAGTTGGCGCCCACCTGGCACGCTGGGTCCGGTACGTCGCGTTGGTCGCCTTCGACGATGATGCCAACGCGGTAGTCCATGCCCAGCACGCGCAGGTCGATGTCACCGTTGCCGTTGACGGTCAGGCCAGGGATGCGGACTTTCAGGTCCGGGTTGTTGGCCACGCCGTTGCGGAACGTCAGGTTGCCGCGCAGTTCCTGGAACGGGGTGTCCTTGCCTTGTGGCGTGGTGCTCAATGACTTGCGGTTGAGCAGGGCGATGCCGGTGCACAGTTGCTGTTCAAGGTTGGCGTTGAGCAGCACGCCGTTGTTGATCACAAAGCTTGCCGTGCCGTTGAGGCTGTCGATCAGCGCCTTCTGGCTGTTGCCGCGTCCGGTCAGGTTGCTGTCGAGGGTGATCTGGCCTTTCACCGGCGGGTTTTGCCCCTGGGCTTGCAGGATGCGTTCAACCGGCACTTGCTTGATATGGCTTTGCAGCGCGAGTACCGGAATGTCCTGGCGCACATCGAGCGAGCCGTTGGCCTGGAAGGTGCCGTTGTAGAGCCCGCCGCTGAGGGTGTCGAGCTTGAGCTGACCATCGATGCCGGAGGCTTTCAGTGCGGCGTTCTGGATCGGCAGTTTGCTCAGGGTCAGTTGGCCGAAGGACAAATCGGCGTTCACGTCCAGGGTGCGCAAGCGCGTCAGGGGGAGCAGCTTGTCGGTGCTCCAGGCGCCTTTGGTCGGGGCGTCCGGCAGCGGGGTGGTGCCACCGGCGGCCATGGCGCCGGCTTCGCTGTTCTGCACTTCCGCCTGGCGTGCGGCGCTGGCGCCTTTGGCGGACTCGGACTTGGCCGGCAGGTAGTTGTCGGCGTTGAAGGTGTCACCCTTGAGCTGCACCCGCAGGGACTGCTTGGCGAAATCATCCACGGCAACGCGGCCGGTGAAGGTGCTGCCGTCGAGCTTAAGGTTCAAGTCTTCCAGGGCCACGCTGGTGGGCGTGCCCTTGAGGCGGCTGACCAGTTCGACTTTGCTCAGGCTGCCCTCGGCCATGGCCGGCAACGGGTGGCCAATGCTGTCGAGGAACTTGGCCAGGTCGAACTGGGCAATGGACAGGGCACCGCTCACTTGCGGCGTCTTGTTCAGGTCGTTGACCTTCACTTCGCCCAGGGCGCGCAGCTGGTTGGCCGACAGCTTGAGGTTGGTCCACTCGGCAATGTTGGCCGCCAGGTCTACCAGCAACTGGCCCTGGGTGGAGAACGTCACAGTCTTGTCTTGCAGGGGCTCGCCGGTGGCTTCGCCGCTGAGCTTCATGTCTTCGAACTGGTAGCGCTTGAGCGCACGCTGGATGCGCAGGTTGCCGTTCAGCTCAGTCTTGACGCGCATCAGCGGCTGGTTGGTGCCCAGGAATGCGGTGAGCTTCAGCGGGATGCTCGCGCCTTCGTGCACGGCGCCGGCGCTCAGCTGGATGCTTTCGGCACTGTATTGCTTGCCGGTCTGCTCATCGTTGTATTCAACGCGGGCGTTGTTGATGGTCAGGCTGTCGATGTCCAGGCGGATTGGCTTCGGCGGTTTCTCCGGCTCGGCTTCGGCAGGTTTCTCAGCAGGCGTCGGCGCGCCGGCAGTGGTCTCGCTCACGTTCTTGCCGATGTCTTCCCAGTTGCCGTGGCCTTGCTTGTCGCGGCTCAGGCGCAGGTTCAGGCCCTCTACGCGAACGTCGCTCATCTGCACTTCTCGGCGCAGCAGCGGCAGCACGCGCACGGACAGGCCGAGCATCTGCAGGTCGGCGAACGGTTGGGTCGGGTTGGTCATGGTCGCCACACTGGCTTCATGCAACTCCAGGCCCAGCCAGGGGAACAGGCTCCAGCCGATATCGCCATTGAGCGTCAGCTCGATGTGGGCCTTGTCGCGGGCAATCTGGCGAATCTCGTCTTTGTAATCGTTGGGATCGAAGAGGTGGGTCAGGGCAAAGCCCAGGGCCACAATGATCAGCAACAGCCCGAGAAGTACCAGACCCAGGATTTTGCCGAACGCTTTCATGGGCGAGTCCTTGTATGTCGAATTCAAAATTTAGCCGCAGAGTATAACGCCCGACGGCTCACGTCAGTGCCCGGATCGTTACATTGTATCCAGCGCCCGAGGAACGGGATTCTGGCGTCAAACAAAACAGATTTCCCGAAAAAGGTGATATCAGTTTGGTTTTTCTGTCATCCACTGGTGCTAATCTGCGCAGGTTCGTCTGTCGTCTGCGACATAGCGTCGCGTTTAAATGGAGCTTTACTCAACAACAACGGCCAACGCTCTGCGTGCAAGGTCGAGGGAGAGAGCGCCTGACGGGCACATACTAATAACTGGGGGAAACACCAATGAGCACTAGCACTGCGGCAGGCCATACTGCCGCACAGCCTGCGTTCCTGTCCAAGGAGCGCATCATCGCCAAGCCAGGCTTCAACCGCTGGCTGGTTCCGCCGGCCGCCCTGGCCATTCACCTGTGCATCGGCATGGCCTACGGTTTCTCGGTGTTCTGGCTGCCGCTGTCCAAGGCGCTGGGCATCACCGCACCGGTCGCCTGCGCGCCGGACATGAGCTTCATCGCGCAAGTCTTCTCGTCCCAATGCGACTGGCCCATCTCCATGCTGGGCTGGATCTACACCCTGTTCTTCATCTTCCTGGGCTGTTCGGCAGCGATCTGGGGCGGCTGGCTGGAACACGCCGGGCCACGCAAGGCTGGCGTTGTATCGGCACTGTGCTGGTGTGGCGGCCTGTTGATCTCGGCGTTGGGTATCTATACCCACCAGATCTGGCTGATGTGGATCGGCTCCGGCGTCATTGGCGGTATCGGCCTGGGCCTGGGCTACATTTCGCCGGTGTCGACCCTGATCAAGTGGTTCCCGGACAAGCGCGGCATGGCCACTGGCATGGCGATCATGGGCTTCGGCGGCGGCGCGATGGTCGGCGCTCCCCTGGCGGCAGCACTGATGGGCCACTTCGCAACGCCAACCAGCGTCGGCGTCTGGCAGAGCTTCCTGGTGATGGCTGCGATCTATTTCGTGTTCATGATCGGTGGCGCGCTGTCCTACCGTGTTCCGCCGACCGGCTGGAAGCCTGAGGGCTGGACTGCGCCGGCGAAAAAAGCCAGCAATGCGATGATCACCCACCGTCACGTCCACGTGAACGTGGCCTGGAAAACCCCGCAATTCCGCCTGGTATGGCTGGTGCTGTGCCTGAACGTTTCCGCCGGTATCGGCATCCTCGGCATGGCCTCGCCCCTGCTGCAGGAAGTGTTCGGCGGCAAGCTGCTGGGCGTGGATGTGCCGTTCGGCCAACTGGACGCCGGTCAACTGGCGTCCATCGCGGCGATCGCGGCAGGCTTCACCGGTCTGTTGAGCCTGTTCAACATCGGTGGACGGTTCTTCTGGGCGTCGTTCTCCGACTACCTGGGCCGTAAAAACACCTATTTCGTGTTCTTCGCCCTGGGCTTTGCCCTGTACGCGCTGATCCCGAACCTGGGGCACCTGGGCAACGTGGCGCTGTTCGTGGCGGCGTTCTGCATCATCCTGTCGATGTACGGCGGTGGTTTTGCGACCGTTCCGGCTTACCTGGCCGACCTGTTCGGCACCCAGATGGTGGGCGCGATCCACGGCCGCCTGCTGACGGCCTGGGCTGCTGCGGGCGTACTGGGCCCGGTGCTGGTGAACTACCTGCGTGAGTATCAGCTGAGCATCGGCGTGGAACGCGCTGCCGCCTACGACATCACCCTATACATCCTGGCTGGCCTGCTGGTGCTGGGCTTCCTCTGCAACCTGCTGGTTCGCCCGGTGGCCGACAAGTACTTCATGACCGACGCCGAACTGGCCGCCGAACAGGCGCTGGGCCACGACAAAGGCGCGGATGCCACCACTTCCCTGGAGTGGAAAGCCGCGTCCGGCACCGTGCCATTGGCCATTGCGGCCTGGCTGGTAGTGGGCATCCCGCTGGCGTGGGGCGTGTGGGTCACCCTGCAGAAAACCGCCGTACTGTTCCACTGATGTAAACCCCTGTAGGAGCCGGCTTGTTGTGGCGAGGGAGCTTGCTCCCGCTGGGTCGCGAAGCGACCCCAATAGATTCACCGTGATGCTGCGGTGAGAGATGTTGGGGTGCTACGCAGCCCGGCGCGGGGCAAGCCCGCTCACTACAATGAGTCGGCTTTTGCTTGTATGCACATGTCTATCCCCTACATTCCTCGCTTCAACTCGTCAGTCTTATCCCCTCCGATGTTTCTGTTTGGCGCCCGCGCCCCTATAATGGCTGCCTTTTTCGCCCAATGATTTTGCGGAGCTGGTGATGGCCGAACGTAAGGCGTCCGTCGAGCGCGACACTCTGGAAACCCAGATCAAAGCCTCGATCAACCTGGATGGCACCGGAAAGGCCCGATTTGATATCGGTGTACCTTTTCTTGAGCACATGCTGGACCAGATCGCCCGTCACGGGCTGATCGACCTGGATATCGTCAGCAAGGGCGACCTGCACATCGACGACCACCACACGGTGGAAGACGTGGGCATCACCCTCGGCCAGGCGTTTGCCAAGGCCATCGGCGACAAGAAAGGCATCCGTCGCTACGGCCATGCCTATGTCCCGCTGGACGAAGCGCTGTCGCGCGTGGTTATCGATTTTTCCGGCCGCCCAGGCCTGCAGATGCACGTGCCCTACACCCGCGCCACCGTGGGCGGCTTCGACGTCGACCTGTTCCAGGAATTCTTCCAGGGTTTCGTCAACCACGCACTCGTCAGCTTGCACATCGACAACCTGCGCGGCACCAACACCCACCACCAGATCGAAACCGTGTTCAAGGCTTTCGGCCGCGCGCTGCGCATGGCTGTGGAGCTGGATGAGCGCATGGCCGGGCAAATGCCTTCGACCAAGGGCGTCCTGTAATGCAAACCGTCGCGGTTATCGATTACGGCATGGGTAACCTGCACTCGGTGGCCAAGGCCCTCGAGCACGTAGGTGCCGGCAAGGTGCTGATTACCAGCGATGCCAGCGTGATTCGCGAAGCCGACCGGGTGGTGTTCCCGGGCGTTGGCGCGATTCGCGACTGCATGGCCGAGATCCGCCGCCTGGGCTTTGACGGCTTGGTGCGTGAAGTCAGCCAGGACCGCCCGTTTCTCGGCATCTGCGTGGGCATGCAAGCCTTGCTCGACCGCAGTGAAGAGAACGATGGCGTCGACTGCATCGGCCTGTTCCCGGGTCAGGTGAAGTTCTTCGGCAAAGATCTGCATGAAGACGGCGCTCACCTGAAAGTCCCGCACATGGGCTGGAACGAAGTCAGCCAGACAGTGGATCACCCGCTGTGGCACAACATTCCGGACCTGGCGCGTTTCTACTTCGTGCACAGCTACTACATCGCCGCCGGTAACCCGCGCCAGGTGGTGGGTGGCGGGCATTACGGCGTAGATTTTGCCGCCGCACTGGCTGAAGGTTCGCGCTTTGCCGTGCAGTTCCACCCGGAGAAGAGCCATACCCATGGCCTGCAATTGCTGCAGAACTTCGCGGCGTGGGACGGTCGCTGGTAAATGGCCAAGAAGCCGAAGCTGCCGATCCTGAACCTCACGCCCGAACAGGAGCGTGAGGCGACGCAGAAGATCAAGCGCTTCATGCAAGACCGCTTCGAGCTCAGCCTGGGCTCGTTCGAGGTCGCCGAGATTCTTGAGCTGTTTACCACCGAAGTTGCGCCGCACTATTACAACAGGGCGATTTTCGACACGCAGACGCTCCTTAAGGAAAGGTTCGAAAGCATCGAAAGCGACCTGTGGTCGCTTGAGAAACCCTGATTTCCCAAGCATTGCTGAATATCGAATAAGGTTTGCCAGATGCTGATTATCCCCGCTATCGATCTCAAGGACGGCGCTTGTGTACGCCTGCGCCAAGGCCGCATGGAAGACTCCACCGTGTTTTCCGATGACCCGGTGAGCATGGCTGCCAAATGGGTGGAAGGGGGCTGCCGTCGCCTGCATCTGGTGGACCTGAACGGCGCCTTCGAAGGCCAGCCAGTCAACGGTGAAGTGGTCACTGCGATCGCCAAGCGCTACCCGAACCTGCCGATCCAGATCGGTGGCGGTATCCGCTCCCTGGAAACCATCGAGCACTACGTCAAGGCGGGCGTGAGCTACGTGATCATCGGCACCAAGGCCGTGAAAGACCCGGCCTTCGTCGCCGAAGCCTGCCGCGCGTTCCCGGGCAAGGTCATCGTAGGCCTGGACGCCAAGGACGGTTTTGTCGCCACCGACGGCTGGGCTGAGATCAGCACCGTGCAGGTGATCGACCTGGCCAAGCAGTTCGAAGCCGACGGCGTGTCCGCCATCGTTTATACCGACATCGCCAAAGACGGCATGATGCAGGGCTGTAACGTACCGTTCACCGCTGCCCTGGCGGCCGCGACCAGGATTCCGGTGATCGCTTCCGGTGGCATTCACAACCTGGGTGACATCAAGTCGCTGCTGGACGCCAAAGCGCCCGGCATCATCGGCGCCATCACCGGCCGCGCGATCTATGAAGGCACCCTGGACGTCGCCGAAGCCCAGGCTTACTGCGACGCCTACAACGGCTGAGGACTGACCATGGCGCTGGCCAAACGCATCATCCCTTGCCTGGACGTCGACAACGGTCGCGTGGTCAAGGGCGTCAAGTTCGAGAACATCCGCGATGCCGGTGACCCGGTGGAAATCGCCCGTCGCTACGATGAGCAGGGTGCCGACGAGATTACCTTTCTCGACATCACCGCCAGCGTCGACGGTCGCGACACTACGTTGCATACCGTGGAACGCATGGCCAGCCAGGTCTTCATCCCGCTGACCGTGGGCGGTGGCGTGCGCACCGTGCAAGACATCCGCAACCTGCTCAACGCCGGCGCGGACAAGGTCTCGATCAACACGGCGGCGGTGTTCAACCCGGAGTTTGTCGGCGAAGCCGCGCAGCACTTCGGCTCCCAATGCATCGTCGTTGCCATCGACGCCAAGAAGGTTTCCGGCCCGGGCGAAACCCCGCGCTGGGAGATCTTCACCCATGGCGGCCGCAAACCTACCGGGCTGGATGCGGTGGAGTGGGCGATGAAGATGGAAGGCCTGGGTGCCGGTGAGATCCTGCTGACCAGCATGGACCAGGACGGCATGAAAAACGGCTTCGACCTGGGCGTGACCCGCGCCATCAGCGATGCGCTGGGCATCCCGGTGATCGCGTCAGGTGGTGTTGGCAACCTGCAGCACCTGGCCGACGGCGTGACCGAAGGCCATGCCAGTGCCGTACTGGCCGCGAGCATTTTCCACTTTGGCGAATACACCGTGCCCGAGGCCAAGGCCTACATGGCGGCGCGCGGTATCGTCGTTCGCTAAACGCTGCTGGACACCATGGCAGGGGCGGGGCACTCTCTGCGCTTGCCATGGATTTCGGTAACCTTCATGTTCAAACACTTGCTGCTTGCCCTCGCCAGTACGTCCATCTTCCTGGCGGGCTCGGCCCATGCCGAAGAGCCGTCTGACGCCGCCCTGGTGTTGCTGACGGAAAATTTCCCGCCCTACAACATGGCGAAAAACGGCAAGAACTTCGCCAAGGAAGAGAACATCGAAGGCATCGCCGTGGACATCGTGCGTGAGACCTTCAAGCGTGCCGGCGTTTCCTACAACCTCACCCTGCGATTCCCTTGGGAGCGAATCTACAAGCTCGCCCTGGAAAAACCCGGTTACGGCGTGTTCGTGATGGCCCGCCTGCCAGACCGTGAAGCCCTGTTCAAATGGGTCGGCCCCATCGGCCCGGACGATTGGGTGATGCTGGCCAAGGCCGACAGCAAGATCCAGTTGGCCGACCTGGAGCAGGCGCGGCGCTACAAGATTGGGGCCTATAAAGGTGACGCCATCGCCGAGACCCTGGAGAAGCAGGGCCTCAACCCGATCGTTGCCCTGCGCGACCAGGACAACGCGCAAAAGCTGGTGGATGGCCAGATCGACCTGTGGGCCACCGGTGATCCGGCGGGCCGTTACCTGGCCCGCCAGGTCGGGGTGACCGAATTGAAAACCGTGTTGCGCTTCAACAGTGCCCAGTTGTACCTGGCGCTGAACAAAGACGTACCGGATGATCTGGTCGCAAAGCTTCAGGCGGCACTCGATCAGTTACGGAATGAGGGTGTTGTCGACCAGATCATGGCCCGTTACCTCTAGCTCCGGCTTTGCCTGAGGAACTTCGACCGTTGGCGTTACCGCTTCGGGCGTTGGCTCAACGTTGGAGGATTCGCTCAAGTACACATGGTCGCCATTGTTATAGACGACGGTGCCTGACACCTGGCTGCCATCCTCGCGCAGCAAACGGTATTCACTGTGCAGAAGGTAAGCCGCAACGGCTTTTTTCGGCGGCACGTACGTGATGATTTCAAGCGGTGCAGAATGGCTCCAGCCTTTTGCCGAGCGCAGCGTATGGGTGAACTCCCGACCCAGATGCGCTGAAAAATTCAGCTCAAAGACATGTTCGCCCGCAGGCCATTCCTTGCCAAGTTCCACGCTGGTGTTGGCTGCCAATGCTTTGACATTCCCACCCAACTCACCTTTGGTGGCTGTCCACATGAACGGCTGGCTGGTTGCCTCGGTGTTATGCCCAAACCCTGCGAGCACGTGGCGATCAGTACGCTCCAGCCGATAAACCGGCGACGTCCCGAGCTGCTCGGTTGCCGTCAGTTCCAGGTCTTTTACGCAGAACCACGGCAATTCGCACACGTGCAGCGCGGAGGCGGTTTCCTCCTGCTGGGGGCTTTCATACCCGAGGAGGGCGGGCGGCGGTGGCAGGTCGCTGAGCTGCGCAGTGAGCGCCAGGCGCAGCGAATAGGCGGCAAGGCCCGTCTTGGCATAGCTGTCAGTGCCGATGAATGTACCCGGCGCCAGATAGAGTTCGCCTGCGCAAGCGTCAGGTAGGGCGGTCGACCAGAGACTCAAGTCGTTGGTGGAGCCGCTGCCTTTGTCGTTCCAGATCAGGTCGCCTACTTGAGCCGGCATCACCAGGTCTTCCCTGATACAACGCACGGCATGGCGTGAAGGCTTGTCGTAATCGACCCCGAACACCAGCCCCATCGCCACGTAGCCTTCGGGTGGCAGTGGGCGCCAGATGGACGCATTGTTTCGCGCCCCGGTTCCTTCGTCATGCCATACCCGTTGGTAGTCGACTGGCGGACGCAGGGCGGTGCCGTCGGTTTTGTTGACATCGCTGACCAAGGCGACGACTTTGTTTTGGTTGATATTGCGGTAATGACCGACCGCAACATCCCCCAGGGAGAAAAACGAGCTCAGCTCATCGGACGTTGCGCTGGGCCGCCACAGGCTGACGGCTTTGCGCGCACCCGAGCCCTTGTCATTCCACAGGGGCAGGAACTCGCTGGTAAAGCTGATGAGCAGGTCGTTGAATTGCAGAGGCTTCATGGAGGGCTCTCCAGTTGATTGAAGCCTCAACTATCGAGCAGCGCGGGCGCCGCCGAGTGGTATCTATCTACGCGCGGGAAGGTAGGTGCCGTTTTTTCCATGTGCCGCCATCGCCTGGTTGCTGCGCACGCTGATCATCAACTTGATATCGATCCAGTCAACGCCCTGGTCCTTGAGCTTGGGCAGCTCACGCTCCAGCACCGCGAGGGTTTGGGGGTAGGGGTGGCCGATCATGACGGCTGAACCCTGCTTGTGGGCCAGCTTGATGGCCGTCTGCAGTTGCGTGGTGATCGCTGCTTCCGTGCGTTCGTCATCGAGGAACACATCCCGCGAGACGTGCGCCAGGCCAATCTTCTGTGCCTCGGCGGCGGCGACGGTTTGCGCGCTGGTACGGCTGTCGACAAAGAACTTGTTGCGCCGTTGCAGCTCGGCCATCAACCATGCCATGGCGGCGGGCTGTGCGGTCATGCGGCTGCCCATGTGGTTGTTGATGCCAGCGGTATAGGGCACGGCCTTGAACGCGGCGTCCAGGCGCTTGCCGAGTTCTTCGAGGGGCAGCTCGGGGTGCCAGGCGAACGGGCCGGTTGCCGGGTCCATGGGCATGTGCAGGATCACGATCTTGCCGGCCTTGTGGGCTTCGCGGGCGAATTCGGCGGCGTGGGGTGTGTCGGGCATGATCGCCGTGGTCACCGGCCCAGGCAGGGCCAGCACGCGCCGATCCCGGGGCAGGTTCTGCCCCAGGTCGTCGATGATCAGGGTGAGGTAGGCTTTGTGAGGCTCGCCGGCCGGGGTCGCGTGGGCGACTCCGGCCAGGCTGCACAGCACAGCGATGATCAGGGCAAAACGCATATCAACGGCTGCGGGTGATGCTCAAGCCCTTGAGCAGGCTCAGCGCCTGGGCCAGTTGGTAGTCGTCGTCCTGCGGCATCGGCTTGGCTTTGGTGCCGCTGCCGGTAGGCTGGTCGGCGCCACCGTTGCCATTGCCCAAGTGACCTTGCAGGTCGGCCTCTTTGTAGAACTCGCTGTCGGCCTCGTTGGTGATCTTGGCCTTGCGCACTTCGATGTCCGGAACGATGCCCTGGGCCTGGATCGAGCGACCATTCGGCGTGTAGTACAGCGCCGTGGTGATCTTCAGTGCGCGATCGTTGTTCAGCGGCAATACGGTTTGTACCGAGCCTTTGCCGAAGCTGGTGGTGCCCATCAGCACGCCGCGTTTCTGGTCTTGCAGGGCGCCGGCAACGATTTCCGAAGCCGAGGCGCTGCCGCCGTTGATCAGCACGGCCAGTGGCACGCCTTCGCTGAGGTCATTGCCGGTGGCCGAGAAGCGCAGCTCGGAGTTGGCGATACGGCCCTTGGTGTAGACGATCAGGCCTTTGGTGATGAAGTGGTCGACCACTTCCACCGCTGCCTGCAGTACGCCGCCTGGGTTGTTACGCAGGTCGAGCACGATGCCGTTGAGCTTCTTGCCGTTGTCCTTGCGCAGCTTGGCCAGGGCCTTGGCCACTTCGTCGCCGGTCTTGACCTGGAACTGGGTGATGCGGATGTAGCCGTAGCCCGACTCCAGCAGCTGGCTCTTCACGCTCTTGACCGTGATGGTCGCGCGGGCCAGGGTCACGTCAAACGGGTTGCCGCCGTCGCGCACCAGGGTCAGGGTGATTTTCTGGCCGATCTTGCCGCGCATCTTGTCGACGGCTTCGGTCATGGTCTGGCCACGGGTCGGCTGGCCGTTGATCTTGACGATGAAGTCACCGGCCTGGATGCCAGCCTTGGACGCCGGGGTGTCATCGATCGGCGACACCACCTTGATGTTGCCGTCTTCGGAGCCCACTTCAATGCCCAGGCCGCCGAACTCGCCGCTGGTGCTTTCCTGCAGCTCGGCGAAGTCTTCAGGCCCCAGGTAGGCGGAGTGCGGGTCAAGGTTGCTGAGCATGCCCTTGATGGCATTCTCCAGCAGGGTTTTGTCGTCTACAGGGTCGACATAGGCTGCCTTGATCCGGTCCATGACCTCGGCAAAGGTGCGCAGCTCGTCCAGCGGCAGCGGCGCCTTGGTGGTCGCTGCCGTGGCGGCAGGCGCAGCCGGTGCGGCCTGGTCGGCGAAAGCCAGAGGCGCGCCGATCACGAGGGCGATCGTCAGGGCCAGCGAAGTGAGGCGGGACAAATGCAGCATGTCGAACGAACTCCTAATGTAGATGCGGCCCTATCCTTGGGAACGGCACCATTGTGCAGGATCGCTCGGGCGACCCTGCTGACGAATAGCGAAGTACAGCGCCGGGGTGTCCTGGCCACCACTGTTACCCACAGTGGAGATGGATTCACCGGCTTTTACAACATCACCTGCCGACTTGAGTAAAGTCTGATTGTGGCCGTAAAGGCTCAAATAGCCATTACCGTGGTCAAGAATCACCAACAAACCGGCCCCGCGCAGCCAATCGGCAAACACCACGCGCCCACCGTGCACCGCATGAACCTGGCTGCCGGCAGCGGCGCTGATCATCACGCCGTCCCACTTGGCCCGGGTGTCATCGCCGCGGGTTTCACCAAAGCGTGCCAGTAATCGACCATCAACTGGCCATGGAAGTTTGCCGCGAGCTGAAGCAAAAGGGCCGCCGAAGGACTCGCCGCTGCTGGAAACCAGCGGGCCGGGCGCAGCATGTGCCGGTTTGCGGGGCGCCGGGGCATCCGAATTGGCTGCCAGCTCGGCCTCACGTTGGCGCTTTTTTTCGGCTTCCTGCTGGGCGATCAGCGCTTTTTGCCGCGCTTCTTCGGCCTCGCGTGCCTGGCGGGCCAGGGTTTCTTCGATGGTCTTGAGCACTTTGGCCAGGTCGGCCTGGTCCTGCTCGCGTGCCTGCAGCTTGGCGTCGCGGGCTTTTACGTCGTCGTTCAGCTTGGCCAGGGCCAGCTGGCGTTCCTTACGGACTTTGTCGAGCTGGTCGCGCTGGGTGTCGAGAGCGGTTTTCTGATCCAGCAGTTGCGACTGCTGGTCGGCGATTTCCTGCTCGACGTTGGCCAGTTGGCGCAGGGTTTCGTTGAAACCCTTCAATTGCGCCAGGCGTGCCTTGCTCAGGTAGTCGTAATAGGTGAGGGTGCGGGCGAATTTTTCCGGGTTCTGCTGGTTGAGCAGCAGCTTCAGGTATTCCTGGCGACCGCTCTGGTAGGCGGCGCGGGCCTGGATCGCGATCAGGCGTTGCTGTTCAACGCGTGCGCTCTGGAGTTTTTTTTTCTCAGCGTCGAGTCGCTCCAGTTCCGACTCGCTCTTCTTTAATTCTTTTTGTAGCTCCTGGACCTGCTTCTCGAGCTTGCCCATCTCGGTTTCCGTGCCGCGCAGGTCTTTCTGTACCCCGGATTTCTCTTCCTGGAGCTTGCCGAGCAGCTTTTTGAGCTCGGTAATGTCCTGACGCGTAGCGTCCAACTGTTGTTGGGTTTGTGCGCGCTCGTCGGCAAACGCCGGTTGGAGCAGGCAGACAAGAGCGAGGGTAATCAAGGCGCGAAGCATAGAGGCGGGCGACACCAGGGAAAGGGACGGCCTAGTATGCCCGCCAAGCGCGGCAAAAAAAATGCCCAATTCGGGCTGGGCCGCAAGATAGGTGCTGAGTGGTGGGGGTATGGCAAAAAGACATACTCAAAAGCGCCTCTTGACCTTGTGGGAGCTCGCTTGCTTGCGATGCGGACACCTCGGTGTTTCAGCGATACCGAGTTGATGCTATCGCAGGCAAGCCAGCTCCCACAGGGGCTCGCGGCGCTTGTGAGGGTTAAACCAGGATCGATGTACCGGTCATCTCGGCCGGCTTCTCCAGCCCCATCAGCTTCAGCATGGTCGGCGCCACATCTGCCAGCACACCGCCTTCGCGCACTTTCAGGTCGCGCTTGCCGACATAGATGAACGGTACCGGCTCGGTGGTGTGAGCGGTGTGGGCTTGGCCGGTGGACTCGTCGGACATCTGCTCGCAGTTACCGTGGTCGGCGGTGATCAGCGCTTCGCCGCCGACCTTTTCCAGGGCGTCGACAATACGGCCGACGCACGTGTCCAGGCACTCCACAGCCTTGATCGCGGCGTCCAGATTGCCGCTATGGCCGACCATGTCGCCGTTGGCGTAATTGACCACGATCACGTCATAGCGCTGGTTGTCGATGGCGTCGACGATCTTGTCGGTCACTTCCGGCGCGCTCATTTCTGGCTGCAGGTCGTAGGTGGCGACTTTTGGCGACGGGATCAGGATGCGCTCTTCGCCCGGGAACGGTTCTTCGCGCCCGCCGGAGAAGAAGAAGGTCACGTGGGCGTATTTCTCGGTTTCGGCGATGCGCAGCTGGGTCTTGCCGTTTTTCGCCAGGTAGTCGCCCAGTACGTTTTCCAGGCTGCCCGGGGCAAAAGCCGACGGGGCCGGGATGTTGGCGGCGTATTGGGTGAGCATCACGAACTCGACTTTCGGCTGGCGCGAGCGCTCGAAGTCCTTGAAACCGTCATCGACGAACACATGGCTCAGTTCGCGGGCGCGGTCGGCGCGGAAGTTCATGAACACCACGGCGTCGCCGTCTTCGACCTTCACCGGTTCGCCGATGGTGGTGGCCTTGACGAACTCATCGCTCTCGCCACGGGCGTAGGCGGCTTCCAGGCCTTGCTGGGCGGTGGCGGCGTTGAATTCGGCCTGGCCGTTGACGATCAGGTTGTAGGCCTGGGACACGCGGTCCCAGCGGTTGTCGCGGTCCATGGCGAAGTAGCGGCCGACCAGGCTGGCGATGCGGCCTTTGCCCAGCGCCGCGAACGTGGCGTCCAGCAGTTCGATGGACGATTGCGCGCTTTTTGGCGGCGTGTCACGGCCGTCGAGGAAGGCGTGCAGGTAGATCTTGTCGGCGCCGCGCTTGAAGGCCAGTTCGGCCATGGCGACCAAGTGGTCTTGGTGGCTATGGACGCCGCCGTCGGACAACAGGCCCATGAAGTGCACGGCCTTGCCAGCCGCAACTGCTTTATCTACCGCCGCGCAGATGGTCGGGTTCTCGAAGAACTCGCCGTCGCGGATGGCTTTGGTCACGCGGGTGAAGTCCTGATATACCACTCGTCCGGCGCCGAGGTTCATGTGGCCGACTTCCGAGTTGCCCATCTGGCCGTCGGGCAGGCCCACGTCCATGCCGGAACCGGAGATCAGGCCGTTGGGTACGCTGGCGGTCAGGCGGTCCAGTACCGGCTTGTTGGCCGCGTACACGGCGTTGTCGTGGTGGCTTTCACTGTGTCCGAAGCCATCGAGAATTATCAGGACCAAAGGTTTAGGCGTCGTAGTCATAGATCCTCTCGCGGCGGTAATAAAGGAAGACAATTGAAAAGGGAGTGGCAGTTTAAAGCGAAGTTCCGACGACGTCACCGCTTTACGGGGGTTGGCCCCCCCTGACGGCTGTGTATACTTACCGCCATTTTAACGCCCTGGAACCTCCTTGATGGTTGATCACCTGATTGCATTTGCCACTGCCCACTACCTGCTCGTGGGTGCCTTCGTCATCCTGCTGGCGCTGCTGATCGCTCATGAATTGAGCCGCGGTGGCCGCAGCCTGAGCACGGCGGAGCTGACCGCGCTGGTCAACAAGGATGAGGCCGTTGTCGTGGATATCCGCCCGGCCAAGGAATTCGCCACCGGCCATATCGTCGGTGCCCTGAACATTCCACAGGACAAGCTGATCGCGCGCCTGGCCGAGCTTGAAAAGCACAAGGCCAAGACCATCATCCTGGTCGACGCCCAAGGCCAGCACGCCGGCACCCATGCCCGCGAAATGCTCAAGACCGGTTTCACCGCCGCCAAACTGTCTGGTGGTATCAGCAGCTGGCGCGCCGATAACCTGCCGCTGGTGAAGTGATATGAGCCAGGTTGTCGTGTATTCCAGCGATTGGTGCCCTTACTGCATGCGGGCCAAGGCCCTGCTGGAGAAAAAGGGCGTTGCCTTCGAAGAGATCAAGGTCGACGGCAAACCCCAGGTGCGTGCCGAAATGGCCCAGAGGGCGGGGCGCACGTCTGTGCCGCAGATCTGGATCGGCGCCAAGCACATCGGTGGTTGCGACGACCTGTTCGCCCTGGAGCGCGCCGGTAAACTCGATGCGCTGCTGCTCGTCTGACTCCTAAACCCTAAAAGACCCCAAGATCAAGAAGGATCTGCGATGACTGACCAACAGAACACCGAAGCAGCAGAAGCTCAAGGCCCACAGTTTTCGCTGCAGCGGATCTACGTGCGTGACCTGTCGTTCGAAGCGCCGAAAAGCCCGGCGATCTTCCGCCAGGAATGGACCCCAAGCGTTGCGCTGGACCTGAACACCCGTCAGAAAGCCCTGGAAGGTGACTTCCACGAAGTCGTGCTGACCCTGTCGGTGACCGTCAAGAACGGCGAAGAAGTGGCTTTCATCGCTGAAGTGCAACAGGCCGGTATCTTCCTGATCCAGGGCCTGGACGAAGCGTCCATGAGCCACACCCTGGGCGCGTTCTGCCCGAACATCCTGTTCCCGTATGCCCGTGAGACCCTGGACAGCCTGGTCACCCGTGGCTCGTTCCCTGCGTTGATGCTGGCTCCGGTGAACTTCGATGCCCTGTACGCTCAAGAGCTGCAGCGCATGCAACAGGAAGGTTCGTCGACGGTTCAGTAAGCCGACGATGTAAAAAATGTGGGAGCGGGCTTGCTCGCGAATGCGGTACTTCAGTCGACATCTTCATTGACTGACACACCGCTTTCGCGAGCAAGCCCGCTCCCACATTTGTTATGGGTGTTACTTGAAACCGAGTTGGCGCCAGCCCTCGTAGACGGCAACCGCCACGGTGTTGGACAGGTTCAGGCTGCGGCAGCCCTCGCGCATCGGCAAGCGCAGGCGATGGCCGTCGGGCAGGGCGTCCAGCACCTCGGCCGGCAGGCCACGGCTTTCCGGGCCGAAGAGGAAGGCGTCGCCTTCGGCAAAGCTGACATCATGGAACGGCTGCGAGCCCTTGGTGGTGAACGCGAACAGCCGTGGATTCCCCAGGCTTTCCAGGCAGCTGGCCAGGTCGGCATGGCGCTGGAGGGTGGCGTACTCGTGGTAGTCCAGCCCGGCGCGGCGCAGGCGCTTGTCGTCCATGTCGAAGCCCAGGGGCTCGATCAAATGCAGGTGGCAGCCACTGTTGGCGCACAGCCTGATAACGTTGCCGGTGTTCGGCGGAATTTCTGGTTGAAAAAGGATGACGTGAAACATGCACGGCTCCGAAGGTAAAGATGCGCTGCATTCTACCCCTGAAGACGACCCAAGGCCGAAGCTATTGCCACGAGTGATGGGCTCTTTGGCGATTGTGGGGCTGATGATCGGCTTGATGATCGGCCGCCTGACCACACCCGACCCCGTCGAACTGCAGCAGGTCGAGACGGCGGCGGATGGCGTGGTGGTGTGGTTCAACAGCGAACCCAAGCTGCACGGCGAGCATATCGACGGCACCGTGGCCTTGCTGTTCGACGCCCAGGGCAAGGCGGCCAGCGGGCAGCTCAAGGTCAATGACAAGGATGTGAATTGGCGTACCCGCAAGACCGATGGCGGCCTGCTGCTGAACCTGGTGGCGGCCCGGCCGTTGCGTGGAGCGTGGAAGGGGGAGAAGGTCGATGGCCGCTGGCGGCTGGAGATCCATCTCCAAGAGCAATAAAAGAGGGAATCCCCGGCCTGCCTGTACCAAGGTCCCCGAAACGGGCTGGGGCTATGGGCGCTGTGCCACATAAGCCCCGGGTGTAAAGAAGGGAGTTCCCGGCCTGCCTGTACCAGGGCTCCCAAAACGGGGTGAAGCCTTCAAGGCTTCGGTGTTAAAGAGGGAATCCCCGGCCTGCCTGTACCGAGGTTCCCCAAAGCGGTGTGGAGCGCGACGCGGTTCGCATCAAGCACCCCGGGTGTAAAGAGGGGATTCTCGGCCTGCCTGTACCAAGGTCCCCGAAACTGGGTTGTACAAGGGTTATTGCAGGGCGCGTGCCAGAGTGGCCGAGCTGTGCCAAAAAAATTCTACAGAAAGCGCAAAGCCCCGGAATACGGGGCTTTGGTGTTTTTGGATTTCAGGAATTTTTCCGCATCGCGGGACTTTCAGGTAGTGGATCCGTGCCCGATGCTAGTTCATGGTGCATTGAAGCGGTGCACGGTCATGGCGCCCTGTGCAGATCCAAATGTGGGAGCGGGCTTGCTCGCGAATGCGGTATATCAGGCACAGATGTTCTGTCTGAGCCACCGCATTCGCGAGCAAGCCCGCTCCCACATTACATTTCCAGCAATTCAGAAATTGGGGTCAGGCTTCATCGCCCTCGTCATCATCCCCACCATCAACCTTCATCCCCAATTCCTTGATCTTGCGCGTCAAGGTGTTGCGGCCCCAGCCCAGCAGCACGGCGGCGTCGCGGCGGCGACCTGCGGTGTGTTTGAGCGCGGTCTCGATCATGATCCGCTCGAACGCCGGTACGGCGCTGTCCAGCAGATTCGATTGGCCGCGTGCCAGGGCCTGGTCGGCCCATTGGCGCAGGGCCTGCTCCCAGTTGGTCACCGGTGCCGAATCCTGCGGCAGGCTCAGCAGCTCGGGCGGCAGGTCACTGATGTGCACTTCGCGCCCGGACGCCATCACCGTGATCCAGCGGCAGGTGTTCTCCAGCTGGCGCACGTTGCCGGGCCATGGCAGGTTCTTCAGGTACTCCTCGGTCTCGCTTTTCAGCAGCTTCGGCTCCACGGCCAGCTCTTGGGCGGCGCGGCTGAGGAAGTGGCGGGCGAGGGTCGGGATGTCTTCGCGACGGTCCGACATACGCGGAATATGGATGCGGATCACATTAAGGCGGTGGAACAAGTCCTCGCGGAACTTGCCGGCGTGCACCAGGGTTTCCAGGTTCTGGTGGGTCGCGGCGATGATGCGCACGTCCACCTTGACCGGTGTGTGCCCGCCCACGCGATAGAACTCGCCGTCAGCCAGTACACGCAGCAGGCGCGTCTGAGTGTCGGCTGGCATGTCGCCGATTTCATCGAGGAACAAGGTGCCGCCGTCGGCCTGCTCAAAACGCCCACGGCGCAGGTTGGCCGCACCGGTGAAGGCGCCTTTTTCATGGCCGAACAGCTCGGACTCCATCAAGTCCTTGGGAATTGCCGCCATGTTCAGCGCGATAAACGGCGAGGCCGCCCGTGGGCTGTGGCGATGCAGGGCGTGGGCCACCAGCTCTTTACCGGTGCCCGACTCGCCGTTGATCAGCACGGTGATGTTGGAGTGGCTCAAACGCCCGATGGCGCGAAACACTTCCTGCATCGCCGGCGCTTCGCCGATGATTTCCGGGGTGCGGGTCAGGGTCGGCGGCGCTTCCTGGTTCTGCTGTTCCTGGGCGTGCTGGTTGGCGCGTTTGACCAGTGCCACCGCTTCGTCCACGTCGAACGGCTTGGGCAGGTATTCAAAGGCGCCACCCTGGTAGGATGCGACAGCGCTGTCCAGGTCCGAGTGCGCGGTCATGATGATCACCGGCAAGCGTGGGTGCTGCTCGCGGATGCGCGCCAGCAAGTCCAGGCCACTGGCGCCGGGCATGCGGATATCGGAGATGATCACATCCGGTTGCTGACGCGCCAGGCGGCTCATCACCCCATCGGCGCTGTCGAAGCTCTGGGTGGTCATGCCTTCCTGTTGCAAGGCTTTCTCGAGGACCCAGCGGATAGAACGGTCGTCATCGACGATCCAGACAGTTTCACTACGGCTCATGTCGATGGGGCTCCTTGTTCCAGAGGCAGAAAGATCGAGAAGGTGGTGTGGCCAGGATGGCTCTCACATTCGATCAGACCCTGGTGCTGGCTGATGATGTTCTGGGTAATGGCCAGGCCCAGCCCGGTGCCATCCGGGCGGCCGCTGACCATGGGAAAGAAGATGGTTTCCTGAAGTTCCGCAGGAATGCCCGGACCGTTGTCGATGATCTCGACCTTGGTCACCAGGCGATGGCGTACATGGCCGATGGTGAACTGGCGCAGGGCGCGGGTGCGCAGGCTGATGCGGCCCAGGCGCAGCTCGTTCTGGCTGCTGATGGCCTGCATGGCGTTGCGCACGATGTTGAGCACCGCCTGGATCATCTGTTCGCGGTCGATCAAGACATCGGGAATGCTCGGGTCATAGTCGCGCACCAAGGTGATGCAGCCCTGGCTTTCGGCCTCCACCAACTGGCAGACGCGTTCGAGCACTTCGTGCACGTTGGTCATCGCCAGCGACGGCAACTTGTTGGAACCGAGCATGCGGTCCACTAGGTTACGCAGGCGGTCGGCTTCCTCGATGATGACGTTGGTGTAGTCCTTGAGATTCTCGTCGGGCAGCTCGCGGGCCAGCAATTGCGCCGCGCCACGGATGCCTCCCAGCGGGTTCTTGATTTCATGGGCCAGGCCGCGCACCAGCATCTTGCTGGTCTCCTGCTTGGACAGCTGCGCTTCCTCCTTGGTGATGCGCAGTAGGCGGTCGCGGGGGTGCACTTCCAGCAGCAGCAGGGTGGCGCCGTTGCTCAGGATGGGGGTCACGGCGTAGTCGACGGTCAACGTCTGGCCGGTAAGGGCCGTGAGCATCGCCTCGCGCTTGGTGAACGGGTGTGCCTGCTCCACCGCCTGGCGCAGCGAGCTCAAGGCCTCGGCCGACTCGGTGAACAATTCGCTGATGAACTGCCCATGGCTGCGCTGGCCGCTGATGGCCAGGAGCATCTCCGCCGCCGGGTTCATGTACTCAAGACGCAGGTCGTCATTGAGCAGGATGGTCGCCGTGGTCAGGTTGTCGAGTAGCAAACGGTGCAGTGCATCGCTGATGGTCATCAGGACCTCTTTTGGAGCAAGGCGCGGGCTTCGGGCACACGCTGATACAAGGAAAATGCAAAAACCAAACCAAGGCTCCGAAAAGAAGCGCGAAACCCCTGAAATGGGGGTTTTAGGCGCGAAACTGTGGCGTTCTGCCAGCTTGCTCGGGAAGTTTCGAACCAAAATGGGCTGAGTCGATGGGAAGGGTGCAGCCTATCGCACCAATATAGTGCGGTTTTGTGAAGGTTGTTCAGGAAGCACCTGAATGAGCGCAATTCAAATGTGGGAGCGGGCTTGCTCGCGAATACGGTACTTCAGTCGACATCTTCATTGACTGATGCGCCGCTTTCGCGAGCAAGCCCGCTCCCACAGGTTTGATGGGATTTGCAGGCTCTAGCCTTTGTGGATGCACAGCTCGGCGGTGGCGCGGATCATCGCCAGTTGTTGCATGGGCTCGTTCAGCGGTTCGTGGACGGCCTGCGCCAGCCACTGCGGGCACTGAGGGTCGGTGCGTTGCGGGGTGAAGTCCGCCAATTGCTGGAGCAGGCGTTTTTGCAGTTCGTCGAGGCGGGGGCGAATCTGCTTCACCAAGTCCGGGCGTGGGTCGTCGGGCGCCTTGCCCTGGAACTGCCAGTCGGACAGCAGGGTGTACTGCACCAGTTTGTTGGCTTCGATCTGCGCCGAGAAAAACTGCTCGGCGGCAGCAGGGCTCAGTTTGTAGCTCGGTGCCTGGGTGGCAGCACTGGCGATCACCTCTTGTTCGCGCGTCTTGTCCTCCACGGGCTTGTGGCTGTCCCATTTGCTCAGGGCGACCTGTTCGGCGATCTGCAGGCGTTCGGCGATGCTGTTGAGCAGGGGGTCGAGCGTGGGTGGCGCAGCGTGGGCGCTGGCACTGGCAAATAGCAGGGCAAATAAGAGTCGACGTTTCAACGGTGATCTCCTGATGGGAGGGCGCCAGCCCTCTTTTATAGTGTTCAAAAAGCCTGGGCAAAAAAAAGACCTCCCGAAGGAGGCCTTTCTTGTCACGCTACGTCAAGTAGCGCTACTGGATTAGCAGCTGTAGTACAGCTCGTATTCCAGTGGGTGTACGAAGGTGCGTACTTTGATTTCTTCTTCGCTTTTCAGCTCGATGTAGGCATCGATGAAGTCGTCGCTGAATACGCCGCCTTTGGTCAGGAACGCACGGCCCTTGTCCAGCTCTTCCAGGGCTTCTTTCAGGCTGCCGCACACTTGTGGGATCTCTTTGGCCTCTTCAGGCGGCAGGTCGTACAAGTTTTTGTCGGCGGCATCGCCAGGGTGGATCTTGTTCTGGATACCGTCCAGACCCGCCATTACCAGGGCAGCGAAGGCCAGGTATGGGTTGGCTGCTGGATCCGGGAAGCGGGCTTCGATACGGCGAGCGCGAGGGCTGGACACGTAAGGAATACGGATCGAGGCGGAGCGGTTACGCGCCGAGTAGGCCAGCATTACCGGTGCTTCGAAACCTGGGACCAGACGCTTGTAGGAGTTGGTCGACGGGTTGGTGAAGCCGTTCAGGGCCTTACCGTGCTTGATGATACCGCCGATGAAGTACAGGGCAGTGTCGGACAGGCCGGCATAACCTTCGCCAGCGAAGGTGTTTTTGCCTTCTTTAGCGATGGACAGGTGAACGTGCATACCCGAACCGTTATCGCCGTACAGAGGCTTAGGCATGAAGGTAGCGGTACGGCCGTAGGCATCAGCCACGTTGTGTACGCAGTACTTCAGGGTCTGAACTTCGTCAGCCTTGGCAACCAGGGTGTTGAACTTCACGCCGATTTCGTTCTGGCCGGCAGTCGCCACTTCGTGGTGGTGAACTTCGATGACCAGGCCCATTTCTTCCATGGCGTTGCACATGGAGGTACGGATTTCGTGGTCGTGGTCGAACGGCGGAACTGGGAAGTAGCCACCTTTGATACCTGGACGGTGGCCTTTGTTGCCGCCTTCCACGTCCTGGTCGGACATCCACGAACCTTGTTCGGAGAAGATCTTGAACATGGAGCCGGAGATGTCGGACTTGAACTTGACCGAATCAAAGATGAAGAATTCTGGCTCTGGGCCTACGAATACAGTGTCGCCGATACCGGTCGACTTCAGGTATTCCTCGGCACGCTTGGCGATCGCACGTGGGTCGCGGTCGTAGCCTTGCATGGTCGAAGGCTCGATCACGTCGCAGACGATGATCAGGGTTGGGTCTTCGGTGAACGGGTCGAGCACGGCAGTGCTGTCGTCCGGCATCAGGATCATGTCGGAAGCTTCGATGCCTTTCCAGCCAGCGATGGAGGAGCCGTCGAACATTTTGCCTTCTTCGAAGAAAGCATCATCCAGCGCGTCGCGAGCCGGCATGGTCACGTGGTGCTGAGTACCTTTGGTGTCCGTGAAGCGCAGATCAATCCATTTAACGTCATGATCTTTGATGAGTTGAACCGACTTCGACATGGTGTCCTCCGGGTGGCTTCGGGCTGGGTAGTGGAGTTAGCCCTTAGAATGTGGGTGATGCCGGCGCGGATACTCCGCCAAGGCAACCTGCCTCACAAGGGAGCAAATTGCATGCCAGTGCGCCAACATGGCCTTTTTGCCTCGAAATGGCCCCTATAACGGTGCAATCCGCTGAAACGGAAAAAATAACGCACTGCAATGTAGCGTTAATTCGTGAAAATGACCTGTTTTGGTGCGCTCAACCTGTTGTGCATATTAACTGGTTAAACCTTGAGCGATTTCCGCTATAATCCGCGCCCCCCTTTTTCAGCAGGCCCGGCGCGCGCTGTTTCCATGAAATTAATCGTTAAAGTCTTCCCCGAGATCACCATCAAGAGCCGACCGGTACGGACGCGTTTCATCCGCCAATTGGCCAAGAACATCCGTGCCGTGCTCCGAGACCTGGACCCGGCTGTGGTGGTGAACGGTGTGTGGGACAACCTCGAGCTGGAAACCCGCATTACCGACGCCAAAGCCTTGAAGGACATGGCCGAGCGCCTGAGCTGCATGCCGGGCATCGCGCATTTCCTGCAGGTGGATGAGTACGCGCTGGGCGACTTCGACGACATCACCGAGAAGTGCAAGCAGCACTACGGTGACTCGCTGACCGGCAAGATCTTTTCGGTGCGCTGCAAGCGCGCCGGCAAGCACCCGTTCAGCTCCATGGACGTCGAAAAATACGTCGGCAGCAAGCTGCGTCGCGAGTGCGGCGCGGCAGGAATCTCGCTGAAAACGCCGGAAATCGAAGTCCGTATCGAAATTCGCGACCAACGGTTGTTTGTGATCCACAGCCAGCACAACAGCATCGGCGGCTACCCGCTGGGCGCCCTGGAACAGACCCTGGTACTCATGTCCGGCGGTTTCGATTCCACTGTGGCGGCCTACCAGATCATGCGCCGTGGCCTGATGAGCCACTTCTGCTTCTTTAACCTGGGCGGGCGTGCACACGAATTGGGCGTGATGGAAGTTGCGCACTTTATCTGGAAGAAATACGGCAGCTCCCAACGCGTGCTATTTGTGAGCGTACCGTTCGAGGAAGTGCTGGGAGAAATTCTCGGTAAAGTCGATAACGGTCATATGGGCGTAGTATTGAAGCGTATGATGTTGCGCGCGGCGTCGAGCATTGCCGATCGCCTGCACATCGATGCGCTGGTGACCGGTGAAGCGATCTCCCAGGTGTCCAGCCAGACGCTGCCCAACCTGTCGATCATCGATTGCGTCACCGAGAAGCTGGTCTTGCGCCCGCTGATCGCCAGCCACAAGCAGGACATCATCGACCTGGCAGAAGAAATCGGCACCGCCGACTTTGCCAAGCACATGCCTGAGTACTGCGGGGTCATTTCGGTGAACCCCAAGACCCACGCCAAGCGTTACCGCGTGGAGCATGAAGAGAAAGAATTCGACATGGCGATCCTGGAGCGTGCGCTCGAGAACGCCAAGCTGGTCCCGATCGATCGCGTGATCGACGAGTTGGGCCAGGATGTGAAGATCGAAGAAGTCAGCGAAGCCCTGGCCGGCCAGATCGTCATCGACATCCGTCACCCGGATGCCGCTGAAGATGAGCCACTGGAAATCGCTGGCATCGACGTGCAAACGCTGCCGTTCTACGCACTGAACGCGCGTTTCAAGGAACTGGATAACAGCCGTCAGTACCTGCTGTATTGCGACAAAGGCGTGATGAGTCGCCTGCATGCCCACCATTTGCTCAGTGAGGGGCATGCCAATGTGCGCGTTTATCGACCGAGCTAAGAGCCCGGGGCTGTTTGCCTGTGGCCTGCGTCACCGGCCCCCCGACTCTGCCGTCAAGCTGTAACGGCAAGGCCTGACTCTACTGTTAATCGCTGCCACGACCTGTCAGCACACCGAATCCTCTGATCGAGATACACAAGTGATCGAAAATCTACGTAACATCGCCATCATTGCTCACGTTGACCATGGTAAAACCACCCTGGTAGACAAACTCCTGCGTCAATCCGGCACCCTGGAGCGCAACGAGCTCAACGACGAGCGCGTGATGGACTCCAACGACCAGGAAAAAGAGCGCGGTATTACCATCCTGGCAAAAAACACCGCTATCAACTGGAACGGCTACCACATCAACATCGTGGACACCCCGGGCCACGCCGACTTCGGCGGCGAAGTAGAGCGCGTCATGTCGATGGTTGACTCCGTTCTGCTGCTGGTTGATGCCCAAGACGGCCCTATGCCGCAAACCCGTTTCGTGACCAAGAAGGCGTTCGAAGCCGGCCTGCGTCCGATCGTGTGCATCAACAAGGTTGACCGTCCAGGCGCGCGTCCGGACTGGGTTCTGGACCAGATCTTCGACCTGTTCGACAACCTGGGTGCCACCGAAGAACAGCTGGACTTCAAAGTTGTCTACGCCTCGGCCCTGAACGGCATTGCCGGTCTGGACCACAACGACATGGCTGAAGACATGACCCCGCTGTACCAGTCGATCGTCGACAACGTGCCAGCACCGGCTGTTGACCGTGACGGCGCGTTCCAGATGCAGATCTCCGCTCTGGACTACAACAGCTTCCTGGGTGTTATCGGCGTTGGCCGTATCGCTCGTGGTCGCGTTAAGCCGAACACCCCGGTTGTCGCTATCGGTGCCGACGGCAAGAAGCGCAACGGTCGTATCCTGAAGCTGATGGGTCACCACGGTCTGCACCGTGTAGACGTTGAAGAAGCAGCTGCTGGCGACATCGTGTGCATCAGCGGTATGGACTCGCTGTTCATCTCCGACACCCTGTGCCACCCGGACACCGTCGAGGCGATGAAGCCTCTGACCGTCGACGAGCCAACCGTTTCCATGACCTTCCAGGTAAACGACTCGCCTTTCTGCGGTAAAGAAGGCAAGTTCGTGACCTCCCGTAACATCAAGGAGCGTCTGGACAAAGAGCTGCTGTACAACGTTGCTCTGCGCGTTGAAGAAGGCGACTCGGCTGACAAGTTCAAGGTTTCCGGCCGTGGTGAGCTGCACCTCTCGGTACTGATCGAAACCATGCGTCGCGAAGGCTTCGAAATGGGCGTTGGTCGTCCAGAAGTGATCATCCGTCAAGTTGACGGCGTGAAGCAGGAACCGTTCGAAAACGTCACCATCGACACCCCGGAAGAATCCCAGGGTAAGGTGATGGAAGAGATGGGTCTGCGTAAAGGCGACCTGACCAACATGGTGCCGGATGGCAAAGGCCGTGTACGTCTGGAATACAACATCCCTGCTCGTGGTCTGATCGGTTTCCGTAACCAGTTCCTGACCCTGACCAACGGTGCTGGCATCCTGACCTCGATCTTCGATCGCTACGACACCATGAAGTCCGGCGACATGTCCGGCCGTCAGAACGGTGTTCTGGTATCGGTAGAAACCGGCAAGGCACTGACCTACTCCCTGGAAACCCTCCAGGCGCGTGGCAAGCTGTTCGTTGAACACGGTCAAGAGATCTACAACGGCCAGATCGTTGGTCTGAACAGCCGTGACAACGACATGGGCGTCAACCCAACCAAAGGCAAGAAGCTCGACAACATGCGTGCTTCGGGTAAAGACGAAACCATCGCTCTGGTTCCACCTGTTCGCTTCACCCTGGAACAGGCTCTGGAATTCATCCAGGACGACGAGCTGTGCGAAGTGACGCCTAAGTCGATCCGCCTGCGTAAGAAGATCCTGGACGAAGGCGAGCGTACCCGCGCTGCCAAGAAAGCCAAGAACTGAGTTAACTCAGGCTGAATGAAAAACGCCCCCGGTCGAAAGGCCGGGGGCGTTTTTTTTATACCTGGATTCTGTGCGCCGCGGGCTCTTGTAGGGAGCGGGCTTGCCCCGCGCTGGGTGGCGAAGCCGCCCTAAATCCAGACACCTCGGTGTTTCAGTCAGACCGAGGCGCATGGTCTTGGGGCGGCTTCGCCACCCAGCGCGGGGCAAGCCCGCTCACTACAGGTTTGGCTTTGGATCAGAATTTATCGAGTGTGCGCAAATTGGTCTCGCGCACCACTTCCTTCGGCTTGTACGCGCAATACCCCGGGCGTGGCCCGATTTTCGGGTGGTTGCGGCATGTGTCCGGGCGCTTGTCATAAATAGTGCAGAAGCGCGTCTTACGATCCAGATACAGGCAATCGTTGTTGCTCATGCGCTGCAGGGTAAAGATCTCGGACTTGGAATTGAAACGCTCGACGATGCCTTCCTTCTGCAAACGCTTGGCGATGTTCTTCGGTGGGTCACCACGCTCGAACTCATCGACGATGCCAATGCGGATCAGGTCTTTGATCTTCACTTCCACCGGCAGCGTGCAGCAGCTGGACACGCAGCCCCCACACATGTGGGCGGAGTATTTCTGCCAAGTCTCGAGACGGTCGAGTTCCGCGGCGGCGATCAGTTGAGGCTTCATCAGGGTTCCAAGGTGGGGCGTTATCCGGGCGCGCGATCATACCGGGATTGGTGGTTTTTTGAACAATATTTTGCGGATTTCCGCTGCAAGGCGGCGTGAACGGTGATCGGGCACGAGC
Organism: Pseudomonas sp. BIGb0164; assembly: GCF_024810135.1. Lineage (NCBI taxonomy): Bacteria > Pseudomonadati > Pseudomonadota > Gammaproteobacteria > Pseudomonadales > Pseudomonadaceae > Pseudomonas > Pseudomonas sp. BIGb0164. The sequence continues at coordinate 396,153 of NZ_JANUEA010000004.1, read as the reverse complement.
CCTGCATCTAAAACCCCAAAGGTAAATGCGTTAAAAAAGTGCCGAACCAGAGCGTCTACCGTCTGTCAGACCGACTAGGCTCTAGCCACTCCTTCTATCTCGCCCGAGGTCGCACCGATGTCTCAGGAACCGCTTGCACGAGAAGCAGAGGTAGCCGCATTTCGCGATGCCGTCTTGACCAAACTCACCTACGCGGTGGGCAAGGACCCGGATCACGCCTTCGACCACGACTGGTTCGAAGCCATTGCCCTGGCCGCGCGCGACCAGATGGTCGACCACTGGATGAACCATACGCGGCATATCTACCGCAAAGGTCAGAAGCGGGTTTATTACCTTTCCCTGGAATTCCTGATTGGCCGCCTGCTCTACGACAGCCTGAGCAACCTGGGTGTGCTGGAAATCGCACGCGACGCCCTGTCCGAGCTGGGCGTGGACCTGGAGCGCATCCGCTTGCTGGAGCCCGACGCGGCGCTCGGCAACGGGGGGCTGGGCCGCCTGGCGGCGTGCTTCATGGAAAGCATGTCGACCCTGGGCATTGCCGGCCACGGTTATGGCATTCGCTATGAGCATGGTTTGTTCCGCCAGGCGATTGTTGATGGCTGGCAGCAAGAGCAGACCGAGCGCTGGCTGGATTTCGGCAACCCGTGGGAGTTCGAGCGGGCTGAAGTGATCTACCCGATCGGCTTTGGCGGCAGTGTCGAGACCAAGGCCGATGCCTCGGGCAAGATGATCCAGGTGTGGACGCCCAACGAAACCGTGCGCGCGGTGGCCTATGACACCCCGGTGGTCGGCTGGCGCGGCGCAAGCGTCAACACCTTGCGCCTGTGGCGTGCCCGGGCCGTGGAAGACCTGCACCTGGAGCGCTTCAACGCCGGTGACCACCTGGGCGCCGTCGCCGAAGTGGCCCGTGCCGAAAGCATCTCCCGGGTGCTTTACCCGGCCGACAGCACCGAAGCAGGGCAGGAACTGCGCCTGCGCCAGGAATACTTTTTCGTCGCCGCCTCCCTGCAAGACCTGCTGCGCCGCCACAAGAACATGCACGGCTCGGTGCTGAGCCTGGGCGAGCATGCCGCAATCCAGCTTAACGACACCCACCCGTCCATCGCCGTGGCCGAGTTGATGCGCCAACTGGTGGACCTGCACGACATCCCGTGGGAAGCCGCGTGGGACGTCACCGTTGAGACCCTTTCCTACACCAACCACACGCTCTTGCCCGAAGCCCTGGAAACCTGGCCGGTCGGCTTGATGGAGCGCATGTTGCCGCGGCACATGCAGATCATTTACCTGATCAACGCCCAGCACATTGACTCGCTGCGGGCCAAAGGCATCCACGATTTTGACGTGCTGCGCGCCGTGTCGCTGATCGAAGAAGATAACGGCCGCCGCGTGCGTATGGGCAACCTGGCGTTTCTTGGCTCCCATAGCGTCAACGGCGTGTCCGGTTTGCACACCCAGTTGATGCGCAGCACGGTGTTCTCCGAACTGCACAAGCTGTACCCGGAGCGCATCAACAACAAAACCAACGGCATCACCTTCCGTCGTTGGCTGTACCAGGCCAACCCCAAGCTCACCGACATGTTGGTGGAAGCGTTGGGCCCGGACATCCTCGACAAGCCCGAGCAACGCCTGGTGGAGCTAGAGCCGTTCGCCGAGAAACAGGCGTTCCGCAAAGCCTTCGCCGAGCAGCGCCTGCACAGCAAGCGTGCCCTGGCAGACATCATCCACGAGCGCCTGGGCATCTCAGTGAACCCGGCGGCGATGTTCGACGTGCAGGTCAAGCGTATCCACGAGTACAAACGCCAGCTGCTCAACCTGCTGCACACCGTGGCGCTGTACCAGGCCATCCGCGCCGAGCCCGGCACCGACTGGGTGCCACGGGTTAAGATTTTCGCCGGCAAGGCCGCGGCCAGTTATCACCAGGCCAAGTTGATCATCAAGCTGACCAACGACATCGCGCGCACCGTTAACAACGACCCGACCGTGCGCGGGTTGCTCAAGGTGGTGTTCCTGCCCAACTACAACGTCAGCCTGGCGGAGAGCATCATTCCCGCCGCCGACTTGTCGGAGCAGATCTCCACCGCAGGCTTCGAGGCCTCGGGCACCAGCAACATGAAGTTCGGCCTCAACGGCGCGCTGACCATCGGCACCATGGACGGCGCCAACGTGGAGATGCACGAGCGCGTCGGTGCCGAACACATGTTCATCTTCGGCCTGAGCGCTCAACAAGTGGAGGCGCGCAAGCACGCCGGCGAGTTCAATGCCGGGCCGGACATCGCGGCCTCCCATCGCCTCAATGATGTGTTGCAGGCGATCCGTGGCGGGGTGTTCTCGCCGGATGATCCGGGCCGCTACGTGGGCCTGATCGACGGGCTGATCGATTACGACCGTTTCCTGGTGTGTGCCGACTTCGATTCGTACTGGGACGCCCAGGCACGGGTCGAAGCGCATTGGCACGACTCCAAGGCGTGGTGGCGTTCGGCGGTGTTGAATACGGCGCGGATGGGGTGGTTCAGCTCGGACCGCACCATTCGCGAATACGCGACCGAGATCTGGAAAGCCCTCGACTGACCACCGCAATACCGAAATGTGGGAGGGAGACTTGTGTGGGAGCGGGCTTGCTCGCGAAGACGGCGTGTCAGGCAACTCATCTGTTACTGACCCACCGCTTTCGCGAGCAAGCCCGCTCCCATACAAGTCTCCCTCCCACATTGGTTCCGCGTCGATATACTAGGCCTCGGTTTGCCCGCTTCGGGCTGCTTAGGGATATCGACCATGCAATGGATTTTCATGCTGATTGGCCTGGCACTCGGCTGGACACTCGATGAGTCGTTCACCGATGCCGGTTTTGGTGCGCTGCTGGGGTTGGGGATCGGCCAGGCGATTCGCCTGTCGATGCTGTCGTCCCAGGCTAACCAGCAAGCACGTCAGTTGGAAACCACGCAGAAGGCGCTGATCGCATTGGGCGAACGCCTGCGGCAACTGGAAGTGCCTGCCCCGGCGAGCAGTATTGCTGCCGAGCCCGTCGCCCCTGAACCCGAACCTCAACCCACTCCTGTCGCTGAGGCGCCTGAGCTTGTCTGGGAGCTGCCCGCCGAACTGGTGCCCGTGGCGATGGTTGCCGAGCCCAGCCAACCGCTGCCGGATGACGTCTGGGCAGCTGCTCCCGCCCCACGTCCCGCTGAGCCCGTGACACCCCGTGGTCCCAACCTGATCGAGCGCGCCATCAGCGGTGCGCGCAATTGGCTGTTGGGTGGCAACACCGTGCTGCGGGTTGGCGTGGTGCTGTTGTTCCTCGGCCTGGCTTTCCTGCTGCGCTACGCCACCGAAGGCATGGTGGTGCCGATCGAGCTGCGTTACGCCGGCGTTGCCGCAGCCGCGGTTGGCCTGCTGGGCTTGGGCTGGTGGCTGCGCCTGCGTAACAGTAATTACGGGCTGATGCTGCAAGGCACCGGGATCGCGGTGCTGTACCTGACGGTGTTTGCCGCGATGCGCCTGCACCCGCTGATCGACCCCGGGGCGGCGCTGGGCCTGTTGGTGGCGGTGACGGTGTTCTCGGCGATCCTGGCGATTACCCAGGACGCCTTGGGCCTGGCCTGCGCGGCGGCGTTGGGCGGTTTTGCGGCGCCGATCCTCACCTCTACCGGTGCCGGTAACCATGTGGCGTTGTTCAGCTATTTCGCGCTGCTCAACGCCGGCATCCTCGCCATCGCCTGGTTCAAGGCCTGGCGCCTGCTCAACCTGATCGGCTTTGTCGGCACCTTCGGCATCGGCTTTGCGTGGGGCATGCGCTCTTACACGCCGGAGTTGTTGTGGAGCACCGAACCCTTCCTGATCCTGTTTTTCCTGATGTACCTGGCCATCGGCCTGCTGTTCGCCCGGCGCAAGTTGCTGGAGATGCGCGACGCCCCTGAGGACGACAGCCGTAGCGCCCTGCTGCGCTGGTCGGCGGCCAAGGGTGACTATGTCGACGGCAGCATGCTGTTCGGCCCGCCGCTGGTGGGCTTTGGCTTGCAGTTTGCGCTGGTGCAGCACCTGGAATTCGCGGCGGCGTTCAGTGCCCTCGGCCTGGGCATTATCTACATGGCCCTGGCTCGCATGCTCAGTGGCGGGCGCGCGTTGCTGCTGGCGGAGACCTGCTTGGCTCTGGGCGTGATCTTCGCCAGCCTGGCGATTCCCCTGGGCCTGGATGCGCGCTGGACCGCTGCGGCATGGGCCGTGGAAGGCGCCGGGATACTGTGGCTGGGTGTGCGCCAACAGCGGCCGCTGGCGCGGGCCTTCGGTTTGTTGCTGCAACTGGGCTCGGCGGTGGCGTTCCTCAGCGAGTTGCGCATGGGGGAGCACAGCCTGCTCGACGGCGCGCCGTTGGGCGCGTTGCTGCTGGGCGCTGCGCTGCTGTTCAGTTTCGATCAACTGCGCAAAGCCTCCACCGAGCAGGCGTCGGAGTGGGAACGCAAAGGCTTGCCGGTGCTGGCGAGCCTGGGCCTGGGCTTCCTTTACCTGCTGGCGCCGTTGCTGTTGCAGGCCCAAGGCACGGCCATCAGTTGGGCCCTCGCCGGCCTGGCGACACTGTTTGTCGGCTTGCGCATCGGCTCGCGCACCTTCCTGTTCAGTGCGTTCGCCGTGCAGTTGCTGGGCGGCGCGTTGTTCCTGTTGCGCTTGCAGGGCGGCGATGGGGCGGCGGTGTTCAGTGCGGGCTGGGGCGGTTTGCTGACGGCATCGCTGATCGGCCTTGCATTGGTTGGCGGCATGCTGCTGGCGGCGCGTGACGATATGGTGCGCGGTGATGTGCGCTTGCTGCGCGGGCTGTCAGTGGTGCTGCTGGCGGGGCTGGTGCTGATCAATCTCGCGGTGCTGTTCGTGCTGCCGTGGGAAAGCGCCAGCGGTGTGTGGGCGGCCAGTGGGGTGTTGATCATCTGGCTGAGCCTGTACCTGCAACAGCGCGTCAGCTTTGTATTCGGCTTGCTGCTGCAGGTGGTTGGCGGTGCTTCGTTCCTGCTCTCGGTGCCGCAACTGCTGGGGCCGCTGGCGAGCGAAGGTTTGCGTCCGCTGGCCCACAGCGGTTTCTGGACGCCGATGGTGCTGGGCCTGGCGGCGCTCGTGGGCGCCTGGCGTTTGCAGCGCGAACCCCATGCGCCGGTGTTTGACGTACTGAAACTGCAACGGCTGTCCGACCTGCTGCTGGTGTGGGGCGCGGCCTGGTGGACGCTGGCGCTGGCCGGAGAAGTGCTGCGGTTTGTCCCGCAGGAATTGCAAGGCGCTTTCCTGCTGGGCATCGCCGCGATCAGCGTGGCGATCTGGGCACTGCTGGCCGAGCGCCTGCGCTGGGCGTCGCTGGGCATGCTGTGCACGTTGCTGATGCCGGCTGCCGGCGTGGTGTTGCTGGTGTCTGCCCATGCCTACTACCACCCGGCTGCGCAGTTCGGCTGGCTGGCCTGGTTCGCCGTGTTTGCGGTGCATTTCATTTCGCTGCGGCGCCTGGCGGCCGTCGTGCCTGGCAAGGTGCTGAGCGTAGCCCACGTGCTGGGCTGCTGGATGCTGATCGGCGTGCTGGCGCTGGAGCTGCGTTATGGTCTGCTGTCTCTGTCGGCCGAATACAACGCCTGGCGCTGGTTGGGCTGGGCGATCCTGCCAAGCCTGTACCTGGTACTGGCAGCCGCACCACGCAGTTGGCCATGGCCGGTGTCGGCGTACCCGCGTGAATACCGCGTGCTGGCGGCATTGCCGCTGGCGGTGCTGATGCTCGGCTGGTTCTGGCTGGCAAACACGTTCAGCGATGGCGTGGCCAAGCCGCTGCCCTACGTACCGTTGCTCAACCCGCTGGACCTGGGCCTGCTGTTTGCGCTGTTGGGCGTTTACCTGTGGTCACGCAGCGTGGCGCCGCAACGCGGGCCGAGGGTGGAACTGATCGCCCAGGGTGTTGCCGGTATTTCGTTGTTTGCGTTCTTTACGGCCCTGGTGATGCGCACCGCTCATCATTGGGGCGGTGTGCCGTTCCAGCTGGATGCGTTGCTCGAATCCATGCTGGTGCAGGCGGGACTGTCGATCGTGTGGACGCTGATCGCCCTCGGCCTGATGATCGGCGGCCACCTGCGCCATCGTCGCGAAGTGTGGCTGATCGGCGCGGCCTTGATTGCGCTGGTGGTGGCCAAGCTGTTCTTTGTCGAGCTGAGCAACCGCGGCGGCCTGGCGCGGATTGTGTCGTTTATCGGCGTGGGCGGGTTGCTGCTGGTGGTGGGCTACTTTGCGCCGCTGCCCCCTAAACGTGCCGAACCTGTGATTGAAACCGAAGGAGCGTCTTCTTGATGGGCAAGTTGAGTCTGGGCGGGTTGGCGGTATGGATGGCGTGCGCGGCGGCAGTTGCCCAGGAAGGGCCGGCCGACTTCACCACGCATGTGCCGCTGGCGGTGAGCGGCAACGGCCCCTGGTATCGCCTGGAGCTGCCGCTGGCGGTGCAGTTGAGCGCGCGCCAGGCGGATCTCAGTGATGTGCGGGTGTTCAACGCGGCGGGTGAACTCCAGGCCTATGCGTTGTCCCGTCAATCGTCGCAGCCCACCGAAAGTCGCGCGGTGACCGACGTGAAGTGGTTCCCGCTGTACGCCGCTGATACCCAACAGGCGTTGCCGGGCGTGGTGATGAAGGCCACTACCGAGGGTGCCCTGGTGGAGATCAAGCCAGCCACCGCGCCCAAGCCCGGCAAGCAGGTGCTGCGCGGGTGGGTGTTGGACGCCAGTGCGATCAAGGCGCCGTTGCAGCAACTGAACCTGGATTGGAGCCGGGAGCAGGACGGGTTCCAGCGTTTCAGCATCGAAGCCAGCGACGACTTGCAGCACTGGGAATCGTGGGGCGATGGCCAGGTGGCGCGCCTGTCGTTTGCCGACGAACGGGTCGAGCAGCATGACGTCAGCTTGCCGGGGCAGTCGGCGCGTTACCTGCGATTGGTCTGGCAGGGGCAGGCCGCGCCGCTGCTGACGTCGGCCAAGTTGACCAGCGCCACCCGCAGCAGCCTGCCAATGCCATTGGTGTGGTCGCAGCCGTTGTCGGGCACGCGGCTCAAGGCGGGGGAGTACAGCTGGCAACTGCCGACGGGGCTGAATGTCGAGCGCCTGCGCATCGAGTTGAAACAGCCCAACACGCTGGCGCCGGTGACGCTGGCGGGGCGGCGTGAAGCCAACCAAGCCTGGCAACCCCTGAGCAATGGCTTGCTGTATCGCCTGGCCCAGAATGGCCAGGAGGTGGTGCAGGATGAGTTGCCGTTGCCGGGCCAGGCTGTGGCCGAACTCAAATTGCAGGTGGACGAGCGCGGCGGTGGCCTGGGCGTCGACGCACCGGCCGTGCGTTTTGCCGTACGCTCCACGCAACTGGTGTTTTTGGCGCGGGGTGAGCCGCCGTTCACCTTGGCGCTGGGCAATGGCGCCGTGAAGGCGGCGAACCTGCCATTATCGACTCTGATTCCCGACTACAGCGCCGAGCGCCTGAAGACCCTGGGGCAGGCCAGGACCGTGGGCGAGGCGGTGGTCAGTGCGTCGGTTGCAGCTGTGTCGCCCCCTGTTGGTGCCGACTGGAAGAAGCTGGGCCTGTGGGCTGTACTTCTGCTCGGCGTGGCGGCGCTGGGAGGCATGGCCTACAGTCTGTTGCGCAAGCCCGTGGCCAAACCGTGAACTCTATTGGTGTTAAATCCTCTGATGAGAGGAAATAAGCCCCGACTCGCGTTAAACTGCGCGGGTTTTTAGCCCCCCATTCTCCGGAGCCTTACATGTCCCGCGTTACCTTGAGTCGCTATTTGATTGAGCAGACCCGCAGCAACAACACGCCTGCCGATCTGCGCTTCCTTATCGAAGTGGTGGCGCGTGCTTGCAAGGAAATCAGCCACGCCGTGTCCAAAGGCGCACTGGGTGGTGTCCTGGGCAGCATGGGCACTGAAAACGTGCAGGGCGAAGTGCAGAAGAAACTCGACGTGCTGTCCAACGAGATCCTGCTCGAAGCCAACGAATGGGGCGGTCACCTGGCCGGCATGGCGTCCGAAGAAATGGACAACGCCTACCAGATCCCGGGTAAATACCCGAAAGGCGCGTACCTGTTGGTATTCGACCCACTGGACGGCTCCTCCAACATCGACATCAACGCACCGGTCGGCACCATCTTCTCGGTACTGCGTTGCCCGAACGAATACCTGAGCCAGAACGAAGCCCTGAACGAAAAGGCCTTCCTGCAGCCGGGCACCGAGCAGGTCGCGGCCGGCTACGCGATCTACGGCCCGCAGACCATGCTGGTACTGACCCTGGGCGACGGCGTCAAGGGCTTCACCCTGGACCGTGAAATGGGCAGCTTCGTGCTGACCCACGAAGACATCTCCATTCCTGCCTCCACCCAGGAATTTGCCATCAACATGTCCAACCAGCGCCACTGGGAAGCCCCGGTGCAGCGCTACGTGAACGAGTTGATGGAAGGCGAGGAAGGCCCGTTGAAGAAGAACTTCAACATGCGCTGGGTCGCTGCGATGGTGGCTGACGTACACCGTATCCTGACCCGTGGTGGCCTGTTCATGTACCCACGCGACAGCCGCGAGCCGTCCAAGCCGGGCAAGCTGCGCTTGATGTATGAAGCCAACCCGATGTCCTTCCTGGTCGAGCAGGCGGGTGGCGCGTCCACCGACGGCCATCAGCGCATCCTCGACATCCAGCCTGAAGGCCTGCACCAGCGTGTGGCGGTGTTCCTGGGTTCGAAGGAAGAAGTTGAGCGCGTGACCGCCTACCACAAGCAGTAAGTGGCGGCGACCGGTCATCTGCGTTGTTGTGAGCCGGATCACCCTTGAAGAAGCCCCGAAACGTTTCAGCGTTTCGGGGTTTTTTTGTTTTTGCTCATCGGGAACCAGACACCCCTTTTCCCTTCTAAGCTTCTGGCAGATACCCACGCTGCTTCGTCTCTCCAGGAGTTATCCCATGTCGTTACGCCGTCTCGCCCTGCTGACTTTTTGCGTGCTTTTGGCCGCCTGCAGCAAGGTCAATCAGGAAAATTACGCGAAGCTGTCGGCTGGCATGGCCAAGGCTGAGGTGGAGTCGTTGCTGGGCAAGCCGACCGATTGTTCCGGCGCACTGGGCATGTCCAGCTGCACGTGGGGCGATAAAAACAGCTTTATCAGCGTGCAATACGCCGGTGACAAAGTTCTGATGTTTTCCGGGCAAGGCCTGAAGTAAACCGGGGCGCGAGCCTGCGGGAGAAAAAGAATGATGCGTTTTGTTTTATACCTTTGTGCCAGCCTGTTTTTGGCGGGCTGCGCCAGCCATTCTGGCGACGATCTGCAACCCAAGACAGCGAGCAACGTCAACCTCAAGCGTTACCAGGGCACCTGGTATGAGTTGGCCCGATTGCCGATGTACTTCCAGCGCAACTGCGCCCAGTCCGAAGCCCGTTACACGCTGTTGCCCGATGGCGACATGTCGGTGTTCAACCGCTGCCTGACGACCGAATGGAAGTGGGAAGAAGCCAAAGGCACGGCCACGCCGCAAGTACCGGGCAAGACCGACAAGCTCTGGGTGGAATTCAATAACTGGTTCACGTCGTTACTGCCGGGCGTCGCCAAGGGCGACTACTGGGTGCTGTACGTCAGTGATGACTACAAGACCGCGATTGTGGGCAGCCCCAGCCGACGCTACATGTGGATCCTGTCGCGCACGCCAACCGTGAATGCCGACACCCGCGAGGACCTGCTGAGCAGGGCGCGGCAGCAGGGGTACGACACCACACGTTTGATCTGGCGCACGTCGGACAAACAGATGGCTAAGACCTCGCAATAAGCCTGGGTCACCGCCGATCATAAATGTGGGAGCGGGCTTGCTCGCGAACGCGGTATATCAGTACCAGATGCAGTGGCTGACACACCGCTTTCGCGAGCAAGCCCGCTCCCACAGTTTTAACCGAGTAAGTCCTTTAACACCTGTGTGAATGCGCGATTGCTGTCTTCCTCACCAGCATGATGCCCATCGCGCACCACCCACTTGCCGTTCACCAGCACATCCCGCACCTGCCGATCACCCCCGGCAAACAACCAGCGATTGAGAATCCCGTCTTCTGTGGCTGTCGCCAGATACGGATCACTGCCGTCCAACACAATCCAATCCGCACGTTTACCCACTTCCAGGCGACCTATCGGTTGCCCCAATGCTTGAGCGCCACCGTCCAGCGCAGCATCAAACAGCGTGCGCCCCACCATCGGCTGATCACTGCGATACAACCGGTTGCGCCGCTGATCGCGCAGGCGCTGGCCGTATTCCAGCCAACGCAATTCTTCCACCACGCTCAGCGAGACATGGCTGTCGGAACCGATACCCATGCGTCCGCCCTGGGCGAGGAAATCCACGGCCGGGAAAATACCGTCCCCCAGGTTGGCCTCAGTCGTCAGGCACAAACCGGCAATCGCACGGCTCTCTGCCATGCGCTTCACTTCGTCGGCATCAGCATGGGTGGCGTGCACCAAGCACCAACGCTCATCGACCTCGACGTTGTCATACAGCCACTGCAGAGGTCGCTTGCCGCTCCAGGCCAGGCAGTCGTCGACTTCCTTTTGCTGTTCGGCGATGTGGATATGCACCGGGCACGCCTTGTCGCTGGCCGCCAGCACGTCGCTGATCTGCTGGGGCGTGACGGCGCGCAGGGAGTGAAAGCACAAGCCCAACTGCTGGGCCGGCTGTGCGGCGAGGATAGGCTTCAAGCGGGCCTGCAGGTCCAGGTAGTGTTCGGTGCTGTTGATAAAGCGCCGCTGGCCTTCATTCGGCGCCTGGCCACCAAACCCGGAATGTGTATAAAGCACCGGCAACAGCGTCAGGCCAATCCCGCTGTTGGCCGCCGCCAGGCTGATCTGGCGCGACAGCTCGGTGCGGTCGGCGTACGGCTGGCCGCTGACGTCATGGTGTACATAGTGGAATTCGGCGACGGAGGTGTAGCCAGCCTTGAGCATCTCGATGTACAGCTGACGTGCGATGACCTGCAATTGGTCCGGGCTGATCTTGCCGACCATGCGGTACATCAGGTCGCGCCAGGTCCAGAAACTGTCATTCGGGTTGCCCGCTACTTCGGCCAAACCGGCCATGGCGCGCTGGAACGCATGGGAGTGCAAGTTCGGCATGCCCGCCAGAACCGGGCCTCTCAGCCGTTCAGCGCCCTCTGCACTGGCATTGGCCTCAACCTTTGTCAGCAGGCCATCGGCGCTGACTTCAAGACGTACATCATTGGCCCATCCATTAGGCAGCAGCGCGCGTTCGGCAAAGAAAGCGGACATGATCAAGGCACCCCGGTCGTGTGTTTATTTGTATATACATATACAGACGTTTGCCTGCTCGGTAAACTCCGGCAATCTATGCATCTTTTCCACCTGCAAGGATTCCCTGTGCCGACTCCGCCCGCCAACTCTTCGCTGGCTGCCCACATGGACGAAAGTCCGGCGCCCTTGTATGCCCGCGTCAAACAGATGATCAGCCAGCAGATTCTCACCGGCAACTGGCCGCCCCATTACCGCGTGCCGTCCGAGAGCGAACTCGTCAGCGAACTGGGCTTCAGCCGCATGACCATCAACCGCGCCCTGCGCGAGCTCACCGCCGAAGGGTTGCTGGTGCGCATGCAAGGCGTGGGCACATTCGTCGCCGAGCCCAAGAGCCAGTCAGCGCTGTTTGAAGTGCACAACATTGCCGATGAGATCGCCTCCCGTGGGCATCGGCACACTTGCCAGGTCATCCACCTGGGCGAAGAGGCTGCCGGCTCCGAGCGTGCGGTCGCCCTGGAGATGCGTGAAGGCGGGCGCGTATTCCACTCGCTGATCGTGCACTTCGAAAACGACATTCCCGTGCAAATCGAAGACCGTTTCGTCAACGCCCTGGTCGCACCGGAATACCTGCAGCAGGATTTCACCCAGCAAACCCCTTACGCCTATTTGAACCAGGTGGCACCGCTCACTGAAGGCGAGCACGTGGTTGAGGCGATCCTGGCCGACGCCGCCGAGTGCAAGCTGCTGCAGATCGAGCCCACCGAGCCGTGCCTGTTGATCCGTCGACGCACCTGGTCGGGCCGCCAGCCGGTGACCGCCGCGCGTTTGATCCACCCCGGTTCCCGTCATAGCCTGGAAGGACGTTTCAGTAAATGAGTGCAGTGAAAGTCTGGCGTGCCGCCGATTACGTGCGCATGCCGTGGAAAAACGGCGGTGGCAGCACCGAAGAAATCACCCGTGATGCCGGCGCAGGGCTCGATGGCTTTGGCTGGCGCCTGTCGATTGCCGACATTGGCGAGTCGGGCGGGTTCTCTACCTTCGCCGGTTACCAGCGCGTGATTACCGTGATCCAGGGTGCAGGCATGGTGTTGACGGTCGACGGTGAGGAACAGCGCGGTTTGTTACCGCTGCAACCGTTCGCGTTCAAAGGTGACAGCCAGGTGTCTTGTCGCCTGATCACCGGGCCGATTCGCGACTTCAACCTGATCTACTCGCCCCAGCGTTACCACGCGCGGTTGCAATGGGTGGACGGCGTGCAGCAGTTCTTCACGACCGCGCAGACCGTGCTGGTGTTCAGTGTGGCGGATGAAGTGAAGGTGCTGGACCACAAGCTCGGTCACCACGACTGCCTGCAAGTGGACGGTAACACTGGCCTGCTGGATATCTCCGTAGCCGGCCGCAGCTGCATCATCGAACTGACCCCACACGAATAACCCTGTAGGAGCCGGCTCGCCGGCGATAGCGGTGTATCTGACACACCGCCATCGCCGGCAAGCCGGCTCCTACAGTTGTTTTGTCGTGTTGATAAAAACTGTTTCCAGACCCCGCACCAATTTGTTACCGAATGCCCCAGCGTGGCGCAAAACCACGCCAACGCGCTAAACCTCTCTCGCTGTAAAAATCCTCCGTAAGAAATTTCATCAAGCCCCGAAGCCTTAATTTCCAAGGCTTGCGCGTGCTTTCCAAAAAAATCTCGACAACCCCCTCGCCAAGTTGGCCGCTTGATTGCATATGCTTGTATGTACAAGTAAAGATGTGTGCGTAAGACTCTCCTTCGCACCATCCATGTTCGCGCATCGATCGCCGAGGAGTTCTTGTTGTGACCAAGCCTACAAAATACCGTGACGTCGAAATCCGTGCCGCCCACGGTAACAAGCTCACTGCCAAAAGCTGGCTGACTGAAGCGCCGCTGCGCATGCTGATGAACAACCTCGACCCGCAAGTGGCCGAGAACCCGAAAGAATTGGTGGTGTACGGCGGTATCGGCCGTGCCGCGCGCAACTGGGAGTGCTACGACCAGATCGTCGAGAGCCTCACTAACCTGAACGACGACGAGACACTGCTGGTGCAGTCCGGCAAGCCGGTTGGCGTGTTCAAGACCCACAGCAACGCGCCGCGCGTACTGATCGCCAACTCCAACCTGGTGCCGCACTGGGCCAGTTGGGAACACTTCAACGAACTGGATGCCAAGGGCCTGGCCATGTACGGCCAGATGACCGCCGGCAGCTGGATCTACATCGGCAGCCAGGGCATCGTCCAAGGCACTTACGAAACCTTCGTCGAAGCCGGCCGCCAACACTACAACAGCGACCTGACCGGCCGCTGGGTCCTCACCGCCGGCCTCGGCGGCATGGGCGGCGCCCAGCCTCTGGCCGCTACTTTGGCCGGCGCCTGCTCGCTGAACATTGAATGCCAGCAGGTCAGCATCGACTTCCGCCTGAACAGCCGTTATGTCGACGAACAAGCCACCGACCTCGACGACGCTTTGGCCCGCATCGCCAAATACACCAAGGAAGGCAAGGCCATCTCCATCGCCCTGCTGGGTAACGCGGCGGAGATCCTGCCGGAACTGGTCAAGCGCGGCGTGCGCCCAGACATGGTCACCGACCAGACCAGTGCCCACGACCCACTCAACGGCTACCTGCCAGCCGGCTGGACCTGGGACGAATACCGCGCCCGCGCCAAGACCGAACCGGCTGCCGTGATCAAGGCCGCCAAGCAGTCGATGGCCGTGCACGTCAAAGCTATGCTGGAATTCCAGAAACAAGGCATCCCGACCTTCGACTACGGCAACAACATCCGCCAGATGGCCCAGGAAGAAGGCGTGGAAAACGCCTTCGACTTCCCGGGTTTCGTACCGGCCTACATCCGCCCACTGTTCTGCCGTGGTATCGGCCCGTTCCGTTGGGCGGCGCTGTCGGGCGACCCACAAGACATCTACAAGACCGACGCCAAAGTCAAAGAGCTGATCCCGGACGACGCCCACCTGCACAACTGGCTGGACATGGCGCGCGAGCGCATCAGCTTCCAGGGCCTGCCGGCGCGTATCTGCTGGGTCGGCCTGGGCCAGCGCGCCAAGCTGGGCCTGGCATTCAACGAAATGGTACGCCGCGGCGAGCTGTCGGCACCGGTGGTGATCGGCCGTGACCACCTCGACTCCGGTTCGGTCTCCAGCCCGAACCGCGAAACCGAAGCCATGCAGGACGGTTCCGACGCCGTGTCCGACTGGCCACTGCTCAACGCCTTGCTCAACACCGCCAGCGGCGCGACCTGGGTGTCGCTGCACCACGGTGGCGGCGTCGGCATGGGCTTCTCCCAGCACTCCGGCATGGTGATCGTCTGCGACGGTACCGACGAAGCCGCTGAGCGTATCGCCCGCGTGCTGCACAACGACCCGGCCACCGGTGTGATGCGCCACGCAGACGCCGGCTACCAGATCGCGATCGATTGCGCCAAAGAACAGGGCCTCAACCTCCCAATGATCAAGTAACTCAATGTGGGAGCGGGCTTGTGTGGGAGCTGGCTTGCCTGCGATGGCATCACCTCGGTTTGACTGACAGACCGAGTCGCCTGCATCGCAGGCAAGCCAGCTCCTACAAAAGCCAGCTCCCACAGAACAGCAATGCACACAAAAACAATCCATCAGAGGTTGAACAACATGGCTGCAAATGACACCACCCCGTTGATCGAAAGGCGCTCGATCGACTACATCCCGGAAGCGGAAAGACATGGTCGTCTATTGAGCCAGTTCACCCTGTGGCTGGGTGCCAACCTGCAGATCACCGCGATTGTCACCGGGGCCCTGGCTGTGGTGCTGGGCGGTGATGTGTTCTGGTCGTTGATCGGTCTGCTGATCGGCCAACTGCTGGGCGGTGGCGTGATGGCGTTGCATGCGGCACAAGGCCCGCAACTGGGCTTGCCGCAGATGATTTCCAGCCGTGTGCAGTTTGGTGTGTATGGGGCGGTGATCCCGCTGGTGCTGGTGTGCCTGATGTACATCGGCTTCTCGGCCAGCGGCTCGTTGCTGGCGGGGCAGGCGGTGGCGCAGTTGCTGCACGTGGAAGACTGGGTCGGCATCGTGTTGTTTGCCGGGCTGATCATGGTGTTCACCATTTTCGGCTACCGCGTCATCCACGGCATTGGTCGCGTGGCCAGTGTGCTCGGCGTGGTTGCGTTCGTGTACCTGTTCTACAAACTGTTGGCGGGTAACGACGTGGCTGCGTTGCTGGGCAACAAGCACTTTTCCCTGAGCAGTTTCCTGTTGGCGATTTCGTTGTCGGCGTCCTGGCAGATCGCGTTCGGCCCGTATGTGGCGGACTACTCGCGCTATTTGCCGCGCAGCACCAGCGCGTCGAAAACCTTCTGGGCCGTTGGCCTGGGGTCGGTGATCGGGGCGCAGGCGTCGATGGTGTTTGGTGTGTTCGCGGCGGCCCTGGCCGGCGCGCAATTCGCCCACCACGAAGTCTCGTTTATCGTCGGCCTGGGCGGCACCGGCATTGTCGCGGCGCTGCTGTATTTCAGCATCGCCTTCGGCAAGGTCACCGTGACCACCCTCAATGCCTACGGCAGCTTCATGTCCATCGCGACGATCATCAGCGGTTTTCGTGGCAGCCGGCACATCTCGAGTGCGGTACGCCTGCTGTACATCTTCCTGATGGTCTCGATTGCCGCCGCGCTGGCACTTTTGGGAAAAGACTCATTCCTCAAGGATTTCTCCGCGTTCATCCTGTTCCTGCTGGCGTTTTTCACGCCCTGGAGTGCGATCAACCTGGTGGACTTCTACTGCATCACCAAAGAGCGCTATGACATTCCTGCGTTGTCCAATCCCAACGGTCGCTACGGCCGCTGGAACCTGATGGGCATCAGCATCTATGTGTTCGGCGTGCTGATCCAGATGCCGTTCATCTCGACGCACTTCTACACCGGCCCCCTCGTCGCCAGCCTCGGTGACACCGATATCTCCTGGATCATCGGCTTGGTGGTGCCCGCTGCACTGTATTACTGGGCCGCCAAAAAGTGGCACAGCGCAATTCCTGAACACCTGATCCTGCCAGCAGAGCAGGGCGCTGCACCAACGACGACAAACGGGCTGGCGGTACAAGCCTGATGGGACGTGGACAGGGCAGGATGCCTACTGACTGCCGTAATCCATTTCAAGATTGGGAGCGTCACAACAATGAAGATGAATAAAACCCTGTTGGCCACTGTGTTCTCTGCGGGCGTGTTGGCCAGTGCTGGCGCCCAGGCGGCCGGCTGGTGCGAATCCGGCAAGCCGGTGAAGTTCGCCGGCCTTAACTGGGAAAGCGGCATGTTGCTCACCGACATCCTGCAAACCGTGCTGGAAAAAGGCTACGACTGCAAAACCGACAGTCTGCCGGGCAACTCCATCACCATGGAAAACGCCCTGAGCAGCAACGACATCCAGATCTTCGCCGAAGAATGGGTGGGCCGCAGTGAAGTCTGGAACAAGGCCGAGAAGGCCGGCAAAGTTGTCGGCGTTGGTGCGCCGGTGGTGGGTGCCATCGAAGGCTGGTACGTGCCGCGCTATGTGATCGAAGGCGATGCCAAGCGCAAGCTGGAACCCAAGGCGCCGGACCTGAAAAACATCGCCGACCTGGCCAAATACGCCTCGGTGTTCAAGGACCAGGAAGAGCCGTCCAAGGGGCGTTTCTACAACTGCCCGGCCGGCTGGACCTGCGAGCTGGACAACAGCGAAATGCTGAAAAGCTATGGCTTGGAAAACTCCTACACCAACTTCCGTCCAGGCACCGGCCCGGCGCTGGATGCGGCGGTGCTGTCGAGCTACAAGCGCGGCGAGCCGATCCTGTTCTACTACTGGTCGCCGACGCCGCTGATGGGCCAGGTCGACCTGGTCAAGCTGGAAGAAAAACCTGGCGTGGATAAAAGCGTGAGCATCAAGGTCGGTCTGTCCAAGACCTTCCACGAGCAGGCGCCAGAGCTGGTGGCCGTGCTGGAAAAGGTCAACCTGCCTATCGACCTGCTGAACCAGAACCTCGGTCGCATGGCCAAAGAGCGAATTGAATCGCCAAAACTGGCGAAAATTTTCCTCAAGGAACATCCTGAAGTCTGGCACGCATGGGTGAGCGACGACGCAGCCAAGAAAATCGACGCGGCCTTGTAGGTCAAGTGTGCCCGGCTACCCTGAGGGGCTGGCCGGGCACTTGGCCACAACCCACTGGATCGAGAGCACGATATGTTTCCTGAGAGTTTTACGTTTTCCATTGCCGACTGGGTCAACGGTTGGGTGGATTCACTGGTCACCAACTACGGCGATGTGTTCCGGCACATCTCCGACACCCTGCTGTGGGCCATCGTCAACCTGGAAGGCTTGCTGCGCGCAGCGCCGTGGTGGCTGATGCTGGCCATCGTTGCCGGCGTTGCCTGGCACGCCACCCGCAAGGTGGTGACCACGGCGGTGATCGTCGGTTTGCTGTTCCTGGTGGGCGCGGTCGGCCTGTGGGACAAACTGATGCAGACCCTGGCCCTGATGATGGTCGCCACGGTGATCTCGGTGCTGATCGGCATCCCGCTGGGCATTCTGTCGGCGCGCAGCAATCGCCTGCGTTCGGTGCTGATGCCGTTGCTCGACATCATGCAGACCATGCCGAGTTTCGTGTACCTGATCCCGGTATTGATGCTGTTCGGCCTGGGCAAGGTCCCGGCGATCTTCGCCACGGTGATCTACGCTGCGCCGCCGCTGATTCGCCTGACCGACTTGGGCATTCGCCAGGTCGACGGCGAAGTCATGGAAGCCATCAACGCCTTCGGTGCCAACCGCTGGCAGCAACTGTTCGGCGTACAACTGCCGCTGGCGTTGCCGAGCATCATGGCCGGTATCAACCAGACCACCATGATGGCGCTGTCGATGGTGGTGATCGCCTCGATGATCGGTGCCCGTGGCTTGGGTGAAGACGTGCTGGTCGGCATCCAGACCCTCAACGTCGGTCGCGGCCTCGAAGCCGGGCTGGCGATTGTGATTCTCGCAGTGGTCATCGACCGCATTACCCAGGCCTATGGTCGTCCACGGCATGAGGCGAGCAAATGACTACTGTCAGCAAAATTGAAGTTAAAAACGTCTTCAAGATCTTCGGCGCCCGTTCCAAGGACGCGCTGTCGCTGATCGGCCAAGGCAAGACCAAGGACCAGGTGCTGGCCGAGACCGGCTGCGTGGTCGGCGTGAACGACTTGTCCCTGAGCATCGGCACCGGTGAGATCTTCGTGATCATGGGCCTGTCGGGTTCCGGCAAATCCACGCTGGTGCGCCACTTCAACCGCCTGATCGATCCTACCAGCGGCGCGATCCTGGTGGACGGCGAAGACATCCTGCAGCTGGACATGGAAGCCCTGCGCCAATTCCGTCGGCACAAGATCAGCATGGTGTTCCAGAGCTTCGGCCTGTTGCCCCACAAGAGCGTGCTCGACAACGTCGCCTACGGCCTGAAGGTGCGTGGCGAAACCAAGCAGGTCTGCGCCGAGCGCGCCCTGCACTGGATCGAAACCGTGGGCCTCAAAGGCTACGAAAACAAATACCCGCACCAGCTCTCCGGCGGCATGCGCCAGCGCGTTGGCCTGGCCCGCGCCCTGGCGGCCGACACCGACATCATCCTGATGGACGAAGCGTTCAGCGCCCTCGACCCGCTGATCCGCGCCGAGATGCAGGACCAGTTGCTGGAACTGCAAAAGACCCTGCACAAAACCATCGTGTTCATCACCCACGACCTTGATGAAGCGGTGCGCATCGGCAACCGCATTGCGATCCTCAAGGACGGCAAGCTGATCCAGGTCGGCACGCCTCGGGAGATCCTGCACTCGCCGGCGGATGAGTATGTGGACCGGTTCGTACAGCGGCGGGCGGCGGTGGTCTGACCCGGATCTTATGGTGAGCTGGCTGGCCCCTTCGCGAGCAAGCCCGCTCCCACATTTGGAATGCATTCCCCCTGTGGGAGCGGGCTTGCTCGCGAAGAGGCCGGTAAGGCTGCATAAGCATTAGAGAAGGTATGAAGATGTCCCAGCCAACAAAAATCACCATCGCGGACACGCCATTGCGCTGGCAGGACGTGGTCGCCGTCGCCCGTCACGGCGCGATCCTCGAACTCTCGGGCCAGGCCTGGGCGCGCATCGACAACGCACAAGCCATCGTGCAGCGCATTGTCACCAGCGGCGAACGCGCCTACGGCGTGAACACCGGCCTGGGCGCGCTGTGCAATGTGTCGCTCAAGGGCGAGCAGCTCAGCCAACTGTCGCGCAATACGCTGCTGAGCCACGCCTGCGGCGTCGGTCCGGTGCTCAGCGACGAGCAGACCCGCGCGATCATCTGCGCTGCCATCATCAACTACAGCCACGGCAAATCCGGCCTGCATCCGCAGGTGGTGCATTCGCTGCTGGCGCTGCTCAACCATGGCATCACACCACAAGTACCGTCCCAGGGGTCGGTGGGTTACCTGACCCACATGGCCCATGTCGGCGTGGCCTTGCTGGGCGTCGGTGATGTGAGTTACCGGGGCAAGATCGTTTCGGCGCAAGAGGCATTAAGCGCAGAAGGTTTGCACCCGGTGGTGCTCGGCGCCAAAGACGGCCTGTGCCTGGTCAACGGTACACCGTGCATGACCGGCCTGAGCTGCCTGGCCCTGGCCGATGCCCACCACCTGCTGCAATGGGCCGATGTGATCGGCGCCATGAGTTTTGAAGCCCTGCGCGGGCAGATCGACGCCTTTGATGAAGAAATTATCGCGCTCAAGCCACACCCGGGCATGCAGCAAGTGGGCATCAACCTGCGCGCCTTGCTCGACGGCAGCGAAGTGATCGCCAGCAGCAAAGGCATACGCACCCAGGACGCCTTGAGCATCCGTTCGATCCCGCAGATTCACGGCGCCGCGCGCGACCAGGTCGAGCACGCCACCCGCCAGATCGAGACCGAACTCAACAGCGCCACCGACAACCCGCTGGTGCTCGGCACTCCGGACAACTACCGCGTAATGTCCCAGGCCAACCCCCACGGGCAGTCCGTGGCACTGGCCGCCGACATGCTCGCCATCGCCATGGCCGAGATCGGTTCCGTGGCCGAACGCCGCCTGGACCGCTTGATCAACCCGCACGTCAGCGGCTTGCCGGCGTTCCTGGTGAGCAACCCGGGGGTCAACTCCGGGATGATGATCGTGCAGTACGTCGCCGCCTCCCTGTGCGGGCAAAACCGCCAGCTGGCGCAACCGGCTGTGCTCGACAACTTCGTCACCTCGGGCCTGCAGGAAGACCACCTGAGCATGGGCACCAATGCCGCGCTCAAGCTGCACCAGGTGTTGGCCAACGTGACCCAGATCCTCGCCATCGAGTACCTGTTGGCGGCCCAGGCGTTCGAGTTCTTGAAGGACCAGCGTTTCGGCGCCGGCACCGACAGCGCCTGGCGATTGCTGCGTGAAGGGGTGCCGGCCTATGAACAGGACCGTTGGCTCGCGCCGGACATCGCCACCACCGCCGCCTTGCTCAAGGACGCCGCTCTGCTGCAGCGCACCTTGCCGAATTTGCACTGAAGTTTTTCCAACAATAACCAGCGTGCCAAGCCGCGTGTCGCTCTAAAAGAGGGCCGCGGCGGATAACGGAAGCATCCGGAGCGACTGGTAGTTAACAACACTCTCAAAAGGAGCATGAATGTGACTGCGCTAAACCTGATTCCAGGCCAACTGAG
Source organism: Pseudomonas sp. BIGb0164 (assembly GCF_024810135.1). Lineage (NCBI taxonomy): Bacteria > Pseudomonadati > Pseudomonadota > Gammaproteobacteria > Pseudomonadales > Pseudomonadaceae > Pseudomonas > Pseudomonas sp. BIGb0164. The sequence goes on along the minus strand of NZ_JANUEA010000004.1, from coordinate 375,193 downwards.
CCTCGCCCAACTGCGGGCCATCTACCAGCAGCCGGTAACCCTCAGTCTGGATGACAGCGCCACGGCGCAGATCGATGCCAGTGTGGCCTGCGTGGAGCAGATTCTCGCCGAGAACCGCACCGCCTACGGCATCAACACCGGTTTCGGCCTGCTGGCCTCGACCCGCATCGCCAGCGAAGACCTGGAAAACCTCCAGCGTTCTCTGGTGCTGTCCCACGCCGCCGGCGTCGGTGAGCCGATCAGCGATGCGCTGGTGCGGCTGGTCATGGTGCTCAAGGTCAACAGCCTCAGCCGTGGGTTCTCCGGGATCCGCCGCCAAGTGATCGATGCGCTGATCGCGCTGATCAACGCCGAGGTATACCCGCACATTCCACTCAAAGGTTCGGTCGGTGCCTCCGGTGACCTCGCGCCCTTGGCGCACATGTCCCTGGTGCTGCTGGGCGAAGGCAAGGCGCGCCACAAAGGTGAATGGCTGGAAGCCACCGACGCGCTGAAAGTCGCCGGCCTTACGCCGCTGACTCTCGCCGCCAAAGAAGGCCTGGCGCTGCTCAACGGCACCCAGGTGTCCACCGCTTACGCACTGCGCGGCCTGTTCGAAGGCGAAGACCTGTTCGCCGGCGCCCTGGCGTGCGGCGCGCTCACTGTGGAAGCGGTGCTGGGTTCGCGCTCGCCGTTCGACGCACGCATTCATGCTGCGCGTGGTCAGCGTGGGCAGATCGATGCAGCGGCAGCCTATCGCGACCTGCTCGGTGAAAGCAGCCAGGTGTCCCAGTCGCACCAGAACTGCGACAAGGTACAAGACCCGTACTCCCTGCGTTGCCAGCCACAAGTCATGGGCGCGTGCCTGACCCAGTTCCGCCAGGCCGCTGAAGTGCTGGTGGTCGAAGCCAACGCCGTGTCGGATAACCCACTGGTGTTTGCCGCCGAAGGCGACGTGATCTCCGGTGGTAACTTCCACGCCGAACCCGTGGCCATGGCCGCTGACAACATGGCCCTGGCCATCGCCGAAATCGGTTCGCTGAGCGAGCGCCGTATCTCGCTGATGATGGACAAGCACATGTCGCAACTGCCGCCGTTCCTGGTGGGCAATGGCGGGGTGAACTCCGGCTTCATGATCGCCCAGGTGACCGCTGCTGCGCTTGCCAGTGAGAACAAGGCGCTGGCCCACCCGCACAGTGTGGATAGCCTGCCGACGTCCGCTAACCAGGAAGACCACGTGTCCATGGCCCCGGCGGCGGGCAAGCGCCTGTGGGAAATGGCTGAAAACACCCGTGGTGTGTTGGCGGTCGAGTGGCTGGCCGCGTGCCAGGGCCTGGATCTGCGTGACGGTCTCAAGACCTCGGCCAAGCTTGAGAAAGCGCGCGGCATCCTGCGCGACAAAGTGGCGTTCTATGAGAAGGACCGTTTCTTTGCCCCGGACATCAACGCCGCCAGCGAACTGCTCGCCAGCCGCTGCCTGAATGAGCTGGTGCCGGCCAAGTTGCTGCCAAGCCTCTAAACGCAACATCGTGTAGTGAGCGGGCTTGCCCCGCGCTGGGTGGCGAAGCCGCCCCAAAACAGCCACCGCCGTTATACCTGATACAACGCGGCGGCCTGATCAGGGCGGCTTCGCCCCCCAGCGCGGGGCAAGCCCGCTCACTACAGTGATGGGCGTCAGGCTCTGAATTTTTCTCAGGATAAGAATAATTAGGGACGAGAAATGCTCCAGCAAGAAAAGGGTTTGAAACGCGGGCTCAGCGCCCGACATATTCGCTTCATGGCACTCGGTTCCGCGATCGGCACCGGGCTGTTCTACGGCTCCGCCTCCGCCATCCAGATGGCCGGCCCGGCCGTGCTGCTGGCCTACCTGATCGGCGGTGCCGCCGTGTTCATGGTAATGCGCGCCCTCGGCGAGATGGCCGTGCACAACCCGGTAGCGGGCTCGTTCGGCCAGTACGCCAGCACTTACCTGGGCCCCATGGCCGGGTTCATTCTCGGGTGGACCTACGCGTTTGAAATGATCATCGTCTGCCTGGCTGACGTCACTGCATTCGGCATCTACATGGGCTTCTGGTTTCCCGACGTCGCGCGTTGGGTCTGGGTGCTCGGCATTGTGTTTTTGATCGGCGGCCTGAACCTGTGCAACGTCAAAGTGTTTGGCGAAATGGAGTTCTGGCTGTCGCTGCTCAAGGTTGGCGCCATCGTCGCGATGATCCTTGGCGGTTTCGGCATCATGCTGTTCGGCATCCACTCGGCGGGTGAAACCCAAGCGAGTGGCCTCAGCAACCTGTGGGCCCACGGCGGCTTCATGCCCAACGGCGTCGGCGGCCTGATCGCCTCGTTCGCGGTGGTGATGTTTGCGTTTGGCGGCATCGAAATCATCGGCATCACCGCGGGTGAAGCCAAGGACCCGCAACGTGTGATCCCCAAGGCGATCAACGCCGTGCCGCTGCGCATCCTGTTGTTCTACGTGCTGACGTTGTTCGTGCTGATGGCCATCTACCCGTGGCCGCAGATCGGCAGCCAGGGCAGCCCGTTCGTGCAGATCTTCAGCAACCTCGGCATCGGCTCGGCCGCGACCATTCTCAATATCGTGGTGATCTCGGCGGCCGTATCGGCCATCAACAGCGACATCTTCGGCGCCGGCCGCATGATGTACGGGCTGGCCCAGCAAGGGCAGGCACCCAAGGGGTTTGCGCAGTTGTCCAGGCACGGCGTGCCATGGATGACCGTGGTGGTGATGGGCGCAGCGCTGCTGGGCGGCGTAGTGCTCAACTACCTGATCCCGGAAAACGTGTTCCTGCTGATCGCCTCGATTGCCACCTTCGCCACGGTGTGGGTGTGGCTGATGATCCTGTTCACCCAGGTCGCCATGCGCCGCTCCATGACAGCGGAGCAGGTCGCCGAACTGAAATTCCCGGTGCCGTTCTGGCCGTATGCGCCGGCCGCCGCCATCGTCTTCATGCTGTTCGTGTTTGGTGTGCTGGGTTACTTCCCGGACACCCAGGCCGCCTTGCTGGTCGGCGCCGTATGGATCGTGCTGCTGGTCGTGGCCTACCTGCTGTGGGTCAAGCCTGCGGCCGGGCAAGCGGCCAAGGTCCATCACGACCCGGCTTTGTCTCATCGTTAATCTAGGGAGGCGTTGATGAAAACGCTTTGGCAACACTGCCACGTCGCAACCATGGCCCAGGGCAAGTACTCGATCATCGAGGATGCCGCCATGGTCACCGCCGGTTCGCTCATCGAGTGGATCGGACCCCGCAGTCAGGTGCCTACGGCGGAATACGCCCAGGTGCATGACCTGCAAGGCGCGTGGGTCACCCCCGGGCTGATCGACTGCCACACCCACACGGTGTTCGGTGGCAATCGCAGTGGCGAGTTCGAGCAGCGCCTGCAAGGCGTGAGCTACGCCGAGATCGCAGCCAAGGGTGGCGGCATTGCCAGCACTGTACGCGCCACCCGCGCCGCGACCGAGGATGAACTGTTTGCCAGCGCTGAGAAACGCCTGCGCAGCCTGCTGCGTGACGGCGTGACCACCGTGGAAATCAAGTCCGGCTACGGCCTGGACCTGGTCAACGAACGCAAGATGCTGCGCGTAGCCCGTCGCCTCGGGCACGCGCTGCCGGTCAGCATACGGGCCACGTGCCTGGCGGCCCATGCATTGCCACCGGAGTACAAGGACCGCGCCGACGACTACATCGACCATATCTGCACCGAGATGCTGCCGGCCCTGGCGGCGCAAGGGCTGGTGGATGCGGTGGATGCGTTCTGCGAATACCTGGCGTTTTCCACCGAGCAGGTGGAGCGTGTATTCAACGTCGCGCAGCAACTGGGCCTGCCGGTGAAGCTGCATGCCGAGCAACTGTCGTCGCTGCACGGCTCCAGCCTGGCGGCGCGTTACCACGCGTTGTCGGCGGATCATCTGGAGTTCATGACCGAAGAAGACGCCATCGCCATGGCCGCGTCCGGCACCGTCGCGGTACTGCTGCCGGGCGCTTTCTACTTCCTGCGCGAAACCCAGTTGCCGCCGATGGACGCCCTGCGCAAGCACGGCGTGAAAATTGCCATCGCCAGCGACCTCAACCCCGGCACCTCGCCGGCGCTGTCGGTGCGCTTGATGTTGAACATGGCTTGCACCCTGTTCCGCATGACTCCGGAAGAAGCCCTGGCCGGCGCCACCACCCACGCGGCGACCGCGCTGGGCATGGGCGATACCCACGGATCCCTGGAAGTGGGCAAGGTGGCCGATTTTGTCGCCTGGCAGATTGATCGTCCCGCCGACCTGGCCTACTGGCTGGGTGGCGAGCTGGATAAACGCGTCGTGCGCCATGGCGCCGACGTCACTGTATGAAGGAGTGCTGCTGTGGATAAGGTTCTGACGTTCAAAAAAGGCCGCGTACCGCTGCTGATCAGCATGCCCCACGCTGGCTTGCGGCTCACGCCTGCGGTCGAAGCCGGGTTGATCCCCGAAGCACAAAGCCTGCCGGACACCGATTGGCATATCCCTACGCTGTACGATTTTGCCGAAGCACTGGGCGCCAGCACCCTGGCGGCGGAGTATTCGCGCTTCGTGATCGACCTGAACCGGCCATCGGACGACAAACCGCTCTATGCCGGTGCCACTACCGGGCTGTACCCGGCGACCCTGTTCGATGGTGTGCCATTGTTCCTTGAGGGACAGGTGCCGTCCGAGGAAGAGCGCGTGACCTACCTGCAAAAGATCTGGGGGCCGTACCACCGCACTCTGCAAGAAGAACTTGCCCGGCTCAAGGCCGAGTTCGGCTACGCCTTGCTGTTCGATGCGCACTCGATCCGCTCGGTGATTCCGCACCTGTTCGACGGCAAATTGCCGGACTTTAACCTCGGCACCTTCAACGGCGCCGCGTGCGACCCGGAACTGGCCAGCCAGCTGGAAGCCATCTGCGCCCAGCACCCGCAGTACACCCATGTGCTCAATGGGCGTTTCAAGGGTGGCCACATCACCCGGCATTACGGCAACCCGGCGCAGGATATTCACGCGGTGCAGCTGGAGTTGTGCCAGAGCACGTATATGGAAGAGGTTGAGCCGTTCCGGTATCGGCCGGACTTGGCTGCGCCGACGCAGGTGGTGTTGAAGCAATTGCTGGAAGGCGTGCTGGCCTGGGGGCAGAAGCGTTACGGCTGAAATTGCTTTCGCGAGCAAACCCGCTCCCACCTTTGACCGAGTTTCAACATGAGAATGGGGTCAAATTGTGGGAGCGGGCTTGCCTGCGATGAGGCCCTCACGGTCGCCTCTGTGCAACTGCCAGTCGCCACAGGTCGTGTTTATCGAGATCCCGCTGGGTAAGGTTGTGGATACGGCGCACCAGACGCCATTCCCCACAATAAAAACTGCCGAGTGAGACCTCTTTCATGAAAAGACTGTTCAACCGTTACCTGTTGACCCTCACCGGCGCGGCACTGCTCAGTGCCCAAGCCATGGCCGCCGAACCGGCCTCCTGCAAAAGCATCCGTATGGGCGTGGTCAGCTGGACTGACGTGATCGCCACCTCCGGCATGGCCGACGTACTGCTTAACGGTCTGGGTTACGACAGCAAGCAGACCAGCGCGGTGCAGCAGATCATCTTTGCCGGCATCCGCGACAAGCGCCTGGATATCTTCCTCGGCTACTGGAAGCCGGCGATGGACAACAACATCGCGCCGTTCCTGGCCGCCAAGCAGGTCAAGGTCTTTGACAAACCCAGCCTGGCCGATGCCCAGGCCACCCTGGCCGTGCCGCAGTACGTGGCTGATGCGGGCCTGAAGACCTTCGCCGACATCGCCCGCTTCAAGGACAAGCTGGGCGGCAAGATCTATGGGATCGAGCCTGGCAGCGGTGCCAACACCGATATCCAGAAAATGATCGACACCAACCATTTCGGCCTCGGCGGCTTCAAGCTGGTGGCCTCTGGTGAAGCGGGCATGCTGGCGGCGGTGCAACGTGCGGTGAACCGCAAGGAATTCGTGGTGTTCGTCGGCTGGACCCCGCACCCGATGAACATCAACATGAAAATGACCTACCTCACCGGCAGTGAAGACGTGTTTGGCCCCGACGAAGGCCGCGCCACCGTGTCCACCGTCACCGCGCCGGACTTTGCCGAGCGCTGCCCGAATGCCAACCGCTTGCTGGAAAACCTCACCTTCACCGCTGCCCAGGAAAGCCAGCTGATGGTGCCGATCATGGAGCGCCAATCGCCGCAGGATGTGGCCAAGCAATGGTTGCGTGATCATCCCGAGGATTTGCAGCGCTGGCTGGCCGGCGTTACGGCATTTGATGGCAAGGATGGCGTGGCGGCCGTACAGGCCAGCCTGAAACCCTGAGCAGAGCACATATCCAAATGTGGGAGCGGGCTTGCTCGCGAAGGCGGTGTGTCAGTCAATTCATTTATGGCTGATACACCGCCTTCGCGAGCAAGCCCGCTCCCACAGTTTGATCTTCACTGATAGGGATATTCGCGCATGTATCCAATTTCTCCGCAGCTTGCTGCCTTTGTCGCCAAAACCGAATCCTTCACCAGCGATGACTCATCCCTGGCCGGTTTGCGCCAGAACTATGACCGCATGTGCCGCGCATTCACCCCGCCACGGCCAGAAGGCCTGTTCATCGAGGACTTCTGCCTCGGCGATGTCGGCGTACGCAGCTACCTGCCTGAGGCACCCGCGCCTTCCGAAGGCTGGCCCTGCCTCCTTTATATGCACGGTGGCGGCTGGGCCGTCGGCGGCCTGGATTCCCACGATTTCATCTGCTTCGAACTGGCCAAGGCCCTCAACGTGCTGGTGATCGCCATCGATTATCGGCTGGCGCCCGAGTATCCGTTTCCGGCCGCCTACGAGGATTGCCGGGCCGTGTGGCAAGCGATTCAGGCGAGCGAGGCGCCGCAGCCGATTGACCTGCGGCGCCTGGCGGTGGTCGGTGACAGTGCCGGCGGAAACCTGGCCGCGGCCTTGTGCCTGGGCTTGCGCGATGACAGCCAGCCGCTGCCCCGTGCCCAGGTCTTGATCTACCCGGGGCTGGGCGGCCCGGCCGATTTGCCCTCGCGCCGTGATTGCAGGGATGCGCCCTTGCTCAGCAGTGCCGACACCGAGTCGTACCTGGCGCTTTACCTGCAGGGGGCCAACCCGCCGTCGCCGTATGCCATGCCGCTGCTGGCCAAGGATTTCGGCGGGTTGCCCAAGGCGCTGATCGCCGTGGCCCAGTTCGACCCGCTGCGCGATGACGGCATGCTGTATGCCGAGCGCTTGCGCGGGGCAGGGGGCGATGCGGTGCTGTATCCGGGGAAAGGCCTGGTCCATGGCTGCCTGCGCGCGCGTGGGCAAGTACCGGAAGTGGACCGGCTTTATGACTACCTGTTGTATTACCTGAGGAGCGAAGGGCTGACACAGGTCTAAGTGCTCAAGGACATGCTCATTGCACAATTCGGGTTTATAGTGCCAGACGGCAAAATAATAGACGTCCCCCCAGGGATGAACCCGACACCCTACGGAGCGCGCAATGCAGACTTGGTACCCGCAGATCAAACCCTACGCCCGGCACGATCTGGCCGTCGATGACATCCACACCCTGTACGTCGATGAAAGTGGCTCCCCCGAAGGCTTGCCCGTCGTATTCATCCATGGTGGCCCCGGCTCCGGTTGCGACGCCAACAGCCGCTGCTATTTCGACCCGAACCTTTACCACATCGTCACCTTTGACCAGCGTGGCTGCGGGCGCTCCACGCCCCGCGCCAACCTGGAAAACAACACCACCTGGGACCTGGTCGCCGACATGGAGCGCATCCGCGAGCACCTGGGCATCGACAAGTGGGTGCTGTTTGGCGGTTCCTGGGGCTCGACCCTGGCCCTGGCCTACGCGCAAACCCATCCGGAGCGCGTGCTCGGCCTGATCGTGCGCGGCATTTTCCTCGCCCGGCCCCAGGACATTGAGTGGTTCTACCAGACCGGTGCCAGCCGTATGTTCCCGGACTACTGGCAGGACTATCTGGCGCCGATCCCGCAGGATGAGCGGCACGACCTGCTCGGCGCCTACCACAAGCGCCTGATCGGCAACGACCAGATTGCCCAGATGCACGCGGCCAAGGCATGGTCCACCTGGGAAGGTCGCATGCTGGGCCTGTGCCCGAACCAGGCGCAGGTGGAGCGTTTTGCCGAACCCCAGCGGGCGCTGTCCATCGCGCGCATCGAGTGCCACTACTTCACCAACAACTCCTTCCTGGAGCCGAACCAGCTGATTCGCGATATGCACAAGATCGCCCATCTGCCTGGCGTCATCATTCACGGGCGCTACGATATGATTTGCCCGCTGGATAACGCCTGGGAATTGCACCAGGCGTGGCCCAACAGTGAGCTGCAGGTGATCCGCGAGGCCGGCCATGCCGCGTCCGAGCCGGGCATCACCGATGCGCTGGTGCGCGCAACCGGCGAAATGGCACGGCGCCTGCTTGATCTGCCGCCAGAAGAAGCATGAAGGGGTTGTTACAAAGGGTGCGCGGCGCCCGGGTCGAAGTCGCGGGCGAAGTGGTCGGGGCGATTGACCAGGGTTTGCTGGTGTTGGTAGCCGTCGAGCCGGGCGATACGCCCGAGAGCGCCGACAAACTGTTGCACAAGCTGCTTAACTATCGGGTGTTCAGCGACGACGAGGGCAAGATGAACCTGTCCTTGAAGGACATCGGCGGCGGTTTGCTGCTGGTGTCGCAGTTCACCCTGGCGGCGGATACCAAGAGCGGGCTGCGGCCAAGCTTCTCCACAGCGGCCCCCCCGGCCCTGGGAGCAGCGCTTTTCGATCACTTGCTGTTACAAGCGCAACAATTGCATGGCAAGGTGGCGTCGGGGCGTTTTGGCGCTGATATGCAGGTGAATTTGGTCAATGATGGCCCTGTGACCTTCCTCTTGCAGACGTGAATGTATTAAAAACGACTTTTAATGCCTAAAAACGCAGGGTTTCGCTACAAATACTTCGTTGTCCCTGATGCGTTGTTTCGCGGGCTACTAGATAATCGCGCGCTACGGGGATCAGCGTTGTTTGGTCCATTTTTGACTTAGGTAGAGACTTGTCCGATAGCCAATGGGGAATCATTTTGCCCCAGGGGAGTCGGAACAATGCTCGCCAACCTGGCATATAGATAGCTGGCCGTTGGTTTTTTGATCTGTTTTCGGCGAGGGTTGCTCGTGATTGTTAGTCCCTGTAATGCACCAAAATTGTCTGCCAAACGGTTACGAAACGCACTGGTGACGGGCTCCGCCCTGTTTTGCCTGTTCGGCGCGGGTCAACTGTGGGCATTCAGTCTGGATGATGTGTCGGCCAAGGCAAAAGAGCTGGCCGGGCAGAAATACGAAGCTCCGCGCAGCAATCTGCCGAACGAATTCCGCGAAATGAAATTCGCTGACTACCAGAAGATTCGTTTCCGCAACGAAAAAGCCGAGTGGGCCGATCAGAACACGCCGTTCAAGCTGTCCTTCTATCACCAGGGCATGCACTTCGACACGCCGGTGAAGATCAACGAAGTCACCGCCGACAGCGTCCAGGAAATCAAGTACGACCCGACTCGCTTCGATTTCGGCGACGTGAAGTTCGATCCTAAAGCCACCGAGCAGCTGGGTTACGCCGGCTTTCGTGTGCTGTACCCGATCAACAAGGCCGACAAGCAAGACGAAATCATGACCATGCTCGGCGCCAGCTACTTCCGCGTCGTGGGCAAGGGCCAGTCCTATGGCCTGTCCGCCCGCGGCATGGCGATCGACACGGCATTGCCGTCCGGCGAAGAATTCCCGCGTTTCACCGAATTCTGGATCGAGCGTCCGAAACCGGGTGAGAAGCAGCTGGTGATCTTCGCCCTGCTGGATTCGCCACGGGCCACGGGCGCCTACCGCCTGACCCTGCGTCCGGGCAGCGACACCATCGTCGACGTCAAATCCCAGATGTTCCTGCGCGACAAGGTCAGCAAGCTGGGCGTTGCCCCGTTGACCAGCATGTACCTGTTCGGCGCGAACCAGCCGTCCAAGGTCCTCAACTACCGTCGCGAGCTGCATGACTCCAGCGGCCTGTCGATCCATGCCGGCAACGGCGAGTGGATCTGGCGCCCCCTGAACAACCCTAAACACCTGTCGGTCAGCAATTTCAGCGTGGAAAACCCGCGTGGATTCGGCCTGTTGCAACGGGGTCGCGACTTCAGCCACTACGAAGACCTCGACGACAACTACGACAAGCGCCCGAGCGCCTGGATCGAGCCTGAAGGCGACTGGGGCAAGGGTTCCGTCGACCTGGTAGAGATCCCGACCGCCGATGAAACCAACGACAACATCGTTGCGTTCTGGAGCCCGGCCGAGCTGCCGAAAGTCGGCGAGCCGCTGGATGTCAGCTACCGCCTGCACTGGACCATGGACGAAAAAGCCCTGCACCCGGCCGACAGCGCCTGGGTCAAGCAGACCCTGCGTTCCACCGGTGACGTGAAGCAATCCAACCTGATCCGCCAGCCTGACGGCAGCGTGGCCTACCTGGTGGACTTCGAGGGCCCGTCCCTCAAGGCCTTGCCATCGGACGCCCCGGTGCGCAGCCAGGTCAGCGTGGGTGATAACGCCGAAGTCGTTGAAAACAGCGTGCGCTACAACGAGCACACCAAAGGCTGGCGCCTGACCCTGCGCATGAAGATCAAGGACGCCGGCAAGCCGACCGAGATGCGTGCGGCCCTGGTCCAGGATATCGTGAAGCCGGAGCCTGAGAAGGTCTCGACCCAAGTGCTCAAGGCCGACAAGGTCCTGGCCAAGCAACACGAGAAACAGGCCAAGAAAGACGCCAAAGATGCAAAAGACAAGGAAGCCAAGCAGCCAGAAGCTGCCCCAGCCACACCGGAGCCGGAAAAGACCGAACAAGTCCTGACCGAGACCTGGAGCTATCAGTTGCCTGCCGATGAGTAATTCTCAAGCCACGCCAGAGACTCTGTCCGAGTACCTGGCGCACCTCCCGATGACCGCCGAGCAGCGCGCCGAACTGGCGGGCTGCACGTCCTTCAGCGAGCTGCATGAACGCCTGTCGTCCAAGACTTTCGACGCACCGACCGACGCTGCGCAAGCGTCGGTGGGCACGCGCCTGACCCTCAGCACCGCCGAAGAGCTGCAAGACGCTGAAATGCTGGCGCTCGATGCCAGTGGCCGGGTGTGCCTGAAGGCCACGCCGCCGATCCGTCGGACCAAGGTGGTGCCCGAGCCATGGCGCACCAATATCCTGGTGCGCGGCTGGCGCCGCCTGACCGGTCGCACCAATCCGCCCAAACCGCCGAAAGACGAGCGTGTGCTGCCGGCTGCGCGCTGGCGCACCGTGGGGTCGATCCGCCGTTACATCCTGCTGATCCTGATGCTCGGCCAGACCATTGTGGCCGGCTGGTATATGAAGGGCATCATGCCGTACCAGGGCTGGTCGCTGGTCGACTTCGACGAGATCCGCAACCAGACCCTGCTGCAAACCGCCACCCAGGTGCTGCCTTACGCCCTGCAAACCAGCATCCTGATCATGTTCGGGATCCTGTTCTGCTGGGTGTCGGCCGGTTTCTGGACTGCGCTGATGGGCTTCCTGGAACTGCTGACCGGTCACGATAAATACCGGATCTCCGGTAAAAGTGCCGGTGACGAGCCGATTCCGAAAGACGCCCGTACCGCGCTGGTGATGCCGATCTGTAACGAAGACGTACCCCGGGTATTCGCCGGTTTGCGTGCAACCTTCGAATCGGTGGCCGCCACAGGCGACCTGGACCGTTTCGACTTCTTCGTGCTCAGCGACAGTAACGACGCCGACATCTGCATCGCCGAACAGCAAGCCTGGCTCGACGTATGCCGCGAAGCCGGTGGTTTCGGCAAGATCTTCTATCGCCGCCGTCGCCGTCGTGTGAAACGCAAGAGCGGCAACCTCGACGACTTCTGCCGTCGTTGGGGCGGTGAATACAAGTACATGGTGGTGCTCGACGCCGACAGCGTGATGAGCGGCGAATGCCTCACCAGCCTGGTGCGCCTGATGGAAGCCACGCCGGATGCCGGGATTATCCAGACCGCGCCCCGTGCGTCGGGTATGGACACCCTGTATGCGCGCATGCAGCAGTTCGCCACCCGTGTGTATGGCCCGCTGTTCACTGCCGGCCTGCACTTCTGGCAACTGGGTGAATCCCACTACTGGGGTCACAACGCAATCATCCGCATGAAGCCGTTCATCGAGCACTGCGCCTTGGCGCCGTTGCCGGGCAAAGGTGCGTTTGCCGGTGCGATCCTTTCCCACGACTTCGTTGAAGCCGCGCTGATGCGCCGTGCCGGCTGGGGCGTGTGGATTGCCTACGACCTGCCGGGCAGCTACGAAGAACTGCCGCCGAACCTGCTGGACGAACTCAAGCGTGACCGTCGCTGGTGCCACGGTAACCTGATGAACTTCCGCCTGTTCCTGGTCAAGGGCATGCACCCGGTGCACCGCGCGGTGTTCCTGACTGGCGTGATGTCCTACCTGTCGGCGCCGTTGTGGTTCTTCTTCCTGGTGTTGTCCACCGCGCTGCTGGCGGTGAACACCCTGATGGAGCCGCAGTACTTCATGGCCCCGCGCCAGTTGTACCCACTGTGGCCGCAATGGCACCCGGACAAGGCGGTGGCGCTGTTCTCCACCACTATCGTGCTGCTGTTCCTGCCCAAGTTGCTGAGCATCATCCTGATCTGGGCCAAGGGCGCCAAAGAGTTCGGCGGCAAGTTCAAAGTCACTTTGTCGATGCTGCTGGAGATGCTGTTCTCCATGCTGCTGGCACCGGTGCGGATGATCTTCCACACCCGTTTCGTGCTCGCCGCGTTCCTCGGCTGGGCCGCGACCTGGAATTCGCCGCAGCGTGACGATGACTCCACTCCGTGGGGCGAGGCGGTCAAGCGTCACGGCCCACAGACCGTGCTGGGCTTCCTCTGGGCGCTGCTGGTGGTGTGGTTGAACCCGAGCTTCCTGTGGTGGCTGATCCCGATTGTCGGCTCGCTGATGCTGTCGATTCCGGTGTCGGTGATTTCCAGCCGGGTCAAGCTGGGCCTCAAGTCCCGCGACGAGAGCCTGTTCCTGATCCCTGAGGAATACAACCCGCCGCAAGCCCTGCTGTCGACCGAGAAGTACACCCACGAAAACCGTTGGCATGCGCTCAACGACGGCTTTATTCGTTCAGTGGTCGACCCGCAGCAGAACGCCTTGGCCTGTGCTTTGGCGACTTCGCGTCACCGCGAGGCGGAGCCGATCGAGTACCTGCGCCTGGAGCGCGTTCGCCACGCGTTGAAAGTCGGCCCGGCCGGCCTCAACAACGGTGAACGCCTGGCCTTGCTCAGCGACCCGGTCGCCTTGGGCCGCCTGCACGAGCAGGTGTGGAGCGAAGGGCATGCCGAGTGGCTCGGCGCATGGCGCCAGTCGATCAAGGCTGATCCGCACGCGCCGTTGCTGCCCCTGCAACCGCAGTCACCGCAGGCCCAGACGGCCTGATTCAGACGCCCCCGGGGTTCCTCTCGGGGGCGCTTTGAGCGCGGGTCCTACAGCGTTTCCTGCCGCTTCCTGTTGGCGCTAACTCCTTGTTATTTCGAAACAAAAGTCCCCGGATCAGGGCGTATTGTCGTGCCCGTGGCTGGGTTAGGATCGCCCCCGAAATTTGATTCGGCTACGGGGGGATTCATGATCAACAGGTATTGTTCGGCATGGTTGATCGGCGCTATCGCGTTGATCCAGGTGGGCCTTGCGCAGGCGGGGGCCATCGATGACGCCGTTCGGCGCGGTGTGCTGAAAGTCGGTACCACACCCACCTACATGCCTTTCGAAATGATCGATAAACACGGGCAGATCGTGGGCTTTGAGATCGATCTGCTCCAGGCCATGAGCCAGGCGCTGGGTGTTGAGCTTGAATTGGTGGCTGTGCCTTATGGCGACCTGCTGCCGGGATTGGCGGCGAAGAAGTTCGACCTGATCGGCAGCGGCATGACTGTCACCCAAGAGCGCAACCTGAAGCTTAACTTCAGCGACTCCTTCATCGTGGTGGGCCAGACCGTACTGCTGCACCCCAGCGTTGCCGGTCGGGTCGGTAGCGTAGAAGACCTTGATGAAGCCGGTTATCGCATCGCTGTCAGCGAAGGCACCACGGGGGAGTTGGCGGCGCGACGATTCCTGGGGGCCGCACAAGTGACCCGTTTCGCGAACCCGGAAGACGGCGTCAGGCAGGTGGTGGAGGGCAAGGCCGATGCTTTTATCCACGACGCCCCCTACAACCTGATCGCGCTGGCCAGGCCGGAAAACAGCGCGCTGCTGTCCCTTGAACAGCCCTTCACCTTCGAGCCGCTGGCTTTTGGCTTGAAAAAAGGCGATTACGACAGCGTCAACTGGATCAACCATTTCCTCAACCAAGTGGCCCAGGATGGGACCTACGATCGGTTGCACGACAAGTGGTTCAGGGAGACCGACTGGATGACGGAAATCGACTGAAGTCATAACTGCTTACACATCAATTGCTTGCAGGATCGGTTCGGCAACACGTCTACATCTGCGTTGCGCTGCACCGTTGTGGGGCTTTTCCGACATACGCGGATAACAAATACCCGTGAAACCTTTGTGACGGGAGGCGAGTGGGTTAGGATCGCACCCCGAAATGGTGCAGCCCTTTTTATGCGCCGACCTTACAAGAATCGTTCAGGGGACTTGATGATGAAAAAGTATCTTTCGATGCTGATGCTTGGCGTCACCGCATTGGTTGCCGCCACTGCGGCCCAGGCCGGCGCCATCGATGATGCAGTCAAGCGCGGCACGCTGAAAGTCGGTATGGACCCGACCTACATGCCGTTCGAAATGACAGACAAACGCGGTGAAATCATCGGCTTCGAAGTCGACATCCTCAAGGCCATGGCCAAGTCCATGGGCGTCAAGCTGGAGCTGGTGTCTACCGGTTACGACGGCATCATCCCGGCCTTCCTGACCGGCAAGTTCGACATGATCGGCAGCGGCATGACCCTGACCCAGGAGCGCAACCTGCGTCTGAACTTCAGCGAACCCTTCATCGTGGTGGGCCAGACCCTTCTGATCCGCAAGGACCTGGAAGGCACTATCAAGTCCTACAAAGACCTGAACGACGAGAAATACCGCCTGACCTCCAAGCTGGGCACCACCGGCGAGATGGTTGCCAAGAAGCTGATCTCCAAGGCCAAGTACCACGGCTACGACAACGAACAGGAAGGCGTGCTGGACGTGGTCAACGGCAAGGCTGATGCCTTTGTGTATGACGCGCCGTACAACGTGGTTGCCGAGAAAAAGGTCGGTAACGGCAAGCTGGTGTTCCTCGAAGAACCCTTCACCTTCGAACCCCTGGCGTTCGGCCTGAAAAAAGGCGATTACGACAGCATCAACTTCATCAACAACTTCCTGCACCAGATCCGCAACGACGGCACCTACGATCGCATCCATGACAAGTGGTTCAAGAGCTCCGAGTGGCTCAAGGACATGGAATAAGGCTGGTTTGTAGTGAGCGGGCTTGCCCCGCGCTGGGTGGCGAAGCCGCCCCAAATCCATACACCTCGGCCTTTCTGAAATACCGCGGCGTCTGGTCTTAGGGCGGCTTCGCCACCCAGCGCGGGGCAAGCCCGCTCACTACACAAAGGCGCTTGCCTTAGACTTTTTTGGATGTTGAGTAATGAAACAGAAAAAAGCCCAATGGCCCTGGCACCTGCTGACCGTGGTCGTGCTGGTCGGCCTGGCTGGCGCCTTGTACTACGCCACGTCGCTGATGTCCTACGAGTGGCGCTGGAACCGCGTACCGCAGTACTTCGCCTATCAGGCTGAAACGTCCCAACGCGCGGCCGACATCTCCACTGTGGTTGAGCTGGTGCGCAAAGGCGATGTGGCTGAAGTCACCCTGCGCAACGACGCGGGCGCCGAGCAAAAGCTCACCGTTGCCGACAACAGCCTGCAAGTGGCACGCGGCGATGACGTGGCCGAAGGCGACGTGATCGGCGTGACCCGGCAGTGGGCGCTGGGGCCGTTGATGTGGGGTTTGTGGACCACGCTGTGGTTGTCGGTGGTGTCCGGCATCCTGGGCCTGGTGATCGGCTTGGCGACCGGCCTGTGCCGCTTGTCCAGCAACCCCACGTTGCGCGATCTGTCGACGATCTACGTCGAACTGGTGCGGGGTACGCCGCTGCTGGTGCAGATCTTCATTTTCTATTTCTTTATCGGCACGGTGCTCAACCTGTCCCGGGAGTTTGCCGGCATCGCGGCGCTGTCGCTGTTCACCGGTGCCTATGTGGCGGAAATCGTGCGGGCCGGCGTGCAGTCCATCACCCGTGGCCAGAACGAAGCTGCTCGTTCCCTGGGCCTGAGTGCCAGCCAGTCGATGCGCCATGTGGTGTTGCCGCAAGCCTTCAAACGCGTGTTGCCGCCCCTGGCCGGGCAATTTATCAGCCTGGTGAAGGACACCTCGCTGGTCTCGGTGATCGCGATTACCGAACTGCTCAAGAGCGGCCGCGAAGTGATCACCACCTCGTTTTCGCCGTTTGAAATCCTGTTCTGTGTGGCAGGCCTGTACCTGCTGATCAACCTGCCGCTGTCGAAAATGGCCAGCCGGCTTGAGCGGAGGCTCGCGCAAAGTGATTGAAGTCCGCGATCTGGTAAAAGTCTTCGACACCCGTGGGCAGGTGGTGCGCGCGGTGGACAACGTGAGCACCCAAGTGGCCAAGGGCGAAGTGCTGGTGGTGATCGGCCCGTCGGGTTCCGGTAAGTCCACGTTCCTGCGCTGCCTCAATGGCCTGGAGGAATTCGACTCGGGCTCGGTGAGCATCGACGGCCTGCAACTGGCCGACCCAAAGACCGATGTGAATGCCTACCGCCGCGAAGTCGGCATGGTGTTCCAGCATTTCAACCTGTTCCCCCACATGACTGTGCTGGAAAACCTGTGCCTGGCCCAGAAGGTCGTGCGCAAGCGCAGCAAGAAAGAACGCGAAGCCAAGGCCCTGGCCCTGTTGGAAAAGGTCGGCATCGCACAGAAGGCCAACGAGTTTCCGTCGCGCCTCTCTGGCGGTCAGCAGCAACGGGTGGCCATTGCTCGGGCCCTGGCGATGGACCCCAAGGTGATGCTGTTTGACGAACCCACCTCGGCGCTGGACCCAGAAATGGTCGGTGAAGTCCTGGACGTGATGAAGACCCTGGCCCTGGAAGGCATGACCATGGTCTGCGTCACCCATGAAATGGGCTTTGCCCGCGAAGTGGCCGACCGGGTGCTGTTCTTCGACCATGGCAAGCTGCTCGAAGACGCCGCCCCGGCCGAGTTCTTCGACGCGCCGAAAGACCCTCGCGCCCAGGCATTTTTGCGCCAGGTGTTGTGATCTTCAGAGCCTGAACTTGCCGACCAGTGTCTGCAGGTTCAGGCTCAGTTGTGTCAGCTGGGTACTGGCTGCGGCTGTTTCGTCGCTGGCGGCGGCTGTCTGTTCCGACACCTGCTTGACCTTCAATACGCTGCGATTGATGTCCTCGGCCACCAGGCTTTGCTCTTCGGCGGCAGCGGCGATCTGCGGGTTCATTTCCTGGATGACCGACACCGTGCGGGCGATGGCGGCCAGGGCGTCTCCCGCGTCGCGGGTCAGGCCCACGCTGCAGTCGGTCAGGCTTCGGCTGTTGTCTATCATGTCGGCGACTTGCTGGGTGCCCGTGTGCAGCCTCAGGATCAACCCTTCGATCTCTTCGGCTGATTCCTGGGTGCGCTGCGCCAGGCTGCGCACCTCGTCGGCCACCACCGCAAACCCTTCGCCCGCCGGCCCGGCCCGCGCCGCTTCAATGGCGGCATTCAGGGCCAGCAGGTTGGTCTGCTGGGACACGGACTTGATCACGTCCAGCACGCTGCCGATCTTCTGGCTTTCTTGTTGCAGTGCCAGCATCGCGCGGCCGGAGCGTGCCATTTCGCTGGCCAATTGACCGATTTGCTCAATGGCCAGGGTTACCACCTTGTCGCCGGTGCCAGCTTGCCTGTCGGCCTCAGTGGCCGCCGTCGAGGCGTGTTCGGCATGCCGAGCGACTTCCTGGGCGGTGGCGAGCATCTGGTTCATTGCCGTGGCGACCTGATCGGTTTCGTCGCGCTGGTTGTTGATCCCGGCACGCGTCTGCTCGGCCGCCGTCGACAACTGTGTGGCAGCACTCGCGACTTGCCGGGCGCTGTCGCCGATACCACTGATCAGGCTGCGCAGGTTCTGGGTCATCTGGGCGATGCTCTGTTGCAGTTGGCCGAGCTCATCACGGCGCTCGTCTTGAAGGGTATGGCTCAGGTCGCCGTCGGCGATGCGGTTGGCAGCGGCCAGGGTTTTACGCAGCGGCACCACGATTTGCCGGGCGATCCACCACGCAGCAAGGCTGCCCAGCACCAAGGCCGCGAGGGTGATGCACACCAGCAGCGTGTGTGTCTGGCGTGCGTCATTGTCGCCCTTGAGCACTTGGTCCTGGCTCAATTGCTCGCTCTGCTCAAGCAGTCTGTTGAGCTGCTGCTCAAAGCGATTTTGCACGGCTTCGGTGCTGAGCTGGGCGTCCTTGAGCGCGGTGAGTTGCGTGCGGTACGCCGCCAGGTCCACCTTGAGCACCGTGGCGTCCACAGGAAGCGCAGTCACTGCAGCCAGCGCCGTTTCCAGGGCGTCGAGGGTCTGGCTGATGCTGTGTGCGTAAGCTTGCAACGATTCGGCGGACCAGGCCGGGCGTTGGGCGCGTTGCTCGGCCTGGGCGATGGCCTGGCGCAGGTTCTCGATGGCGTCCAAGGCGGTCTGATCGTGCTGGTCGGGCAATTCGCTGGCCAGTTGGGCCAACGTGTCGCTGGCCTGGAGCGCAGTTTTTTGCACCGGGCTGCGGGTGTTCTCTCGATGTTCGATCAAGGGCGGCAGTTGTGTCAGCGCGGTTTTGAATGCATTGACCAGCTCAATGGCTTGTTGCGCGCGTGACAGGTCGTCCGGGTCTTTGAGTCGGCTGGAGAGATAGGCCAGTTGCTGGTCGATCGTTTCGATCTGGCGGTGCATTTTGTCCAGGCTGGCCGTATCGGTGAGGGTGCGATACACGATGCGATCGGCCCGCATGGCCTGCGCAACGGCGGTCAGCTTGCCCAGCACGGTCAGGTTGCCTGAGCGGTCAAGCGCAGCGCTCAGCGCCTGCCAACCGGTGATCGCGATGATAAGGCTGAGGATCAGCACCTGGCCAAAGCCCAGGATCAGTTTGAGCGTGACACTGGCATTGCCCAGCAGGCGGGTCAGCCGACGAAACATGGGGAGCCTCCGAATCAGACAAAGCGTTCAGTGCTGACGCTAATTCGATTCGAGGGCGGGCGGGGGGCATGGAGGGATGATAAGCGCGTAGGAGATTTCACAAGTTGCTGGCACGCGGCGGCCGGGAGCGGTCGCCGCGTACAGCGGGTCAGACGCGGAAGCGCCCGACCAGGGTTTGCAGGTAGATGCCCAGGCGCGCGAGCTCGGCGCTCGACGCTGCGGTCTCCTCGCTGGCTGACGAGGTTTGCTCAGACACGTCGCGCACATTCAACACGCTGCGGTTGATCTCTTCGGCCACGGCGCTTTGTTGCTCGGCGGCGGTGGCGATCTGCGAGTTCATCGCCTGGATGGTCGAGACCGTACGGGTGATATTGCCCAGCGCATCGCCGGCACGGCGGGTCAGTTCGACGCTGCTGTCGGTGAGGCCGCGGCTGTTGTCCATGATCGTTGCCACCTGCTGGGTGCCGCTTTGCAGGCCGACGATCAGCTCCTCGATCTCTTCGGTGGACTTCTGGGTGCGTTGTGCGAGGCTGCGCACCTCGTCGGCCACCACGGCGAAGCCTCGCCCCGCCTCACCGGCACGGGCGGCTTCAATCGCTGCGTTGAGGGCCAGCAGGTTGGTTTGCTGGGCTACTGACTTGATCACGTCGAGCACGCTGCCGATCTTGTCGCTTTCACGCTGCAGGTGGCCCATGGCCTCGGTGGAATGGCCCACCTCGGTGGCCAGGCGTTCGATCTGGGCGATGGCTTCGCCGACCACCTTGTCGCCTTCACGGGCCTGCTGATCGGCGGCCACGGCGGCTTCGGAGGCCTCCTCGGCGTTACGCGCCACTTCTTGCACGGTGGCGGCCATTTCGTTCATGGCGGTGGCCACCTGGTCGGTCTCGACCTTCTGGCTGTTGACCCCGGCGCTGGTCTGCTCCGTCACGGCCGACAGTTGCTCGGCGGCGCTGGCGATCTGGGTGACGCCGTCGCTGATGCCGCCGATCAATTCGCGCAGGCCTACGGTCATGCTTTGCATGGCGCGTTGCAACTGGCCCAGTTCGTCCTGGCGCAGCGAGTCGAGGTTGTGACTCAGGTCGCCCGAGGCGACCTGCTCGGCGACCTTGAGGGTCTGGTTCAGCGGGATGACGATCTGACGGGTGATGGCCCAGGCGGCGACCATGCCGAAGATCAGCGCCAGGGCGGTCGCCAGCAGCAACAGGTTCTTGGCCTGCGCAGCATCGGTATCACGCACCACGGTTTGGGAGACGGTGAGTTTGTCGCTGTTGCCCAACAGGATATCGCCCTGGGCGGTCATGACGACCAAGGCGGCTGCGCTGGCTGTTTGAGAATCACGGTATTGGCTGACGGCGGCACGGTAGGCCTGCAACGACACACCGGCCTCTTGCAGGTTGGCCTGGTACGGCTCGGGCAATTGGCCTTGCAGCTCAGTGATTTTCTTCAGGGCGTTGTCGATGGCGTCGAGCGCGGGCTGTTCAGCGTCGGTCTTGCCGCTGTAGGTGTAGCCGCGGACCTGGAAGCGCGATTGCTGGATCAACTTGCTCAGGTCGACCACGCTATTGAACTGGGTGACGCTGTCGCCTTGCAACAGGGCTTTTTCAATCTCGTTGATCTTGGCCACGGCGTTGTCGGCGGTGTCACCGAGCTTGCTGCGTGCGCCTTCACGCTTGAGGCCGGCCTGCACCATGGCGCCGAAGGCTTTTTTGTATTGGTTGAGGGCGTCCAGTTGCTGTTCAACCAGAGCCTTGTCGTCGGGTTGCTCGATCAGGGTTTCGGCGGTTTTCAGGCCGCTGTCCAGCTTGGCTATCAGGTCGTTGACGGCGCCTGTGCCTTGCTCGCCGCGACGGGTCTCGAAGTCCAGGCGCGCCAGGCGCAGGTCCTTGGTCAGGCCGTTGAGGCTGGAGATAAAGCCCAGTTTATCGCCGCGACTGGTCACATCGCCCAGGCCGGTCCAACCGGTGAAGGTGATCAACAGCGTCAGGATCAACACCAAGCCAAAGCCAATGGCCAGCTTTCGATTGACGCTCACATTCCCCAGTTTTTCGGCTAACAGACGATACATGCTGCAATCTCCTTTGGAACAAGGCTTGGACTTATTCAAAGGCTATCGGCTGCGTAGGAAGATTCTGTAGCGACAGAGATTCACTGTGGGAGCGGGCTTGCCCGCGATAGCGGTGCATCAGTCACAGGTCGGCTGGCTGATACACCGCTATCGCAGGCAAGCCAGCTCCCACACAAGCTGGCTCCCACAGGGGTCGATGGGTGGTTAGAAGAGGCGGGCGAGCAGGGCGGTGACGGCGGTTTCGACGCGCAGGATGCGTGCGCCAAGCTGCACCGGTTGCAGGCCGGCCTTGGCCAGCAGGTCGACTTCGTAGGGGATCCATCCGCCTTCCGGGCCGATGGCCAGGGTGACCGGCTCGTCCAGCCCACGCGGGCACGCCGGGTAGTCGCCCGGGTGGCCGATCAGCCCCAGGGTGCCTTCGGCCATGGCCGGCAGGCGGTCTTCGACGAACGGCTTGAAGCGCTTTTCGATGATGATCTCGGGCAGCACCGTGTCGCGTGCCTGTTCCAGGCCGAGGATCAGTTGCTCACGGATCGCCTCAGGCTCCAGGAATGGGGTCTGCCAGAAGCTCTTCTCGACGCGATAGCTGTTGACCAGCACCACCTTTGGCACGCCCATGGCGGCCACGGTCTGCAGCACCCGACGCAGCATCTTCGGGCGCGGCAGGGCCAGCAGCAGGGTCAAGGGCAGTTTGGCGGGCGGCGGTTGGTCGAAGCTCACTTGCAGTTCGGCTTCGCCGGCGTCCAGGCGCAGCAACTGGGCATTGCCCATCAACCCGCCAATGCGGCCGACGCGCAGGCTGTCGCCGACGGCCGC
The DNA here is from genome assembly GCF_024810135.1 of Pseudomonas sp. BIGb0164. Lineage (NCBI taxonomy): Bacteria > Pseudomonadati > Pseudomonadota > Gammaproteobacteria > Pseudomonadales > Pseudomonadaceae > Pseudomonas > Pseudomonas sp. BIGb0164. Next base: position 353,058 of record NZ_JANUEA010000004.1, on the reverse strand, counting down.
ACGGTGGACTTCCTGCATGTGCACCAGGCGCCGGTCACGCAGCACCACACGGTCGGCCGCAATGAAGTCGGCCTCTTCCAGTAACAGCAGGTTCACGGCTGGGTCGCTGGCGGCTGGTCGTCGTCGGCAGGCTGGTCATCCGGGTGGTCGCCACGCTTGCTGATCAGGCTGCCGAACAGGATGCCGATCTCGAACAGCATCCACATCGGCACGGCCAGCAACGTCTGCGAGAAGATGTCCGGCGGCGTGAGGATCATGCCGACCACGAAGCAGCCGATGATCACGTACGGGCGGATCTTCTTCAGGTACTTGACGTCGACCACGCCGATCCACACCAGCAGCACCACGGCCACGGGGATTTCGAAGGCCACGCCAAAGGCGAAGAACAGCGTCATCACGAAGTCGAGGTAGCTGGTGATGTCGGTCATCATTTCCACGCCGGCCGGGGTGGCCGCGGCGAAGAACTTGAAGATCAACGGGAACACCAGGAAGTAGGCGAACGCCATGCCGGTGTAGAACAGCAGGATGCTCGACACCAGCAGCGGCACCGCGATGCGCTTCTCATGCTTGTACAGGCCCGGTGCGATAAAGCCCCAGATCTGGTGCAGGATCACCGGGATCGCCAGGAACAGCGACACCATCATGGTCAGCTTCAACGGCGTGAGGAACGGCGAGGACACGTCGGTGGCGATCATCGTCGCGCCAGCCGGCAGGTACTGGCGTAGCGGCGTGGAGACGAAGGTGTAGATCTGCTGGGTAAAGGCGAACAGCCCGGCAAAGATGATGAAGATCGCCGCTACACAGCGCAGCAGGCGGGTACGCAGCTCGGTGAGGTGCGAGACCAGCGGCATGTGCTGGTCGTTTTCCGGTTTATCAGCGCTCATGGGGCTCGCGGCGGCAATGTAGGGTCATGGGGAGCGGGCGCCGCGACGGGCGCCGGCGCAGGCTCAGTGGGGCTGTGGGCGGCCGGTGCCGGGGCGGGTTCCACCACGGGTGGCACCTGGGCCACGGGCGGCGGCGCGATGCTTTGCTCGGCCACAGGTTCGGCCGGTTTGGCAGGCTCCTGCACCGGGGAGAGAATCTTGCGCGCTTCCTGCTCCAACGAAAGGATGTGCTCGTTGTGCAGTTGGCGACGAATCTCGTCGGCGCCGATTTCCCGTTCAACTTCCTGTTTGATGGCGTTGAAACTGCGTTTCAGGCGCCCGATCCACAGGCCGGCCGTGCGCGCGGCGCCGGGCAGGCGTTCCGGCCCCAGCACCAGCAGGGCAACAAGGCCGACGAGGAGCAGTTCAGAGAAGCTGATACCAAACATTAGTCAGTGCTCACGAGTCTTTGCGGGTCGGCTCTTCGACTTTTTCAGCCTGCACGTCGAAGGTACGACGCTCGGTGATCGGCTGGGTGGCCTGCGGGTGCACAGGTTGCGCCGGTGGAACCGGGTTGGCGGCCGGGTCGGCAGGCTTCTCGTCGTCGTTCATGGCTTTACGGAAGCCCTTGATCGATTCGCCCACGTCAGTGCCCAGGTTCTTGAGTTTCTTGGTGCCGAACACCAGTACCACCACCACCAGAATGACGATCCAGTGTTTCCAGTCAAAAATGCCCATGCTGCAATTCCTCTGTGAAAGTTATTCAGGCGGACGGGCGCGAGGCCTTTTCGGCATGCCCGGACAAGCCGAAGCGACGGTCCAGTTCATCCAGCACTGCCTGCGGATGCTGCCCCAGTTGGGCAAGCATGACCAGGCTGTGGAACCACAAATCAGCGGTTTCGTAGATCACATCGCTGCAGTCGCCGCTGATTTGCGCGTCCTTGGCGGCGATGATGGTCTCGACGGATTCTTCGCCGAGCTTTTCCAGGATCTTGTTCAAGCCCTTGTGATACAGGCTGGCGACATAGGAGCTGTCGGCGTCCGCGCCTTTGCGGTCCTCCAGCACCTGGGCCACGCGGTTCAGGGTATCGCTCATGTTCAGTGTCCTGCCGAGTAGATGGCGTGCGGGTCTTTGAGCACCGGCTCGACGGTCTTCCATTCGCCGTTTTCGAACACGCGATAGAAGCAGCTGTGACGGCCAGTGTGGCAAGCGATGTCGCCGATCTGCTCGACCATCAGGATCACCACGTCGGCGTCGCAGTCCAGGCGCATCTCGTGCAGGGTCTGCACGTGCCCGGACTCTTCGCCCTTGCGCCACAGTTTGCCACGCGAGCGTGACCAGTAGATGGCGCGCTGCTCAGCGGCGGTAAGGCTCAGGGCCTCGCGGTTCATCCAGGCCATCATCAGCACGCGCCCGGTCTTGTAGTCCTGGGCAATGGCCGGCACCAGGCCGTCACTGTCCCACTTGATCTCGTCCAGCCAGTCTTTCATGTTCGGCTCCGGCAATTTGCGACAGTGTATAACCGGATTGGCTATCGACGCACGATCAGATAAACACCCACGGCGACCATGATGCCGGCCGGCCAGTGGCCCAATTCGTTCAGCGGCCCGCCGAGGGCGAGTACTGCGCCACCCACCAGGTGCGCGGCGCCCAGCAGGCGCAGGAACCAGTCGTCCTTGCGACGGTGCCACGGCGGCGCGGGGTCCTTGGCGTGGGGCTGGGACATGCGCTCCAGCAGGTCGCGGGTCATGTTGGCCAGGTGCGGCAGCTGTTCGAACTGGCTGTGCAGGTTGCCGATCAGGGTTTTCGGGCTGACCCGCTCGCGCATCCAGCGTTCGAGGAACGGCTGGGCGGTGTTCCACAGGTCGAGGTCCGGGTACAGCTGGCGGCCCAGGCCTTCGATGTTCAGCAAGGTTTTCTGCAGCAATACCAACTGCGGCTGCACTTCCATGTTGAAGCGTCGTGCGGTCTGGAACAGGCGCATCAACACCTGGCCGAAAGAAATATCTTTTAACGGTTTTTCAAAGATCGGCTCGCACACGGTGCGGATCGCCGCTTCGAATTCGTTGAGCTTGGTTTCGGCCGGCACCCAGCCCGAATCGATGTGCAACTGCGCCACGCGACGGTAGTCGCGCTTGAAGAAGGCGAACAGGTTGCGGGCCAGGTAATCCTGGTCTTCCGGGGTCAGGCTGCCGACGATGCCGCAGTCGATTGCAATGTACTGCGGGCTCCACGGGTTCACGGTGCTGACGAAGATGTTGCCCGGGTGCATGTCGGCATGGAAGAAACTGTCGCGGAACACCTGGGTGAAGAAGATCTCCACGCCGCGCTCGGCAAGCATCTTCATGTCGGTGCGTTGGTCGGCCAGGGTGGCGAGGTCGGTGACTTGCACGCCGTAGATGCGCTCCATCACCAGCACCTTGGGGCGGCACCAGTCCCAATACACTTGGGGCACGTACAGCAGCGGCGAACCCTCGAAGTTGCGCTTGAGCTGGCTCGCGTTGGCGGCTTCGCGCAGCAGGTCGAGTTCGTCGTAGATGGTTTTTTCGTAGTCGGCGACCACGTCCACCGGGTGCAGCAGGCGGGCATCGGCGCTGAAGCGCTCAGCGGCGCGGGCGAGGATGAACAACCATGCCAGGTCCTGGCCGATGATCGGCTTGAGGCCCGGGCGAATCACCTTCACCACTACCTCTTCGCCGGTTTTCAGCTGGGCGGCGTGGACCTGCGCCACGGAGGCGGAAGCCAATGGGTCGACATCGAAGCGGCTGAAGACGTCACTGATCTTCTTGCCCAATTGCTCTTCGATCAATTTCATCGACTGCTGGGAATCGAACGGCGGCACGCGGTCCTGCAGCAGCATCAGCTCGTCGGCGATGTCTTCGGGCAGCAGGTCGCGGCGGGTCGAGAGGATCTGCCCGAACTTGATGAAGATCGGCCCCAGGTCCTGCAGCGCCAGGCGCAGGCGTGCGCCCCGGCTCAGCTCCAGCGGCTTGCGCGGGAACCAGCGCCACGGCAGCACGTAGCGCACCGCCAGCAGGAACCACGGCAGGGGCAGGGCGAACAGCAGGTCATCGAGGCGGTAGCGGATTACGACGCGCTGGATACGAAACAGACGGCGGACGGCGAGCAGCTTCATGCGTTATCGCTTGGATCAAGGGAACGGCTCAGGCGCTCGAAGCGGGCCTCAAGGCGTTCCAGGTCGATTTTGGCCTTGTCGAGTTCACGAAAGCGCGCTTGCGCTTCCCGTTCTCCGACCAGGGTGCGCGATTCTTCGCTCAGGTATTCGGCGAGGTTCTGGTTGAGGCTGGCGAACCCTTGTTGGTACCAGCGCGTGCGGCTGCGCAGGTGCCCGCTGATCAACTGGGTGGCCACGGGGCCGATCCAGCGCGACAGTTCGTATTCCCAGTCCAGTTCCAGGTCTTGCAGCACGGCGGCCAGGTCCATCAGCACCGAACTGTCACCTTCGAGCTCCACCTCGGCGCTGTGCAGGATGGCAGTCTTGTTGCGGCTCAGGGCCAGGTGCAGCAGGCTCGATGCTGGCGCACGCAGGGTGCAGTCGGCGTCGGCAGCCCAGTCGCTGGCGAGCAGCAGGCCTTCATCGCTGGGCAGGATAAACAGCTGCAAGGCGGGGCTCGTGCAGTCGACGGCAATGATCTTGCCGTTCAAGTGCGCGAGCCGCGCCAGGGCGGTGCTGTCCAGGCGCAGCACACGGTTGATACCGTGCTCGACGCTGGCGAGAAGGCCTGCGAACAGCATCAGGGCTTGATGCCGCGGTGCAGGGCAACGATGCCCGAGGTCATGTTGTGGTAGGTCACGCGGTCGAAGCCGGCTTCTACCATCATCGACTTCAGGGTTTCCTGGTCGGGGTGCATGCGGATCGATTCGGCCAGGTAGCGGTAGCTCTCGGCGTCATTGGTGATCAGCTTGCCCATCAGCGGCATGAAGGCGAAGGAGTAGGTGTCGTAGACCTTGGACATCAGCGCGTTGGTCGGCTTGGAGAACTCCAGCACCAACAGGCGGCCGCCCGGCTTGAGCACGCGCAGCATCGAGCGGATCGCGTCTTCCTTGTGGGTCACGTTGCGCAGGCCGAAGGCAATGGTCACGCAATCGAAATGGTTGTCCGGGAACGGCAGCTTCTCAGCGTCGGCCTGGACGAACTCGATATTGCCGGCTACGCCTTTATCCAGCAGGCGGTCACGACCGACCTTGAGCATCGAGCCGTTGATGTCGGCCAGTACCACTTGGCCAGTGGGGCCCACCAGCTTGGAAAACTTGGCGGCCAGGTCGCCCGTGCCGCCGGCGATGTCCAGCACGCGGTTGCCGGCGCGCACACCCGACAGCTCGATAGTGAAGCGCTTCCACAGGCGGTGCATGCCGCCCGACAGCACGTCGTTCATCAGGTCGTACTTGGCCGCGACGGAGTGGAACACCTCAGCGACTTTTTCCGCTTTCTGGCTTTCCGGAACGTTCTTGAAGCCGAAGTGAGTGGTGGGTTCGGCATCGCTGCCTTTGCGCTGGTCAGTCATATCGCTGTCACCAAAAGAGAATGCGGGACATGATAATCCCCACGACCTGCTTTGTCTTGGCAAGGCTCAATGTCGTGAGCGGGCTTGCCCCGCGCCAGGCTTCGAAGTGGCCCCAAACCAGGGCCCCAGGTCTTTCTGAAACACTGCGGTGGCCTTGCGTTCGGCGCGGGGCAAGCCCGCTCACTACAACCATCGGGGTAAGATAGGCGGCGACCGAGACCTTTTGCCGCATGGCAGGTATCCATACCGTTATAAAAGAGGAGTCATTGCAATGGCCCGTATTACCGTTGAGCGTGCACATACCCTGGGTAAAGAAGGCGCGCGGGCAAAAGCCGACAAGTTGGCAGGCAAACTCAAGGAACAATATGGCCTGGAGTCCACATGGTCTGGCGATACCTTGAACCTCAAGCGTTCAGGCGTTAAAGGCACCGTGTCGGTGGCCGAGGACTCCCTGCGTATTGATGTGGAACTGGGCCTGTTGATGTCGGCCATGAGTGGCACTATCAAGTCCGAAATCGAGAAAGCCCTGGATAAGGCACTGGCCTGATCCGGGTCTTCTTAGGGTGCCGATTCTAATTTTTCTGCCTACTTTGTGCCCAAGCCCTCAACTCCTGCGGGCCGTTCCTCAACCTTTTTTGCGTGAGGTGTGCCATGGCCAAAGTTATTTTGAAGAAAAAAATCGACGTTCAGTCCACCGCCCTGAGTGACGTTAAACGCTATGCCCGCAAGATCTGGCTGGCGGGTCTTGGCGCCTATGCCAAGGTCGGCAGCGAAGGCAGCGAGTACTTCAAAGAGCTGGTCAAGAAGGGTCAACATGTTGAAAGTAAAGGTAAAAAAGTTGTGGTTGAACAACTTGATGCCGCCAACAGTCAGATTGACCAAGTAAAGAGTAATGTCTCAAGCGTCAAAGGCCTGGTTGAAGTTCAACTGGATAAAGTTGAAAAAGCTTTTGACATACGCGTTGCAAGTGCCTTGAATCGGATCGGCATTGCGTCTAAACATGACGTGGAGACACTCTCTGCTAAGCTCGAAGAGCTGACGACATTGCTAGAACGTGTCGCGCGTAAACACTAAGGAGACATCGGGATGGCTGTTAAAAAGACTACTCAGAAAGAAGGCAGCTCGTGGGTCGGGGAAGTTGAAAAATATTCCCGTAAGATCTGGCTTGCTGGTTTAGGCGTGTACTCGAAGGCTAGCATTGGTGAAGGCAAAAAACTCTTCGAGTCTTTGGTCAAGGACGGCGAGAAAGCCGAGAAGTTGACCAAAAGCACAGTCGGTAAAACAGTTGAAGCGGCCAAGGCAACTGCCGGTTCCGCCAAGTCGGGTATTTCTGACACCTGGGGCAAGTTGGAAGAAACTTTCGACAAACGCCTCAACAGTGCGATTTCGCGACTGGGCGTACCCAGCAAGGCAGAGCTGAAGGCACTGCACAGCAAGGTCGACACGTTGACCAAGCAAATCGAAAAGCTCACCGGTGCCAAAGTGGCCCCTGTGAAAACGGCTGCCGCCAAACCTGCTGCCAAGCCGGCCGCTAAAACCGCAGCGGCCAAGCCCGCAGCGAAAACTGCAGCCAAGCCTCTGGTAAAAGCTGCTGCCAAACCGGCTGCAAAACCTGCGGCCAAGGCACCCGCCAAAGCCGCCGCTAAACCGGCTGCCAAGCCTGCGGCTAAAACAGCAGCGGCAAAACCGGCTGCCAAGCCTGCCGCTAAACCCGTGGCCGCTAAAGCCGCTGCCAAGCCGGCGGCTAAACCTGCCGCCAAGGCCGCTGCAAAACCGGCCGCCAAGCCAGCAGCTAAAACCGCAGCCGCTAAACCTGCTGCCAAGCCCGCTGCTGCGAAACCTGCAGCCAAGCCGGCCGCCGCGAAACCGGCTGCTAAACCTGCGGCCGCCAAGCCTGCGGCAAAACCAGCCGCCGCGAAGAAACCAGCGGTAGCGAAAAAACCAGCAGCGGCCAAGCCTGCTGTTGCGGCCAAGCCAGCAACTGCGGCACCTGCCGCTTCCACAGCCAACTCGGTGTCCGCACCGACCCCTGCTGCTGTGACCCCGACTGCATCGCCGGCAACCCCGACGCCATCCAGTCAGTCCTGATTTTTTCAGGACACACAAAAAATGCCCGGCCTGTGAAGGTCGGGCATTTTTTATGGTGGTGCTTTCAATGACACAACACATCCAACAGTGTGAGGGCTTTTGTGGCGAGGGAGCTTGCTCCCGCTTGATCGCGCAGCGGTCGCCGGCTTTTTGGGCGAACTTCGCACCCCGGCGCAAGCAAACTTGCTCACTACAATAAACGCTCCTGCTTTTTAGACGGAGTCATCCAGGTATTTGAGTGCGAATTTCTCGGTCGCCAGCCGTGCCGGCAACAATAAGTGCGGCGCCACCAGCATCACGATCTGGTAGACCACCACCCGTATCTCACCTTCACGGTCGAGAATGCGCTGGTAGTCCAGCGAAAACAGCAGGGTCAGGGTGATCTGCTCCACCAGTTGCCCCAGTGCCTGGGTACCACTGACCAATTGCCCCGACGTCTTCAACCGTGCCAACAGCGACGCCAGGGTGCGTTTGAGTGCCGTGAGCAGGTTGCGAATGCCTTTGGCCAGTTTCGGCAGGCGCCCCGCCAGGTTCGACAGGTCCTGGAACAGAAACCGGTAATGGGCCATGCGCTCGACGATCAGGTGCAGGAATAGCCAGTAATCCTCGGCCTCCAGCTGCGCGTCAGCGGGTGGGTCGAGCAGGGGTGCCAGTTCGTTTTGAAAGCGCTCGAACAACCCAAGCACCAAGGGCTCCTTGCCATGGAAGTGGTAGTAGAGGTTGCCGGGGCTGATCCCCATTTCATTGGCCACCTCCATGGTCGACACGTTCGGCTCGCCCTTCTGGTTGAACAACTGCAGGGCACATTCAAGGATACGGTCGCGGGTCTTCATCCAGTCTTCTTAATGTGATCGTTGAGTTCAGCGCACACGCACGTAGGTGCCCGGCGCTGCTTCCATCGGTGGGTAGTTCTGGTTGCCCAGGGCGGTGAGGGTTTCGCGCTGCACGCCGGAGCGCTGCTGCACCCATTCCAGCCACTGCGGCCACCAGCTGCCTTCGACGTGGTTGGCGTCGTAGTACCAGGCGCGCGGGTCACTGCTCAGCTTGGGGTTCTCGACGTAGTTGGCCTTGGGGTTGCCCGGCGGGTTGAGGATGCTCTGGATATGCCCGCTGTTGGACAGCACGAAGCGCCGCTCACCCCCCAGCAACTGGGTGGAGCGGTACACCGCGTCCCACGGCGTGATGTGGTCGTTGATCCCGGCCACGCTGAAGCTGTCCACCGTGACCTTCTGCAAGTCGATGGGCGTGCCGCACACCTCCAGGCCGCCGGGATGGCTCAGCGGGTTGTGCTTGAAGAAATCCAGCAGGTCGCCGTGCAGCGCGGCGGGCAAGCGCGTGTTGTCGTTATTCCAGTACAGGATGTCGAAGGCCGGCGGTTCCTTGCCCAGCAGGTAGTTGTTGATCCAGTAGTTCCAGATCAGGTCATTGGGGCGCATCCAGGCGAACACCTTCGCCATGTCGCGGCCGTCCAGCACGCCTTGCTGGTAAGAGCGGCGCTTGGCCGCTTCTAGGGTTTGTTCATCGGCAAACAGCGTGGCGGGGCTGTCGATCTGGCTGTCCAGCAGGCTCACCAGGTAGGTGGCGCTGGAGATGCGCCGCAACTGGCGCTTGGCTTGCAGGTGGCCTTGCAGGGCGGCGATGCTCAGGCCACCGGCGCAGGCGCCCATCAGGTTGACCTCCCGTGCGCCGGTAATGGCCCGGCAGACGTTGAGGGCTTCTTCCAGCGCCGCAACGTAGGTGGAGAGTCCCCATTCACGATGGCGCACGTCCGGATTGCGCCAACTGACCATAAAGGTCTGCAGGCCGTTCTTGAGGGCGTACTGCACAAAGCTGTTGGCGGGGCTGAGGTCGAAAATGTAGTACTTGTTGATTTGCGGCGGCACCACCAGCAGCGGCTTGGCGTACTGCTTTTCGCTCATGGGCTTGTACTGGATCAGCTCCAGCAGCTCGTTGCGAAACACCACCGAACCCGGCGTGGTGGCGACCGTCTTGCCCACTTCGAACGCGTGCTTGCTCACCTGGCGCGGCAGGCCATTGTTGTGCAGCAGGTCCTCGAACAGGTTCGTCACACCGCGCACCACGCTGTTGCCCCCGGAGTTGAGCAGCTCCTTGACGGCCAGCGGGTTGAGCAGGGTGTTGGAAGGGGAGACGGCGTCGTTGAGCAGCGAGAAGGCAAAGTGCGCGCGGGCCCGGTCATCGGCGCTCAACGCGCTGTCGTCGATCCAGTGGCGCGTCTGCTTTTGCCAGCTCAGGTAGGCTTGCAGGCTGCGCCGATAGAGCGGGTTGAGCTTCCAGGTGGGGTCGCTGAAACGGCTGTCATTGGGGTTGGGCTCATGCACCGTCTCACCCAGCAGCACGCGGCCCAGCTGGCCGCTCAGTGCCCAGGCATGACGAACGGTATGCACCGGGTTGCGCAGGCCGTGGGCGGCAACGCTGCGCAGCGTCGACAGCAGGTCCCGACCGCGCAGGCCGGTGATCGCGTTTTGCGCATTGATGAACACGGCAGGGGTGGGCGCCGGGTTCGTCACGGGTCTTTCTCGCATGAGCCAACACTCCTTCGTCAAGCCATCAAACAGGCACGCCAATTCAGAACCATAGTCGGTTCCTGGCAAGTTGCGCGGCGGTGTGGTCCTTACACCGCAGGTCGCGGATGAATCACCGCGCGCAGGCGCTCCTCCTCGAGAAATTTCATGATGATCGGCGCCACGGCTTCGGCCCGGGTGATCAAGAACAGGTGGCCATCGTCGATGATGTGCAACTGTGCGTTGGGAATGCGCCAGGCCAGCATGCGCATGTTGATCAGCGGGATCAGCGGGTCGTCATCCCCCGCCAGCACCAGGGTGGGTTGGCGGATCTTGTGCAGCCAGTGGATGCTGGTCCAGCCCAGCCCGGCGAACAGTTGCCAGTAGTAACCCAGCTTGCCCGCCGAACGTACTTTGCTGGCATGTTCTGCGGCCAGTTTCGAATCGCGGCGGAACGAGCCGCCATAAATCATCGGGGCAATGCGCACTACATGGGACGGCTGGATGTAACGGCGCGGGCTGGCCATCAGCCACAGCACTTTGGGTTTGCCCGGCACCATCACCGCACCCGCCGCCGTGGCCGCCAGGATCAGCTTCTTGCAACGCTCCGGGTAGTCGTAGGCGAACTGCTGCGCCAACGCGCCGCCCCAGGACACGCCCACCGCGTTCACCTGGCCATAGTCCAGGTAGTCGAGCATGCGTGCAGTGAGCTTGGCCAGGCCGGGAAAGCGATAGGGACGGTTGGGCGTGGATGAGCCACCCACGCCGGGCACATCGAAGGCGATCACTTCCAGGTCCGGGTCCAGGGCCTGGACGAACGGAAACACCAGCTCAAGGTTGGCGCCGATGCCGTTGAAGATCAGCAAGGGCGTCAAGTGAGGCTTGCCCGGGCGCACCGCCGTGCGGATGGTCTGGCCATCCAGGTCGATGGTACGGAAGATGAACGGTTGCGGCATGCTCAAGCCCTGTGAAGTGTTACAGCCGGAATGTGGTCGAAATGTGGGAGCGGGCTTGCTCGCGAAAGCGGTGTATCAGTATCAGGTGTGCTAGCTGGCACACTGCATTCGCGAGCAAGCTCGCTCCCACATTTGATCCCATTTCAATCACGAAAATATGTGTGGCTTAGCGTTCATGCACATAAGTACCCGGCGCTGCTTCTGCTGCGGCGTAAGTTTTATTTCCTAGCGAAGTCGGCGCTTTCTTCAGCTTGCCCGCCCGTTCCGCCTGCCACGCCTGCCAGTGCAGCCACCAGGAATCGGTGTGCTTGGTGGCGTTCTCCTGCCACTCCAATGCACTGCACGCCAGGCCGTCACTGGTCTGGTAGCGCGCCTTGGGGTTGCCGGGCGGGTTGAGGATGCTCTGGATATGCCCGCTGCTCGACAGCACGAACTCCACCTTGCCACCAAACAACTGCGCCGACTTGTAGCAGGACTGCCATGGCGTGATGTGGTCGTTGGTGCCGGCCAGTGAGTAGATATCGGCGGTGACCTGCTTGAGATCGATGGGCGTGCCGCACACTTCCAGGGCGTTGGCGCGCACCAGCGGGTTGTTCTTGAACAGTTCGATCAGATCGCCGTGGAACGCGGCCGGCAGGCGGGTGGTGTCGTTGTTCCAGAACAGGATGTCAAACACCGGTGGTTCGTTGCCCAACAGGTAATTGTTGACCCAGTAGTTCCAGATCAAGTCGTTGGGGCGCATCCAGGCGAACACCTTGGCCATGTCGCGGCCTTCCAGCACGCCGGCCTGGTAGGAATGGCGCTTGGCGGCCTCAAGGGTTTGCTCGTCGACGAACAGCGCCACCTGGGTGTCCAGGGTGGTGTCCAGCACGCTGACCATCAGGGTCAGGGCGTTGACCTTCTTCTCCCCCAGCGCGGCGTAGTGGCCCAGCAACGCGGTGCAGGTGATGCCACCCGAGCAGGCGCCGAGCATGTTGATGTCTTTGCTGCCGGTGATTGCCGTGACCACATCCACCGCTTCCTTGAGCGCCTCGATGTAGGTCGACAGGCCCCACTCGCGCTGGGCCTTGGTCGGGTTGCGCCAGCTCACGATAAAGGTCTGCTGGCCATTGCGCAGGCAGAAGCGCGCCAGGCTCTTGTCCGGGCTCAGGTCGAATACGTAGAACTTGTTGATCTGCGGCGGCACCACCAGCAGGGGGCGCTCGTGCACCTGTTCGGTGATCGGCTTGTACTGGATCAGCTCCAGCACGTCGTTGCGAAACACCACCGCGCCTTCGGTAGTGCCCAGGGTTTTACCCACTTCAAAGGCGCCCATGTTGACCTGGCTCGGCATGCCGCCGTTGTGCACCAGGTCCTTGGCCAGGTGGGAGAGGCCATCGAGCAGGCTCTTGCCACCGGTTTCAAAGAAGCGTTTGACCGCTGCCGGGTTGGCCGCGCTGTTGGTAGGGGCCATGGCTTCGGTCATCAGGTTGATCACGAAGTGACCACGGCTGATGTCCTGTTCCGACAGGTTGCTGTCGCCGATCCAGTCGTGCAGCTCCTTGCGCCATGCCAGGTAGGTCTGCAAATAACGTTTGTAGAGCGGGTTCTGGCTCCAGGCCGGGTCATGGAAACGACGGTCGTCGTGTTCCGGCACCAGCTGGGACTTGCCGAACATCACGTTCTTCAATTCGACGCCAAAGTGGGCGACGTGCTTGACGCTGTGCAACGGTTGCTTGATGGCTTGGGTCAGCACCATCTTCGCCGAGGCGAGCAAATCCTTTTTCCGTAACGCGATGATCGGGTTCAGCCCCAGGGTGTTTTCCGAGGCCTGGCGTTTCAAGTCATCGTTGTTCTTGTTACTCATCTACGACGCTCCATTGTCCGAAAGACGAGTACCGGGTACCGCTGTGCACCAGGTTTCGATACACAACACAAGCCAGGTACGCGACTCGGGTGACCGTTGATACCGCATCGTCAAATGCAGGGAACTTGCCAGTTCCATTGGTTACCCGAGTTTAATTTTTTTCGCAAGCGGGCCAGTCATTGGCCGCGCGACAGGGCATTCAAGCAGATGAAATTAGAAAATGCTCTCTAAAGAGCAAGAGGCGTGTGCTAGAGCATCAGCCGCACGACCGACTCGCTCGGGTCGCGGGTTTTTCCAGCCGCTTTGAGTTCGGCCAGGTAATCGGCCCACAGCGCGTCCTGACGCACGGCCAGTTGGTAAAGGTAGTCCCAAGTGAACAGCCCGCTGTCATGCCCGTCGTCGAAGGTCAATTTCAGTGCGTACTGACCGGCCGGTTCTATCTTGGTCAACCGTACGTTGAGCTTGCCGAATTGCAGGATGGGTTTGCCATGACCCTGGACCTCGGCGGAAGGCGAGTGGGTGCGCAGCAGTTCGGCGGAGAGTTGATACACCTCGTCGGGCCCGTAGGTGAGGCCGAGGGTGTTGGAGGTTTTGTGCAGGTTTACGGCAGTGGGGAATTTCGACATTGGAGAACCGCCCAGAGATAGTCCTGAAGGGACCGGCTTTAAACTGTGGGAGCGGGCTTGCTCGCGAATACGGTGTGTCAGTCAGCACATCTGGCACTCATACACCGCATTCGCGAGCAAGCCCGCTCCCACATTAAAGCAAAGCGGCCCTGCGTTAGCCTTACAGGATATAACGAGACAAGTCTTCGTTCTGCGCCAATTCGCCCAAGTGGCTGTTGACGTACTCAGCGTCGATCTTGATCACCTCGCCATTCTGCGCCCCAGCCAGGTCGCCGGCGCTGAAGGACACTTCCTCCAGCAGACGCTCCAGCAAGGTGTGCAAACGACGGGCACCGATGTTCTCAGTCTTCTCGTTGACCTGCCAGGCGATCTCCGCCAGGCGCTTGATACCGTCTGCCTGGAACTCGATGCCCAAGCCTTCGGTTTTCAGCAGCTCACGGTACTGCTCGGTGAGCGACGCGTGCGGCTCGCTGAGGATGCGCTCGAAGTCGCCCGGGGTCAGTGCCTTGAGTTCCACGCGGATCGGCAGGCGGCCTTGCAGCTCCGGCACCAGGTCGCTTGGCTTGCTCAGGTGGAAGGCACCCGAAGCAATGAACAGGATGTGGTCAGTCTTGACCATGCCCAGCTTGGTGTTCACGGTGCAGCCTTCGATCAGCGGCAGCAGGTCGCGTTGTACGCCCTCGCGGGACACATCGACGCCACCAGAGTTACCACGCTTGGCCACCTTGTCGATCTCGTCGATAAACACGATGCCGTGCTGCTCGACGGCTTCCAGGGCCTTGGCCTTGAGTTCTTCCTCATTGACCAGGCGCCCAGCTTCTTCGTCGCGCACCAGTTTCAGCGCATCCTTCACCTTGAGCTTGCGGCTTTTCTTCTTGCCCTTGCCCATGTTGCTGAACAGGTTTTGCAGCTGGCTGGTCATTTCTTCCATGCCAGGCGGTGCGGAAATATCGACGCTGGACGCTTCGGAGACTTCGATCTCGATCTCTTTGTCGTCCAACTGGCCTTCACGCAGGCGCTTGCGGAACAGTTGACGGGTGTTGGAATCCGAGGCTGGGGCGGCGTCTTCGTTGAAGCCCATGCGTGCCGGGGGCAGCAGGGCGTCGAGGATGCGTTCCTCGGCGGCGTCTTCGGCGCGGTGGCTGACCTTGGTCACTTCCTGTTCGCGCAGCATTTTCAAGGCGGCGTCGGCCAGATCACGGATGATCGACTCGACGTCACGGCCCACGTAGCCCACTTCGGTGAACTTGGTGGCTTCGACCTTGATGAACGGCGCGTTGGCCAGCTTGGCCAGGCGACGGGCGATCTCGGTTTTACCGACGCCGGTCGGGCCGATCATCAGGATGTTCTTGGGCGTCACTTCAACGCGCAGTTCTTCGGGCAGTTGCATCCGGCGCCAGCGGTTACGCAGCGCAATGGCTACGGCGCGCTTGGCATCGTCCTGGCCGATGATATGGCGATTAAGTTCATGGACGATTTCGCGGGGAGTCATGGACATAGTGTTTGGCGGCCTCAAGCCGAATAAGCCTTGGGGCTTACTCAGCGAGGTCCTGCTCCTCAATGGTCAGGTTGTGGTTGGTGAACACGCAGATATCGCCAGCGATACCCAGGGCGGTCTCGACGATTTCACGGGCCGACAGGTCGGTCTTTTTCAACAGTGCGCTGGCAGCCGCCTGGGCGTAGCCACCACCGGAACCCATGGCGATCAGGCCGTGTTCCGGCTCCACCACATCGCCGTTGCCGGTGATGATCAGCGAGGCGTCTTTGTTGGCGACGGCCAGCATGGCTTCGAGGCGGCTGAGGGAGCGGTCGGTGCGCCATTCTTTGGCGAGCTCGACAGCGGCGCGAACGAGGTGGCCCTGGTGTTTTTCCAGCTGGCCTTCGAAACGCTCGAACAGGGTGAAGGCGTCGGCGGTCGCGCCGGCAAAGCCTGCGAGCACCTGGCCGTGGTACAGGCGACGCACTTTCTTGGCGTTGCCTTTCATCACGGTATTACCCAGGGAAACCTGGCCGTCGCCGCCCATGACGACTTTGCCGTGGCGACGTACTGAAACGATGGTGGTCAAGGGGAGAGTCTCCACGCAGCGGGGCGAAAATGCCCTGATGAAAACTCATATGGGGGTGGCGGGGGGGATTTCAACTGTAAGGGAGGTATGCGGACGAGTGGTGTTTATAGGTCTTACACACTTTTGAGAACACCCTAAAACCAAATGTGGGAGCGAGCTTGCCTGCGATTGCGGTGTGTCAGTCACTGAAAATATTGACTGTTACACCGCAATCGCAGGCAAGCCAGCTCCCACATTTTTGTCCCGTGTTGAGCTTGTGTCAGCGGCTCTGGCGTTGTTGTAACAACAGGTTGCTAAAGCCGGCGCCAGCCAGTTGCTTCTGCGCCACGGTCAGTTGCTCACGGTTGCTGAACGGCCCCACCAGCACGCGATACCAGGTCGCATCCTTCACCGTGCCGGACTCAACCGACACCGCCTGGCCCAACAGAATGATCTGCGCACGCACGCGGTCCGCATCCGCCTGTTTCGGGAACGAGCCCGCCTGCAGGAAGAACTTGGTCACCGGCGCGGCCTTGGTGGTCGCCACCGGTGGCGGTGGCGGCGGGGTAATCCCGGCCAGCGCCGCCTGGGCGCGTGCGGTATCGATCTTCGCGGCCTCCGCTGGTGTTACCGGCGTGGTCGGCACTTGTGGCGTCGGCAGGGTTTTCTCCGGCACGGCGTCAGGCGGTACGATCACTTCCGATTCCGGCAGCAGCGTGTAGAAGTCGTACTTCGGCTTCACCGGCGCTGTCGGGCTTGGCGCGGTCTTGTTGGCTTCGGCGATCTTCGTGGCCTTCTGCTGCTCTTGCTTGACCCGTTTGACGTCATCGCCCTTGCCCGGCTCCAGCTTCATCAGGATCACGACAAACGCACCGACTGCCAGGCCGATGGCCATCCACAACCAGCCTGGAATAGGCTTCTTCGCCGGGGCCTGGTAGCGGCTGGCGCCGCGCTTGGGTGCAGGTTTTTTCTTGGCAGCCAACTTACATACGCTCCAGAGTTTCCAGGCCCAACAGCTCCAGGCCTTGCTTGAGGGTCCGTCCAGCCAGTGCGGCAAGGCGCAGGCGACTTTGCTTCTGGGCTTCGTCGTCTGCGGTGAGGATCGGGCAGTTCTCGTAGAAACTGGAGAACAGGCCGGCGACTTCGTACAAGTAGGTGCACAGGATATGCGGCGTGCCCTTCTCGCCGACGCTGTTCAGCACTTCGCCGAATTGCGCCAGCTTGGCGGCCAGTTCCTGTTCGTGCGGGGCGTCCAGCACGATGTGGCCTTCCACTTCGCTGAAATCCTTGCCCAGCTTACGGAACACGCCGGCTACACGGGTGTAGGCGTACAGCAGGTACGGCGCAGTGTTGCCTTCGAAGTTCAGCATCAGCTCGAAGTTGAAGCTGTAGTCGCTGGTGCGGTGCTTGGACAGGTCGGCGTATTTCACCGCGCCAATGCCCACCACGCGGGCGATGTTGCGCAGGTCGGCTTCGGCCAGCTCCGGGTTCTTTTCCTTCACCAGGTTGTAGGCGCGCTCCTGGGCTTCGTTCAGCAGGTCGATCAGCTTCACGGTGCCGCCGTCGCGGGTCTTGAACGGGCGACCGTCGGCGCCGTTCATGGTGCCGAAGCCCATGTGTTCCATGTGCATCGGGTGGGTGATGAAGCCTGCGCGACGGGCCACCTCGAACACCTGCTGGAAGTGCAAGGCCTGGCGTTGGTCGACGAAGTACAGGGCGCGGTCGGCTTTGAGTACGCCGCTGCGGTAGCGCACGGCCGCCAGGTCGGTGGTGGCGTAGAGGTAGCCGCCATCGGCCTTGACGATGATCACCGGCAGCGGCTCGCCGTCGGCGGTCTTGAATTCTTCAAGGAATACGCACTGCGCGCCGTTGCTCTCGACCAGCAGGCCTTTGGCCTTGAGGTCGTTGACCACGTTGATCAGGTCATCGTTGTAGGCGCTTTCGCCCATTACGTCGGCCATGGTCAGCTTGACGTTGAGCAGCTCGTAGATTTCCTGGCAGTGGGACAGGGATATCTCACGGAAGCGGTTCCACAGTGCCAGGCACTCTTCGTCACCGGCTTGCAGCTTGACCACCAGGCCGCGGGCGCGGTCGGCGAATTCTTCGGACTCGTCGAAACGCTTCTTGGCGGCGCGGTAGAAATTCTCCAGGTCCGACAGCTCGTTGCTGGTGATCGGGTTTTCCTGCAGGTACGCCATCAGCATGCCGAACTGGGTGCCCCAGTCGCCCACGTGGTTCTGGCGGATCACGGTGTCGCCGAGGAACTCGAGAACACGGGCCACGCCGTCGCCAATGATGGTGGAGCGCAGGTGGCCCACGTGCATCTCTTTGGCCAGGTTGGGCGCCGACAGGTCAATGGCGACGCGTTCCAGCGGGCCGGCCTTGCGCACGCCGATCTGGGCGTCGGCCAGGGCCGCGTCCAGGCGCGAAGCCAGGGCCTGGGTGTTCTGGAAGAAGTTGATGAAGCCCGGGCCGGCGATTTCGGCCTTGGTGACGCTTTCGTCAGCCGGCAGGGCGGCGATGAGTTTTTCCGCCAGGTCACGCGGCTTCATGCCAGCCGGCTTGGCCAGCATCATCGCGATGTTGCTGGCGAAGTCACCGTGGGTCTTGTCGCGGGTGTTCTCCACCTGGATCGCCGGCGTCAGGCCTTCAGGCAACACACCTTCGTTGACGAGTTGGGTGAGGGCTTGTTGGATCAGCTGGCGAATGGTGTCTTTCATGGTGTTCTCTTTCGACCGCAAGCGGCGGCGCGCGATGCGCAGGTGGAAAAACTGGGCATTATCCGTGGCGAGGGCGGGCTTGCCAACCGTTCAGACAGGTTGACGGACCTGCGGGCCTCATCGCGGGCAAGCCCGCTCCCACATTTAAGGTATTCACAATTCAAACTGTGGGAGCGGGCTTGCCCGCGATAGCAACCTATCTATCAATACAAATCTACCGGGTCCACATCCAATGACCATCGCACCTGCCGGCCGCTGGGCATTTGCTCCAGGGCAAGCAACCAGCTACTTAATAGGCGATGCAATGGCGCACGGGACGTTGCCTGCAAGAGTAGCTGAGCACGATAGCGCCCGGCGCGGCGTTCCATGGGGGCGGGCACCGGGCCGAGCAGTTCGATGCCCGTCAGGCCCAGCTCACCCAGCAAACTCTCGGCAGCGCTGCACGCTTCATCGAGGAAACCTTCAGCCTGCCCAGGCTTGTGCGCTTCGGCCCGCAACAGCGCCAAATGGGAAAACGGTGGCAGGCCCGCCGCACGCCGTTCACTCAGTGCCTGTTCGGCAAAGGCAAAGTAGCCTTGCTCTGTCAGCTGGATCAGCAGCGGATGGTCAGCCAAGTGCGTCTGGATAATCACTTTACCCGGCTCTTCGGCGCGCCCGGCTCTGCCTGCGACCTGCACGATCAACTGCGCCATGCGCTCGCTGGCGCGGAAGTCGCCGGAGAACAGTCCGCCATCAGCATCCAGGATCGACACCAGGGTCACCCGAGGGAAGTGGTGGCCTTTGGCGAGCATCTGCGTGCCGATCAGGATGCACGGCTGGCCTTTCTGGATGGTGGCGAACAGCTGGTTCATTGCGTCTTTGCGCGAGGTGCTGTCACGGTCGACCCGCAGCACCGGGTAGTCCGGGAACAGGATGCCCAGGCGCTCTTCGGCGCGCTCGGTGCCGGCGCCGACTGGCCGCAGGTCCACCTTGCCGCACTGCGGGCAGTGGCGCGGCACCCGCTCCACGTGGCCGCAATGGTGGCAGCGCAGTTCGCCATAACGCTGGTGCACGGTCATGCGCGCATCACAGCGCTCACACTCGGACATCCAGCCACAGTCATGGCACAGCAGCGTCGGCGCGAAGCCGCGGCGGTTGAGAAACACCAGCACTTGCTGGCCAGCCGCGAGGGTCTGGCCGATAGCCTGTTGCATCGGCCCGGAAATGCCGCTGTCCAGCGGGCGGCTTTTGACGTCCAGGCGCAGGAAACGCGGCTGCTTGGCGCCGCCGGCCCGTTCGTTGAGGCGTAGGAGTCCATAACGGCCGGTGTAGGCGTTGTGCAAGCTTTCAAGGGATGGCGTGGCCGAACCCAGCACAATCGGGATGTCTTCCTGGCGCGCGCGCACCAGGGCCAGGTCGCGGGCGTGGTAACGCAGGCCTTCCTGCTGTTTATAGGAGCCGTCGTGCTCTTCGTCGATGATGATCAGCCCGGGGTTTTTCATCGGGGTGAACAGCGCCGAGCGGGTGCCGATGATGATGTCGGCCTCGCCGTCCCGGGCCGCCAGCCACGATTCCAGGCGCTCGCGGTCATTGACCGCCGAGTGCACCAGGGCGATGCGGGCATTGAAGCGTTGCTCGAAGCGCGCCAGGGTTTGCGGGCCCAGGTTGATCTCGGGGATCAGCACCAGCGCCTGCTTGCCGGCCTGCAAGGTTTCGCGGATCAGCTGCAAATACACTTCGGTCTTGCCGCTGCCGGTGACGCCGGCCAGCAGGAAGGCATGGAAGCTGTCGAAGCCTGCGCGAATCGCTTCATAGGCGGCGCGTTGCTCGGGGTTGAGCGGCAATTCCGGCTGGGCCAGCCAGTGGTCGTGGCGCGGGTCGGGGGCGTGCTTGCGGATTTCTACCTGCACCAGGCCCTTGGCCAGCAGCAGGTCGAGGCTGTCTTTGCTCAGCATCAGCTTGCTTAACAGTTGATGCGCCACGCCGTGCGGGTGCTGGGCCAGGGTCGCCAGGGCTTCACGCTGGCGCGGGGCGCGGGCGATGCGCGGGTCGTCGAGACGGGCGCCGGGCACCATTGACCAGAAGCGTTCCTGGCGCGCTTCAGCCAGCTCGCCCTGGCGCAGCAGCACCGGCAGCGCCCAGCTCAGGGTGTCGCCCAGGCTGTGCTGATAGTACTGGGCCGTCCACAGGCATAGCTTGAACAGGGCGGGCGGCAGCGGCGGGGTCGCGTCGAGCATGGCCAGCGCGGGCTTGAGCTTCTCGGCGGGCACTTCGCTGTGATCGGCGACTTCCACCAGGATGCCGATCATTTCCCGGCGCCCGAACGGCACGCGCACACGCATGCCCGGCTGCAACTGCGCCCGCGACACA
The DNA here is from genome assembly GCF_024810135.1 of Pseudomonas sp. BIGb0164. NCBI lineage: Bacteria > Pseudomonadati > Pseudomonadota > Gammaproteobacteria > Pseudomonadales > Pseudomonadaceae > Pseudomonas > Pseudomonas sp. BIGb0164. The sequence goes on along the minus strand of NZ_JANUEA010000004.1, from coordinate 332,516 downwards.
CCGGCCGGGGCCCGGTAATCGAACAGGCGGCGCAGGGGCGAAGGCAGGGCTAGGCGCAAAATGGCGTCGGGCACGCGGGGGTCTCATCTATAAAGGCAGGCGGTGGCGCAGGGGCGGGAGCCTAGCAGACCTGTGGTGGGGGTGTCCCGTCTCCGGTGCCGGAATTGGACCTTCAGAACACGGCTATCCATTGTGGGAGCGGGCTTGCTCGCGAAAGCGGTGTATCAGTCGCTGGAGATAGCGGCTGTTCTACCGTATTCGCGAGCAAGCCCGCTCCCACAGGGAAGTAGGGGTGCATAGGTATTTCTGATGAAAGGGGCTTATATGTGCGGAATCGGCCGGCACCGCCGCTTGCGCGTTTAAAAAGGTCTGGTAGAATCCGCGGCCTAATTACGTGCGGTATTCGACAATAGTGTCGAGTGGCGGCACGCTAGCCTGAGGAAGTGCCATGAAAGCCGATATCCATCCAGCGTACGAAACCATCGAAGTCACCTGCAGCTGCGGCAACAAGTTCGAAACCCGTTCGAACCTGTGCAAGCCACTGGGTACTGACGTATGCAACGAGTGCCACCCGTTCTACACCGGTAAGCAGAAGACTCTGGACACCGGCGGCCGTGTACAGCGCTTTGCTGACCGTTTCGGCGCTTTCGGTGCCAAAAAGGCCTAAGGCCGATCAATGTGGGAGGCCGATACGGTTTTTCCATGCTGATGAAAAAGGCGTCCCTGGTGGGCGCCTTTTTTGTGCCTGGGATTTGGCTGTCGGCCGCCCAGGCCCAGGTGTTTTGCCCCGCGCCGGCCAACGTGGCCAGGGTGGAGGTGCAGCGCGTGGTCGATGGCGACACGGTCCGCCTCAAGGACGGTCGCAGCGTGCGGATGATTGGCCTCAATACCCCCGAAACCGCCAAGAAAGGCCTCACTGACGAGCCTTATGCCGTCGCTGCCCGCCAGCGCCTGCAAGCCTTGGTGCATGCCAGCGATGGCCAGCTAGGCATGGTGCCTGGGCGTGAGAGCAAAGACCGGTATGGCCGAACCCTGGCCCACCTCTATGGGGCTGACGGCGAAAACCTGGAAGCGCAGTTGCTGGCGCAGGGCCTGGGGTTCCAGGTGGGTGTGGCGCCCAACGTGGACCTCGTCACGTGCCAGCAGTTGGCCGAAAACAGTGCGCGCCAGGCACGGCTGGGGGTGTGGCGGCAGTCGCCCGTGCAGCCTGTCACCCAGCTCAGGCAATCCGGCTTTGCCTTGGTCAGCGGCCGGGTGAGCAAAATAGAACGCAATCGCGGCGGTATTTGGATCGACTTGGAGGGCGCACTGGTATTACGCATTGCACCCGATATGGCTCGACAATTCGACAGTGCCTGGCTCGATGGTCTGCAAAGCATGAAAATCGAGGCGCGTGGCTGGGTGCAGGATCGCTCCAGGCGAGACGGCCTGAAAAAGGGGCAGGGGCGCTGGCTCCTGGCGCTCACCGATCCCGGTATGCTCAAATCGTCGTTTGAATAAAAAATTGTAGACATTTTTTATGTCGATTGTGAACAGTTGAGCCCTTGTATCCCGTGGCTCTTGGCCGAAAGTCGTAGCGCAGGGCCCTTGACACCTGTGACTGCCCAGTCTTGTGGGGACTTTGCGACACGCGTATCCTCGGCGGTCCGTCGACCAACAGTAAAAGCGGAATGCCGATATGTCTGATTTGAAAACTGCCGCTCTCGAATATCATGCCCATCCTCGTCCAGGAAAGCTGAGTGTAGAGCTCACCAAAGCCACTGCCACCGCTCGCGACCTGTCGCTGGCCTACAGCCCTGGTGTTGCCGAGCCCGTACGTGAAATCGCCCGCGACCCTGAACTGGCGTACAAGTACACCGGCAAAGGCAACCTGGTTGCAGTGATTTCCGATGGCACCGCGATTCTGGGCCTGGGCAACCTCGGCCCATTGGCTTCCAAGCCAGTCATGGAAGGTAAAGGCGTGCTGTTCAAGCGCTTTGCCGGCATCGACGTTTTCGACATCGAAGTCGACTCCGAAAGCCCGCAGGCTTTCATCGACACCGTCAAGCGCATTTCCATCACCTTCGGTGGCATCAACCTGGAAGACATCAAGGCACCTGAGTGCTTCGAGATCGAAAAGGCCCTGATCGAACAGTGCGACATTCCGGTATTCCACGATGACCAGCACGGCACGGCGATCGTCACCGCAGCCGGCATGATCAACGCCCTGGAAATCGCTGGCAAAACCCTGGCTGACGCCAAGATCGTCTGCCTGGGCGCTGGCGCAGCGGCCATCTCCTGCATGAAGTTGCTGGTGAGCATGGGCGCCAAGCTGGAAAACATCTTCATGGTCGACAGCAAGGGCGTGGTCCAGTCCGAGCGTACCGACCTGAACCAGTACAAGGCGATGTTCGCCCACGCGACCGACAAGCGCAGCCTGGCTGACGCCCTTGACGGTGCAGACGTGTTCGTTGGCCTGTCCGGCCCGAACCTGCTGAGCGCCGAAGGCCTGAAGTCCATGGCGGCCAACCCGATCGTGTTCGCCTGCTCCAACCCTGATCCAGAAATCTCTCCGGAACTGGCTCACGCCACCCGCAGCGACGTGATCATGGCGACCGGCCGTTCGGACTACCCGAACCAGGTCAACAACGTACTGGGCTTCCCGTTCATCTTCCGTGGTGCCCTGGACGTTCGCGCCAAGCGCATCAACGAAGAAATGAAAGTGGCGGCCGCCAACGCCCTGCGTGAACTGGCCAAGCTGCCGGTCCCTCAGGAAGTGTGCGATGCCTACGGCGGTATCAAACTGGAATTCGGTCGTGAGTACATCATCCCGAAACCAATGGACAAGCGCTTGATCACCCTGATCTCCGATGCCGTGGCCAAGGCCGCCATCGAGACCGGCGTGGCTACCCTGCCGTATCCGAAGCACTACCCGCTCAAAAGCGTGGATGATGTGTTCAACGGCTAAGCCGTTGTAGCGCACCAACAAAAAGCCCCGGCTCTTGCGAGTCGGGGCTTTTTTTGTACCTGGCGATAAACCCAAGAGTTGCGCAACACCCAATGTGGGAGCGGGCAAGCCCGCTCCCACATTCGATCTGCGTCAGAACAGGTCGATCGGCGCCGCTTCATCCGCTGGCAGCGGGCTGCCCGGTGCAACGCCATTGCCCAGCTCGTTGACCGACGGCGGCGTGTCTTCGCTCTTGAACAGTTCGAAGTACGCATTCGGCGTGCTCGGCGAGGCCGCGCGGCCGCTGATCGGGTCGATCCGCAGGCTGAGGATGCCTTCCGGCTCTGGCTGGGTGTGCAGCGGCTTGTCTTTGAGGGCTGCACCCATGTAGCTCATCCAGATCGGCAGTGCCACGGTGCCACCAAACTCGCGGCGGCCCAGGCTTTCCGGCTGGTCGTAGCCGGTCCAGACGGTGGTTACGTAATCGGCGTTGTAGCCGGAGAACCAGGCATCTTTGGAGTCGTTCGTCGTACCGGTCTTGCCGGCGATGTCTGCACGGCCCAGGGCCAGTGCACGACGGCCGGTGCCTTTCTTGATCACGTCCTCAAGGATGCTGTTGAGGATGTAGGTGGTACGGCCATCCACCACGCGTTCGGCAACCGCCGGCGCCTGGGGCTCGGCCGGTGCAGTGGTGCTTGCGGTGGGCGCTGCACCTGGTGTCGGTTCGATGGTGATGCCGCCGTGGCTTGGCGCTGCCAGGCCGTCGGTGGCGGCCACACCGTTGACCACATCGCCTGGCACCCGTGGAGGGTTGGCGGTGAACAGGGTTTCGCCGTTACGGCTTTCGACCTTATCGATCAGGTACGGCGAGATCTTGTAGCCGCCGTTGGCAAACGTACTCCAGCCCGTGGCGATTTCCATGGGCGTGAGGGTCGCGGTACCCAGGGCCAGGGACAGGTTCGGCGGCAGGTCCGACTTGTTGAAGCCAAAGCGCGTGATGTAGTCGATGGTCTTGCCGACACCCATGGCCTGCAGCAGGCGGATCGACACCAGGTTACGCGACTTGTACAGCGCTTCACGCACGCGGATCGGGCCGAGGAACGTGTTGGTGTCGTTCTTCGGGCGCCAGACCTTGTCCAGGTATTCGTCGACGAACACGATCGGTGCATCGTTGACCAGGCTGGCGGCGGTGTAGCCGTTATCCAGGGCCGCGCTGTAGATGAACGGCTTGAAGCTCGAGCCCGGCTGGCGCTTGGCCTGGGTGGCGCGGTTGTAGTTGCTCTGCTCGAAGGCAAAACCACCGACCAGCGCGCGGATCGCACCGTTCTGCGGGTCCAGGGACACCAGCGCACCCTGGGCCAGCGGCACCTGGCTGAACTTCAGGCTGTCGTCCTTTTGGCGCTGCACGCGGATCAGGTCGCCCACTTGCGCGACGTCAGACGGCTGCTTGGGCATCGGGCCCATGCTGTTGGTGTTCAGGAAGGGGCGCGCCCACTTCATGCTGTCCCAGCTCACATGGGCTTCGCCGGTGCGGGTCAGCACTTGCACGCCATCTTTCTTCACCTGGGTGACGATGGCAGGCTCCAGGCCGCTGATCGGGCGCTGCTTGCCCAGCTCGGTGGTCCAGGCGCTCAGGGTCTTGCCCGGCAGGCGCGACTCGGGGCCGCGGTAGCCGTGACGCTGGTCGTAGGTGATCAGCCCGGAATGCACCGAGTTGTTGGCGATTTCCTGCAGGTCGCTCGGCACCGTGGTGGTTACGCGGAAGCCTTCGGTGTAGGCATCGCTGCCATAGCGGCCGACCATCTCGGCGCGGGCCATTTCAGCGATGTACGGCGCATTCACTTCCGGCGTCGGCACGTGGTAGCTGGCGTTCAGCGGTTCGGCCACGGCGCTTTCATAGGCGGCCTGGTCGATCTTGCCCAGCTTGTACATGCGCCCCAGGATCCAGTCGCGGCGCTCTTTGCTGCGCGCCGGGTTGGCCAGGGGGTTGAAGCGCGAAGGGGCCTTCGGCAGGCCGGCGATCATCGCCATTTGCGCCAGGCTGGCGTCACGGATGGACTTGCCGTAGTACACCTGGGACGCGGCTTCGATCCCGTAGGCGCGGTTGCCCAGGTAGATCTTGTTCACATACAGCTCAAGGATCTCGTCCTTGGTCAGCTGACGTTCGATTTGCAGGGCCAGCAGGATCTCGGTGGCCTTGCGCGAGAAGCTGCGCTCGCTGGTGAGGAAGAAGTTCTTCGCCACCTGCATGGTGATGGTGCTGCCCCCGGATTGAATGTGTCCGCTTTTTACCAACTGCGTGGCTGCACGCACCAGGCTGCTGGGGTCGACGCCGTAGTGGTTGGCGAAGTTATCGTCTTCGGCCGACAGCAAGGCGCTGATGAAATTGGGTGGAATATCGGCGAAACGGATCGGTGTGCGGCGCATTTCGCCGAACTCCGCGATCAGCTTTTCATCGCTGCTGTAGACCCGCAAAGGAATCTGCAACTGGATACTTCTGAGGGCCTCTACGGAGGGCAAACCCGGACTAAGGTAGAGGTAGGCACCGCTGAGCACGAGCAGCAGCCCGCAGACAATCGCGACAATGGAGTACCCGAAAAACTTCAGCAGACGAATCAAGGCTTTTGGATTTCCAGAGAAAAGAAAGAGTTACGCGTCGGGGCATGCATGGCAAACGATGGATCGACCCGAGCTGCAGATAAAAAGCGGGAAAAAACGCTGGGCATTAAAGCATTTTTCGGCTTGGGGCGTCATTCGCACCACTTAAACAAGCCGACCGAATGCAGGGCGCCCAGCGGCAATCAGGCTGGTATGACAGGCAAAGCTTTAGGGAGTTTTATGAGAAAGGGATTTTTCAGGCGAAAAAACGACAGCGTCCTGGGTATTGATATCAATGATGCCGGGATCAAGCTGATCGAGTTGGGCCGTTCAGGCAGTGTGTATACGGTGCAGGGCTATGCCACCCAGGCGCTGGCGGCCCATGCGGTGGTTGATGGCACGCTGCTGGACCTCGAGGCAGTCGGGCACGCCTTGCACGAGGCTGTGTCCCGGTCGCTGGCCTCCACACGGCTGGCGGCGGTTGCCGTTGCCGGGCCTTCAGTCATTACGCGCGTGATCGAGCTGGAGGCGGGGCTCAGCGACGAAGAAATGGCTTGGCGCATCCAGATGGAGGCCGACCAGTACATTCCTTACCCGCTGGATGAGGTGGCCATCGACTTTCAGGTCAAGGGACCTTCGCCCCAGGACCCTGCCCGGGTCGAGGTGCTGCTGGCCGCCTGTCTCAGGGAACAAGTCGAAGCGCGCGCAACGGTTTTGACCCGCGCCGGCCTCGTGGCACAGGTGGTGGACGTCGAAGGGTTTGCATTGGAGCGCGCTTGCAGTCAGGATTTCGCCAGCTTCACGCCGGGCCATCGAGTCGATGGCGCACAATGGGCCGTGGATGCCCAAGGGATGGGAATTGCTTGCGGGTTGGCCCTGAGGAGTTTTGCTTGATGACACGCATCAACCTTTTGCCTTGGCGCAAGGCGCTGGAGCAGCGCAAGCGCAAATACTTTCTGATGTTTTTGCTGGCGTTCGGCTGTGCCGCACTCGCAGCGGTGTGGCTGGCAGACCAGGTGATCGATCAGGCCATCGACCGACAAGTGGCGCGCAACAGCCATTTGAACAAGGAAGTGGCTGTCGTCGACGCGCGCATCAAGACCATCGACAGCCTGCAGGAGCAGAGCCAGCAATTGGCTGAGCGGATGAAAGTCGTGCAAGACCTGCATGATGCCCGCTCCTCCAGCACCCAGATGTTTGATCAACTGGCCCGCGCGGTGCCCGAGGGTGTACACCTGCACGAGGTGGTGGCTAACGGCGATACGATCAGCGTCAGCGGCAGCGCGGAGTCCAGCCAGGACATCGCTCAACTGATGCGGCGCCTGGAGGCTTCGCAAGGTACCCACGCCACGCAGTTGCAGCATGTGCGTGCGGAGGGCGGGCGCGGAAACAACGAGTTTCAATTGATGGTGCGCCAGGGCGAGTCCACCGAGGCCCAGCCTTGAGCCTGCCCAGGCTCGACTTATCCACACTCTCTCACAACGCTACCCAATGGCCCCTGCCGGGTAAGGCCCTGTTGGGCTGCGCGCTCGCAGGCGTGGTGTTGTGGGTGGGTGATGGATTGGTCATGGGCCCATCCCGTGAGCAGTTGAAGGCGGCTGAGGTGCGTGAAGTTGCCCTGCGCCAGGAGCTTGAGCAAAAGGCCGGCGTTGCTTCCAGCCTCGAAGATCGCGCGCGTCAGGTTCAATTGATGCAGGACACGGTGTCGGGGCTGTTGCGGCAGTTGCCTGGTGTGTCCGATGTGCCTGGTTTGTTGGATGACATCGCGCGTCTGGCGGCGACCAATGATCTGGTGGTTGAGGACGTCACCGTACTGGATGCAGAGGCTGGTTCGCTCTATGTCGCGGAACCGTTGCAGCTCGGTATTTTTGGCGCGTATCACAACCTCGCTGCCTTCGTCAGCGCCTTGGGTGGCCTGTCGAGGATCGTCACTGTGCACGATGTAGCGCTTCGCCGGGACGGCTCGATGTTGCGCCTCGATCTACTGGTAAAGGCCTATCGCAGCTCATCACCGCATGCTCGGCCCGGCCTGCCGGTCGCGCCGCGAGAGCGGTTTGTCTACGCGGCGGCTTCTCTGCGTGACCCCTTTCAGTCGGCGGTGTCGCCTAGCGATTATCTGCCTGGTCGGCGGGCACCCGCACCGGACCTGACCCGTGCCCGTGGAGTGCTGGAGGGGCTGGCAGTCGACCGATTCGAAATGGTCGGCACGCTGTCCCGTGGCGAGCAAACCTTCGCCTTGCTGCGTGCGGCGTCGAAGGTGCATCGGCTGGCGGTCGGCGACTACCTGGGCCCCAACCATGGCCGGGTGACCGCCATTACGTCGGGTCATGTGGAGCTCGCCGAGCTGTTTCCCGATGAACAGGGTGCCTGGCTGGAGCGCTCGCGAACCCTCTTGTTAAACGTCAACTCATAACGGAATCAAACAATGAAAAGGACTTTCTCGTCCTTCGGTGTGGCGCTATGGATAGCGTTCACAGCACCGATGGCTTTCGCTGTGCCCAATCGCGTGGATTTGATCCAGCTGCCGCCACCTGCCAGTGCGCCTCTGAGCACCTACAGCGGCGACACATTGAGCCTGAATTTCCAGAACATCGAGCTGCGCGCCGTGTTGCAGCAAATTGCCGACGTGGCCGGCTTGAACCTGGTGGCCAGCGATGAGGTGCAGGGCTCAATCACGTTGAGGCTCAAGGACGTGCCGTGGGATCAGGCGCTGGACCTGGTGTTGCAAAGCAAGGGTTTGGATAAGCGAGTGAAGGCGGGTGTGTTACTGGTGGCGCCTGCCGAAGAGCTCGCCGCCCGCGAACTGCTGGTATTGGAGTCGCGCAAGCAGATCGCCGAGCTGGCGCCTTTGCGTCGCGAGTTGTTGCAGGTCAACTACGCCAAGGCGGCCGACCTGGCCAAGTTGTTCCAGTCGGTGAGCGGCCTGGAGGGCGTCACGGATGAACGAGGCTCGGTGGCTGTTGATGATCGCACCAACAACATCATTGCCTATCAGACCGGCGAGCGGCTCGACGAGCTGCGGCGCATCGTGGCGCAGTTGGATGTGCCGGTGCGCCAGGTGATGATCGAGGCGCGAATCGTCGAGGCCAATGTCGATTACGACAAAAGCCTGGGCGTGCGCTGGGGCGGGCGGCTGAACCGAGGCAATTGGAACGCGGGGGGCATCGACAAGCCGTTGGCCGAAGGCGCCGAATTGCCGGAAAACCCGCCCAGTTCGCCGTTTGTCGATTTAGGCTCGCTGACGGGGACTTCAGGCCTTGGCCTCGCCTTTATCACCGACAACCTGTTGCTGGACCTCGAGCTGACCGCCATGGAAAAAACCGGTAATGGCGAAATCGTCTCGCAGCCCAAGGTGGTGACGTCCGACAAGGAAACCGCGCGAATCCTCAAGGGCACCGAAATTCCCTACCAGGAGTCCAGTTCCAGCGGCGCCACCTCGGTGTCCTTCAAGGAGGCCTCGCTGTCGCTGGAGGTGACCCCGCAAATCACCCCCGACGACCGCGTGATCATGGAGGTCAAGGTCACCAAGGACGAGCCCGACTACCTGAACAAACTCAACGATGTGCCGCCGATCAAGAAAAACGAGGTCAACGCCAAGGTGCTGGTCAAAGATGGCGAGACCATCGTCATCGGCGGGGTTTTCTCCAATACCCAAAGCAAAGTGGTAGATAAGGTGCCATTTTTGGGCGATGTGCCGTATCTTGGCCGCCTTTTCCGGCGCGATGTGCTGGCGGAGAAAAAATCCGAGCTGCTGGTATTCCTGACTCCGCGTATTATGAATAACCAGGCGATTGCTGTGAGTCGTTGATTCTGTGCGAAATTTGATTCTTGTAGGACCGATGGGGGCTGGAAAAAGCACCATCGGCCGTTTGCTGGCCAAAGAGCTGCGCCTGCCGTTCAAAGATTCCGACAAGGAAATTGAATTGCGCACGGGTGCCAATATCCCTTGGATCTTCGATAAGGAAGGCGAGCTGGGCTTTCGCGACCGCGAGCAGGCGATGATTGCCGAGCTGTGCGGCTGCGACGGCGTGGTATTGGCCACCGGCGGCGGTGCGGTGATGCGCGATGAAAACCGCCGTGCGCTGCATGCCGGTGGTCGGGTGGTCTATCTGCATGCGTCGGTCGAGCAGCAGGTGGGCCGCACCGCCCGCGATCGCAATCGCCCGTTGCTGCGCACAGCTGACCCGGCAAAAACCTTGCGGGACCTGCTGACGCTGCGCGACCCGCTTTATCGGGAGATCGCCGATCTGGTGGTGGAAACCGATGAGCGGCCGCCTCGAATGGTCGTCCTCGACATTCTGGAGCGCTTGCAGCAGTTGCCACCCCGTTAAAGCCAGGCCCGAAATGCGCTATTCTCGGCGGCGCGCCATGGTCCTTCGGAGTGTGGCGTAGAGCCATCAGGCGACGTCAGAACCGAGCGTTGCCGATCGTAAATATATCTTCACGCGGGGACACATGCAGACACTTAAGGTCGATCTAGGCGAGCGCAGCTACCCAATCCATATTGGCGAAGGTTTGTTGGACAGGCCCGAGTTGCTGGCGCCGCATATCGCGGGGCGGCAAGTGGCGATCATCTCCAACGAAACGGTCGCGCCCCTGTACCTTGAGCGTCTGAGTCGCAGCCTGGCGGCGTACTCGGTGATCTCGGTGATCCTGCCCGATGGCGAAGCCCACAAGAACTGGGAAACCCTGCAACTGATTTTTGATGGCCTGCTGACGGCACGGCATGACCGCCGCACCACCGTGATCGCCCTGGGCGGCGGGGTGATCGGCGACATGGCCGGCTTCGCGGCCGCCTGCTACCAGCGCGGTGTGGACTTTATCCAGGTACCCACGACGCTGTTGTCCCAGGTCGATTCGTCGGTGGGTGGCAAGACCGGTATCAACCACCCGTTGGGCAAGAACATGGTCGGTGCGTTCTACCAGCCCAATGCCGTGCTGATCGACACCGCCACCCTCAACACCTTGCCGCCCCGCGAGCTGTCGGCGGGCCTGGCGGAAGTCATCAAGTACGGGCTGATCTGCGACGAGCCGTTCCTGGCCTGGCTGGAGGAGCACGTCGACGCCCTGCGCAACCTGGACCAGGTTGCACTCACCGAAGCTATTTCCCGCTCCTGTGCCGCCAAGGCGCTGGTGGTAAATGCCGATGAGCGCGAGTCCGGCGTGCGGGCCACCTTGAACCTGGGCCACACCTTCGGCCATGCGATCGAAACGCACATGGGCTATGGTGTGTGGTTGCATGGGGAGGCCGTGGCGGCTGGCACGGTGATGGCATTGGACATGTCGCAGCGCCTGGGATGGATCACCGCCCAGGAGCGCGATCGCGGCATTCGCCTGTTCCAGCGTGCCGGGTTGCCGGTCATCCCGCCGGAGGAAATGACCGAGGCGGATTTTCTCGAACATATGGCAATAGACAAGAAAGTGATCGACGGTCGACTGCGACTGGTGCTGCTGCGCCGCATGGGTGAAGCGGTGGTGACCGACGATTATCCGAAAGAGATTTTACAGGCCACGCTGGGAGCGGATTACCGCGCCCTGGCCCAGCTTAAAGGTTAATAAGATCCCGATGACTAGTTTGCATGCCGACGAGGCGTTCCTCGGCCATTACCAGTTAAGCCACGACCCTTTTGCTCCACGGGTGCCTGGCTTCAAATTTTTCCCGGCCCAGCGCAAGCCTGTTCTCGGCCAGTTGCACCACCTGGCGCGTTACAGCCAGCTGCTGCTGGTCGTGACCGGCCCGTTGGGCAGCGGCAAGACCTTGTTGCGCCAGGCGCTGGTGGCCAGCACCAACAAGCAGTCGGTACAGAGCGTGGTGGTGTCGGCCCGTGGTGCCGGTGATGCGGCGGGTGTACTGCGCCAAGTGGCCCAGGCCCTGGACGTGGCCACTGCCGAGCCGAACGCGATCCTCAAGCAGGTGGTACAGCTGGGCCTGACCGGCCAGGAAGTCTACTTGCTGGTCGACGACGCCGAGCAGCTCGACGAATCTGCCCTGGAAGCGCTGCTGGCGCTGGCGGCGGGCACGCCGGAAGGCCGTCCGCATGTATTCCTGTTCGGTGAGTCGTCGTTGATCGCCGATCTGGAGCAGATCAGCGGTGATCAAGAGCTGTTTCACGTCATCGAGCTGCAACCGTACGAAGAGGAAGAAACCCGCGAATACCTGGCTCAGCGCCTGGAAGGTGCGGGGGCGGGCATCGAACTTTTCTCCGCCCAGCAGATCTCTGATATTCACGAAAGCTCCGACGGCTGGCCTGGCACCATCAACCAGGTTGCCCGCGATGCAATGATCGAAGCCATGATTGCCAGCCGCTCTGCGGTGAAGCGTCCAAAGATGGGGTTCACTATGCCTAAGAAGCACGTATTGGCTATTTCCGCGGTTGTCGTGGTTGCCGTAGCCGCCGCCTGGTTGATCCCGGGCCGCAGCAAGGCACCGACGACTGCCGGCGCGCCAACCGAACAGGCGCAGTTGCCATTGGGCAAACCCACGCCAAATGTCGAATTCGCCAATTCCGGCCAACCGACCAACCTGCCGATGGTCGGCCAGCCGGTCATGCGCGGTCCGTTGGCTGAAGAGGCCGGTGGCATCTCCGAAGGCGACGACGGCGTGCCGGTGGAAGGTTCCAGCGCGACGCCGCCAACCGTGACCACCACTGCACCGCCTGCGGGCGTGCCAGCGGGCCAGCCGGCGGCAGTTGCCAAGCCGACCCCTGCACCGACCGTTGCCACCGCCAAGCCTGCGCCTGTGACCAAGCCGGTCGCGCCTGCGCCAGCCGCCAAGCCAGCTCCAGCGGCCAAGCCTGCCGAGAAACCGGCCGCCACCGTTGCCAAGGCCGGTGCTGCGGGTAGCGGTTGGTATGGCAGTCAGCCTTCCGGCAACTTCGTGGTGCAGATCCTCGGCACCAGCTCCGAAGCCAACGCCCAGGCGTTCGTGAAAGAGCAGGGCGGCGAGTACCGTTATTTCAAGAAAGTGCTCAACGGCAAGCCTCTCTATGTGATCACCTATGGCAGTTTCGCCAGCCGTGCAGCGGCTGATTCTGCCATCAAGGCCTTGCCAGCGAAGGTTCAGGCTGGTAAACCTTGGCCTCGCACTGTTGCCAGCGTTCAACAAGAACTCGCAACAACTCGCTGACGATCCGGCGGCCTTACCCAGGCCGCCCTCCCGGCACCTCAAAAAAACCGCAAGTGCGTGCTGTCTCTTGAGACCGCGCGCTTTGTGGTGTCTGCGTCACAGTGGCTTTTGAGTCGTAGCGGTCAGAATTAAAAAAGTTTTGACTAGCACAGCATATCGCTTTAAACCTTTCATAAATGCGACATAGATTTGCGACATTTCGTCGCTAAATTTGTGAGCGTTCGTGTCGGTGTGTACAATGACCTCCCTTTTGCCCCCGCTAAGCCGGCGTACGTTCGGCGTGGAAGGTAACCGGTTGAATTGAAAAGAAATTTGCCTCGTTATAAGAGGCAGCCTGGTGAGAAAGTGTCTATGAAAGCAGGTCTGTACCAACCCGATGAATTCAAGGATAACTGCGGTTTCGGCCTGATAGCCCATATGCAGGGCGAACCCAGTCATACCCTTTTGCAAACGGCCATCGAGGCCCTGACCTGCATGACCCACCGCGGTGGGATCAACGCCGACGGCAAGACCGGTGACGGTTGTGGCTTGCTCATTCAAAAGCCCGACCTGTTCCTGCGCGCTGTCGCAAAAGAGCAATTTGCAGTCGACCTGCCCAAGCAGTACGCCGTGGGCATGGTGTTCTTCAACCAGGACCCGGTCAAAGCCGAGGCCGCTCGCGAGAACATGAACCGCGAGATCCTCGCTGCCGGCCTGCAACTCGTCGGCTGGCGCAAAGTGCCTATCGACACCAGCGTACTCGGCCGCCTGGCCCTGGAACGCCTGCCGCAGATCGAACAAGTGTTCATCGCGGGCGAAGGCCTGAGCGACCAGGACATGGCGATCAAGCTGTTCACGTCCCGTCGTCGCTCGTCCGTGGCCAACGCCGCCGACACCGATCACTACATCTGCAGCTTTTCCCACAAGACCATCATTTATAAAGGCCTGATGATGCCGGCGGACCTCACCGCCTTCTATCCAGACCTGAGCGATGAGCGCCTGCAAACCGCAATCTGCGTGTTCCACCAGCGCTTCTCCACCAACACCCTGCCGAAATGGCCGCTGGCCCAGCCGTTCCGCTTCCTCGCCCACAACGGCGAGATCAACACCATCACCGGCAACCGCAACTGGGCCGTGGCCCGTCGCACCAAGTTCGCCAACGACCTGATGGACCTGGAAGAACTCGGCCCGCTGGTCAACCGCGTGGGTTCCGACTCCTCCAGCATGGACAACATGCTCGAGTTGATGGTCACCGGCGGCATCGACCTGTTCCGTGGCGTGCGCATGATTATTCCGCCAGCGTGGCAGAACGTCGAAACCATGGACCCGGACCTGCGTGCGTTCTACGAGTACAACTCGATGCACATGGAACCGTGGGACGGCCCGGCCGGCGTCGTAATGACCGACGGTCGCTACGCGGTGTGCCTGCTCGACCGTAACGGTCTGCGCCCGGCGCGCTGGGTCACCACCACCAACGGGTTCATCACCCTGGCGTCGGAAATCGGCGTGTGGGACTACAAGCCAGAAGACGTGATCGCCAAAGGCCGTGTAGGCCCTGGCCAGATCCTGGCCGTGGACACCGAAACCGGGCAGATCCTCGACACCGACGCCATCGACAACCGCTTGAAGTCGCGTCACCCGTACAAGCAATGGCTGCGCAAGAACGCCCTGCGCATCCAGGCGACCATGGAAGACAACGACCACGGTTCGGCTTTCTACGACGTCGACCAGCTCAAGCAGTACATGAAGATGTATCAGGTCACGTTCGAAGAGCGCGACCAGGTGCTGCGTCCGCTCGGCGAGCAAGGCTACGAGGCCGTCGGCTCCATGGGCGATGACACGCCGATGGCCGTGCTGTCCCAGCGCGTGCGCACGCCGTACGACTACTTCCGCCAGCAGTTCGCCCAGGTGACCAACCCACCGATCGACCCGCTGCGCGAAGCCATCGTGATGTCCCTGGAAGTGTGCCTCGGTGCCGAGCGCAACATCTTCCAGGAATCGCCTGAGCACGCCTCCCGCGTAATCCTCAGCTCGCCGGTGATTTCGCCGGCCAAGTGGCGCTCGTTGATGACCCTGGATCGCCCGGGCTTCGACCGCCAGATCATCGACCTGAACTACGACGAGAGCCTCGGCCTTGAAGCCGCCGTGCGCAACGTCGCCGACCAGGCCGAAGAAGCCGTGCGCGCCGGTCGTACCCAGATCGTGCTGACCGACCGTCACATTGCCCCAGGCAAGCTGCCGATCCACGCCTCGCTGGCCACCGGCGCGGTGCACCACCGCCTGACCGAGAAAGGCCTGCGTTGCGATTCCAACATCCTCGTCGAAACTGCCACCGCGCGTGACCCGCATCACTTTGCGGTGTTGATCGGCTTCGGCGCCTCGGCGGTGTACCCGTTCCTGGCCTACGAAGTGCTGGGCGACCTGATCCGTACCGGTGAAGTACTGGGCGACCTCTACGAGGTGTTCAAGAACTACCGTAAAGGCATCACCAAGGGCTTGCTGAAGATCCTGTCGAAGATGGGTATCTCCACCGTCACGTCCTACCGTGGCGCGCAATTGTTCGAAGCCATCGGCCTGTCCGAAGAGGTGTGCGAACTGAGCTTCCGTGGCGTGCCAAGCCGCATCAAGGGCGCGCGTTTCGTCGACATCGAAGCCGAGCAGAAAGCCCTGGCAGCTGAAGCCTGGAGCGCGCGCAAGCCGATCCAGCAAGGCGGCCTACTGAAGTTCGTACACGGTGGCGAATACCACGCGTACAACCCGGACGTGGTCAACACCCTGCAAGCCGCCGTGCAGCAGGGCGACTACGCCAAGTTCAAGGAATACACCTCGCTGGTGGATAACCGCCCGGTGTCGATGATCCGTGACCTGTTCAAGGTGAAGACCCTGGACACGGCGATGGACATCAACGAAGTCGAGCCGCTGGAATCGATCCTCAAGCGCTTTGACTCCGCCGGTATCTCCCTGGGCGCCTTGTCGCCCGAGGCTCACGAAGCCCTGGCCGAAGCCATGAACCGCCTGGGTGCGCGTTCCAACTCCGGCGAAGGCGGTGAAGACCCGGCGCGCTACGGCACCATCAAGAGCTCGAAAATCAAGCAGGTCGCGACCGGCCGCTTTGGTGTGACCCCGGAATACCTGGTCAACGCCGAAGTGCTCCAGATCAAGGTGGCCCAAGGTGCCAAACCGGGTGAAGGTGGCCAACTGCCGGGCGGCAAGGTCAACGGTCTGATCGCCAAGCTGCGTTACGCAGTGCCGGGCGTGACCCTGATCTCGCCTCCACCGCACCACGACATCTACTCGATTGAAGACTTGTCGCAGCTGATTTTCGACCTGAAACAAGTCAACCCGCAGGCCCTGGTCTCGGTGAAACTGGTAGCAGAAGCCGGCGTCGGCACCATCGCCGCTGGCGTGGCCAAGGCCTATGCCGACCTGATCACCATCTCCGGCTACGACGGCGGTACCGGTGCTTCGCCGCTGACCTCCATCAAGTACGCCGGCGCTCCGTGGGAGCTCGGCCTGGCCGAAACCCACCAGACCCTGCGCGGCAACGATCTGCGCGGCAAGGTGCGTGTACAGACCGACGGCGGCCTGAAAACCGGCCTCGACGTGATCAAGGCTGCGATCCTCGGCGCCGAAAGCTTCGGCTTCGGTACTGCGCCAATGATCGCCCTGGGGTGCAAATACCTGCGTATCTGCCACCTGAACAACTGCGCCACTGGCGTCGCCACTCAGAACGAGAAGCTGCGCAAGGATCACTACATCGGCACCGTCGACATGGTGGTGAATTTCTTCACCTACGTCGCCGAAGAGACCCGTGAGTGGCTGGCCAAGCTGGGCGTGCGTTCCCTCGAAGAGCTGATCGGCCGTACCGATCTGCTGGAAATCCTCGAAGGCCAGACCGCCAAGCAGCACCACCTGGACCTCACGCCGTTGCTCGGCAGCGATCACGTCCCGGCCGACAAGCCGCAGTTCTGTGGTGTGGACCGTAACCCGCCGTTCGACAAAGGCCTGCTGGCCGAGAAGATGGTGGACATCGCCGGTCGCGCAATCAGCGAAGCCAGCGGTGGCGAATTCGAACTGGATATCTGCAACTGCGACCGTTCCATCGGCGCACGCATCTCCGGCGAAATCGCACGCAAGCACGGCAACCAGGGCATGGCCAAGGCGCCGATCACCTTCCGCTTCAAGGGCACTGCAGGCCAGAGCTTTGGCGTGTGGAACGCCGGTGGCCTGCACATGTACTTGGAAGGCGATGCCAACGACTACGTGGGCAAGGGCATGACCGGCGGCAAGCTGGTGATCGTTCCGCCTAAAGGCAGCGTCTACAAGACCCAGGACAGTGCCATCATCGGCAACACCTGCTTGTACGGCGCCACCGGTGGCAAGCTGTTCGCGGCCGGTACTGCCGGTGAGCGTTTCGCCGTGCGTAACTCCGGTGCTCACACCGTGGTGGAAGGCACTGGCGATCACTGCTGCGAGTACATGACCGGGGGCTTTGTCGCGGTACTGGGCAAGACCGGTTACAACTTCGGTTCGGGCATGACCGGCGGTTTCGCCTACGTGCTCGACCAGGACAACACCTTCGTCGACAAGGTCAACCACGAGTTGGTCGAGATCCAGCGGATCAGCGGCGAAGCCATGGAGTCCTACCGGAACCACTTGCAGCACGTGCTGGACGAGTACGTCGAGGAAACCGGCAGCGAATGGGGCCGCAACCTCGCCGAAAACCTCGATGATTACCTGCGTCGTTTCTGGCTGGTCAAGCCCAAGGCTGCCAACTTGAAATCGTTGCTTTCCAGCATCCGTGCCAACCCGCAGTGATATGCGCCTGAAGAGTTTGATGAGGTTTTAACATGGCTGAACGTCTGAATAACGACTTCCAGTTCATCGATGTCGGGCGCAAAGATCCGAAGAAGAAACTGTTGCGTCAACGCAAGAAAGAGTTCGTGGAAATCTACGAGCCCTTCAAACCCCAGCACTCGGCCGACCAGGCCCACCGCTGCCTGGGGTGCGGTAACCCGTATTGCGAATGGAAGTGCCCGGTGCACAACTTCATTCCCAACTGGCTCAAGCTGGTGGCCGAGGGCAACATCCTCGCCGCCGCCGAGCTGTCGCACCAGACCAACACCCTGCCGGAAGTCTGCGGCCGGGTGTGCCCGCAAGACCGTCTGTGTGAAGGTGCCTGCACCCTCAACGACGGCTTCGGCGCGGTGACCATCGGTTCGGTGGAGAAGTACATCACCGACACCGCGTTCGCCATGGGCTGGCGCCCGGACATGTCCAAGGTCAAGCCGACCGGCAAGCGCGTTGCCATCATCGGTGCCGGCCCTGCTGGCCTGGGCTGTGCCGACGTCTTGGTACGTGGCGGCGTGACTCCGGTGGTGTTCGACAAGAACCCGGAAATCGGCGGCCTGCTGACCTTCGGTATCCCCGAGTTCAAGCTGGAAAAAACCGTCCTGAGCAACCGTCGTGAAGTGTTTACCGGCATGGGCATCGAGTTCCGCTTGAACACCGAGGTCGGCAAAGACGTGACCATGGGGCAACTGCTCGAAGAATACGATGCCGTGTTCATGGGCATGGGCACCTACACCTACATGAAGGGCGGCTTTGCCGGTGAGGATCTGCCAGGCGTCTACGACGCGCTGGACTTCCTGATCGCCAACGTGAATCGCAACCTGGGTTTCGAAAAGTCGCCGGAAGACTTCGTCGACATGAAGGGCAAGAAGGTCGTGGTGCTGGGCGGTGGTGACACCGCGATGGACTGCAACCGCACTTCGATCCGCCAGGGCGCCAAGTCGGTGACCTGTGCGTACCGTCGTGACGAAGCCAACATGCCGGGTTCGCGCAAAGAGGTGAAGAACGCCAAGGAAGAAGGCGTGAAGTTCCTCTACAACCGCCAGCCGATTGCGATCGTGGGTGAAGACCGCGTCGAAGGCGTGAAGGTGGTCGAGACCCGTCTCGGCGAGCCGGACGCCCGTGGCCGCCGCAGCCCCGAGCCGATCCCGGGTTCCGAAGAGATCATCCCGGCCGACGCCGTGGTCATCGCTTTCGGTTTCCGCCCAAGCCCGGCGCCGTGGTTCGAGCAGTTCCAGATCCAGACCGACAGCCAGGGCCGCGTCGTGGCCCCGGAGCAAGGCCAGTACAAGCACCAGACCAGCAACCCGAAGATCTTCGCGGGTGGCGACATGGTGCGCGGTTCTGACCTGGTGGTCACCGCGATCTTCGAAGGCCGCAATGCCGCCGAAGGGATCCTGGATTACCTGCAGGTCTGACACCGATCCCAACTTGAAATGGGATCAAAATGTGGGAGCTGGCTTGCCTGCGATGCAGGCAACTCGGTCTATCAGTTAGACCTAGGTGATGCCATCGCAGGCAAGCCAGCTCCCACACAAACCCCATTCCACATTGGGGTTTGCGACGCCAGTCATTGCGACAAATTGACCCGATAGACAAAAGGCACGGCTCACTCCGTGCCTTTTGCGTCTGGCTCTGAGAAAATGCCCGCACTTTTTTTGCGGATGCCGACATGACTGCCCTCAAGAACGACCGTTTCCTTCGTGCCCTGCTCAAGCAACCCGTGGACGTCACCCCTGTGTGGATGATGCGCCAGGCCGGTCGCTACCTGCCGGAATACCGCGCCAGCCGCGCCAACGCCGGTGATTTCATGAGCCTGTGCATGAACCCGGAGTTCGCCTGCGAAGTCACGATGCAGCCGCTGGACCGCTACCCACAACTGGACGCGGCCATCCTCTTTTCCGACATCCTCACCATCCCTGACGCCATGGGCCAAGGCCTGTACTTCGAAACCGGCGAAGGCCCGCGTTTCAAGAAAGTCGTGAGCACCCTGGCCGACATCGAAGCCCTGCCGATCCCGGATCCGCACAAAGACCTCGGTTACGTGATGGACGCCGTCAGCACCATCCGCCGCGAACTCAACGGCCGCGTGCCGCTGATCGGTTTCTCCGGCAGCCCATGGACCCTGGCCACCTACATGGTCGAAGGCGGCTCGTCGAAAGACTTCCGCAAGACCAAAGCCATGCTCTACGACAACCCGCAAGCCATGCACCTGCTGCTGGACAAGCTGGCGCAGTCGGTCACCTCCTACCTCAACGGCCAGATCATGGCCGGCGCGCAAGCGGTGCAGATCTTCGATACGTGGGGCGGCAACCTGTCGGCGGCGGCGTACCAGGAGTTTTCCCTGGCCTACATGCGCAAGATCGTCAGCGGCCTGATCCGCGAACACGAAGGCCGTAAAGTGCCGGTCATCCTGTTCACCAAGAACGGTGGCCTGTGGCTGGAAAGCATCGCCGACGCCGGTGCCGATGCACTGGGGCTGGACTGGACGTGTGATTTGGGCGAAGCCCGCCAGCGCGTGGGCAACCGCGTCGCGCTGCAAGGCAACATGGACCCGACCGTGCTCTACGCCAAGCCGGAAGCGATCCGCACCGAAGTCGGCCGCATCCTGGCCAGCTACGGCAAGGGCACCGGGCACGTGTTCAACCTGGGC
Source organism: Pseudomonas sp. BIGb0164 (assembly GCF_024810135.1). Taxonomy (NCBI): domain Bacteria; kingdom Pseudomonadati; phylum Pseudomonadota; class Gammaproteobacteria; order Pseudomonadales; family Pseudomonadaceae; genus Pseudomonas; species Pseudomonas sp. BIGb0164. The sequence goes on along the minus strand of NZ_JANUEA010000004.1, from coordinate 312,383 downwards.
CACGGCATCACGCCGGAAGTGAACCCGGAACATGCGGGCGCGTTCCTGCGTGCGGTGCATGAGCTGTCGGCGCAGTATCACGAATAAAAAAAGCCCGGTTTGATACCGGGCTTTTTCATGCCTGAACACAAGTCAAAATGTGGGAGCTGGCTTGTCGAATCGTCGCACCGCTGCGATAGCTGCATTGAATTCACCGCCGCTATCGCAGGCAAGCCAGCTCCCACATAAAAGCAAATAGCCTTAGACCTTCACGTCTCCCAACGGCGGCAACTTCGCCAGCTTCAACGCCACCAGCAACGCGCCAATCAACAGCGCCACGATAAACGCCCCAATCCCGTTCCACCCGGCAAAGTGCCAGAAGAATCCGCCCGCCGTCCCCGCAATACTCGACCCCACGTAGTAGCAGAACAGGTACAGCGACGACGCCTGCCCCTTGGCTTTCACCGCGCGGCGGCCGATCCAGCTGCTGGCCACCGAGTGGGCGCCGAAGAAGCCGAAGGTGAAGATCAGCATGCCTGGCACCACCAGCCACAGTGGGGTGAACAGCGTCAGGGCCATGCCGGCGAGCATCAGCACGATGGTGCCCCACAGCACGCGACGGCGGCCTAGGCGGTCGGCCAGGGAGCCGATTTTGGCCGAACTGTAAATGCCCGAGAGGTACACCAGCGACAGCAAGCCCACCACGGCCTGGCTCAGGCCATACGGGTCGGCGAGCAGGCGATAGCCGATGTAGTTGAACATCGTCACGAACGCGCCCATCAGCAAGAAGGCTTCAAGAAACAGCCACGGCAAGCCGGCGTCCTTGAAGTGCATGACAAAACCATCGAGCAAGGTGCGCGGCTTGAGGCTGCTGGCGCGGAAGTTGCGCGATTCGGGGAGGATTTTCCAGAACACCGTGGCGGCGATCAGGGCCAGGGCGCCGATGATCAGCATTGCGGTGTGCCAGCTCACAAAATCGATCAGCACGCCGATGATCAGCCGCCCGCTCATGCCGCCAATGGCATTGCCGCCGATGTAGAGCCCCATCGCCAGGCCGATGTGCTGCGGGTGGATCTCTTCGCTCAGGTAGGTCATCGCAACGGCGGCCAGGCCGCTCAGCGACAGGCCCACCAATGCGCGCATGAACAGAATGCCTTCCCAGGTCGGCATCAGGCCGCTGGCAATGGTCGCCAGGGCGGCGCAAAACAGTGCGGACACCATCACCGGCTTGCGCCCCAGGGTGTCGGAGATCGGCCCGGTGATCAGCAGACCCAGCGCCAGCATCGCGGTCGCCACCGACAGGATCAGGCTGCTTTGTGCCGCATTGATGGAAAATTCGTGGGACAGCGCCGGCATCATCGGTTGCACGCAGTACAGCAGGGCAAAAGTGGCGAAACCGCCGGAGAACAGCGCCAGCACCGTGCGCATGAACATCGGCGTGCCTTTTTCGATGTACTGCTCGTTGAGCTGGGCGACGACTTCGTCCAGGGCGGTAGGCGGGACTTCTTGAGCGAGTGGAGCGACAGCAGCTTTCACGGGGACCTCGGGGAGGAAGAGCAGGCCAGGACCGGCACTGCAAAAAAGAATATAGCTGGCTAATGATTCTTTCCAATATATTGTTCGACCTGTTTAAGAGCTTTTACGACCTAATGAGGTTTGCATGGAATTGCGTCACTTGCGGTACTTCATCGCCGTCGCCGAAGAACTGCATTTCGGCCGCGCCGCGCAGGTGCTGGGCATCTCGCAACCTCCGCTGAGCCAGCAGATCCAGGCGCTGGAGCAAGAAGTCGGTGCACGGTTGTTCGAGCGTACCAATCGTCGGGTCGAGCTGAGCGAGGCGGGACGACTGTTCCTGCACGAGGCGCGATTGGTGCTGGCCCAGGTCGACAAGGCTTCCGATGTGGCACGGCGTGCGCAATTGGGCGAACTGGGTGAGCTGAAGATCGGCTTCACCTCCTCGGCACCGTTCAACGCCAGCATCCCCAAGGCGATCTTCGCGTTTCGCCAGGCATTCCCGGCGGTGCATCTGAACCTGCAGGAAATGAGCAGTACCGAGGTGGCTGACTCGCTGGTGGATGAATCGATCCAGGTCGGCCTGATGCGCCCGCTGCCGCTGCCGGATTCCCTGAGTGTGGTCGAACTGATGCGCGAGCCACTGGTGGCTGTATTGAGCGCCGGCCACCCACTGGCACACGGCAGTGAACGAGGCCTGCACCTGGCGCAGCTGGCGCAGGAGCCGTTCGTGTTTTTCCCACGCAGCTACGGCAGCGGCCTCTATGCGCAACTGATCAACCTGGCCCGAGACGCTGGTTTCAGCCCGCACTTCGCCCAGGAAGCCGGTGAGGCCATGACCATCATCGGCCTGGTGGCGGCGGGGCTGGGCGTATCGGTGCTGCCGGCGTCTTACCAGCGCATCCGGATCGACGGGGTGGTCTATCGCACGCTGCTGGATGAAGAAGCGATGACAGCCGTGTGGCTGGTGCAACGCAAGGGAGCACAAACACCGATGGCCCAAGCGTTTGTCGAACTGCTGACCCGCAAAGCAACCTTGTAGTGAGCGGGCTTGCCCCGCGCGGCAGCGTGTCAGGTATGTTGAGGCGTCTGGTGCCCCGCGCGGCGGCGTGTCAGTCGGCTCAAACGAACCTGACACACCGCCGCGTGGGGCAAGCCCGCTCACTACATGACTTAGTTCATGCCATTACTGCGCAGCGCCGCCATGATGTCGCGGTCGAGCATGCTCACCCAGCGGTTGTAGTTGCGATGGATCGTACCGTCCTTGTAGCCCAGGTCGCGGCTGTCGCGGTAGGTGATGGCGTAGCTGTTGCGGGTGTAGCGGATGTCGATGGCGGCATAAAACTGGTTACGCACGTTGATCTCGGCCTGCACCAGTTGCGGGCTCAGGCGCTGGACCGTCCATTCGCGCTTTTGCAGGGCGTTGACGATGATCACCTTCATTTTCTCTTCACTGACCTGGGTGTTGGCCGGCAGGTCGTGCTGGGTGTTGAGGATCGGTTTGTTGGTGCAACCGGCGGTGACCAACAGGGCCAGGGTGATCAGGGTAGCGCGTAGCAAGGAAGACATTCCGTATTCTCCAATCGATTTAACAGTCAGGACCAGCGGCGAAAGATCAGCGACGTGTTGACGCCGCCAAAGGCAAAGTTGTTGTTCATCACGTAGTCGTGGTGCATCTCGCGAAATTCACCCTGCAGGTAATCCAGTTCGCCGCACTGCGGGTCCACTGAATCCAGGTTGAAGGTGTGCACGTACTGGTTGCGGTTCATCATCTCGATGCTGAACCACGACTCAAGCGCCCCGCAGGCCCCCAGGGTGTGGCCAAGGAAACTCTTCTGCGAGCTGATGGGCATGCGGCTGCCGAACAGGCTGCTGGTGGCCAGGGTCTCGGCGATGTCGCCCTGGTCGGTAGCCGTGCCGTGACCGTTGACGTAGCCGATCGCAGAGGGTTCCAGTCCGGCATCTTCCAGCGCCAATTCCATCGCACGGCGCATGGTTTTCTGCTCGGGGCGAGTGGTGTGCTGGCCGTCGGCGTTGCTGCCGAAGCCGACCAGCTCGGCGTGGATATGCGCCCCACGGGCCAGCGCGTGCTCCAGTTCTTCGAGCACCAGCATGCCGCCGCCTTCACCGATCACCAAGCCATCGCGGCCGCTGTCGTAGGGGCGCGGGCTGGTCTGGGGGGCGTCGTTTTTCAGGCTGGTGGCGTACAGCGCATCGAACACCATGGCTTCGGTCGGGCACAGCTCTTCGGCACCCCCGGCGAGCATCAACGGCAAACGTCCGAACTTGATTGCCTCGTAGGCATACCCGATGCCCTGGCTACCGCTGGTGCAGGCGCTGGAGGTGGGGATCAACCGCCCGGTGAGGCCGAAGAAGATGCTGATATTCGCCGCCGTGGTGTGCGGCATCATGCGCACATAGGAGTTGGCGTTCAGCCCCTCGGCCACCGAGTTCAGCAGCATATTGCCGAACGCCTTGATCTCGTCGGTGCTGCCGGTGGACGAACCGCAGGCCACGCCCATGCGCCCGTCCTTGATCGACTCGTCGCCGAGCAGGCCGGCGTCCTGCAGCGCCTGCTCTGCGGCCCATACGGCGAGGCGCGAAACACGGCCCATGCTGCGCAGCTGCTTGCGCGTCCAGTGGGCGGGCACGACGAAGTCGTCGATCGGCCCGGCCAGGCGCGTGTTCAATTCAGTGAAACGGTCCCACTCGTCCATGCGCCGGATGCCGCTGCGGTTGGCGCGGAAGTTGGCGGCGATGGTCTCCCAATCGCCACCCAGGGAGGTCATGCCGGCCATGCCGGTGACTACGACGCGCTTCATCAGCACAGGCCTCCGTTCACGGCCAGCACCTGGCGCGTGATATAGCCGGCCTCGGCCGACATCAGGAAATTCACCGCGCCGGCCACCTCTTCCGGAGTGCCCATGCGCTGCGCGGGGATCATCTTCATCAGCTCTTCCACCGGCACATTCTCATCAAGCATCGCCGTGTCGATCAGGCCGGGCGCCACGCAGTTGACCGTGATCTTGCGCTTGCCCAGCTCGATGGCCAGGGCCTTGGCGGCGCCGATCAAACCGGCCTTGGAGGCGCTGTAGTTGACCTGGCCACGGTTGCCGATCAAGCCGGACACCGACGTGATGCACACGATACGCCCGGCCGCGCGACGTCGGATCATCGGCATCATCACCGGGTGCAGCACGTTGTAGAACCCGTCGAGGTTGGTGCGCATCACCACGTCCCAGTCGTCTTCCGACAGGGCCGGGAATGCACCGTCGCGGGTCAGGCCGGCGTTGAGCACCACGCCGTAGTAGGCGCCGTGCTGTTCCACGTCGGCTTCGAGCATTTCCTTGCACACAGCACGGTCCGCCACATCGAACTGCAGCACCCGCGCCTTGCGGCCCAGGGCTTGGATTTCGACTTGCACTGCGTCGGCTTCGGCGCGGCCACTGCGGCAATGCAGCACGATGTCATGGCCAGCCTGGGCCAGGCGCAAGGCGATGGCGCGGCCGATGCCACGGCTGGAGCCGGTGACCAGTACGGATTCAGTCATGGCGTTACGTCCTTCGATTCATCTAAATAGTTGGCCGCCTGGGGCGGTCGGAATACGTTCAAGCGGGCGCTAGCCAAAATGCCATCACCGGTCAGGTGGCATTCGAACACACCCATGCCATTGTCGTCTTCCAGGGAACGCAGGCCGTGGATGGTCAGCTCGGCGCCGGCTGGGAAGTGTTCCACATTGCATTCGTACTTGCGTGTGCCCAACAGGAAACCCAGTTCCACGGCTTCGCCTTTCTGGCGCGCACGGCAGCCGGCGTAGGCCGCGACACTTTGCGCCATCAGCTCGATACCGACCCACGCCGGCAGGCTGCCGTCGTCGTGGCTGAACAGGCCACCGGGCTTGACGGTGACGCGGGTGTGAACCTGCTCTTCATCGAACGACAACACTTGGTCGATCAGGATCATGTCGCCCGCGTGGGGCAGCAGTTCAGCGAGTGGCCAATCGATCATGGGGCCTCTGCGATTATCAGGCTGACGTTGTTGCCGCCGAAGGCAAACGAATTGCTCATCAGGCAGCGTTTTTTCAAGGTGTCACCGGCTTGCGCCCAGTGCAGGGCCGGCAGCGCCGGGTCGGCCTGGCCATCCCAGACATGGGGCGGCACCACGCCGTGGGCCAGGCTCAACCAGCAGAACGCGGCCTCCAGTGCACCGGCGGCGCCCAGGGTGTGGCCGCTCATGGGCTTGGTCGACGAACAGGCCACGCCTTGGGGGAACAGTTGGGCAACCGCCAGGCTTTCCATGGCGTCATTGTGTTGGGTCGCCGTGCCGTGCAGGTTCAGGTAACCGATCTGCTCGGGCGCAAGTTTGGCGCTGGCCAACGCCTTGCGCATCGCTTGCAGCGCGCCCTTGCCGGTGGGTTCCGGCGCGGAGATATGGTGCGCGTCGCAGCTGGCGCCACTGCCCAGCAGGGCGATGGGCGCGGTCTCGCGGCTCATCAGGAACAGCACTGCGGCTTCGCCGATGTTGATGCCGTTGCGGTTCACCGAGAACGGGTTGCAACGCTGGCTGGACACGGCTTCCAGCGAGGTGAAGCCGTTGAGGGTCAGCTTGCACAGGCTGTCGACGCCGCCGCAGATCACCGCATCGCACACCCCCAGGTTCAGCAGGCGCTGGGCACTCATCAGTGCGCGCGCGCTGGAGGTGCAGGCGGTGGAAATCACATACGCCGGGCCGCTCACTTGCAGCCAGTCGGCGAGGAAGTTGGCCGGGGCGCTGAGTTCCTGTTGCTGGTAGTCGTAGTCGTCGGGGAAGCGGTTGTCGCGCAGGTAATGGGCGATGCCACGGCTCGCCTCATCGATACCTGATGTGCTGGTGCCGAGCACAATGCCGATCCGCGAGGCGCCATACGTTTCAATGGCCTGACGGATCTGTGCCTCAATCTGCAGCGCCGCTTCCAGCAACAGCTGGTTATTGCGGCTGCTTTGCTGGTTCAACTGCGAAGGGATGGTCGCCAATTCACCGGGCACGCCGGCCACCGGCAGCACACGGTCCGGTACCCAGCCGCTTTCGGCGCGCATGCCGGAACAGTCGCCGGCAAACAGGCTGCGACTGACTTCGTCCTGGCCACGGCCGAGGGCGCAGATCACGCCGAGGGCGTTGAGGTAGGCGGTCATCGTGCGGCCCCCAGCGGGCTGACGCGGTAGCTCAACGGTTGCCCGCTCATGTTCACACTGAAGACCTCAGACGACTGGTACACGATCTGCCAGTGGCCGGGCAGCGTGCGGGTAAGGTCCATGGCCTGCGCGGTGGGATACAGCTTTCGCACATCGTCTGCCGACGTCAGGGCGAATAACAGGGCGGCGAACAACTCCCGTGCCTGAGGATTGGGTGGCAGCAAGCCGTCGGCCTGCCACTGGCCATCGACCAGTTTCTGCCGGGCCTGGGGAATGCCCAGCGGGTCCATCATCGACCAGCGAATCGCACCGCCTTCTCGCTGGATCACCAGCAGCCAGTCCTGGCTTTGACCGTCTGCCTGGCGCTGAACATGCAGTTGTATGGGCAGTGTAAGGGCCGGGATTTTTTCGGGCAGCGGTGGCTGGCTGGCGCAAGCGCTCAGCAGCAACAGGCAGCCGATCAGCAGCAGACGCATCATAGTGCCGGGCCCGCCAAGGGTTTGCGTGCCACGCAGTTCACCAGGGTTTCCTCACGCTGCCCCACCGGCGGCGGGTTGCGCAGGCCCCAGCGCTCCAGCAGGCCGAAGTCGCTGGAGCGACTCCACCACAGGTACGGGTAGGAGACGTTCTGCGGGCCAAATTCGAAGCCCTGATCGCTCAGCATCTCCAGGTATTCCTCGGCGCTTTTCTGCACGTGCATGGGGTGGCGGAACAGCCAGCGAATCACCCAGGTGTCGATGTACGCTTCGGTGGATTCGGCAAACAGCAGATAACCGCCCGGCTTGAGCACGCGGTAAAACTCCTTCAGCGCGCGATGCTGCTCCACCAGGTGGTGGAAGGTCTGGTGGCAGAACAGGATGTCGACGCTTGCGTCCGGCACCTCGAGGGTGGCGCAGTCGCTGCCGATCAGCTCCACATCCAGGCCCTGGCGCGCAGCTTCGGCCTTGCTCAATGCCAGGCTGTGAGGGTCGGCGTCCAGGCCGATCAAGCGGGCAGGGGCGAACACCTGCTGCAACAGCTTGAAGGATTTGCCCTGGCCGCAGCCGGCATCCAGCAGCACTGGCGCCACCGGCAGCGGCTCGCTGAACAGGCTGCGCAGGTCGTTGATCGCTACGCGCAGTACATGGTGCTGCCAGGTGTGGCTGCGCAGGAACCAGAAACCGAACTTGGTTTCCTCGACGTAGTTTTTACTGAGGTATTGAGTGCTCACGCGGCATCCCCTGCACAAATCTGCGACAACATCCGTAGCCGTCGCTTGGGCTCACTGACAAACGGGTTGCGCTCGTCCCACGCATAGCCGGCGAGGATCGAGCTGATCATCCGGCGAATCTCCGGCGAACTGCCAGGATGGAAGATTACATCCTGGAAGGTGCCGGCATACCAGCCTTCGACGTAGCAACGGAAGGTGTCGACACCGCGCTTCAACGGCTCGGCAAACTCGGTTTGCCAGTCCACCGTCTCGCCGTTCAATTGGCGATGCAACAGGCCTGCGGCCATGCTCGCCGAACGCATGGCGATGGTCACGCCGGAAGAGAATACCGGGTCGAGGAATTCCGCCGCGTTGCCCAGCAGCGCAAAGCCTGGGCCGTGCAGGCTTTTGACGTTGGCCGCGTAACCGCCGATGGTGCGCGCCGGGGTGTCCCACACGGCGTTTTTCAGCACGCCGGACAGGCTTGGGGTTTCGTCGATAAAGCCGCGCAGGCACGCATCGAGGTCACCGTCGCGGCCGTCGAAATGTTCCTTGGCCGCGACCACCCCCACCGAGCAGCGACCGTTGCTGAACGGGATGGTCCAGAACCAGATATCGCGCTGCGTCGGGTGCGTGGTGACGAGGATCTTGGTGCGGTCAAAGCCCGGGTGTTCGATGCGGTCTTCGACGTGAGTGAACACCGCCTGGCGCACCGGGAAATCCGACGGTACATCCAGGTCCAGCAGGCGCGGCAGCACGCGGCCGTAACCGCTGGCATCCAACACGAACGTGGCCTTGAGGTGGTACTCGCTGCCGTTCTCGCGGCGCACGTGCAGGTAGCGGCAATTGCCTTTGAAGTCCACGCCGACGAGGGTTTCGCCGTAGCGGATCTCCACCCCTTGCAGCGCGGCCTGGTCAGCCAGCAACTTGTCGAAGTCACCGCGCTGCACCTGGAAGGTGGTGGGTTTGCCGTTGCTGAAGGTATCGCTGAAATCAAACGCACTGTAGCGCTCGCCCCAGGCGAACGCGGCGCCGGTTTTCAGCTGGAACCCCGCGGCCTGCACCGCGTCGAGCATACCGGCTTCTTCGATGAAGTCGATGCAGTGGGACAACAGGCTTTCGCCGATGGAAAAACGTGGAAAATGCTGGCGCTCGATGACCAGCACGTCATGCCCTTTGCGCTTGAGCAGAGCTGCCGCGATGGCGCCGGACGGCCCGGCACCGATCACCACGACCTGGCGACGTTCCATTTCAACTGTGGGCACGAGGGCTCCTTGCCGCGTTGGCGATAATCGGGTTCATGAGGCGTGCTTCTGATGGCCGGCCCAGGGCGCCAGCATAAAGCTGAAACCCAGGCCCAGGCTGACCGACAGGCCGAAATTGCTCACCGCTGGCGTACTTGAGACCGCCAGCAGGCCGAACGACAGCCAGGTGGTCAGTGCGGCCAGCAGCGTCCCCAGCAGGCTGACCGCTGCGCCGCCGATCTGCTCGCGCATCAGGATCGCGTAATCCACGCTGATGGCGGTGACCAGCAGCAGGCCGAACAGGCTGAACAGTGTGAGCGGTTGGCCCAGCCAGCCGAGGCTGGCCAGGCTGCACAGTGCGGCCAGCAAGGGCAGTGCGACGATGCGCAAGGCACCGCCGAAACCGAAGGGCAGGATCAGCAGCAACACGATCAGTACGCACGACATCAACTTCAATTCGGCGGCGCTGATCTGCGTGTCGGCGAATACCCGGTTCAAATCACCGAGGCGATCCACCAATTGCACTCCCGGCAGGTCCACTGCCTGCACCCGTAGCAAGGCGGGGTTGTTCAAGCCTTGCAGGCTGACCATGGCGGCCACGCCGCCGTCCACCTGGCCCAGCCACAGTGTGCGCCAGGGCTCGGCGAGCGGGCCTGCCAGCGCGGCGTCGATGTCTTGGGTGGGCAGCGCTTGCAGGTGCGCGACTTCGGCTTGCAAGGCCGCAGCAGGAACACCCAGGTCGAGCAGCGGTTGCCAGTGTTGTGGCAATGCGTTCAGCGCATCCCGCAGTTGCTGTTGTTCGGCGGGCAGGCTGACCAGTTGATTCAGCGCCAGGTAGCCCTGGAGCTTGTCCATGTTCACCAACTGATCCAGGCGCTGGCCCAGTGCGGCCTGACGCTCCAGCAACTGCTGCTGGTTGTCGGCCCGCACCAGGAAAAACTGGCTGGTGGGTTGGAAACCGGTGATACGCGCCACGGCCTGCGCTTCTTGCAGCAACTGCGGCGGGGCACCGATCCACTGGCGGATATCGTTCTTGGTGTTCAAGTGCCACAAGCCACCGGCGCAAAACAGCAGCACCAGCACCAGCAACACCGAACTTGGCACGCGCTTGAGCAACGAGGTGCGCATCCGCCACAGGCATTCGGCGATACGCAGCGGCCATTGCGCCGGGCGCAGTTCCACGCCCTTGAGCAGGGCCGGCAACAGGCACACCGCCGACAAGTACGCGCCCACCAGGCCGGCAGCGGAGAACACTGCGATCTGGGTCAGCGCCGGGAACGGCGTCCAGGCCAGCGCCAGGTAGCCGATGCAACTGGTGGCCAGGCTCAGGCTCAGCCCCGGCAGCGTGATGCGCAGCGCCGGCCAACTGCGCCACGGCTGCAGGCTCCAGCTCTTGGACAGGTAATGCAGCGGGTAATCCACCGCCACGCCAATCAGGCTCGAGCCCAGCACCAAGGTCATCACATGCATGTGGCCAAACAGCGCCACACAGGCCACCGCGCCAAACAGCATGCCCACCAGCACCGGCACAAACGCCAGCAGCACACGCCAGCGACGAAACGCCAACAACAGCAATAACAGAATGCCCACGGTGGCGCCGCCGCCGACCCAGGTGATTTCCCGCGTGGCCTGCTGTTGGCCATTGGCGGCATACAACAGGCCGCTGGCAGCGAGCAGTTGCGCACCTTGCCCGCTGGCCTGTTCACGGCTGGCCTTGAGCAAATCTGCCACTTGCAGCGGCAGCTTCATATCGAAAGCATTGCCGGTGGTGCGCGCGCGTAGCAGCACCCAGTTTTTACCGTCGGCATCGGCAATCAGGGCACCGCTGCCAATGTCCAGCTGCACTGAACCGTGCTGCGGCTGGCTGTTCTGAATGCGCCCGGTCAAGCCCAGCCAGTCGTCCTGGCTCGGCACCAGGCTGAACCCGGTGAAGGGGTCGAACAGCGCTTGCACGCGCTGCTGGATAAACGTGTCGGGGTGGTCGATCAGTTGTTCGCGGTCCTTGGCCGAGAGCATCGCCAGGCGCCCGCGCAGCAATTGCTCGCGCAGCGCCGGCAGGTCGGCTTGCAGGTTCCACTGCACTTTTTCAAACAGCCCGCTCGCCTGCCAGCGCTCGCCTAACTGCTGCGCCACGGCCACCGCTTGTTGGCGGTCGGCGTGCCCGACCAGCACCAGCATCTCGCGGTTCAGGGGTTCCTGCATGCGCTGTTCGGCTTGCTGTTCCAAGGCGTCCGGCGTGTTGCCCGGCACCAGTTCCATCAAGTTGGCCGACAACGGCGCGCCATGGCGCCACTGCCAGCCGGCCAGGGCCAGCACGGCCACCAGCAGGATCAGGAACAGGCGCGGTAGCAGACGCTCACTGGGCAAAGTCGTGTTTCTCCGCATCGCTCAGGGGCTGGTCGGCACGGCTGTCCTGCATGCGCAGCACGGTGCTGTCGCCCTGGGTTTCCAGCAGCTCGATCTTCTGCACCAGCTCACCGCCGTCGATGTTGATCTGGGTGAAGACCTGTTTTAACAGCAGCGAGCGCGGGACCAGCGTGAGCTTCCACCCGTCGGCTTCGCCTTGCAGCTGCAATTCGAAGTCGCGCTGCAAGCCACTGCTGTCACCTTGAAGGACGGCGAGGAACAGGCGGTTCTGCTCGGCGCCGGCGCTCTTGTTTGGCAGCAACTGCCAGCCATTGGCGTCACGGCGGGCAATGCCCTGGGCGCTGATGCGGTAGTCCTGTTGCAGCGGGGTCTTGAGCAGCCAGAGCAGGCCGTGGTCCTTGGCCAGCACGAAGGTGCCTTTGCTGACCAGGGGCTGGGGCAGGGCACGCAGGTGTTTTTCCTGGGTGAAGGCGCCGTGGATCACGGAGGGTTTGGCGAGTTGATCGCTGAGTTGCTGCAGGTCAAAAGCGTGGGCCGTGCCTGCAACGCTGAGCAGCAGAATAAACGCGATCCATGTGGGAGCGGGCTTGCTCGCGAATGACCTGAGAGCGCTGCGGCGTGTCAGGTACACAGTGATATCGTTGACGATCTTCGCGAGCAAGTCGAATCGTCGCACCGCCGCTCCCACAGTGGTCAGCATTTCAAGGCCCTTTCTACGGCGTCGGTGAAAACTCTGGGGGAGACCAGCTGCATCTCTCGACTGGCGACCTCAACCGCGACCTGCACCGTGCTGGCACGGGTCAAGCGCTCGCCACTGGCCAGGTCGGTAATCAGGTAGTTGACCTTCAAACGGTTCTCCCATTCCACCAGGCTGGCGCGCACGTTGATCGTCTGGCCGAACACGGCGCCGCGCACGTAGCGCAGCTGCATGTCGATCACCGGCCACGCATAGCCGGATTCCAGCATCGCCGTGTAGTTATGGCCGAGCTTGTCCAGCAACGCACAGCGCGCCACTTCCAGGTACTTCACGTAGTGCCCGTGCCAGACGACGTTCATGGTGTCGACGTCGAAAAAAGGCACGAGGATTTCAGTGTCGCAGTGCAGCACGCCCTGGCTACGCATGCAGCCTCCAGTGTTGTTCGGCAATGCGTTGCAGGCACAGACGCAGTTCGCCTTCCAGGGCGCGGTCTTCGATCACCGGCGGGAAGTCTTTGGCAAGCTCTTCATGCATGGCGGCCAGGGCCGGAGGCAGTGGGCGAGCGTCGTCGGCCTGGGCGCGCAGCCACACCCCTTGGTTGGCGGCGAGCAGGGTAGCGGCGGCAACCTGTTCGGTGAGCTCCAGCACACGGATCGCATCGCGGGCGGCGATGGTGCCCATGCTCACTTTGTCCTGGTTATGGCATTCGGTGGAGCGCGAGAACACGCTGGCCGGCATGGTGTTTTTCAGGGCTTCGGCGGTCCAGGCGCTGGTGCCGATCTGCACGGCCTTGAAGCCGTGGTTGATCATCGCGCGGTCGGCCGGCGCGCCGGACAGGTTGCTCGGCAGGCCGTGGTTGTAACGCACGTCCACCAGCAGCGCGAGCTGGCGGTCGAGCAGGTCGGCCACGTTGGCCACCAGGGTCTTGAGGCTGTCCATGGCGAAGGCGATGTGGCCGCCGTAGAAGTGACCGCCGTGCAGCACGCGTTCTTCTTCGGCATCGATGATCGGGTTGTCGTTGGCGCTGTTCAGTTCGGTTTCGATGAACGAACGCAGCCAGCCCAGGCTGTCGGCCAGCACACCCAGCACGTGCGGTGCGCAACGCAACGAGTAGCGGTCTTGCAGGCGATGCAGCGGCGCGGTCGGCGCGTCGATGGCCAAGTCCTTGCGCAGCCAGGCAGCCACTTGCATCTGCCCCGGGTGCGGTTTGGCGGCGAACAGGCGTTCATCGAAGTGTTCCGGGTTGCCTTGCAGCGCCACCACGTTCAGCGCGGTGATGCGCGTGGCCAGTTGCAGCAGATAGTCGGCACGGGCAAACGCCAGGCAGGCCAGGCCGGTCATCACCGCGGTGCCGTTCATCAACGCCAGGGCTTCCTTGGGGCGCAACACCAGCGGGTCCCAACCCAGTTCGCGGTGCACGTCGGCCGCCTGGCGGCGTTCGCCACGGAACATCACTTCGCGCTCGCCGGACAAGGTCGCGGCCACGTAGGACAGCGGCGTCAGGTCACCGCTGGCGCCCACCGAGCCTTCTTCCGGGATCAGCGGCAGCACGTCGTGTTCGAGGAACGCGTGCAGGCGCTCCAGCAGCTCCACGCGCACCCCGGACACGCCGTGGCACAGTGACTGCAGCCGCGCCGCCAGCACCGCGCGGGTGGCTTGGGCGTCGAGCAACTTGCCCAGGCCGCAACCGTGGAAGGTGTACAGGTGACGCGGCAGCGCTTCGACGTGCTGCAACGGCACGGCCACCACGCAGGAGTCGCCGTAGCCGGTGGTCACGCCGTAAATCACGCCTTCCTTGTCCAGCAGTGAGTCGAGGAACTGCGCGCCCTTGGCGATGCGCTGGCGATACGCCGCGTCGCCCTGCAATCGGGTAGGCGCCTGACGGTTGGCCAGGGCCAGCACGTCTTCAATGCGCAGGGGGCGTTCGCCAAAGGTTACCGGCTCAAGATGCGTCGTCATCGGTCTTCCAGAAAGGGTAAAAGTTGAACCATTGTTGGGGCGCTTCCAGGCAAAACTGGCCCAGGCGGGCGGCGTAGCGCTCGGTCCACTGAGCGATGACCTGCTCGCGGGTGGTGCGCTTCCATTCGATCAATTCGGCGAAAGGCTCAATGCTCAGGCGATAGCGGCCATTGTGTTTCAGGCACATCAGCAGGTTCACCGGGCATTTGAGCAACCCGGCCAGCAACCACGGGCCTTGCGGGAAGGCGGCGCTGTGCCCGAGGAAATCCACGCATACCGTGCGCCCGCCATGCAGCGGCACGCGGTCACCCGCGATGGCCAGCCACTCGCCTTCGTCCAGGCGCTGGCTGAGCAGCAGCATGGTGGCCGGGTCCAGCTCGCTGACCTGGATCAGGCGCAGATGGGTGGCTCCGGCTTCGCCCAGCAAGCGGTTGAATTGTTCGGCGTGCTTGGTGTGCACCAGCACGTTCATGGTGACCTGCTCGCCCAGCTCGGCGAGGGCGCGGCACACTTCGAGGTTGCCCAAGTGGGCGCCCACCAGCATCTGCCCGCGCTCACCGCGCAGTTGCTTACGCAATTGCGCCGGGTCGTTGATTTCGATCTGTTCGATGCGCAGCTTGCCGTTCCACACGTCGAGCTTGTCGAGTAAGGAATCGGCGAAGGCCATGAACTGGCCAAAGACGCTTGTGTGGGTGGGGCGCAGCGCGTCTTGCCCGCTCCAGTCGGCCAGACGCTGCTGGTATTGCCAGGCGCTCTGGCGTGCGGTGCGACCGAACACGAAGAAGTACAACACGATGCCGTAGAGCACCGGGCTCAGCAGGCGACGGCCCAGCACTTTGGCGGCGATGGCCGTGAGTTTCATCAACAGGAAACTGCCGCGCTCCTCGCGGTCGGCCCAGTGCTTGGTGCTGTCGCTCATGCTTGCCACCGTCGCCACAGGATCATCGGCGCACGCACCAGCATGCCGAAGAACAGCCGGGTGTGCATGGCCGAGATGCGCACGTTGTCGCGGAACAAGCGAAAGTGCGACAAACCGTCGGCGGGGTAATGCACCTGGGTCGGTAGCCAGCGCATCGGCTGGTTGCGCCAGGCCAAGCGCACCAGGATGTCCGAGTCGAAATCCATGCGCGTGCCGATGTACGCCGAGTCCATCAACGCCAGCACCGGTGCCAGCGGGTACACGCGAAAGCCACACATCGAATCGCGGATCTGCAGCGATAGGGTGTTGATCCACACCCACACGTGGGTCAGGTAGCGCGCATACAGGCGGCCCTTGGGCACGCTGTCGTCGTATTCGGGGTAGCCGCAGATGATCGCATCGGGGTGACGGCGTGAGGTGTCGAGGAACGTTTCGACTTCGCGCAGGTCGTGCTGGCCGTCGGCGTCCACTTGCAAGGCGTGGCTGTAGCCCAGGCGCGCGGCTTCGCGGAAGCCGGCCATGACGGCGCCGCCTTTGCCCTGATTGCTGGGCAGCGTCAGCAGGGTGACGTTATCCAGGGTGGCCAACTGTGCCAATACCGCTGCGCAGGCCGGGCTGCTGCCGTCATCGACCAACAGGCACGGCAGCCCACTGCCCAACAGGCTATGGACCACGGCCGGCACGGCGGCTTCGTGGTTGTAGACCGGGATCAGGGCGCAGGGGTTATGCAAGCCCGCTCGCGACAAAGGCCTATTCACTTGGTGTCTCCAGCACGATGCGCCCGCTGGAGCAGGCCGCGACGCCATTGCGATAGGCAAAGTACAACTTGCCGCGTTCCTGGTCGAAGCGCAGGTGCAGTTCGATCGCATCGCCCGGGCGCACCAGTTGCTGGAACTTGAGCACTTCCATCCCGGCGAAGGTTGCAGGCAAGTCGAGCAATTGCTGGCCCAGATTGAATGCCCATTCCACCTGCACCACCCCCGGCAACACTGGGGTGACCGGGAAATGGCCGCTGAAATAGGCCAGGTCCGGCGGGACGCTCAGTTGCAAGGTCCATTCGCCATCGGCTTCCACCTGCTCCAGCACTTCCGGGGCTTTCGGGCGGGGTGCCAGCAACAGCGCCTCGACCTGCGCCTGGGGCAGTTTGCCTTGGCTGTTCAGCGGCAGTTGGCGCAGCAAACGCCAGCGACGGGGCAAGGCCAGCGCCTCGCAATGCTGGCTCAAGTGCTGGCGCAGGGTTTGAGTGAGGGCGCGACGGCCCTGATTGCGCAAGGCGTGCAGGCCGTCGGCGCTGAGTACCACCAGCGCGCCGAGGGAGGCGCGGTTTTCCTGGACCACGCCCAGGCGGGTGTCGGCGACCCATGGGTGGGCTATCAACGCCTGTTCCAGCATGGGCAGGGAGATGCGTTTTTCTTCCAGCTTGACGATGCGGTCCAGGCGCCCGAGCAGCTCAAAACGGCCATCGGAGTGAATGCGCGCAGCATCAGCGGTCTGCTCGACATGGCCGGCGGGCAGGTAAGGGGAGGCGATACGCAGGGCGCCGTCGGCGTCCTGGCTCAGCACCACGTCGGCAAACGGCTGCCAAGGTTGTGCACCTTGGCGCCAGGCGATACCGCCGGTCTCGGAGCTGCCGAGGATTTCCGTCGGCCATTGCTGCAAGCGGTCGTAAAGCTCGCCCGCCGCTTCAACGGGCAAGGCGCCGCCCGACGAAAACACCCGGGATACCTGGCTCAGCGCCGGCCAGTCGAGGTTGTCGCCCATGCGCTTGAGCAACGCAGGGCTGGCGACCCAGGCGAACTGCACGTGTTCGCGGCTGGCGCGCTGCAAGTCTTCGGGGAAGGCCAGTTGCTTGCGTACAAAGGTGCGGCCGGCGCACAACGGCCACAGCACGCGGAACAGTAAGCCGTAGATGTGCTGCGTGGCGACGCTGCCGATGATGCAGGCGCGCTTGAGGTCCGGGCCCCACAGGGTTTCCAGCGCCTCTACTTCGTTGGCCAGTTGGCGCAGGGTCTTGTCGATGCGCTTGGGCTCGCCACTGGAACCGGAGGTGCACAGGCTCAGTTGGCAGGCGTCCAGGTCAAGGGCGGCGGCGCTTAAGGGTGCCTGGTATAGCGCGTCCAGGTCGGCGGCTTCGGTCAGCCAGCCGTCGACCGCCTCGTCCCAACGTTGACGGGTCTGCGGTTGCAGGTCGGCAGGCAGCAGTACGCTGACCCCGACCCGCCACGCGCCGAGCAGGGCAATCGCCAACTGGCCGGCGTCTTCCAGGTACACGGCTAGGCGTTGGATACCGCGCGCTTGCAGGCCTGCAGCCAGGCTCAGGGCGTGGGCCCAGAGCTGGGCATGATTCATGTCAGGTTCGGTGGTGACCGGACGCTGTTCCAGTGGCTCAAGCAGCAAGTGCTCAAGTTTCAACCCATTCATACGCGGCCTCGAACCCTTTGTCGTACCAGCCATTCCACGGCAAACAACAGCCCCATCAACCCGTAGGCGATCAGGCCGTTGTACAACGTCCACCAGCTCAGCGGCGCCCACAGGGTGAGGGCGGCGGCGAGCAGGCCATTACACAGAAAGAACACACTCCACACCACCGTAACCTGGCGGGTGTACACGATGGCGTGGGGTGGCAGCACCGGGTCGGTCATGCGTGCCAGGCGCTCCACCATCGGCGGGCCGTATTTGAGGCTCAAGCCGAACAGCGACAACATGAACGCGCTGACCAGGCTCGGGTACCAGCGCAGCAGGTGCGGGTTGTCGAACCAGGCCAGTAGCAGGCAGAACACGATGATCGCCACGGCCATCCAGCGGCTGCCGGGGCGGCGTGCGCCGATAAGCGCGCGCAACAGCCACAGGCTGCCCAGCAGCAGGCCGAATTGCCACGGTGCGAAGTGCTCGGTGCCGTAATACACCGCAAAGGGGTACAGCAGGCCCGCCAGCAGCAGGCCCAGGCCGATCAGCCGGCTCATGCGGCAGGCTGGACCAGACGGTACACCGCCTCAACCACGTCGTTCACGGTGCGCACGGCCTTGAATTCTTCGGCGGCGATCTTCTTGCCGGTCTGGCGCTTGATATGGTCGATCAAGTCCACGGCATCAATGCTGTCGATTTCCAGGTCCTGGTACAGGTTGGCGTCAAGGGTGACGCGTTCCGGAGGCAGTTCAAACAGTTCCACCAAGGCATCGCGCAGGGTGTTGAAAATATCGTCACGAGTTTGCATGGTCCGGTCTCAAGCTGCCTGTCTGGCCGTGACGAATGCCGCGAGGCTGGCCACGTTGGTGAAGTGATTGCGAGTGTCCTTGGCGTCGGCATCGATCTTGATGCCGTACTTTTTCTGGATCGCCAGGCCCAACTCCAGGGCGTCTACCGAATCCAGGCCCAGGCCTTCGCCGAACAGGGTCTGCTCGCTGCCGATGTCGTCGGCGCTGATGTCTTCCAGGCCCAGGGCCTCGATGATCAGCGTCTTTATGTCGTGCTCAAGGCGGTGTCTGTCGCTCATCTTCGGCGAGCTCCTTAATAAAATAGTGATGCAGGTAATCGTTGAGCTTGCGTGAAGCCTGGGGCGCGGGGCCCATTGCGGCGAACGCCTGTGGTTCTATATCGGCACCCACCCGCAAACTGAAGTGCACGCGGCATTTTGGGATGCGATACCAGGGTTCGGCCTTGGTCAGCGTCGTGGGGCTGACCTTGATCACCACGGGGGTGATGATTGTCGCACCCCGCAGCGCGATGGCGGCACCGCCACGATGAAAGGCAGGCGCTGCGCCGGGCGTGGTGCGGGTGCCTTCGGGAAAGATGATCAGGGTCTGGCCCGTGAGCAGGGCGGCGGCGGCGGCGTCGAGCATCTCGGCGCTGCCGTCGTTGCTGATATAGCCGGCCTCGCGCACGGGGCCGCGGGTAAAGGGGTTCTGCCACAAACTCTGCTTGACCACGCAGTTGGCCTGGCGCACCAGGCCGATCAGGAACACCACGTCGATCAGCGACGGGTGGTTGGCAATGATCATCTGGCCCGGGCGGCCGAGGTTTTCCGCGCCTTCGACGCTGTAGGTCAACACGCCGGCGCGCTGCATCAGGCGGATGAACAGCCAGAACAGCCAACTGATCGTGTGGCGGGCGCGGCTTCGATGTTTTGCAGCGTCCCCCGGCAGGCAACTGAGCAGCGGGAACACCAGCAAACGCAGGCACAGCCCGCCGACGCCGAACAGGAAGAAGCTGGCAGCGGTCGCGAACAGGCGCCAATAGTAGGCGTCCCGTGGTTTCTCGTTCAGGGCTTGCGTTGCCAGTTCCATACACGGTTCTTCCAGGCATGTTGGCAGGCGACCTGTTCGGTGAGCAGGGTGCGCAGCAGGTTCAGGGCGTGGGGCCACTGGGCTTGAGTGGGTTGGACAGTGCCAGTGCCGAGTTCCAGCTGCCACTCGTCGCCCGGTGTGAGCAGCAGGCCGAGGGCGTAGGGGAACGGCACATCGTGGATCCAACTGGCATAGGCCTCGGGCGGCTGTTCTTCGGTGATCACCAGCAAGACGGCCGGGGCGCCGTCGTTGAGCAGGGCGGCGGCCTCCAGCATGCCGTGTTCCAGGCCGTCGCCTGCGGCGGCGAGGGCGGTCATTTCGCTGGTTTCGTTGCGCAGGATCGACCAGAGGCCGATCACCGCGTTATGCACCGAGAGGCTGAACTGGGTCGGCGACAGCGGCTGGTCGTTGGCCAGGTCCGTGAGGATGTCGAGGGTGCGTGGGGTTTCGCCGTGGCGGGAAATGAACACCAGCGGCAGGTTCAGCAGGCCGTCGGCCAGTGGCCAGCCCACGCTGAACGCCATGCGGGCCAGACGGCTCAGGCGGCGGCGCTGCATAGCTGGCAGGAACGACACGTCGGGGCAGGCTTGGCTGTCTTGCAGCAACACCGGGTTCCGGCACCAGGCGTGCCAGTCGTCCGCGCTTTCGAGCCCAGGGGCCCAGGCGCGCCATTGGGCGATGTTGAAAGTGATCACTGAGACGTTATCCCGCCCCTGCGGGCTTCCATGTGCGGCTTTTGGCCCCGAATACCGGGACAGGGAGCAATAGCCGAATGGCGCGCATTATCCCGGTGCCGTGGGGTTCTAGCAAACTTTGGTAAAGAATTGTTCACGGCTGATTACAATTTGGAGGGAAAGATTTACAGATTGTCCTCTACCAAGGGCCTGGCTGGATTGTCGGACCGTTCCTTTTAACGTGTCGGCGACGTATGACAGAGCGCGTGCACGGGGCTGTTGATGCAGCAATGCATGGATGAACGAGGTAGCTATCAGGCGCTTTTGCCCTCTACACTCGGACATTCATTGATACACGGAGGTTTTTCCATGCGGCGTGTGGTGTTCAATCAGAAAGGTGGCGTTGGCAAGTCCAGCATTGCCTGCAACCTGGCGGCTGTCAGTGCCAGCGAAGGTTATCGAACCCTATTGGTGGACCTCGATGCACAAGCCAACTCAACCCAGTACCTCACTGGCTTGACTGGCGACGATATCCCCATGGGGATCGCGGATTTTTTCAAGCAAACCCTGTCTTCCGGGCCGTTTTCCAAGAAGAACAAGGTCGATATCTACGAAACCCCGTTCGACAACCTGCACGTCATCACTGCGACCCCGGAGTTGGCAGACCTGCAGCCCAAGCTCGAGGCCAAGCACAAGATCAACAAGCTGCGAAAGCTGCTGGATGATCTGAGTGAGGATTACGATCGGATTTACCTGGATACACCGCCAGCGTTGAATTTTTATGCGGTATCGGCGCTGATTGCCGCTGATCGCGTGCTGATCCCTTTCGATTGCGACAGCTTTTCGCGTCAGGCCCTCTATGGCCTACTGGCGGAAATCGAAGAATTGAAGGAAGACCACAACGAAGGCCTCGAAGTGGAAGGCATTGTGGTCAACCAGTTCCAGGCCCGGGCGAGCCTGCCACAGCAGATGCTTGATGAGTTGATTGCAGAAGGTTTGCCGGTATTGCCGGTGTACCTGGCCAGCTCCGTGCGCATGCGCGAGTCACACCAGGAAAGCAAGCCGCTGATCCACCTGGACCCACGGCACAAGCTTACGCAGCAGTTTGTGGAGTTGCATAACCTGCTGGAAAACGCCTGATCTCAAGGGCAACCCATTCCCCTGTAGGAGCCGGCTTGCCGGCGATGACGGCCTCAAGAACGCTATCGCCGGCAAGCCGGCTCCTACAGTTGATCGCGTTTAAACGCCTTGGCTACGCAGCCAGCTCATCAGTTGTGGCAACGGAAATGCCCCACTCTGGCGAGCCACTTCGCGGCCGTTCTTGAACAGAATCAAACTAGGGATCGAGCGAATCCCCAACTGCGCCGAAAGCTGCTGATTGGCCTCGCTGTCGAGCTTGGCCAACCGGCACTTGCCCTCCAACTGGCCAGCGGCCTGCTCAAACACCGGCGCGAACGATTTACACGGCCCACACCAATCAGCCCACACATCCACCAGCAGCGGCAAATCGCCCTTGATCTGGCTGGCGTAGTCGCCTTGTTTCAGTTCAAACGGCTTGTTCAGTAACACCGGCTGCTTGCAGCGTCCGCACTTGGGCGCGTCACCCAGGCGTTCGCCGGGGATGCGGTTGAGGCCGTTGCAATGGGGGCAGGGGATGACAAGAGGTTCGGACATGGTGAGGCTCCTGAAAATGGCCAATAGGCTCTATCTGGAGCCAGCGCCTGTATTTATCAAGCTGTAGTGAGCGGGCTTGCCCCGCGCTGGGCTGCGTAGCGGCCCCAATAAGGACGCCGCCGTGTTTCAGAAGGACCGAGGTGCCTGAGTTTGGGGCGGCTTCGCCACCCAGCGCGGGGCAAGCCCGCTCACTACAGGGTTAGGAGGAGCAGCTGATTTCCAGGTGCTTGCCCCAATCCGGCGGCCGCTGCGCGTACTGCTCCATCCCCGGTTGCTCCTCAAACGGTTTGCTCAACACTTCATGCAGCCGCCGCACCTCGCTGTAATCCCCGGACTCGGCAGCCGCGATAGCGTTCTGCGCCAGGTAGTTGCGCAAGATATACAGCGGGTTCACCGCCTGCATCCGTGTACGGCGCTGTTCCTCGCTGTAATCCCCATCCCGTGCGACACGCGCCTTGTACTGCTCGGCCCAGGCGTCAAACCCGGCCAGGTCGACAAAGTCATCGCGCAGTCGTGCCACGGCCAACGCCGCCGACTCATCCCCCAGGCGGCGGAAGAACAGGGTGTAATCCACGCCGCTGTTCTGCATCAGCTTCAATAACCGCTCCACCAACTGCTGGTCATCCTCTTCGGCGGTGGTCAGCCCCAGACGGCGGCGCATCAGGTCCAGGTAGTTCGCCTGATACAACGGCAGGTACAGTCCCAGCGCTTCTTTCAACGCATCGACGCTGATGAACGGCGTCAACGCCTGCGCCAATGCGCTGAGGTTCCACTGCCCGATTGGCACTTGATTGCTGAAGGAATAACGCCCTTCGTGGTCCGAATGGTTGCAGATGAAGTGCGCGTCAAAGTCATCCAGAAACGCAAACGGCCCGAAGTCGAAAGTGATGCCCAGGATCGACATGTTGTCGGTGTTCATCACGCCGTGGCAGAAACCGTACGCCTGCCATTTGGCAATCAGCTCGGCATTGCGCTCGACGATTTCGCGGAACATCGCCAGGTACGGCTCGGGCTGTTCGCGGCACTCGGGGTAGTGCAGGTTCAATACGTGCTCGGCCAGAAGCGCCTGCTGTTCGGGCTTCTTGGTGTAGTAGAAATACTCGAAGTGCCCGAAGCGGACATGGCTGGGCGCCATGCGCAGCACCATCGCGCCGCGTTCCTGTTTCTCGCGCCATACCGGGGTGTCGGAGCCGATCACGCACAACGCGCGGCTGCTGGGGATGCCCAGTGCATGCAGTGCTTCGGAGGCGAGGAACTCGCGGATCGAGGAGCGCAACACGGCGCGGCCATCGCCCATACGCGAGTAAGGCGTCATGCCGGCGCCCTTGAGGTGCAAGTCCCAGTGCTCGCCGGCCGCGTTGTACACCTCGCCCAGCAACAACCCACGGCCATCGCCCAGTTGCGGGGTGTAGCCGCCGAACTGATGCCCGGAATAGACCATCGCCCGCGGTTCCGCCTCGGCCCAGAGCTTGTGGCCGCCAAACAGTTCGGCAAATACCGGTGTTTCGGCCACGGCCGGGTCAAGGTCGAGCAGGGCCATGGCGGCCTCGCTCGCCACGACCAGGCGCGGGTTATCGAGGGGTTCAGGCAATACGTGGGTCGAGAACGCGTCGCCCAGGCGTGCGAAGCGGTTGTCGAAGGTCAGTTCGTCGAGGGCTTTCACCGGCCATCTCCAGCAGAATGTCCGAGCATTCTGCTGGGGATAGCGCGGTTAGTCGAGTTTGCTCGGCGGTGGTTCCTGCACGCCGCCGTCGTTGGCGGGCTTGGCCGGGGTGTCGACTTCCACCAGCTTGTATTCCTGGCCGTGGAGGTTCTTGAGGTAGACCTCCATCTGGCGGAACGAAATGTTGATGTGCTCTTTCTTGAACTCACGGTTGATAAAGCGGTTCACTTCGTCGATCACCGGGTTGCGGTCGCCCAGGTCACGTACGTGCATGCGCAGTTCGTGGTCGAGGGTGCTTTCGCCGAAGTTGAGGAAGTACACATGAGGTTCCGGCTCTTTGAGCACACGCGGGTTGTCGCGGGCGGCCTTGAGCAGCAGTTCCTTCACGCGGTCCAGGTCGGAGCCATAGTCCACACCCAGCTTGAGGGTGACGCGGGTGATGGTGTCGGTCAGCGACCAGTTGATCAACTGCCCGGTGATGAAGGTCTTGTTCGGGACAATGATGTCCTTGCGGTCGAAGTCGGTGATGGTGGTGGCGCGGATGCGGATCTTGCTCACGGTGCCGGACAGGTTGCCGATGGTGATGGTGTCGCCGATGCGCACCGGGCGTTCGAACAGGATCATGATGCCGGAGATGAAGTTGGCGAAGATCTCCTGCATGCCGAAGCCCAAGCCCACCGACAGCGCCGCCACCAGCCATTGCAGCTTGTCCCAGCTCACGCCGAGGGTGGACAGGGTGGACACGAAGCCCACGCCGGCAATCACATAGGACAGCAACGTGGTGGTCGCGTAGGCGCTGCCCTGGGCCAGGTCCAGCTTGGACAGCACCAACACTTCCAGCAAGCCTGGCAAGTTGCGCGCCAGGGCAAAGGTGATGCCGACGATGATCGACGCGCCGAGCAAGTCGCCGATGCTGATCGGCACCATGCTGATGTTGGCGCCGGTGCCGCTGGTGTATTCGTAGAGGGTCACGTTGTCCAGGTAGGAGAACACCGTGATCAGGTCTTTCCATACCCAATACAGCGCCGCGATAAAGCCGCCGAGCAAGGCCAGGCGGATCAGGCGCATGGACTGTTCGTTGACCTGCTCGATGTCCAGGGTCGGTTCTTCGATCACCGCTTCACCGTCGCCGGCTTCCTTGGCCGCCTGGCGCTTGGCCAGGGCGCGGGCATAAGCCAGGCGCCGTGCGGCGACGCCCAGGCCACGTACGAAGGTGGCTTCGATCACCAGCCAGAACATCAGCAGGTACAGGGTATTGATCAAGCGGTCGCTGAGCTTGAGCGCGGTGTAGTAGTAGCCGAAGCACACGGCGACGAACAGCGCGATGGGCAGGGCGGTAAACAGCAGGCCCACGGCCTTGCGGAACAACGAGGCTTTTTCGTGGGTCGGGCTGTTTAGCAGCAAGCGGCCCAGCAGCCAGGCCATCAGTGCGTAGCAGGTCAGCACCACGCCGATGCCCAGCACGTCGTCGGCCAGTGCAGCCGGTTGGTGCTCGGCGATGGCTACCACGGCCACCAGGGCCAGCACCACCAGGCCGAGCTTGCGCACCCAGCCTTGCAGGAATTCGACCTGGGGTTTTTCCCAACGGAAGTGCAGTTCGGCCACGCCGCCCGGCGCGAGGATGCGGTAGGCGGTGTAGAACACCATCCACGCCTGGGCGATCTGCAGCAGCGCTGCGCCCAGGTTGGCGTTTTGCCCACGGGCGTCGATCTGCAGCGCGTAGCCGCACAGTGCCAGGCCCAGGGCCACCGGCATGGCCAGCAGGATGTTGATCAGGATGGCCTGGGGCGTATGCCACTGGCTGTCGCGCTTGAAGTGGCCGATGTCCTGGTGGACCTTGTTCAGGCGCTGATACAGGTTCTTGCGCCGCCACAACAGTGCACCTATCAACAGCAACAGTGGCAGGAACAGCAGTGGACGCTGGGTCAGGCCGTCATACAGTTCGCTGACACTGGAGGCCCAGGGCAGGGTGGTGACCTGTTTGCTCAGGTGCGCCGGCACGGTTTCCAGCCACTCGGTGTCCAGTGGCTTGTTGCTGGGGATCCAGAACATCTGCTCATCCAGCGTCGCTCGCAGGGTGGTGGCGGTGCTGAGCAATTGTTTCTGGTTGAGCTGCAAGGTGATGGACTCATTGAGCAGTGCGCTCAGTTCACGGCTCAGGCGCTCCAGCAGGTCGCTGCGGGTGATCGCCAGTTCCAGCAGGGTGCGGCGCAATTGCGGGGTCACGTCATCCGGTGGCTGGTTGGCCAGCAGGTTATCCACATAGGTACTGGGCGAACTGATCAGCTCGCGTTGCTGGTTGACCTCGAACTGGTACAGGCGAATGTTGGCAATGTCGTCCGCCAGGTCGCGGTCCACGGTGAGGCGCGGCAGGGCCTGCTTCTGCTTGTAGAGGATCTTGGACAGCAGCAGGCTGCCCTTGAGCACGTTGATCTGCTCGTCCAGGGCCGAATCGCTCTGGGTCACGGTGTCCAGTTGCTGCTTGGTCTGCAGGTTCTTCTGGGTCAGGTCGTTGAGGCGGTCGGTGCTTTTGAGCAGGTAGTCGGACAGCTTCAGGTTGGCCGCGCTTTCGGTGGCCAACAGGCTGCTGCCCCCAGCCTTTTGCGCCTCGATGGACTGTTGGGTCACGGTCTGTTGGGACTGTGCCAGGCGTTTCTGGTTGATCAGGGTTTGCAGGTCCTGGATCTCTTGTTCCAGGCGCGCGGTTTTTTCCACCACCAGGTCATGCTGGCTGTTGCCCAGGTCTTGCAGTTGGCTGTTGCCGGCCAGTTCCTGGCGGCGCAGTGGGATTAGCGCGTTGAGCGCGGCGAGTTCGGCGTTGAGCTGGTTGCGCTGGTCGCCGCTGAGGGTTTTGCCGTTGTCCTTGCCGACCTTGAGGATCGAGTTGATCTGCAGGATGCGGGTCTGGCTGCTGCTGATTTCGGTCTGGGCGCGTTCCGGGCGGGTCTGCGCGGCGATGGTCAGGCTGTTGGCGTCGGCCAGGTCTTTTTGCAGGTCGCCTTGCTGGGTGGTGCGCTGCACCAGCAATTGTTCGAGCTGTGGCACCGGCAGGGTGGCATAGCGCTGGGCGACGGGAATGACTTTGGTGGCCTTGAGCCTTACCAACTCCCGCTGGTTCTCGGTGGTCTGGCGCGGCGCATCTTCCAGCTGGCGCTTGAGGTCGACCAGGCGCTGCTCGTAATCCTGCTTGTTGCCCAGGTACGTCAGGGTCTGCTGCAGGATGGTCTGCAGCGCCTTCATGTCGGCGTCGGGCAGCTTGCGGTCGGG
This sequence comes from Pseudomonas sp. BIGb0164, assembly GCF_024810135.1. Lineage (NCBI taxonomy): Bacteria > Pseudomonadati > Pseudomonadota > Gammaproteobacteria > Pseudomonadales > Pseudomonadaceae > Pseudomonas > Pseudomonas sp. BIGb0164. The sequence continues at coordinate 285,785 of NZ_JANUEA010000004.1, read as the reverse complement.
CAGCTTGTCCAGGGTTTGCTGGATAGTGTCGGCGCTGGGCGGGTCGGCCGCGTGAACGGTGCCGACACAAAGGGTCAGGCCCAGCAGGGCAGTGGCGAGAAACGTGCGCAGGGTTGGCATAGAGACCGGTCGAGCAAAATGAAGAAAAGGGAGCGAATTGTCGCTCCGCAGTTTAGAGGAAGAGTCCGGGGCCCGGGCGACTTCCTTCGGGGAATCTGACGCCGACTTTGCCGATCTTGTTCCCGTCCATGACCGCGACGGTCCAGATGGTGTTGTTCCATTCCACCTGGTCGCCGACGATGGGCGCGCCGCCGACTTTCTGGGTAATGAAACTGCTCAATGGCATGTCCGGGTCGATGCCCTCCAGCTTCAAGCCGTATAAGGCTGAAACCGCGCCCAGCTGGGCGTCGCCTTCGAGTACGAAGTCGCCGAAGAAGCGCAGGTCCAGACCCCGTTGCGGGGCCTGGCTGAACAGTTTGCCCAGGGCCGGCAGGTTGTGTTCGTGGCCGATCACGCAGAGCAAATCGCCGACTTCCAGCACCGTACTACCCGACGGATGGAGCAGTTGCTGGCCACGAAACAGTGCCGCGATCCGCGTGCCTTCGGGCATTTTCAGCTCGCGCAGGGCCGCACCGATGCACCATTTTTCCGCACCCAGGCGGTAGACGAACAGCTCCCACTCGCTGGTGACGTGCACTTCCAGGGCTGCGCGGGAGATCGGCGCCGGGTCTGGCGGTATGGTCACTTTCAGCAGCTTGGCCACCCACGGCAGGCTGGTGCCTTGCACCAGCAGGGAGACCAGCACGATAAAGAACGCCAGGTTGAAGTACAGCTGTGCGTGGGGCAGGCCGGCCATCAGCGGGAACACCGCCAAAATGATCGGGACCGCACCGCGCAGGCCGACCCAGGCGATAAAGGCTTTTTCGCGACCGTGGAACGCCTTGAACGGCAGCAGGCCGACCATCACCGACAGCGGCCGCGCAAATAGGATCATCCACAGCGCCAGGCCCAGCGCCGGCAGGGCAATCGGCAGCAGGTCATGGGGCGTGACCAGCAGGCCCAGCACCAAAAACATGCCGATCTGTGCCAGCCAGGCCATGCCGTCGAGCATATGCAGAATGCCGTGGCGGCTGCGCACCGGGCGGTTGCCGATCACCAGGCCGCACAGGTACACGGCGAGGAAGCCGCTGCCGTGCAGGGCGTTGGTCAGCGCGAACACCACCAGGCCGCCGGCGATCACCAGGATCGGGTACAGGCCGGTGGCCAGGTTGATGCGGTTGACCATCTGCAGCATCAGCCAGCCGCCGCCCAGGCCGACGATGCCCCCGATGCCGAACTCGCGCACCAGGTGGGTCAGCAGGCTCCAGTGCAGGCCGGTCTGGCCGCTGGCGAGCATGTCGATGAGGGTGACAGTAAGGAACACTGCCATCGGGTCGTTGCTGCCGGACTCGATTTCCAGGCTGGCGGTGACCCGTTCGTTCAGGCCCTTGCCGCCGAGCAACGAGAACACCGCCGCGGCGTCCGTGGAGCCGACGATGGCGCCGATCAGCAGGCCCTGGATGATATTGAGGTTGAACAACCAGGCGGCGGCCATGCCGGTGAGGCCGGTGGTAATCAATACTCCCACCGTGGCCAGCGACAACGCCGGCCAGAGTGCCACGCGGAAACTCGCCACCCGTGTGCGCAGGCCACCGTCGAGCAGGATCACGGCCAGTGCGAGGTTGCCCACCAGGTAGGCGGTCGGGTAGTTGTCGAAGATGATGCCGCCGCCGTCGACGCCGGCGACCATGCCCACGGCCAGGATGATCACCAGGATCGGGATCCCCAGGCGGGACGAAAGAGAACTCACCAGAATGCTCGCACCCACCAGCAACGCGCCGATCAAGAACAGGCTGTTGATGGTCGTCGCATTCAAAGGCAGTACTCCATGAGCAATAAGGACGAGACGCAAACTGACCATGCAGTCTGCGTGCCAGCGATTCTAACCTGTTGAATTGCTGCGCTGTCAAAAAGCTTTTTCTGATTCGTGTAGATCCAATGTGGGAGCGGGCTTGCTCGCGAATGCGGTACATCAGCTAGAAATATGCTGACTGAAACACCGTATTCGCGAGCATGCCCGCTCCCACATTTTTGACCGAGGTGTGTCAGTTAGAGGCGGAAGCGTCCGACCATCCCGTTCAGGTCCACCGCCAGGCGCGACAACTCGCTGCTCGCCGCGCTGGTCTGGCTGGCGCCGGTGGCCGACTGCACCGACAGGTCGCGGATGTTCACCAGGTTGCGGTCCACTTCCCGCGCTACCTGGGCCTGCTCCTCGGCCGCGCTGGCGATGACCAGGTTGCGTTCGTTGATCTCGACAATGGCCGTGTTGATGGTGTCCAGGGACATCCCTGCACCTTTGGCGATGTTCAACGTCGATTCCGCACGCTCGGTGCTGTTGCGCATCGAGTCCACCGCGTGTTCGGTGCCGGCCTGGATGCTGCCGATCATCCGCTCGATTTCGCTGGTGGACTGCTGGGTGCGATGGGCCAATGCACGGACCTCGTCGGCCACCACGGCAAACCCACGGCCGGCTTCACCGGCGCGGGCCGCTTCGATGGCGGCGTTGAGGGCCAGCAGGTTGGTCTGGTCGGCCAGGCCGCGAATCACATCCAGCACCTTGCCGATATCGCGGGACTCGTTGGCCAGGTCGCCAATCAAGGTCGCGGTGGCTTGCACATCGCCGCTCATGCGCTCGATGGCGCTGACGGTTTCCTGCACCAGGTCGCGACCGTCGCCGGCGGAGGTGGTGGCGTTGCGCGATGCCTCGGAGGTGCTCACTGCGTTGCGTGCGACTTCTTCGACAGCGCTGGTCATCTCGTTGACGGCGGTGGCGGCCTGTTCGATTTCATTGTTCTGCTGGGTCAGGCCCCGGGCGCTTTCGTCGGTGACCGCGTTCAGCTCTTCAGCGGCAGACGCCAGTTGCGTGGCGGAACCTGCGATGCGTTGCAGGGTGTCGCGCAGCTTGTCCTGCATCTTGGCCATGGCGGCGAGCAGGCGGCCGGCCTCATCGTTGCCATCGACCTTGATCGGACGGGTCAGGTTACCTTCGGCGACTTCTTCCGCCGCTTCAAGCGCCTGGGAGATGGGCTGGGTAATGCTACGAGTCAGCAGCCAGGCGAACAGCAGTGTCAGCACGGTGGCAACAATCAGCAGGCCCACGACCAGGTCAAAGGCCATGTTGTACTGGTCTTCGGCTTGCTGGTTGGTGGCGTTGGCCATCTTGTTATTGATGTCCACCAAGCGCGTCAGCACAGCGTTGACCTGCTCGGAGTTGGCCAGCAGTTCGCTGTTGAGCAAGGCGCGCAGTTCTTCAACTTGATTGGCCTGGGACAGGCTCTTCATGCGTGCTTCGATCTGATGGTATTGGCCGAGCAGGCGTACATATTCATCGTAGGTCGCGCGCTCTTCGCCGCTGTCGATCAGCTTCTCGTAGATGCCCTGGGCGGTGCGGATCTGCTGGTTGCGCATATCGAAGGCTTCCAGGGTCTTTTGCTGAACGTCCGGTTCGCGGTTGGTCAGCAAGCGGTACGACAGCACCCGCAGGCGCAGGGTCAGTTGGGTGAACTCGTCGAGGGCGCGAATGCTGGGCACGCTGGTCAGGGTGATGTCTTCGGTGGCGGCGCGGATCTTGCTCATCTGGTTCAGGGCGAAAACACCGAGAAACAACATCAACGCACCAATAAACGCGAAGCCGAGGAAGGCCCTCGGGGCGATATTCATATTACGAAGTGACATGCGGGAATCCTGGGGGAGAAGCGCGATCCGTGCGGCCATGAGACGGGGTGTGCATGTCGTATCGGCCATACGACTAAAGTCTTAAGGGGGCGCGCGCTTTTGTCGCATCTGACGAGGGGTTGGGCGGATTCAGGAACCAGATCCGGTAAATGCAGTCACTAAGGCTTGAAAGTACGGCCCGGCCCTTAAAAAACGGGCTGTGCGCCGGGGATAACCCTGGCATCCGAGGTGAATTTTCTTTATCGTCACCGCCCTTTGAAAAAGCCCGAGAAATCAAAATGTTAGAAGCATCCCTCAGCCAATTGGAACAACTGGTCAGCGACCTGGTACAGCAGAATCAGGACCTGCTGGGCAGCAACGAATCCCTCAAGGCCGAACTGGCCCGTGCCAAGGATGAAAACGACAGCCTGCAACTGAACCTGATGGAGCAGGAAGAAAAGCACAGCGCCACCGCCGCGCGCATCCAGGCGCTGGTTGAGCGCGTGAGTGCAGGGCCTGTCAGCGCATGAACGAAGGGATAAAGGTCGTTTCGATTCTCGGAGAGGATTACTCGATCAAGGCGCCAGCCGGGGAAGAACTGACCCTGATGCACGCCGTGACCATGCTCAAGGCCTCCCTGGCCACCACCAAGAAAAAGTACCCGACGCTGATCGGTGACAAATTATTGGTACTGGCCGCGCTGAACCTGTGCGCCGAGCAGATCGAAATGCAACAGGCTCACCAACAGGAACTCGACCGTTACCAAGAGCAAGTCAGCGCCACGGTCGATGTGATTTCCAAGGCGATCGGACAGCCTTAGAACCACTCATCCTGCATCCCCAGGCACGTATCGTCGCGTGCCTCCAGAATCGCCAGTTCATGATGGCAGCCCGGTACTTCCCAGGTCAGGAAGTAACGGGCGGCCTGGAGCTTGCCTTTATAGAAGGCCACGTCGGCCGCATTGCCCTTGGCCAGCCCTTCTTCGGCGCGGATCGCCTGCTCCAGCCAGCGCCAGCCGATCACCGTGTGCCCGAATACCTTCAAGTACAACGCCGAGTTCGCCAGGCTGCTGTTGACCTTGCCGTGGGCCAGGTCCGTCAGCAGACCGAGGGTGACGCTTTGCAGACGGTTGACCAACTGTTCCAGCGGCTCCCTCAGCGTGGTGAGGCTCGGGAATTCCTGGGCGCGGGCGCCGGTTTCGGCGATCAGCCTGATCAGTTGCTTCAAGCCTGCGCCGCCGTTCTGTGCCAGTTTGCGCCCCAGCAAGTCCAGGGATTGAATGCCGTGAGTGCCTTCATGAATCGGGTTCAGGCGGTTGTCGCGGTAATACTGTTCCACCGGGTATTCGCGGGTGTAGCCATGGCCGCCGAGGATCTGGATCGCCAGCTCGTTGGCCTTGAGGCAAAACTCCGACGGCCAGGATTTGACGATAGGGGTGAGCAGGTCCAGCAGTTCGTGGGCTTGCTTGCGTTCGGCTTCGGTCTCGAGTGTGGTGGTGTCGTCGAACAGGCGCGCGGCGTACAGGCCCAGGTCGAAAGAGCCTTCGACGTAGGCTTTTTGGGTCAGCAGCATGCGTTTGATGTCGGCGTGCTGAATGATCGAGACCGGTGCCGTAGTAGGGTCTTTGCTGTCAGGCAGGCGGCCTTGTGGGCGTTCGCGGGCGTACTCCAGTGAATAGAGGTAGCCGGCGTAGCCGAGCATTACCGCGCCCATGCCCACGCCAATGCGCGCCTCATTCATCATCTGGAACATGCAGCTCAAGCCTTGGTGCGGCTTGCCTACCAAGTAGCCGACGCAGTTGCCGTTATCACCGAAGTTCAGCGCGGTGGACGTGGTGCCGCGCCAGCCCATCTTGTGGAACAGGCCCGCCAGCAACACATCGTTGCGTGCGCCCAGGCTGCCGTCGTCGTTAACCAGGAACTTGGGCACGATAAACAGCGAGATGCCTTTGACCCCGGGCGGCGCATCCGGCAGTTTGGCCAGCACCATGTGCACGATGTTTTCCGACAGCGGGTGGTCGCCACCCGAGATGAAGATCTTGTTGCCCTTGAGACGATAAGTGCCGTCAGCCGCGGGTTCTGCGCGTGTACGAATATCCGACAGTGACGAGCCCGCATGGGGTTCGGTCAGCGCCATGGTGCCGAAGAAACGGCCGTCGATCATCGGTTGCAGGAAGCGTTGTTTCTGATCGTCGGTGCCGAAGCTTTCAATCAGGTTGGCGGCGCCCATCGTCAGGAACGGGTAGGACGTGGATGCGGCGTTCGCCGACTGGAAATGCGCGAAGCAGGCCTGGGACAACAAGGTTGGCAACTGCATGCCACCGGCTTCGAAACTGCGGGCAGCGTTGAGAAAACCGGCTTCGAGGAAGGCATCCACGGCGGGTTTCACTTCAGGGATGAGGACCGCTTTGCCATCCTCGAAGCGCGGTTCGTTCTCGTCATTTTTGCGGTTATGCGGTGCGAAGTACTTTTCCGCGATGCTGCGCGCCGTGCTGATGGCCGCATCGAAGGTCTCGCGATTGTGCTCGGCAAACCGCTCGCGCCGGGTCAGGCCCTCGGCATCGAGGACTTCGTACAGCTCGAAAGCCAGATTGCGGGAACTGAGCAGCGTCTCGGACATGGCGGCTTACCTATGTGGGAATAGGGCCGAGTTTAAGTGTGCGAATAGAGGCTGGATAGCAAGATTGATCTGGGTGATGGAGGGGCAAAACGCGGATGGGAGGCAGGGAGCTGTAAATGTGGGAGCTGGCTTGCCTGCGATGAGGCAGTGCCAGTCGACATCTCTGTCGCTGACCCACCGCTATCGCAGGCAAGCCAGCTCCCACAGGGTTTACCGCGTTTTTACAGTTAGCCGATGGTCATCAGGCTGGCGTTACCGCCTGCTGCAGCGGTGTTGACGCTCAACGCACGCTCGATCACCAAACGCTCCAGCGCAATCGCTGTCTCGCCTTGGGACAAACCATGCACCCCGACAATCGCACCGCCACGCTGTGCCACTTGCTGGCACACCGCGCGCAATTGATCGGAATCGCCGTGGTGCAGAACCGCATCAAACACCACTTCATCCTTGGTCCAGTCGGCCACGCGCTTGATCTTCACCTGAATCTCTTTAGGCAGACGTGGGAACAAGGCCTTGGTCAGGTCAGTCTCCGGCCATACTGCCGAACCCCCCACGGCCAATACCGCCGCCAGTTGCGTCAGCAGATCGCCTTCCACTTCCGCCAGGCACAGCACGTGCTCGCGGGGCAGGATGGCGTAGCTGTTGCGCTCGCCAGTCGGGCCGGCGAGTTGGCGGGTGATCCCGCTTTGCGACTGTGCGGCGAACTGGCTGCACAGGGCGCTCAGGTCGCTGAACTTATTGCTGTCGGCCCAGGTTTTGAGGGCGGTCAGCGGTTGGCTCATGGCGTCACGCAGGCGCACATCCGGTGCGGCCAATGCATCGCCACGGACGAAGGATTGCTCGATGGCATCTGTAGGACGCGTCGACAGCAGGCGGTACAGGTACAGCGGGCCACCGGCTTTCGGGCCGGTACCCGACAGGCCTTCGCCGCCGAACGGTTGCACGCCCACCACGGCACCCACGATGTTGCGGTTCACGTAGACGTTGCCGGCGTTGACGTTGTCGATCACCTTGGCGATGGTCTCGTCGATGCGGGTGTGCACACCCAAGGTCAGGCCGTAGCCCGACGCATTGATCTGGCCGATGAGCTGGTCGATCTCTTTGCGCTTGTAGCGCACCACGTGCAGCACCGGGCCGAAGATCTCCCGTTGCAGTTCGTCGAAGCTTTCCAGTTCGATCAAGGTGGGCATCACGAAGGTGCCGCGCTTGATCTCTTCACCGTCGGCAATCGCAACTTGATAAACGTTGCGGCCTTTGTCGCGCATGGCCTGGATGTGTTTCTCGATGCCAGCCTTGGCCTCGGCGTCGATCACCGGGCCGATATCGACCGACAGGCGCTCCGGGTTGCCCAGGCGGCATTCCGCCATGGCGCCCTTGAGCATTTCGATCACGCGGTCTGCCGAATCTTCCTGCAGGCACAGTACACGCAGGGCCGAGCAACGTTGGCCGGCACTGTCGAAGGCCGAGGACACCACGTCGATGACCACTTGCTCGGTCAGCGCCGAGGAGTCGACGATCATCGCGTTCTGGCCGCCGGTTTCGGCGATCAGCGGGATCGGGCGGCCCTGGGCATCCAGGCGACCGGCGACATTGCGTTGCAGCAGGCGCGCCACTTCGGTGGAGCCAGTGAACATCACGCCTTTGACACGATCATCGCCTACCAGGCGGGCACCGACGGTTTCGCCCTGGCCAGGCAGCAGTTGCAGCACGCCTTCCGGAATGCCGGCCTCCAGCAGGATGCGCACGGCTTGTGCGGCGACCAGCGGAGTCTGCTCGGCAGGCTTGGCCAATACAGGGTTGCCGGCGGCCAGTGCGGCGGCCACTTGACCGCTGAAAATCGCCAGCGGGAAGTTCCACGGGCTGATGCAGACCACCGGGCCCAGTGGGCGGTGGGCATCGTTGGTGAAATCGTTGCGTGCCTGCACTGCGTAGTAGCGCAGGAAATCCACGGCTTCGCGCACTTCGGCGATGGCATTGGCGAAGGTCTTGCCAGCTTCGCGAGCCAGCAGGCCCATCAATGGCTGAATCTCACCTTCCATCAGGTCGGCGGCGCGTTCGAGGATCGCGGCGCGCTCGGCGGGCGGGGTGGCCTGCCAGATCGGGCCGGCGCTGATGGCGCACTGGATAGCGTTGTCGACGTCTTGAACGGTGGCTTCTTGTACGTGACCGACTACATCACGCAGGTCGGACGGGTTCAGTACCGGTGCCGCCGGTTGCTCGCTGGAGGCGCAACCGAGCATCGGCGCGGCTTTCCAGTTGTTGTGAGCGGTGGCCAGCAAGGCACAGGACAGCGACGCCAGGCGGTGTTCGTTCGCCAGGTCGATACCGGCCGAGTTGGCGCGGTCGCTGCCGTAGAGGTCGCGCGGCAGCGGGATGCGTGGGTGCGGCAGGCCGAAGCCGCCTTCCAGCGTAGCCATTTGCTCGATGCTGGCTACCGGGTCGGCCACCAGCTCCTGGATCGAGATGGACTGGTCGGCAATGCGGTTGACGAACGAGGTGTTCGCGCCGTTCTCCAGCAGGCGACGCACCAGGTAAGCCAGCAGGGTTTCGTGGGTGCCGACCGGAGCGTACACGCGGCACGGACGGTTCAGCTTGCCATCGGAGACCTTGCCTACAACCTGCTCGTACAACGGTTCACCCATGCCGTGCAGGCATTGGAACTCGTACTGGCCGGGGTAATAGTTCTGGCCGGCAATATGGTAGATGGCCGACAGCGTGTGGGCGTTGTGTGTGGCGAACTGCGGGTAGATGACTTCCGGCACTGACAGCAGTTTGCGTGCACAGGCGATGTAGGACACGTCGGTGTACACCTTGCGGGTGTACACCGGGTAGCCTTCCAGGCCTTCGACCTGGGCGCGCTTGATTTCGCTGTCCCAGTACGCGCCTTTTACCAGGCGGATCATCAGGCGATGACGGCTGCGGCGCGCCAGGTCGATGACGTAGTCGATCACATATGGGCAGCGCTTCTGGTAGGCCTGAATCACGAAACCGATGCCGTTCCAGCCGGTCAGTTGCGGCTCGAAGCACAGGCGCTCGAGCAGGTCCAGCGACAGCTCCAGGCGGTCGGCCTCTTCGGCGTCGATGTTCAAACCGATGTCGTATTGCTTGGCCAGCAGGGTCAGGGACAGCAGGCGTGGGTACAGCTCATCCATCACGCGTTCGTACTGCGCGCGGCTGTAGCGTGGGTGCAATGCCGACAGCTTGATGGAGATGCCCGGGCCTTCATAAATCCCACGGCCGTGGGACGCTTTGCCGATGGAGTGAATGGCTTGTTCGTACGAGGCCAGGTATTTCTGTGCGTCGTGTTCGGTAAGTGCAGCTTCACCGAGCATGTCGTAGGAATAGCGGAAGCCCTTGGCTTCGAACTTGCTCGCGTTGGCCAAGGCTTCGGCGATGGTTTCACCGGTGACGAACTGCTCGCCCATCAGGCGCATGGCCATGTCGACGCCCTTGCGGATCATCGGCTCGCCGCTCTTGCCAATGATGCGGCTCAGGGACGATGTCAGGCCGGCTTCATTGTGGGTGGCGACCAATTTGCCGGTCAGCAGCAGGCCCCACGTGGCGGCGTTGACGAACAGCGACGGGCTGTTGCCCAGGTGCGGCTGCCAGTTGCCGGTGCTGATCTTGTCGCGGATCAGTGCGTCGCGGGTGCCTTTGTCCGGGATGCGCAACAGCGCCTCGGCCAGGCACATCAGTGCCACGCCTTCCTGGGACGACAGGGAGAATTCTTGCAGCAGGCCCTGAACAATACCGGCACGGCCGCCAGCACTTTTCTGGTTACGCAGTTTTTCGGCGATCGAGGCGGCCAGCTTGTTGGTGGCTTCGGCCATCGGTGCGGGCAGACGGGCTTGTTCGATCAGCATCGGTACCACTTCCGGCTCGGGGCGGCGGTAAGCGGCGGTGATCGAGGCGCGCAACACGGATTGCGGCAGGATGCTTTCGGCGAACTCAAGGAAGCACTGGTGGGCGTGGTCGGTCTGGACTTCGCCTGCGTCGTCGGCGTCCTTGGTGCTCAAACCGTTGAGCTCGGTCAGGGTTGCACCACCCTCGAGTTTCTCCAGGTAATTGAAAATCGCCTGCTTGATCAGCCAGTGGGGCGTGCGATCAATGGAGGCCGCGGCAGCTTTCAGGCGCTCGCGGGTCGGGTCGTCGAGTTTGACCCCAAGGGTGGTTGTCGCCATTTTCTTATCCTCATGGGTGCCACTACCGAGTGGCATCTGCTGGCGGCAAGATTAGCTTTGCCCATGAGGAGGTGCAACCGGGTGCAACCCTTTTTATTCAGGAAATTTTTGATCGTGATCGGGAAAATAATGTGAGGTCGACGGATTCCGCTCTGCCTTGGTGCATTTACTTCTGAGATCGGCTGTTCTTGCTCCGAAAAGGAGCAAAAACGGGGTGTTTGCTGTATTTCACATCAAGGTGCAACTTATTCTCACGAAACTGGTTGCACCTTATTTGCTTTGTTGAATAGCATTCGCGCCCTAGGTGCAACCGACTCAACGAGCCGGTTCATCGGCTGACGGCTTTCCTGGGGAAACGTCAGTCATAAATGCGCGGCACACCGCTACGTCTACCTACTTCCAGTGGGTAGCCGTCTCACAGACCGCTGCTACATAAAAACAAAGCCAGGGCGTCACTCTTATGAGCGTTAGTAATCCAACCCTGATCACGTTCGTGATCTACATCGCAGCAATGGTGCTGATCGGCTTCATGGCCTATCGCTCCACCAACAACCTTTCCGATTACATCCTGGGCGGTCGCAGCCTCGGCAGCGTGGTGACGGCCTTGTCCGCCGGCGCTTCCGACATGAGTGGCTGGTTGTTGATGGGCTTGCCAGGCGCGATCTACATGTCCGGCCTGTCGGAAAGCTGGATCGCCATCGGCCTGATCGTCGGTGCCTACCTCAACTGGCTGTTTGTTGCCGGTCGCCTGCGGGTGCAGACCGAGCACAACGGCGACGCCCTGACACTGCCGGATTACTTCTCCAGCCGTTTCGAAGATAAAAGCGGCCTGTTGCGGATCATCTCCGCCGTCGTGATCCTGGTGTTCTTCACCATCTACTGCGCTTCGGGCATCGTGGCCGGTGCCCGTCTGTTCGAAAGCACCTTCGGCATGTCCTACGAAACGGCGCTGTGGGCCGGCGCTGCGGCGACGATTGCCTACACCTTTGTCGGTGGTTTCCTGGCCGTTAGCTGGACCGACACCGTACAAGCCACCCTGATGATCTTCGCGCTGATCCTCACGCCGATCATCGTGCTGCTGGCCACTGGTGGCGTCGACACCACGTTCCTGGCCATCGAAGCCAAGAACCCCGACAACTTCAACATGCTGAAGAACACCACCTTCATCGGCATCATCTCGCTGATGGGCTGGGGCCTGGGTTACTTCGGCCAGCCGCACATCCTGGCGCGTTTCATGGCGGCGGATTCGGTGAAGTCGATCGCCAATGCACGTCGCATTTCCATGACCTGGATGATCCTGTGCCTGGGCGGCACCGTCGCGGTGGGTTTCTTCGGTATCGCCTACTTCTCGGCCCATCCGGAAGTGGCGGGCCCGGTCACCGAAAACCACGAGCGTGTGTTCATCGAGTTGGCCAAGCTGCTGTTCAACCCATGGATCGCCGGCGTGCTGCTGTCGGCCATCCTGGCTGCCGTGATGAGCACCTTGAGCTGCCAGCTGCTGGTGTGCTCCAGTGCCCTGACCGAAGACTTCTACAAAACCTTCCTGCGCAAGAATGCCTCCCAGCTTGAGCTGGTATGGGTCGGCCGTGCGATGGTGCTGGTGGTTGCCCTGATCGCCATCGCCATGGCTGCCAACCCGGACAACCGCGTCCTGGGCCTGGTGAGCTACGCCTGGGCCGGTTTTGGTGCGGCCTTCGGCCCTGTCGTCCTGATCTCGGTGATCTGGAAAGGCATGACCCGCAACGGCGCATTGGCCGGCATCCTGGTGGGTGCGATCACTGTGATCGTGTGGAAACACTTCAGCCTGTTGGGGCTGTACGAAATCATCCCGGGCTTCATCTTTGCCAGCCTGGCGATCTACTTCGTGAGCAAGCTGGGCGCGCCGACGGCAGGCATGGTTGCGCGTTTTGATGCTGCGGAAAAAGACTACAACCTCAACAAGTAATCCTCGGGCGCCGAGCGTCCGTTGAGTTGAAAAAAAGGCCCGCATCCTACGGATGGCGGGCCTTTTTTTATGGTCGGTTCAATCCGTGTCCGGCTGGTTGAGAAAGATCAGCACGCCCACAATCGCCATGTAGAACTTGAAGGCCGCTTCCTGGCCATTCCATTGGTGGGACTGCCACATCAAGAACCATTCACCGCCCACCACCATGAAACCGAAAAACCACACCACGAAGCCGAGGGCGAGGCCGGTGGTGGCGCGTACCTTGGCACGGTTGAATTCGGCAGCGCTGCCTTGGCGGGTGCGCCACAACGCCAACGCACCCCAAGAGAGCATCAGCGCAGTGAGGGCTTCACCGAGGATGATCAGGCCGTAGGCGCCGTGCCACAGCCAGGGCGTGGTGATGGCGCGGTACATGGCGGCGTTGCCGGGAAACGTGGTGTCCATGCTCAACACATGTTTGACGAAGGCAAAGTTGGAGCCGTAGTCGGTGATGTTGTTGAACGCCACCAGGCTGGCGAAGGCGGCAAGGGCGAGGACCAGTGTGATTTTTGCGTAGCGTGTACCCATGTTCTTTACCGGCAATTGTGCGAAGAGGGGCAGTTACGCTAGCACGGCGTCGAGGTGTCTACGACGCCTCGCACATGAAGAATTAGGCACTCCAAACGTAGGACGCAACTGATTTTCCAGCAGCCCGCTCAGGCCCGGGCAAAGCTGGTGCAGAATCGGTCGCCCACCCTTCGCAGAGAAACACCGGATGTTCGCTCCTGCCAATCAAAGTGCCTTTACCCTGACCGTCGATGGAGAGCCCAGTGAGCTCAAGGTGTTCGCTTTCACCGGCACCGAAGCCATCAGTCAGCCTTACTGTTTCGACCTGGAACTGGTCAGCGAACAGCCTGATCTTGACCTTGAAAGCCTGCTGCATCGCCAGGTGTACCTGGGCTTTGATGACCGAGGGCACGGTGTTCATGGCCAGGTTTACCGGGTGGCGCAAGGCGACTCCGGGCGTCGCCTTACGCGTTACCAGATCAGCCTTGTGCCGCAATTGGCGTACTTGGCCCACAGCAGCCGCCAACGTATTTTCCAGCACAAGACCGTGCCGCAGATTATTGCGCAGGTCTTGACGGGGCAGGGTATTCAGAGCGACCGCTTCGAGTTCCGCCTGAGTGGCACCTACCTGGAGCGTGAATACTGCGTGCAGTTCGGTGAGACTGATCTGGCCTTCATCCAGCGGTTGTGTGCCGAGCTGGGCATTCACTATCACTTCCAGCATTCAGCCGAACGGCACTTGCTGGTGTTCGGTGATGACCAGGCCGTATTTGCCCAGGCCGATCACACCACGCCCTACATGCCCGGTTCAGGGATGGTGGCCGATACACCGGCGATCAAGCGTTTTGCGGTGCAATTGGAAACCCGTACCACGGCGCTGAACCTGAGGGACTATGACTTCCGCAAGCCGCGCCTGTCACTGGAAAGCGCTGTGGCGGGCGAGCAGCTTCCTAGCCTCGAAACCCAGGACTATCCCGGTTATTTCAGCGACCGCGCCCATGGCAAGTACCTCGCGCAACGTGGCCTTGAACGTCACCGCCGTGACTATCAAGTGGCCCGCGGCGAGGGTGATGAACCGGCCTTGCTGTGCGGGCGTTTTCTGAAGCTTGCGGGCCACCCGCGTGAAGCGTGGAATGACTTGTGGCTGGTGACGCAGGTCACTCACGACGGCAAGCAGCCTCAGGTGCTGGAAGAAGCGGTGACTGAAGTAGCGGGCAGTGATTTTCGCCAGGGTTATCGCAATGAATTTGTTGCCGCGCCTTGGGATGTGATCTTTCGTCCTCCGATGCCCGAGCAACCGCGACCGGCTGTAGCCGGATATCAACATGCCGTGGTCACCGGCCCTGGTGACAGCGAAATCCACTGTGACGAGTTCGGCCGGGTCAAAGTGCAAATGGCTTGGGATCGCGCTGGGGAGCACAACGAACATTCCAGTTGCTGGCTGAGAGTGGCCACCGGGTGGGCGCATGACCGCTACGGCTCGGTGCTTATTCCACGGGTTGGGATGGAAGTGCTGGTGGGCTTCGTCAATGGCGACCTGGACATGCCGGTGGTGATGGGGTGCCTGCCCAACGCGGCGACCCCGGTGCCCCTCGACCTGCCTGCGGAAAAGACCCGCAGTATCTGGCGCAGCCACAGCAGCCCTGGCGGTGGTGGCTATAACGAACTGCGCATTGAAGACCGTAAAGGTGCCGAGGAAATCTACCTGCGCGCCCAGCGAGATTGGACCCAGCATGTGCTGAATGACCAGCAGGTGCAGGTGGATAACCGGCGCCAGGTGAAGGTGGGCGGTGAGTCGCACCATGAATTGCAGGGCGAGGAGCAGCGCATTACCCACGGTAATCGCCTGACTGAGCTCAAGCAGGATGACCACTTGGTGATCGGCGGTTCGCAGCAGATGCGTGCGGGGCGAACCATCCAGATCGGTGCAGGGCAAAGCGTCGTGATTGACGCGGGCGCCATCGTGACGATTCAGGCCGGGGGGCAGTCGATCACGTTGTCGGCGGCAGGGATATTCAGCAGCGTGCCGATCATGCTGGGCGGGGCGCCCGCCGTGGGCGCTTCGCCGTTGAAGCCTGGACTCACGGAGAAACTGCTTGCGGTGATACCCGTACCGCTCAGCGCGGTACAAGTGGCCAGCCTGAAGCGCAGTGCGCCGTTTTGCGAGGAGTGCGAGCGTTGCAGGAACGGGCAGTGCGATATCCCATGACACAGCAAGCCACCCAACTCGAAAAGGAATTTACCCCCATGGATCAACCTTTGGCTCCCCGCGGTTGGCTGGCACAGCATCCTCTGCAACCTGAGGAACAACTCTTTGCGGTTCTGGGCAATGCCAGCGACGCCAAGCCTCTGGAGGCCTGGCGAACAGTGTCAGAGGGGATGGCACCAGAATCGATCTGGGCGGGCACGGCCTATGCCGAGTGGCGTGAGGTGATGCCGTATGTCGTCGCCGTAGAGCCCGGCAGCCCCTTCCTCGATTGGATAGCCAATACCGGATCAACCGACTGGGGTTGGCTAGCGGTATCGTCCAGCTCGTTGCAAACCGTGGCTGCGCATTTGCAAAGCCTCACGAAGGTCTACCTGCCCGACGGCCAGGAGGTGTTCCTGCGTTTCTGGGATGGGGCCCAGACTTTGCCGATCATTCAGCAATGTGGGGCTGAAATATTGCCGGTTTTCCAGCGCTACCTGATCAATGGCCAGTCGCTGACTACGACGACTGGCCCGGACACCGCTGCGAAAACCAGCCCTTGGTGGACAGTGCCTGCGCTGTTACTGGAGCACCTGGCCGAGCAATCACCGCGCACCCTGATCGACAACCTGCTGCAATGGCTCGAAGAGCAGCGCCCCGACCTCTACACCGCCTTCACGCCGACGACCCTGCAGCACAAGGTCGCCTATTTCGTGCGCTCGCCGGGTATCAGCCATGAAGCGCTGGCCGACTTCCTGACCTCAGAGCTGAGTTGAAGTCAGCGCCTGTTGCAGGTCTTCGATCAAGTCTTCGATGGCTTCGATGCCCACTGATAGGCGAATCATTTCCGGTTTCACACCGGCCTTGGCCTGCTCTGCCTCGTTCATCTGCCGATGGGTAGTGGAGGCAGGGTGACAGGCCAGGGACTTGGCATCGCCAATGTTCACCAGGCGCTTGAAGATCTGCAACGTGTCGTAGAAGCGCACGCCGGCCTGGTAGCCACCTTTGAGGCCGAACGAGAGGATCGCCGACGGTTTGCCTTGCAGGTATTTCTGCGCTAGCTCGTGGTGAGGGTGGTCTGGAAGGCCGGCGTAGCTGACCCATTCCACACCGGCGTGGCCTTGCAGGAACTGCGCGACCTTCAGGGCGTTTTCGGTGTGGCGCTCCATGCGCAGGGCCAGGGTTTCCAGGCCTTGCAGCAACAGGAAGGCGTTCATCGGGGCGAGGGCTGCGCCGGTATTTCGCAGTGGCACAGTGCGGGCGCGGGCGATGAAGGCGGCGGGGCCGAATTTTTCGGTGTAGACCACGCCGTGGTAGGCCGGCTCGGGGTTGTTGAGGCCGGGGAATTTCTCCGGGTAGTCGGCCCAGGGGAAGGTGCCGCTGTCGACGATGACACCGCCCAGGGAGTTGCCGTGGCCGCCAATGTATTTGGTGACCGAGTGCACCACGATATCGGCGCCGAACCGAATGGGCTTGCACAGGATCGGCGTGGCCACGGTGTTGTCCACAACCAAAGGCACGCCACGGGCGTGAGCCACCGTTGCCAGGGCTTCCAGGTCGATGATATTGCCAGCCGGGTTGCCGATGCTTTCGCAGTACACCAGCTTGGTGTTGTCGTCGATCAGCTCGGCGATGGCTTCGGCGGAGTCGTTGCGGGCGAAGCGCACGTCGACGCCAAAGCTGGGCAGCAAATGGGCGAACAGCGTGTAGGTCCCGCCATACAGTTGTGGCGTGGTGACGATGTTGTCGCCGGCGCGGGTGAGGGTCTGGATCGCGTAGTGAATCGCGGCGCTGCCGGCCGACACGGCCAGTGCTGCGATACCGCCTTCGAGGGCGGCGAGACGCTGCTCCAGCACGTCGTTGGTGGGGTTCATGATGCGTGTGTAGATATTGCCGGGCACGTCGAGGTTGAACAGGTCGGCGCCGTGCTGGGCGTTATCGAATTCGAAGGCCACGTTCTGGTAGATCGGTACGGCGACGGCCTTGGTGGTCGGGTCCGACGTGAAGCCGTGGTGCAGGGCGATGGTAGCGTCTTTCATGATGGTGACTGACCTCCTTGGATTCCATGGGCGCCCCTACACCGTAGGAGCCGGCTTGCCGGCGATAGCATCAGCGCGGTGTGCAGGTAATACCCCGCCACTCGCATCACGGGCAAGCCCGCTCCCCCATAACCGATTAGACCGTTTTAAGCATTCCGCCTCCGTTTACGGCATATGCCCCGCCCGACACGCAGCCCTGCACCTTTGCCCTTGTAGAAGGTAAACTTCGCCCCCTGCGCAGGAGCAACCATGAATTATCGTCACGCCTTTCACGCCGGCAATCACGCCGATGTCTTCAAACACCTGACCTTGACCCGCCTCATCGCCCTGATGTCGCGCAAGGAGCAGCCGTTCGCCTACCTCGACACCCATGCCGGCATCGGCCTGTATGACCTGCAGGGTGACCAGGCCAACCGCACCGGTGAGTACCTGGAAGGCATTGCGCGCCTGTGGGGCGAAAGCGACCTGCCGCCCCTGACCGCCGACTACATGCGCGTGCTGCACGAGATGAACCCGGATGGCCAGTTGCGCTACTACCCGGGCTCGCCGGAGTTGGCGCGTCGGCTGACACGCCCTCAGGACCGTGTGCTGCTCAATGAGAAACACCCGGACGACGGCGTGTTGCTCAAGGACAACATGAAGGGCGACCGTCGCGTCAAAGTGCACCTGGGCGAAGGCTGGCATGTGCCGCGTGCCTTACTGCCGGTGCCGGAAAAACGCGCGTTGATGCTGATCGATCCGCCGTTCGAGAAGCTCGACGAGATGCAGCGGTGCGCGGCATCGCTCAAGGAAGCGGTCGGCCGCATGCGCCAGACCGTCGCGGCGATCTGGTACCCGGTGAAGGACCAGCGCATGTTGCGTCGTTTCTACCAGGACCTGGCCGGTACCGGTGCGCCAAAGTTGTTGCGCGTGGAGCTGCTGGTGCATCCCTTGGACACGCCCAACACCCTGACCGGCTCGGGCCTGGCGATTGCCAACCCGCCGTGGGGCCTGGAAGAGGAATTGCGCGAGCTGCTGCCGTGGCTGTCCAAGAAGCTGGGCCAGACCCAGGGTGGGTGGCAGATGGATTGGCTGATCGCCGAGTAAACAGTTACCCGTCAGAAGCGCTATCGCGGGCAAGCCCGCTCCCACATTTGGAATGCATTCCAAGGTGGGAGCGGGCTTGCCCGCGATGCTTTTGGCTTCAGATCGGGCAGGTCACGCCCGTACCGCCAATCCCGCAATAGCCCTGCGGGTTCTTCGCCAGGTACTGCTGGTGATACGCCTCGGCGAAGTACACCGTCGGCGCTTCTTCGATTTCCGTGGTGATCACACCCAAGCCGGCCTTGGTCAATTCACCCTGATACGCCTCGGCACTGGCCTGCGCTGCCGCCAATTGTTCCGGTGTGGTCGCGTAGATCACCGAGCGGTACTGGCTGCCGATGTCGTTGCCCTGGCGCATGCCCTGGGTCGGGTTGTGCAGTTCCCAGAACATCTTCAGCAGGTCTTCGTATTTCACCTTGGCCTGGTCGTACACCACCAGCACCACTTCGCTGTGGCCGGTCAGGCCCGAGCAGACTTCTTCATAGGTCGGGTTCGGCGTGTAGCCGCCGGCATAACCGACCACGGTGCTGACCACGCCATCGCGCTGCCAGAACCGCCGCTCGGCGCCCCAGAAGCAGCCCAGACCGAAGATGGCAAAGCCGACGTCATCGAGGAACGGACCGAGCAGTGGGTTGCCGTTGACGAAGTGTGTCTCTGGCAGTGCCATCGGCGTTTCACGGCCCGGCAAAGCTTGTTCTTGAGTAGGCAGCACGTTTTTGTTCACCAGAATTTCCGAGCGCAAGACCATGATCAGTCCTCTCGTCAGGTTGGGTTAGCGGTAAATATTCAGACAGGCAGTGTGCCCGAGTGTTACAGCGCTGTCAGGCAATTGGCCCGCGTGGGTAGCGTTTAAGCTTCTCCAGCAGCTCTGCACCGGGGATCGGGCGGTCGAACAGGTAGCCCTGGCCCACGTCGCAACGGTGTCGGCGCAGGAACGCCAGCTGCTCGGAGGTTTCGACACCTTCGGCCACCACCTTGAGCTTGAGGTTGTGGGCCATGGCGATCACCGCCGAGGTGATTTCCATGTCGTCCTGGTTGTCCGGGATCTCGTGGATAAAGCTGCGATCGATCTTGATGATGTCGATGGGGAATTTTTTCAGGTAGCTCAGCGACGAGTAACCCGTGCCGAAGTCGTCCATGGCCAGGGTCAGGCCAAAGCTCTTCAATTGATCAAGCTGCAGGCGCGTGTCTTCGGTGGCTTCCAGCAGCAGGCCTTCGGTCAATTCCAGTTCCAGCAGACTGGCCGGCAGTTGTTCTTCCTTGAGGATCGTGGCGATCGAGGCCACCAGGTCAGGGTCGGAGAACTGCTTGGGTGACAGGTTGATCGCCACCTGCAGATTGCCCATGCCACCGGCGCTCAGTTGCTTGCTCATGCGGCAGGCCTGGCGCGCGATCCATTTGCCAATGGGGATGATCAGCCCGGTCTCTTCGGCCACGCTGATGAACTGGTCGGGGCGGATCATGCCCTTTTCCGGATGGTTCCAGCGCAGCAGCGCTTCCATGCCCAGCAGGCGACCGCTGCGCAGGCACAGCTTGGGTTGGTAGAACACGTCCAGTTCGTTTTGCGTCAGGGCGCGGCGCAGGTTGTTTTCCACGAACAGCTTGTAGCTGGCCTCGGCGTTCAACGCTTCGGTAAACACCTGCACCTGGTGTTTGCCGTTGGCCTTGGCCTTGTGCAGGGCCAGGCCTGCGTTGCGCATCAAGGTCTGCGGGTCGCGGCCATGCAGCGGCGCACAGGCCAGGCCCACGGAGCCGGTGACGCTGATCAATTGGTTGTCGACAAACATCGGCTTGTCGAGGGTCGTCAGCAGCTGGCTGGCGACTTGCTGGCCGCTTTCCAGGTCGGTGTCGTCCAGCAGCACGGCAAATTCGTTACTGGCGAAACGCGCCAGGCTGCCGCCCGCGCTCAAGCTGTTGCGCAAGCGACGCGCCAGGCTGATCAGCAGCTTGTCGCCGGTCTGGTGGCCGAGGCTGTCGTTGATCCGCTTGAAGTTGTCGATGTCCACCAGCAGCAGGCTGATCGGGCTGTCGCTGTCGCGGGCAAAGCGTTCATCAAGGTTGCGGATGAACGCCGGGCGGTTGCCCAGGTTGGTCAGGTTGTCGGTATAGGCCAGGCGTTCGATGCGCTGTTGCGCCAACTTGGTCTGGGTGATGTCTTCGTAGATACCGATGTAGTGAGTCAACTCGCGGTTGTCGCCATACACCTTGGAAATCGACAGCTGGCCCCAGTAGGGTTCCAGGTTCTTGCGCCGGCTCTTGAACTCACCCTGCCAGCTGTTGCTCTTGGCCAGGCTTGACGGCGCATCGAACAGCAGCTCGCTGAGGTTCTCCAGCGCCGGTAGTTGCGCCAGGCGGTGGCCGTGCACTTCTTCGGCGCTGTACTGGGTGATCGCGGTAAAGCTCGGGTTGACGTACTCCACCACGCCGTCGCAGTTGACCAGCAGAAAGGCGTTGGCGCTTTGCTCCACCGCCCGCTGGAACAGGTGCAGGGCGCTGGTGGCGGTGCGGCGGTTGTGGTTGTTGATCACCAGCGCAAACTGGTCGGCCAGCTCGCCGGCAAACGCGATTTCGTCCGCCTGCCAGGCGCGCGGGCTGCCGGCCTGTTCCAGGCACAACACGCCGACGACTTGGCCGTCGACACGGATACTGGCGTCGAGCATCGCGTGGATGTCTTTGTCGCGCAGGCTCTCGGCCATTTCCCGGGTGCGCGGGTCGCGCAGGGCATTGGTGGCGTCGATGGCACGGCTGGTCTGCAGGGCTTCGAGGTAATCCGGGAAGCCACTGGCGTCGATGGCTTCGGGCAAATGGTACTGCTGGTCGGCCTGGCGATAGGCCGAGATCGGCACCAGGCGCTGGCCTTCGAGGTTCCAGATGCTGGCGCAATCGATCTCATAGATATCGCAGGCGCTGCGGGTGATCAGCTCGGCGGCTTCTTGCAGCGAATTGTTGGTGGTGTAGCGCTGGCGGGCCAGCAGCAGGATCAACTCTTGCTGGGCGCGCACCCGCTCCAGGTGCTGCAGCTGTTCCTGTTGGGCGCGCTGGTTGAGCTCCAGGGCGATCTGCAGGCGGCTGTTCTGGTTTTCCAGGTCGGCGCTCGGGGCCACGTAGGGCATTTCGCTGAACAGGCCGTCAACCACCATCAGGTAACCGCGCAACAAGTGACGATTGTGCTGTTTGTAGGCTTCGCCCATTTCCAGCAGGCTCAGGGGGCCGTCGCTGGTGTGCAGGGTGTAGCGCACCAGGTAATGGGGGCTCTGGGTCAGTTGTTGCTGGATGGTGTCGTGCAACTGATACCGCGCCTGGGGTTCCATCAGGCTGGCGTAGGGGGTGCCGATCAGGGCGCAGAGCTCGACTGCCGGCAGGCCGAATTGGCGCTCGCAATTGGGGTCGAGGTACAGCAGGGCCCAACTCGCCTCATTAAGCCGCTCGAAACGCAGCATACCGAGGCGCGAAGGCACCGGTAACTGCGTCACGACCTCGGCCGCCATACGGGCGACATCGGGTTGGCTTTTCATGGGGGGAACTCACTTGAAATTACGCGCACGGCGCCGGGCTCACGCCCTCTTTTCTGTTGCCTGCGGCAAGGTTGCATCATGCGGCGCGGGCTGACAAGAGAGGATGAAGGCTAAGTGCTATAAGGGGGTTATCGGCTGCTCGGGGGATTTCTGCAATCGGGGTGATGGAAGGTGTACAAGCCTGTTTTTCTTGTCCAATAAACAGGCAAAAAAAGCCCCGCCAAGTGGCGGGGTTGAGGTACGAGCGTGGCGCTCGGAAATCGGTGCAACAGGGCCTCCCCGGTGAAGGGGAGGCCCGTGGTGGCTTACAGCAGAATGGTGCGGATGTCGTTGAGCAGTTGGCTCAGGCGCTGCGTGAAGCGAGCAGCAGCGGCGCCGTTGATCACGCGGTGATCGTAGGACAGCGACAGTGGCAACATCAGCTTCGGCTGGAACGCTTTACCGTCCCAGACAGGCTGGATAGTGGCCTTGGACACACCCAGGATCGCCACTTCCGGCGCGTTGACGATTGGCGTGAAGCCAGTGCCGCCAATGTGACCGAGGCTGGAGATGGTGAAGCAGGCACCCTGCATGTCGTCCGGGGTGAGCTTCTTGTCACGGGCCTTGGCGGCCAGTGCAGCGGCCTCAGCGGCAAGCTGCAGCAGGCTCTTCTGGTCGACGTTCTTGATGACCGGTACCAGCAGGCCATCCGGGGTGTCGACGGCAAAGCCGATGTGCACGTACTTCTTGCGGATGATCGCCTTGCCGCTTGGTGCCAGCGAGGCGTTGAAGTCCGGCAGTTCCTTGAGCAGGTGTGCGCACGCCTTGAGCAGCAGAGGCAGCACGGTCAGTTTCACGCCGGCTTTTTCAGCCACGGCTTTCTGCGCAACGCGGAAAGCTTCCAAGTCGGTGATGTCGGCCTGGTCGAACTGAGTCACGTGCGGGATGTTCAGCCAGCTGGCGTGCAGGCCGGCCGCGCCGATTTGCATCAGGCGGGTCATCGGCACTTCTTCGATTTCACCGAAGCGGCTGAAATCGACGGTGCGGATCGGCGGAATGCCCGAACCACCGGTAGCGCCGCCAGCAGCTGGCGCTTCCTTGGCTTTCTGCATCATGGCTTTGACGTAAGCCTGCACGTCTTCCTTCAGCACACGGCCGTGAGGACCGCTGGCCGCGACAGCACTCAGCTCAACGCCGAACTCACGGGCCAACTGACGCACGGCAGGGCCGGCGTGAACCTTGGCACCGCTTGGCGCAGGTGCGGCAGCAGCAGGGGCCGGTGCGGCCTCGGCTTTTGCAGCCGGTGCAGGGGCGGCAGCGGCGGGAGCCGCTTCAGCCTTGGCAGCCGGCGCGGCGGCAGGTGCAGGGGCCGCAGCCGGTGCAGCGCCTTGTACTTTCAGCTTGAGGATGAAGTCGCCAGTGCCGACTTCGTCTTCCAGCTTGACCGCGATGCTTTCCACCACGCCGGCAGCCGGCGAAGGGATTTCCATGGAGGCCTTGTCGGACTCCAGGGTGATCAGCGACTGGTCGGCTTCGACGGTGTCGCCGACCTTGACCAGCAACTCGATGATCTTGGCCTTGCCCGACGAACCGATGTCCGGGACGTGGATGTCCTGGACAGAGGCTGCAGCCGGCGCAGCAGCCGGGGCCGCAGGGGCCTCGGCAGCAGCAGGTTTTTCAGCAGGCGCGGGTGCGGCAGCGGCAGCAGGAGCCGCCGCAGGGGCCGCATCAGCGGCACCTTCGATTTCCAGCTCAAGCAGTTCGTCGCCTTCTTTCAAGCGGTCGCCCAGCTTCACTTTCAGGCTCTTGACCACGCCGGCCTTGGGAGCAGGGATTTCCATGCTCGCCTTGTCCGACTCCAGGGTCAGGATGCTCTGGTCGGCTTCGACGGTGTCGCCGACCTTCACAAACAGCTCGATTACTTCACCTTCACCGCTGCCGATGTCAGGTACGCGAATGAGTTCGCTCACAAAAAGTCTCCTCAGCAGTCCAGTGGGTTGCGTTTTTCCGGGTTGATCCCGAACTTGACGATAGCGTCTGCCACCACCTTGGGTTCGATCTCACCACGGTCAGCCAAGGCTTCCAGGGCTGCCAACACCACGAAGTGACGGTCAACTTCGAAGAAGTGACGCAGCTTCTTGCGGCTGTCACTGCGGCCGAAACCGTCGGTGCCCAGGACTTTGAATTCCTTGGACGGGACCCACTGGCGAATTTGTTCAGCAAACAGTTTCATGTAGTCGGTCGAAGCGATCACCGGGCCTTTACGGCCGGTCAGGCACTCTTCAACGAAGGTGCGCTGTGGCTTCTGGCCAGGGTGCAGGCGGTTGTGACGCTCTACGGCCAGGCCATCGCGACGCAGTTCGTTGAAGCTGGTTACGCTCCACACGTCAGCGCCGACATTGAACTCTTCACGCAGGATCTTCGCCGCTTCACGCACTTCGCGCAGGATGGTGCCGGAGCCCATCAGCTGTACGTGGTGCGCTGCTTCCTTGGTGTCTTCTTCGAGCAGGTACATGCCCTTGATGATGCCTTCTTCCACGCCAGCCGGCATTGCAGGCTGCTGGTAGGACTCGTTCATCACGGTGATGTAGTAGAAAACGTCCTGCTGCTCTTCGGTCATCTTCTTCATGCCGTCCTGGATGATCACCGCCAGCTCATAGCCGTAGGTTGGATCAAAGGTGCGGCAGTTCGGGATGGTGGCAGCCAGGATGTGGCTGTGACCGTCTTCGTGTTGCAGGCCTTCGCCGTTCAGCGTGGTACGGCCGGCGGTACCGCCGATCAGGAAGCCACGGGTACGGCTGTCGCCTGCTGCCCACGCCAGGTCGCCAATGCGCTGGAAGCCGAACATCGAGTAGAAGATGTAGAACGGCAGCATCGGCTGGTTGTGGCTGGAGTACGAAGTACCGGCAGCGATGAAGGAGCTCATGGCGCCCGCTTCGTTGATGCCTTCTTCGAGGATCTGGCCCTTCTTGTCTTCCTTGTAGAACATCACCTGGTCTTTATCGACTGGCTCGTAGAGCTGGCCGACGGAGGAGTAGATGCCCAACTGACGGAACATGCCTTCCATACCGAAGGTACGGGCTTCGTCCGGGATGATCGGCACGATGCGCGGGCCGATGTCCTTGTCCTTGACCAGCTGCGCCAGGATGCGCACGAAAGCCATGGTGGTGGAGATTTCACGGTCGCCCGAGCCGTCGAGGATGGCCTTGAGGGTGCTCAGGTCTGGCGTCGGTACGCTGAAGCTGTTGGCGCGACGCTGTGGCACGAAACCACCCAGTGCGGCGCGGCGCTCGGCCAGGTAACGGGCTTCGGCGCTGTTCGGCTCCGGCTTGAAGAACGGCAGGTTCTCCAGCTCTTCGTCCTTGACCGGGATGTCGAAGCGGTCGCGGAACAACTTCAGGCTGTCGACATCGACTTTCTTGGTGTTGTGCGCAGTGTTCTTCGCTTCGCCGGCACCGGTGCCATAACCCTTGATGGTCTTGGCCAGGATGACGGTCGGTTGTTCTTTGTGGTTCACCGCTTCGTGGTACGCCGCGTAGACCTTGTACGGGTCGTGGCCGCCACGGTTGAGTTTCCAGATCTCGTCGTCGGACAGGTCTGCAACCATCGCCTTGAGTTCAGGCGTGTTGAAGAAGTGTTCGCGCACGAACGCGCCGTCTTTGGCCTTGTAGTTCTGGTACTCGCCGTCGATGACTTCGTCCATGCGACGTTGCAGGATGCCGTCGACGTCCTTGGCCAGCAGTGGGTCCCAGAAACGGCCCCAGATGACTTTGGTCACGTTCCACTGAGCACCGCGGAACACGCCTTCGAGTTCCTGGATGATCTTGCCGTTGCCGCGAACCGGGCCGTCGAGGCGCTGCAGGTTGCAGTTGATGACGAAGATCAGGTTGTCCAGCTTCTCGCGGCCAGCCAGGGAGATGGCACCCAGGGATTCCGGCTCGTCGCACTCGCCGTCGCCCAGGAAGCACCAGACTTTCTGCTTGCCTTCAGGGATGAAGCCACGGGCTTCCAGGTACTTCATGAAGCGAGCCTGGTAGATCGCCTGGATCGGGCCCAGGCCCATGGATACAGTCGGGAACTGCCAGAAATCAGGCATCAGCCAAGGGTGCGGGTACGACGACAGGCCGTTACCGTCCACTTCCTGGCGGAAGTTGTTCATGTGTTCTTCGGTGATGCGGCCTTCCATGAACGCACGGGCGTAGACGCCTGGGGAGGTGTGGCCCTGGAAGTAGATCAGGTCGCCGCCGTGTTCGTCGGTCGGGGCCTGGAAGAAGTAGTTGAAGCCGATGTCATACAGGGTTGCGCTGGAAGCGAAGCTGGAGATGTGACCGCCCAGGTCCGAATCTTTCAAGTTCGTGCGCATTACCATCGCCATGGCGTTCCAACGTACCAGCGAGCGAATGCGGCGTTCCATGAACAGGTCGCCAGGCATGCGTGCTTCGTGGGTAACGGGGATGGTGTTGCGGTATGGCGTGGTGATGGCGTAGGGCAGTTGCGAGCCGCTGCGGGTCGCGAGTTCGCCCATACGGGTCATCAGGTAGTGAGCACGGTCTTCGCCTTCTTTGTCGAGAACCGATTCCAGGGCGTCCAGCCATTCCTGGGTTTCGACGGGATCGAGGTCTTGCATGGCTTGCTCCAGGGCGGAAAGGCTACCAGAATCGGTTGCCTGAGTTTGCGACTGGCCTTGTGGGCAGACGACATAAATTCTTGGATGGCCGAAGGTTGCTTCGGCGTCCTGTAGTTTTACTACAAATCGTCGGCCATTTCAGCCTTTCGAATGTATATACGAGTAGTAAAACTACACAAGACTGAGCGTATGGCTCGGTCTGGCTGGTGAGCATAATCGTTATTGTTGATCTTTTGCGAACAAGAAAAGGTGAAAGTTTGATGCTGGCTGCCAAAATGAAATTAATTTCAGCTATTTCTCACCTTTGTTCGACAGTCCTTCACCAAGCGTGGTTCTTGCCTTCACGGCAACACGCCTTTTACGCGCCGAACAAGGATAGACCATGAGCCTTCCCACGCTGGCCGAACTGCCGGCCGTTCTCTTGCCTTTTGCCCAGCGGGCCGAGCAGTCATTTCGTGACGCAGTGGCCGCGCTGGACGACGATCATGGACTTTCTGCGTGGACGCCGCAACGGTGGGCCGACTTCGCCCGCGTATGCGCCGCCAGTGATTTCGTCATTGAACAGAGCCTTCGTGACCCTTTGATGTTGCTTGAGCTGGTGGCCTGGGGCGAGTTGGATCGCGGCTTTGCGCCCGACGAACTGTGCGGGCAGATCGCCGCCGCCGTGCAACAGGCTGAAACAGAAGATGAATTGGGCCGCGTGCTACGCCGCCAGCGCACCCGCCAGCAAGTGCGCATCATCTGGCGCGACCTGACGCGCCAGGCCGATCTGGTGCAAACCTGCCGTGACCTCTCCGACATGGCCGACGCCAGCATCGACCAGGCCTACCAATGGCTGTACCAGCGCCACTGCGTGCAGTTCGGTACGCCCACCGGCCGGCGCAGCGGTGAAGCACAGCATATGGTCATCCTTGGCATGGGCAAGCTCGGCGCCGTGGAGCTGAACCTCTCTTCCGACATCGACCTGATCTTCGCCTACCCCGAAGGCGGCGAAACCGTGGGGGTCAAGCGCGCCCTGGACAACCAGGAATTTTTCATTCGCCTGGGTCAAAAACTGATCAAGGCCCTCGACCCGATGACCGTCGACGGCTTTGTATTCCGTGTCGACATGCGCCTGCGCCCCTACGGCTCGGCCGGCGCGTTGGTGCTCAGCTTCAATGCGCTGGAACAGTACTACCAGGACCAGGGCCGCGACTGGGAACGCTACGCGATGATCAAGGCGCGCGTAGTGGCCGGTGATCAGGTGGCCGGCGCGCAGTTGCTCGACATGCTGCGGCCGTTCGTCTACCGCCGTTACCTGGATTTTTCCGCCATCGAAGCGCTGCGCACCATGAAGCAGCTGATCCAGCAGGAAGTGCGGCGCAAGGGCATGGCCGACAACATCAAGCTGGGGGCGGGCGGCATTCGCGAGGTGGAGTTCATCGCCCAGGCGTTCCAGCTGATCCACGGCGGCCGCGACCTCAGCCTGCAGCAACGGCCGTTGCTCAAGGTGCTCGGCACCCTGGAAGGCCAGGGCTACCTGCCGCCGGCGGTGATCGCCGAGTTGCGCAATGGCTATGAATTCCTGCGCTACACCGAACACGCTATCCAGGCGATTGCCGACCGTCAGACCCAGATGCTCCCCGACAGCCCGGAAGACCAGGCGCGCATTGCCTTTATGCTGGGGTTTGCCGATTGGGCGAGCTTCCATGAGCGCCTGATGGACTGGCGCGGTCGCATTGACTGGCATTTCCGCCAGGTCATCGCCGACCCGGATGAAGAAGAGGGCGAAGAAAGCGAGCTGGTTGTGGGCGGTGAGTGGTTGCCGCTGTGGGAAGAATCCCAAGATGAAGACGCTGCCTGTCGCCAATTGGCCGAGGGTGGCTTCACCGACGCGCCCAAAGCCCTGAAAGCCCTGACCAGCCTGCGCAGCAGTCCGCAGTTGCGCGCTATGCAGCGCCTGGGCCGAGAGCGACTGGATGCGTTTATCCCGCGTTTATTGGCCCAGGCCGTCGAGCATGCCAACCCGGACCTGGTGTTGGAGCGCGTGCTGCCGCTGGTCGAGGCCGTCGCCCGTCGTTCCGCTTATCTGGTGCTGCTCACGGAAAACCCCGACGCCCTGCGCCGGCTGCTGACCCTGTGCGCCGCCAGCCCGTGGATCGCCGAGCAGATCACGCGTTTCCCATTGTTGCTGGACGAATTGCTCAACGAAGGCCGCCTGTTCAAGCCGCCCTTGGCGCCGGAACTCGCCGCCGAACTGCGCGAACGCCTCACGCGCATCCCCGAGGATGACCTTGAGCAGCAGATGGAGGCCCTGCGCCACTTCAAGCTGGCCCACCGCCTGCGCGTCGCGGCGTCGGAAATCGCCGGCAGCCTGCCATTGATGAAGGTCAGCGACTACTTGACCTGGCTCGCCGAAGCCATCCTTGAGCAAGTGCTGGCGCTGGCCTGGCGCCAGACCGTGGCGCGCCACGGCTCGCCGCAACGGCTGGACGGGACGTTGTGCGATCCTGGCTTCATCATTGTCGGTTATGGGAAAGTCGGCGGGATCGAACTGGGGCATGGTTCGGACCTTGACCTGGTGTTTATCCATGACGGCGACCCGCAGGCTGAAACCGACGGTGCCAAGCCGATCGACGGTGCGCAATTCTTTACGCGCCTGGGCCAGCGGATCATCCATTTGCTGACGACCCAGACCAACTCCGGGCAGCTCTATGAAGTGGACATGCGCCTGCGTCCTTCCGGTGCTTCCGGTTTGCTGGTGAGTTCGCTCGGTGCGTTTGACCGCTATCAACAAAATGAAGCCTGGACCTGGGAACATCAGGCCTTGATCCGTGCGCGGGTGCTGGTGGGCAGCCAGGATGTGGGCCGCGCATTCGAGCAGGTGCGGGCCAACGTACTGGGGCGTGAGCGCGACCTGGAGACGCTGCGCCAGGAAGTCAGTGAGATGCGTGCCAAGATGCGTGACAACCTGGGCACCAAGACCACGGCGGCCGGCACCGGCGCCAATGCCTTCGAGCCCACGGCGGTGTTCGACCTCAAGCAGGACGCCGGAGGTATCGTCGATATTGAATTTATGGTGCAATACGCGGCTTTGGCGTGGTCTGCGCAACATCCGTCGTTGCTGCGCTATACCGACAATATCCGCATCCTGGAAGGCCTGGAGCAGGTCGGGCTGATGCCCGCCGCCGATGCCCACTTGCTGCGTGAGGTGTACAAGGCCTACCGTTCCGCCGCGCATCGCCAGGCCTTGCAAAACGAGGCCGGCACGGTCGCCGGGGATCAGTTCGCCGACGAACGGCGCCAGGTGATGCGGATCTGGAAAGAACTGGGGTTAAGTTGAGTCAACTGTAGGAGCCGGCTTGCCGGCGATTGAGGCCCTTGGCATCCATGGTGATCTTTCGGACGTCATCGCCGGCAAGCCGGCTCCTGCAGGTTGTTCGTCTCCTACAGAAATTATCGAGGCGGGGAGGCATTAGCCTCCCCGTATCGTTTGTGGAAACTACATGAATATTCTGATCGTTGGGCCCAGTTGGGTCGGTGACATGGTGATGGCACAGACACTGTTCCAGTGCCTGCGCCTGCGCCATCCAGACTGCCAGATCGACGTGCTTGCCCCGGAGTGGAGCCGCCCGATCCTCGAGCGCATGCCCGAAGTGCGCAAGGCCTTGAGCTTTCCGCTCGGCCATGGCGCGCTGGAACTGGCGACCCGCCGTCGCATCGGCAAATCCCTGGCCGGCCAGTACGACCAGGCGATCCTGCTGCCCAACTCGCTCAAGTCGGCGCTGGTGCCGTATTTTGCTGGCATCCCCAAGCGCACCGGCTGGCGTGGTGAGTTTCGCTACGTGCTGCTCAACGACGTGCGCACCCTGGACAAGGCGCGCTACCCGCTGATGATCGAGCGCTTCATGGCCCTGGCCTATGAGCCGGGCGCCGAATTGCCACAGCCGTATCCACGCCCGAGCCTTGAGATCGACCCGGTCAGCCGTGACGCGGCGCTGGCCAAGTTCGGCCTGACCCTGGACCGCCCGGTGTTGGCCCTATGCCCCGGTGCCGAGTTCGGCGAATCCAAGCGCTGGCCGTCCGAGCATTACGCCAAGGTCGCCGAAGCCAAGATCCGCGAAGGCTGGCAGGTGTGGCTGTTCGGTTCGAAAAAGGACCATCCGGTGGGCGAAGACATCCGCCAGCGCCTGATTCCCGGCCTGCGCGAAGAAGCCGTGAACCTGAGTGGCGACACGTCGCTCGCCGAGGCCATCGACCTGCTGTCCTGCGCCGACTCGGTGGTGTCCAACGACTCCGGCCTGATGCACGTGGCCGCGGCGCTGAATCGCCCATTGGTCGCGGTGTACGGCTCCACCTCGCCGGGTTTCACCCCGCCCTTGGCCGACAAGGTCGAAGTGGTGCGCCTGGGCCTGGACTGCAGCCCGTGTTTTGAACGCACTTGCCGTTTTGGCCACTACAACTGCATGCGCCAGTTGCTGCCCCAGCCGGTGAACGAAGCCTTGCAGCGGTTGCAGGGCACTGTGGTCGAGGTCCGATAGTTTGCGCGTTCTGGTAATCAAGACCTCATCCCTGGGCGATGTGATCCACGCCTTGCCGGCGCTGACCGATGCGGCGCGGGCGATCCCCGGCATCCGTTTCGACTGGGTGGTGGAAGAAGGCTTTGCCGAGATCCCCACCTGGCACCCTGCGGTGGACAAGGTGATCCCAGTAGCCATTCGCCGCTGGCGCAAAAACATCTGGCAGACCATCAAGAGTGGCGAGTGGCGACGCTTCAAGCAGAGCGTCCAGTCGACCAAGTACGACCTGGTGATCGACGCCCAAGGCCTGTTCAAAAGCGCCTGGCTGACCCGCTATGTGCGTGCTCCGGTGGCGGGTTTCGACAAAAACTCCGCCCGCGAACCCATTGCCGCACGCTTCTACTCGCGACGCCTGGCCGTGGCCCGTGGGCAGCATGCGGTGGAGCGCTTGCGCCAGCTGTTCGCCGTGGCCCTGGGGTATGACCTGCCCAAGGCCCTGGGCGACTACGGCCTGAGTGTCGACAAGCTGCTCGGCCTGCCGCCGAAAAAACCGTTCGTGCTGCTGTTGCACGGCACCACCTGGGACACCAAGCACTGGCCCGAAGCCTACTGGCGCGAGCTGGCCGAACGCATGGGCCGGTTGGGCGTGGACGTGAAATTGCCGTGGGGCAATGCCGCCGAAAAAGCCCGGGCCGAACGCCTGGCCAAAGGTTTGAGCAACGCCGAAGTGCTGCCCAAGTTGAACCTCGCCGGCGTCGCCCGCGTACTGGCCGGCGCCCGTGCCTGTGTGGCGGTGGACACCGGCCTGGGTCACCTGGCTGCAGCCCTGGACGTGCCGACCATTTCCCTGTTCGGCCCGACTAACCCCGGCCTGACCGGCGCCTACGGCAAGGGCCAGATTCACCTCGCCAGCGACTTCCCCTGTGCACCGTGCCTGCAAAAAAACTGTACCTATCAACCGACGGCCGACGACCTGCGTCGGTTCGACATCAAGCGCGAATCGCCCCTGTGCTTCACGCGCCTGAACCCTGAGCGTGTGGCAAGCCGGCTGAGCACGTTGTTACTGGCTGAGGAGCTGCACTGATGCAACTGGCTTTTGTTCTGTACAAATACTTCCCCTTTGGCGGCTTGCAGCGCGATTTCATGCGCATCGCCCTGGAGTGCCAGCAGCGCGGCCACCAGATTCGTGTGTATACGCTGATCTGGGAAGGCGACATCCCGCCCGGTTTCGAAGTGCTGGTGGCGCCGGTCAAGGCGTTCTTCAACCATCGGCGCAACGAGAAACTCAGCGCGTGGATGGAAGCCGACCTGGCCAAACGCCCGGTGGACCGTTTGATTGGCTTCAACAAGATGCCTGGCCTGGACGTGTACTACGCCGCCGACGGCTGCTTTGAAGACAAGGCGCAGAATCTGCGCCACTCGCTGTACCGCTATTTTGGCCGCTACAAACACTTTGCCGAGTACGAGCGCGCGGTGTTTGCCAAGGACGCCAAGACCGAAGTCCTGATGATTTCCGAAGTGCAGCAGCCGCTGTTCATCAAGCACTACGACACGCCGCTGGAACGTTTCCACCTGCTGCCGCCGGGCATTGCCCAGGACCGTCGTGCGCCGCCGAATGCCGCCGAAATCCGCGAAGGTTTCCGCAAGGAATTCAACCTGGGTGACGACGACTTGCTGCTGGTGCAGATCGGCTCGGGTTTCAAGACCAAGGGCGTCGACCGCAGCCTCAAGGCCGTGGCCGCACTGCCGGCTGAACTGAAAAAACGCACGCGCCTGTTTGTAATCGGCCAGGACGACCCCAAAGTATTCCAACTGCAAAGCGCCACCCTGGGCCTGGGGGACAATGTGCAGTTCCTCAAGGGCCGCAGCGATATCCCGCGCTTCCTGCTGGGCGCCGACCTGCTGATTCACCCGGCGTACAACGAAAACACCGGCACCGTGTTGCTCGAAGCCCTGGTGGCTGGGTTGCCGGTGCTGGTCTCGGCGGTGTGTGGTTATGCCCACTACATCAGCGAGGCCGACAGCGGCCTGGTGCTGGATGAGCCGTTCGAACAGAACCAGCTCAACGAGTACCTGACGCAGATGCTCACCGACACTGCACAGCGCGCGGCCTGGGGCCGCAATGGGTTGGCCTTCGCCGAGACGGCCGACCTCTACAGCATGCCGCAGCACGCTGCGGATGTGATTCTGGCGGAGCCGAACCGATGAAGTTGATTCTTGCCGAACCGTTCAAGACGTTATGGGCCGGGCGTGATGCCTTTGCCGAAGTCGAGAAGCTGCAAGGCGAAGTATTCCGTGAACTGGCGGCGCGCCGCACGTTGCGTACCGTGGTGGAGGGCCGGCCGTATTTCGTAAAGATCCACCGTGGCATCGGCTGGGGTGAGATCTTCAAGAACCTGATCACCGCCAAGTTGCCGGTGCTCGGCGCAGGCCTTGAGTGGGCGGCGATTCATCGCTTGCAGCAGCTCGGCGTGCCGACCATGACCGGCGTGGCGTTCGGTGAAAAAGGCAACAACCCGGCCGACCAGCACTCGTTCATCATCACCGAAGAGCTGGCGCCGACCGTCAGCCTCGAAGACCTGACGATCAACTGGGTGGCCGAGCCGCCCGCGCCTGCGTTGCGCCATGCGCTCACCCTTGAGCTGGCGCGCATGGTCGGCGACATGCACCGTGGCGGCGTAAACCACCGCGACTGCTACCTGTGCCACTTCCTGCTGGACACCGCGCAACCTGTCGATGCAAAGCACATCAAGCTGTCGGTGATCGACCTGCACCGTGCCCAGTTGCGGGCGCACCTGCCGCTGCGCTGGCGCGACAAGGACTTGTCGGCGCTGTATTACTCGGCACTGGAAATCGGCCTGACCCGCCGTGACAAGCTGCGTTTCCTCAAGGGCTACTTCCGCCAGCCGCTGCGCCAGATCCTGGCCGAGCAATCGGCGTCCTTGAACCTGCTGCAGCGCAAGGCGGACAAGCTGTACGCGCGCAAGCAACGCTTGGGGGATGCGATCTGATGGCGGGTTGGAACCTGGAACCGGCCTACTCTGCCCTGGCGGATGATTTTGGAACCCTTGAAGCGGTGTTCGCGCTGCAAGGTGAACAATTGACCCGTGACCCCTTGTCGGAAGTGATCCGCGTGGAGCGGGGCGGGGTCAATTATTACGTCAAGCGCTACACCGGCGCCGGCAAGGGCCTGCGCCGCTACCTGGGCAAGCCCCGAGTGAAGTCCGAATGGCAGAACCTCAAGCGTTTTGCCAAGTGGGGCATTCCCACCGCCGACGTGGTTGCCTGGGGCCTGGAGCGCAAGGGCCTGGCCTACGACCGTGGCGCGATGATCACCCGTGAGCTGCCAGAAACCGAAGACCTGTCGGCACTCGCCGAGCGCCGTGACGCGAGGCTCAAGAACCCCAAGTGGGTCGATGCGGTCAGCCGCCAGCTCGCCGAATACACCCGGACCATGCACGATCACCGCTTCACCCATAACGACTTGAAGTGGCGCAACCTGCTGATCGATGACCAGCAGACCCTGTACCTGATCGACTGCCCCAACGGTGATTTCTGGCGCGGTTTCTGGCTCAAGTACCGCATCACCAAAGACCTGGCCTGCCTGGACAAGGTCGCCAAGTATCACTTGTCGGCCACCCAGCGCCTGCGTTTCTACATGCAATATCGCCAACGCACGCACCTGACGGCGTCGGACAAACAGCGAATTCGCCATGTGGTGAAGTTTTTCGAGGGACGCGAATGAGTGATTTCCTGGCGGCCGAAGACCGTGCCCTGCTTGAGCGCAACGGCCTGGCAAGCTTCGATGCCCTGTGGGCCAAGCAATTGGACGCAGTGGATGAGCCCAACACCAGCCGTGGCGGTTGGAGCAGCGTGTTCCGCCTGGAGCTTGAAGGCCAGGGTTACTACCTCAAGCGCCAGAGCAACTACCTGACGCGCAGCTTGCACCGCCCGTTTGGCGAGCCCAGTTTCTCCCGCGAGTTTCGCAACATCAGTCGCTACCGCTCGTTGGGCATTCCTGCCTTGCAAGCGGCGTTCTACGGCGAACGCAAGGTCGCCGGTGAATACCGCGCAATGCTGCTGACCCGCGCGCTGGATGGCTGGAACGACCTGGATTCCCTGCTGGAGCAATGGCCGCAGTTGAGCGATGCCCAGCACCGCGCGATCCTGCTGGCGTGCGGCCAATTGGCGCGCCGCCTGCACAGCGTTGGGCAGGTGCATGGCTGTTTCTACCCCAAGCATATTTTCCTGCAGGCTACTGCTGACGGTTATGCCGCGCAGTTGATCGACCTGGAGAAAACCCGCCCGCTGCTCTTTGGCTGGCGTGATCGGGTCAAGGATCTGGAACCGTTGTTGCGTCGCGCGCCACAATGGTCGGATGCGCAGGTACGCCAGCTGTTGGCGGCGTACCTGGAGCAACCTGCGGACAGCTCGCTGGTCGCCACGTGGTACCAGCGTTTGAGCGCCCGCCGTAGCCACAAGGAAAACCGCTGATGCGTTTGTCCGAGCTGAAAACCGCTGGTCGTACCCCGAGTTTGCCGATGACGATTGAGCTTGCCGATGCGGCGGGCCCTGGTCAGTTGCAACTGCTCAGCCTGCTGCGCGTGCTGCCGGGCGAGCGCTACGTGGGCGCGGGCGTCTGGCGCGGTCGCCCGGTGCTGGCCAAGTTGCTGGTGGGAGGCAAGGCGGCGCGGCATTTTCAGCGTGAACTCAGCGGCGTACGCTTGCTGGCCGAACAAGGCCTGACCACACCGTTGCTGCTGGCCGACGGGTTGCAGGAAGGCGAGGGCGGTTGGCTGCTGTTCGAATTTATCGAGGGCGCCGAGAGCCTGGCTGATGCCTGGCACGTCGTCGAACACCTGCCGCCCTTGGCAGACGAACAAACCGCCGTGCTCGCCGAAGCGCTGGGGGCGATTGCCCAGATGCATACCCGGGGCCTGTGGCAGGAAGACTTGCACCTGGACAACCTGCTGCGCCAAGACGGCAAGCTGTATTTGATCGATGGCGCGGGGATTCGCGTCGAAGAGGCCGGCAAGCCACTGTCGCGCAACCGTGTGCTGGAAAACCTCGGGGTGTTTTTCGCCCAGTTGCCGAAGAACCTCGAACCCTTTACCGAAGAGTTGCTGGTGTACTACCTGCTGGCCAACGGTGAACATGCCTTGCCGCTTGAGGCCTTGGAAAAACAGGTGCGCAAGGTCAGCGCCTGGCGCCTGAAGGACTTCCTGAGCAAAGTCGGCCGCGAGTGCACGCTGTTCAGCGTGGTGCGTGGTCCGTTTGCATTGCGTGCGGTCCGCCGTGAGGAAGAAGCCGCCATGCTGCCAGTGCTGGAGCAGGCTGACACGTTGCTCGACAGCGGCCACCTCTTCAAGACCGGTGGTGCCGCGACGGTGGCCAAGACCGACCTGGCTGGGCGCGCGCTGGTGATCAAGCGCTACAACATCAAAGGGTTCGTCCATTGGCTCAAGCGCTTCTGGCGCCCGAGCCGCGCCTGGCATTCCTGGCGCGAGGGCAATCGCCTGGCGTTTCTCGGCATCGCCACGCCCAAGCCGCTGGCTGTGCTGGAAAAGCGCTTTTTCTGGCTGCGCAGTCGCGCCTATCTGGTGACGGAATTGATCGCGGGCCCGGACATCATCGAGCGTTTCGCGCCCTACGTCGAAAGCGGCGACGCGCCGGAAAATGAACTGCAGGCCCTGGATCACCTGTTCGCCGAACTGATCCGCGAGCGCATCAGCCATGGTGATTTCAAGGGCCATAACCTGTTCTGGGACAAGGACCGCTGGTCGCTGATCGACCTGGACGCCATGCGCCAACACAGCTCTGACGCCAGCTTCGCCCCGGCGTACGCCAAGGACCGCGCGCGGTTCATGCGCAACTGGCCTGAACGCAGCGCGTTGTACCAACTGATCGATCAACGCCTGCCCAAACAGACCCTCTAACCCTCACGGGCTTACGCAACTGTAGTGAGCGGGCTTGCCCCGCGCGGCGGCGCGTCATTCACGCGTGAGGTGCCTGGCACACTACGGCGCGGCGGCGTGTCAGTCACGCTTGAGGCGCCTGATACACCGCGGCGCGGGGCAAGCCCGCTCACTACAAGTGTTGCGTGGGCAACAGTGATTGGGCAGTTGTGCTTAGGAATGACAGTCCGTTTTTACGCGCGTTTTCTATCTTTCTGATTTAAAACGATAAAAATCCTGGCACGGGCGCTGCAATGCCATCGGGTGAACCCTTTCACCGGTGGCTCAGGAGCCCTGTATGCCTTCCAGCCTTTCCTCGCTTTCCCGCTTGATCTGCCTCGGCGCCGCCCTGTTGCTGAGCTGCACCGCCCACGCCGCAGACGGCGATGATGCCGTGCCGTCACTGGCCGGCAAACGTATCGCTGTGAGCATGACGGGCACCAGTCACTATTTTGATATCAAGGCGTTCCAGGCCCAGGTCGAAGAAATCAAGCGCTTGGGCGGTACACCCATCACCCTCGACGCCGGGCGAAACGACAAAAACCTGGTGACCCAGCTGCAAACCGTGGTCACGCAAAAGCCCGATGCTGTGATCCAGACCCTCGGTACCCTCAGCGTGATCGACCCCTGGCTCAAGCGCATCAGTAAGGCCGGCATCCCGCTGTTCACCATCGATGCGCCGTCGCAGTACAGCCTCAATAACACCACGTCGGACAACGTCGCCACGGGCAAGGCGCTGGCCGACCAGTTGATCAAGGATGCCGGCGGCAAGGGCAAGATCCTGGTGTTCAACGGCTTCTACGGAGTGCCGGTCTGCGCGATTCGCTATGACCAGTTGAAGCTGGCACTCAAGGATTACCCGCAGCTCGAAATCATCCAGCCGGAACTGCGCGATGTGATTCCCAACACCGTGCAGGACGCGTATTCCCAGGTCTCGGCGCTGCTGAACAAATACCCGGCGGGCACGGTGTCGGCGATCTGGTCGGCGTGGGATATCCCGCAACTCGGCGCGAGCAAGGCGTTGATCGATGCCAAGCGCACTGAGATCAAGACCTATGGCGTCGACGGTACGCCGGAAGTGCTGGCGCTGTTGGGCCAGGCGAATTCGCCGGTCGGTGCCGTGGTGGCGCAGCAGCCCGCGCTGATCGGCAAGACGGCGGTGCAGAACGTTGCACGCTACCTGGCCGGGCAGCATGACCTGCCGAAGGAAACCCATGTAGCGACGTTGCTGACCACTGCCGCCAACCTGTCACAGGTTCAGCAACTGCGGGGTGATTGATGACAGCGTTGCACTTGCAGCATCTGCGCAAGCGGTTTGGCGCCACGTTGGCGCTGGAGGATGCGAGCCTCAAGGTCGAGCGCGGCACGATTCACGGCCTGGTGGGTGAGAATGGCGCGGGCAAGTCGACGCTGATCAAGATTCTCGCCGGTATTCACAAGGCGGATGCCGGGCAGGTGAGCATTGGCGGTCAGGCCTACGCCGCGTTGTCGCCGCGCCAAGTGGATGCATTGGGCGTGCAGTTCATCCATCAGGAGCGTCTGCTGCCGGCGAGTTTCACGGTGGGCGAAGCGCTGTTTTTCGGGCATGAGTTGCGCCGTGGGCCGTTTGTCGACCGTCGGCGGCAGCAGCGTGAAGCCGAG
The DNA here is from genome assembly GCF_024810135.1 of Pseudomonas sp. BIGb0164. Taxonomy (NCBI): domain Bacteria; kingdom Pseudomonadati; phylum Pseudomonadota; class Gammaproteobacteria; order Pseudomonadales; family Pseudomonadaceae; genus Pseudomonas; species Pseudomonas sp. BIGb0164. Next base: position 247,216 of record NZ_JANUEA010000004.1, on the reverse strand, counting down.
CGCTTGCTGGCGGAGTATTTCGACCTGCAGTTACCGGCCAGCGCGTTGATCAGCGAGTTGAACAGCGCCGAGCGCCAGGTGCTGCAAATCACCCGCGCGCTGATTCGCCAACCGAAGATCCTGGTGTTCGATGAGCCCAGCGTGGCGCTGGTCAAGCGCGAGGTCGACCAGTTGTTGCGCATCGTCAAGCGCCTGCGCGACCAGGGGTTGTCGATCCTGTACATCTCCCATTACCTGCAGGAAATCGACAGCTTGTGTGATGAGGTCACGGTGTTGCGCAATGGCCGGGACGTCGCGGTGGTGGAGCCTCGGCACACCTCGAGTGCCGAGATTGCGCGGCTGATGGTCAACCGCGACGTGCAGGACATGTACCCCAAGGCCCGCGTCGAACTTGGCAAGCCGCTGCTGCAAGTGCGTGGGTTGAACCTGGCCCGGCGTTACCGCCAGATCGATCTTGAGGTGCGGCGTGGTGAGATCGTCGGGCTGACCGGGCTGGTGGGCTCGGGGGCCAAGGAATTGCTCAAGACCCTGTTTGGCGTGGTGCGTGCAGACAGCGGCAGCATTCATCTTGATGGGCGTGTATTGCGCCTGCGTTCCCCCGGCCAGGCGATTGCGGCCGGCATCGCCCTGGTGCCGGAAGAGCGCCGCAGCCAAGGGATTTCGCCGCTGCTGTCGGTGCTGGAAAACCTCACGTTGGCAGGGCTTTCGCGGTTCAGTCGCGGGGGGCTGCTGAGCCGCCGCAAGGAGCACGCAGAAAGCCTGCGCTTGATCGACGAACTGGCGATCAAGGCGCCTGGGCCCCACGCGGCGGTGAGCCAGCTCAGTGGTGGCAATCAGCAGAAAGTTGCCCTGGGTAAATGGCTGAGCCGGCGCTCGGCGGTGTACCTGTTGGATGAGCCGTGTGTGGGCGTGGATGTCGGCGCCAAAGTGGAAATTTATCGATTGATCGGACGCTTGGTCGAGGGGGGCGCCGCGGTGTTGGTGTTGTCATCGGACTTGCCGGAATTGTTGGGCATCAGCGATCGAATTCTGGTCCTGCATCGTGGCGAAATAGCCGGTGAGTTTCGCGCCGGGGACGCCGACAGTGACCTGTTGTTGGCGTGTGCCACGGGCGCGGTGCCAGTACCTGCTGTGCAACCGCGGGAGGTCGAACATGCTTGAGGCAACCGCGTCAGGTTTTTCGCAACGCGTGTGGGTGCTGGTGTTACGTCGAGGGGCCGTGGGCGTGTTTCTGGCGATCCTGCTGGGGTTTGCCGTGGCGGCGCCGAACTTCCTCTCGGTGGCCAACCTTGCGAATGTGTTCAGCCAGTCGGCGATCCTCGGGGTGCTGGCCTTTGGGCTCACCTGCGTGATTATCGGCGGCGGCTCGAATGTGGTCGCCGGTGGGTTGGACCTGTCACTGGCAGCGAACCTTGGCTTGTGCGCGGCGGTATTCAGCCGGCTCAACAATGCCGGGCTGGAACTCTGGCTCACCCTGTTGCTGACCCTGGGTTGCGGTCTCGCGGTCGGGCTGCTCAATGGCTTGGCGGTGGTAGTGCTGCGCTTGCCGCCTTTGTTGGCGACGCTGGCAAGCATGAATGTGCTGGCCGGACTCGAACTGGTGCTGACCGAGAACACCGTGGTTTCCACCGACTCGCCCCTGCTCGATGTGCTCAGCGGCGGCAGTTGGCTGGGCGTGCCGGCGCTGGCGTGGGTGTTGCTGGTCACGGGCGGGCTGTTGACGCTGCTGATCCAGCATTCAGCCTATGGGCTGCGTTTGCACGCGGTGGGTGAATACCCTCAGGCGGCCGAGGCGGCGGGTCTGCACAATGCAGGGTATGTGGTGTCGAGTTACCTGCTGTCGGGCGCGTGTGCGGCGGTGGCCGCGTTGTGCTCGGCGGCTTTTTTCAGCGGCAGCACCACCGGTTCCGGTGAGATGCTGCTGTCGGTGGTGGCGATCGCGTTTCTCGGCGTGGTGTTTTCCTGGCGGTTGGTGGCAAGCATCCCGGGCACGTTGCTCGCGACCTTGCTGATCGGTTTTCTGATCAACGGATTTCAGCTGTTGAACGTGTCGAGTTTCTGGGTCAACGGCGTGCAGGGTGTGTTGATCCTGTTGGTGGTGGCGGCCTCCAGTGCCTTGAATCGAGGAGCCCGCTCATGAACCCACGCGCATTACTGCCGCTGACATTGCCGTTGGTGTTCGCGGTCATCGTCCTGGTGTTTGCGCTACAGGCGCCGGGGTTTCTCAGCAGCGGCAACTTGAAAAGCCTGGTGCTGAACAATTTCGTGTTGCTGGCGGTCGTGGCGATCGGTATGACCTACGCGGTGGCGGCGGGCGGCATCGACCTGTCGGTGGGCACCGCGCTGGATTTCGCCAGCTTTACGTTCGTGGTGCTGCTCAATGGCGGCCATGGCTGGGCGATTGCAGTCGTGGGGGCGCTGGCGGCTGCGTTGTCAGTGGGGCTGGTGAATGCAGGGCTGATCGCGGGGCTGCGGATCAGTCCGTTTCTCGCCACGCTCGGTACGTTATTTATCGGCACCAGCGCCCAGCAACTGATGTCGGACGGCGGCCAGCCGATTTACATCGCCGAGGGCCTTAAGCCGGGGCTGGCCGGCCTGCCTGCGCTGTTGATCGTGTTGGGGCTGGCATTGTTCTATGGCCTGGCACTGGCTCGCGGGCGCCTGGGGCGCGAGCTGCTGGCCCAAGGTACGCAGCCGCTGTTGGCGTACTACTCGGGGTTGTCGGTGCGGCGGATCGTCACCGTGGTGGCGCTGGCCACTGCCCTGGCGTGCGGGGTGGCCGGGGTGCTGCTCAGTTCGACGGTCAGTGCCTATGTCCCCTTGTCTGGCAATGCATTCCTGCTCAATGCCATCGGCGCGGTGTTTATCGGCACCACGTTGAGTCGGCAGGGCCGGGCGAATATCCCCGGGACTCTGCTCGGCGTGCTGTTCATCAACGTCATCGCCAACGGCCTGCTGCTGATCGGCTGGAACTTCTATTGGCAGCAGGTGGCGACCGGCGTGCTGATTTTTGTGGTGTTGAGCTTCAGCTTTGCCAGTCGTCGAGTGGTGGCGAGCCACTAGCGGGTTATTGGGCCTTGAGCAAGATCATGCCTTCGTACTGGGCTTGGTAGGTCATCTGAACGTCGCGTCGTGATGCTAATTGCAGGGTGCCGGCCGTTACCTTCAGGCTGGCGCGATCGATCAGAATTGGTATTCGGCGCCGGCGCCCGCATACCACGAACGGCCGGGCGCAGCTTCGTAGTAGCGGCCATTGCCGTCGCCGACGATCACCGAGCCCACGTATTGGCGATCCAGCAGGTTGTCCAGGCGCAACGTCTGGTGGAAGGTCCAGTGCTCGATCTTCTGCTCGAAGCGCGCACGCCAGTTGAACACGCTGTAGCCGGGTGCTGCGTGCTGTTGGTTGGTGTCTTCGACGTAGACCTTGCTGCGGTACAGGCCTTCGAGGGCGGTGCTGAGCCAGTCCCGGGGCTTCCAGTTCAGCTCGGCGAACAGGGTGGTTTGGGGCACGCCGGGCAGGTAGTTGCCTTTGTCGACGGCGGTCGTGCCGCCGCTGACGAAGTCACTGTCGTAGGTGGCTTGCAGGCGGGTGTAGGCGAGGCTGGTGCTCCATTGTTCACTCAACTGGCTTTCCAGGCCCAATTCAAAGCCCCGACGCAAGGTGCGGCCCGCATTCTGGTAGGTGGTGCGGCCGCCGACGGATTGTTGCACCACCAACTCGTCCTCGGTGGTGATCTGGAACAGCGCGGCGTTAACACGGGTGTCTTGACCGACGCGTGCTTTCAAGCCGACTTCATATTGCTTGCTGACCGATGGCTTGAGCGCAAAGTTGAAACCGTTGGCGGTGCTGGAATAGGCCGACTCGGCCTGGGTCGGGGTTTCAAACCCCTTGCCCGCGCTTACATAGCCGTGCAGGTCCGGGGTGAAGGCATACATGACGCTGACCGACGGCGTGTTCTTCTGATAGGTCTTGTTGCCGCTGTCATTGCCGTCGCTGAGGTAGTGGTCGTCCACGTCCATGGTCATGCTGCTGTGGCGCAGGCCCGCTTGCAGGGTCCAGTCGCCGAGCAGCCAGTTGGCCTGCACGAACGGATCGAGGCTGGTAGCGGTGTCGATTTCATCACGGCCCAGGGCGCCCTTGACGCCGTGCACGCCATTGACGGTATTGGAATAGCCCTGGCGGTCATCCCGGCTGCGGTCGTAGTCGAGGCCGGTGATCAGGGTCAGGTCGCCGGGGGCGCTGGTGATGGGTTGCAGCCAATGGACGGAGCCGCCGTAGAACGTGCGGTCGAAGTCGACAACGCCGCCGCGCTTGTCGGCGGCGGTGCCACCTGGAATCGACAGGTACTGAATCACGCTCCGCCGCCCCGTATAGGCATTCACTTGCAGGGTTGCATCGCCGATGTAGCGCTCGTAATTCAGGCCTATTTGCTGGTGATCGATACTTTTGCGCGTGTTGTACAACAACGCCGCCGGTGCCACCGAGCGCGGGTCTGCCTTGTAAGCCGCCCAGGTTTGCCCCAGTGGGTCCTGGGTGCCGTTCTGCTCCAGGCTGCTGTAGATCAGCGCGAGCTTGCTGTCATCGTCCGGCTGGACGTTGAGCTTGGCAAAGGTCTGGTCGCGGCGTGCGCTGCTGTGGTCGCGGTAGCCGTCGGTGTCCATGCGCGAAGCGTCGAGCACAAAGCCTGCGCCATTCGCGGCGCCTTCAGCCGTGAGGTGGTTTTTGCTCAGGCCGTCGCTGCCCACCAGGGTCTCGGCACCGATGCGTGGCGGGCCTTCGCCGTCGCGGGAAAACATCTGGATCACCCCGCCGGCGTTGCTGCCGTACAGGGTGGCGGCCGGACCGCGCAGCACTTCGATGCGTTCGGCCGTATCAAGGTTGAACGTCGCTGCCTGGCCCTGGCCGTCCGGGGTGCTGGCCGGAATGCCATCGGCGATCAGCTTGATGCCGCGCACGCCGAACGCCGAGCGGGCGCCGAAGCCACGGGAAGAGATCTGCAGGTCCTGCGCATAATTCTGGCGGTTCTGTACCACCAGGCCGGGCACGCGGGACAAGGCTTCGGAGGCGTTGATGCCCAGTTGGCCGTCACTGATCTGCTCGTGGCTGATGCTGTTTACCGAGTAGGGCAGGTCGAAGGTCGGGCTGGCGCTGCGTGAACCGGTGACCACGCTGGGGTCGAGGATCAGTGGGGCGTCTTCCGCCCATGCGGGGGCGCCCAAGGCGAGCAGGCTGGGCAGTAACAGGGTAAAGCGGGCAAGGGTTTTCATGGGGCAGCCGAAATCTGTGGCGCATAGGTCATAGACGCGCAAAAGGGCGCGAGTTTAGTGGTTTGGGCGATTTTTACCATTTCGGAGTTTTCTTACGAGTCGCATCGGCGCGCCTGGCTGGGGTACGGAGTGGGTGGGTGCTAGCGTGGCGGACCCTTGGAGAGGACTCGTCATGACCTTGAAAAACACGACGATACTGAGTGTCGTTGCCCTTGCCTTGAACGGCTGCGGTACGCTGAATACCGTACTGCGCGACGATGTGGCGGCCACCCGGGAGTTGCGTAACCAGAAGACTTACTGTCAGTCCATCCCCCGCGTTTATAGTGGCCTGGCTTTCGACTTTTGCCTGCTGAATGCAGCGCCCGACTACACCGGTGTGTTGTTACCGTTGGTCCTGGTCGACATGGCAGCTTCCGGGGTTGCTGATACCGTTGTGCTGCCCTATACGATTTACCAGCAGAATACGCTGGGCAACCTGGGGATCTATTGGCGGTCGAGTCGATCATGAGCTGGAGCCACATAGGTGTTCCGGGCCAGGCTCGGTTCTAGCCTTTCGGGTAAAAGGAGACGTCCATGAATCGTGGAACCCAAGTACTGCTGGTAGCAGCCGTGCTGTTGCTTTCCGGTTGCGGAACCATCAACACGGTTTTTCGCCCGGACGCCGTGGCCAGCCAGAACCTCAAGGATTCGCGCAGCCACTGTGAAAACGTACCGCGTATCTACAGCGGAGTGATCTACGGGTTTTGCACGCTCAACGGTGAACCCAGGCCTGAAAAAAGCCTGAAAGACCAGAGCGTGCTGGACAGCGCGGGCAATGCCTTCCCGGTCATCGCCATCGAAGCCGTGGCCTCGGGCGTGCTGGACACGCTGGTGCTGCCCTACACGATCTACCGCCAGAGCAAGGACGGCAGTATCGAGATCTACCGCTAGGGTGCAGTGACAACCGGTCACCACATTCCCTAGATCATCACGCGGCGTGTTTACGCTATAATCCCGCCCTTTAGCTGTTTCTCGCCCAGGCGAGAGGCACACTTTTTTCAGGCGCAACCCGCCTGCATGCAGACTAAAAGAGGCTAGACCCCTGTGGCATTGACGATTCTTGGCCTGTCCGGCGCCCTTAGCCATGATCCTTCCGCAGCCCTGTATATCGACGGCAAGCTGATCGCGGCCGCCGAAGAAGAGCGCTTCGTACGCGACAAACATGCAAAGAACCGCATGCCCTACGAGTCGGCGAAGTTCTGCCTGGAGCAGGCCGGCATCAAGCCTTCCGACGTTGACGTGGTTGCGATCCCGTTCGCCCCGATCAGCCTGTTCGGCGAAGCGCGCTGGCACTACGCCAAGCGTTACTGGTACGCCCCGGACCGCGCCCTCGACGCAATCCTGATGGGCAACCGCCGCTACAAGCGCTATCGCAACAAGATCGTCTGGTGCCTGGAGCAACTGGGCTTCGATCCGAAGAAAATCAAGATCGAACCGGTTGAACACCACCTGGCCCACGCTTCCAGCGCCTACCACTGCTCCGGCTTCCAGGAAAAAACCGCGATTCTGGGCATCGATGGTAAAGGTGAGTACGCCACTACGTTCTTCGGCTACGGCGAGAACGGCAAGATCCACAAGATCAAGGAATTCTACGATCCGGACTCCCTGGGCGGCCTGTATGGCGCGATCACCGAGTTCCTCGGGTTCGAGATGCTCGACGGCGAGTTCAAGGTCATGGGCATGGCGCCGTACGGCGACGCCAGCAAATACGACTTCTCGCGCCTGGCCTCCTTTGAGAACGGCGAACTGGTGATCAACACCGAATACGCCAATGTCATCGGCCTGCGCCGTTACAAAGAGAAGGGCAAGGGCTTCTACTTCTCGCCAAAACTGATCGAGTGGCTGGGTCCGAAGCGCGAAGGCGATATTGCCGACGAGCCGTACATCCACTACGCCGCGAGCATGCAGGCGCTGTTCGAGAAGCTGGCCCTGCAGATGATCGACCACTACCTGGGCGACATCCTCAAGGACACCGGCAAGCTGGCCTTTGCCGGTGGTTGTGCGTTGAACGTGAAGCTGAACCAGAAAATCATTGCCCGTGATGACGTGAAAGAGCTGTTCGTACAGCCTGCGTCCGGCGATGCCGGCACCGCCGTTGGCGCGGCGGCCTACGTGTCCCACGCCCGTGGTGTGCCGGTGGAGAAGATGGAACACGTCTACCTCGGCCCGTCCTACAGCAACGAAGACGTGATTGCCGCGTGCGCCAAGCACGAGAGCAAGCCGAACTGGCGCAAGATCGAGAACATGCCCAAGCGCATCGCCAAGATCATGGTCGACGGCAACCCGGTGGCCTGGTTCCAGGGCCGCATGGAGTTTGGCCCGCGTGCGTTGGGTGGTCGTTCGATCATCGGTTGCCCAAGCGCCACCGGCGTGGCCGATCGCATCAACCACCAGATCAAGTTCCGCGAGCGCTGGAGGCCTTTCTGCCCGTCGATGCTCGACACCGTGGCCCCGCAGATGATCAAGGTCGATCACCCGGCACCGTTCATGACCTTCACCTTTGAAGTGGCTGAAGAGTGGAAGACCCGCGTGCCGGAAGTGGTCCATGAAGATGGCACCTCCCGCGCCCAGGTGCTCAAGCGCGAGTACAACCCGCGCTACTACGACATGATGAAAGAGCTGGAAGTGCTGACCGGCAACGGTGTGTCGCTGAACACCTCGCTCAACCGTCGTGGCGAGGCGATGATCTGCTCGCCGACCGACGCGCTGAACATGTTCTTCGGTTCCGACCTGCAGTACCTGATCATGGAAGACATCCTGGTGGTCAAGGACGGCGTGGACCCTTATGACGCTGTGGTCTAAATGCTGAACCGCTTCCAGGGCTGGCGTGAACGTGGCTGGGCGCCTGTCGAGGCCGAGGTTTACGCCCAGGCCTGGCAGCGTTTTGGCGGCAGTGTGGCAACCCACCCGCTCGTGATCGAGCGGCTGGCCCGCCTGGCACAGATTCCCGTGCGTTACCTGGGCTGGGAGCAGGACGGCGAGCTCAAGGGGGCGATTGCCACCTGGGGCCGCGACCTGGCCTTGTCCAAGGACGTGCTCAAGCGCAGCGGCAAGAAAGGCCTGTTTGACCTGGGCAATGCCGAGATCATCCTGCCGATTGCTGCAGACGCGCAGTTGCCGGTACGCCATCGCGGGCGCTACCTGTCGGCGCTGAACGAAGGGCGCATCAGCACCCTCAAACCTCAGGCCGAGCAACTGGCCATGGCGCGTACCCCTGAAGACCTGTCGAAGAAGTTTCGCTACAACCAGCGCCGCGAGTTGCGCTTGCTGGAAGAAGCGGGCGGCGTGGTACGGGCCGTCAGCGAGTTTTCCAGCACTGAACTGGCGGCGATCTATTGCGACCTGTTCCAGCGCCGCTGGGGGTTTGCCGCCACCGGCGCCGAGCGTCTGGCCGACGTGCTGGAGCTGCTCAAGGAGTTTTTGATCGGCTCGGTGCTGTTTCTCAATGACGCCCCCATCGCCGTGCAGTTGGTGTACCGCGTCGAGGCGCCCGAGTGGGTGAGCATTGAGTACGTCAATGGTGGGGTCGACCCTGAAACCCGTGCGTTCAGCCCCGGCAGCGTATTGAGTTTTCTCAATACGCAAAGTGCCTGGGAGCAGGCGCGCGCCGTGAATAAACCCCTGCGTTTCTCCTTCGGACGCGCCGACCGTGAATACAAAGAGCGTTGGTGCAACCCCGTGCCGGTGTTCAGCCTATGAGCCGTAAACGTCAATTGCTGCAGCGCCACCGCCGTAACAAACGCGTGGCGCTGTTGATCGCCCTGGTGGGGCTGGTGCTCGCCGGCGTGCTGGTGGCCTGGTGGTTGACGCCACTGCTGGCGGTGCTGCTGTGGGCTGCCCATGAAGCGTGGTTTGCCGACCATCTGTTTTATTCACCCAAGGAAGACTATCAGTACCGCTTCCCTGCGGGCAGCCAGTCGGCCGCCTTGCGCGTGGAGGCTGGTCGCCTGGTTCCCCAGGCACCGCTGAGCCTGGTGGGCGATGAGACGTTGATCGTCGAAGTGCAGCTGAAAAGTAATCTGCTGGGGCGTTTTCTTGACCCGACCGTGCTGTTGTCGGGCGATCGCCAAGTGTTTGAGCGTGGGGTGTCTGGCAAGCGTTACCTGAACCTCACGGGCTCGGCACAGGCGTTGGCAGCCGGTGAGCTGAGCCTGCGCGGGCGCTACTGCCGCGTGGTCGGCGACATGACCCTGTGGGTGTTCCGCCAACCGGATTACGCCCGCCAGCGGGTCATGGTGATTGCGCCCCATGCCGATGATGCCGAGCTGGCGGCGTTCGGTTTGTACGGCCAGGCGGATGAAAGCTGGATCGTGACGCTGACGGCAGGCGAAATCGAGGCTGAGCACTATCAACAGATGGGCATGCCCAAGGCCGATGCCGCGCGGAACAAGGGGCGCCTGCGCGCCTGGGACAGCATTGCCGTGCCGCGTTGGGCCGGGGTTCCCGAAGCGCACTGCGTGCAGCTGGGTTATTTTTGCCTGCAACTGCCGGCCATGCGCGCCACGCCGGATCAGCCCCAGGCCTCCCGCGAAGCGGAAATGGACGATACACGGCTGTTTCGTCAGTTCAATGCATTCGCCCTGCCGGGCGATGTGGACGGCGCGCCGACCTGGGTCAACCTGATTGCGGACCTGCGGGCGTTGCTGCTCAAGGCGCGTCCCGAGGTGATTGTGTTGCCCACGCCGGTCCTTGACCCGCATCCGGACCACATCTATGCGCATGCCGCAGTGGTGGAAGCGCTGGAAGGACTTGAATGGCAACCGACCACGTTGCTCGGTTATGCCAACCATCTGCATGATAATGACCGTTGGCCCATGGGCGACTCCGGCGCCGGTGTGGCCTTGCCGCCACAGTTTGATACGGATCAGGTGCTTGAGCCGTGCTGCCGGGTGCTATCGTTGCGCACTCAACAAGACAAGGCCATGGCGCTGGGCATGATGCATGACCTGCAGCCACGCCCGCCGTTCAAGCGCCGTGTGCGTCGCCTGTTGCAGCGAGTGCTGGCAGGGCGTGGACCATCGCCTTATGGGGAGAATGAGTTCTTCCGCAAGGCGGTACGGCGTCACGAGCTGCTCTGGGTCCTGAAACAGGATTGAGCCTTTACCTATTCGTTGGGCTGCCGCCCGCAGCCTGATTGCCCCATGGAGTGATATGGAACCTCGTTTCAAGGTGTTGCAGTTACAGCCGGACTACAACGTCAAGGTCAATGATTTCGCCGACCTCGGTGAGCAGATCGTCAAGTCGTTGCCGGTTGAACGTTTTGAGGTGACCTCGGCGTTTCTCAGCGGTCGCCCGCAACCGGGCCAGCCCCTCAGCGTGGCTGACCATTCCAAGTATTTCGAGTTTCCGGAGAAGGCTCTCAAGGGCATCCGCCTCGGTGCCATGTGGGAAATCTACAAGTATTGCCGTGAGCAGAAGTTCGATGTGGTCATCTGTAACCGTTTCAAGTCGGTGAACATGATGCTGTCGCTCAACCGCTGGTTGAAGATCCCGCTGTGCATCGGCATTTCCCACGGCTTTGGCGAATACGAGCGAGCCTATCGCCGGCGCCAGACGCGTCGGTTGGTCAGCCCGGCGTGGCGCTTTGTCGGGGTGTCGGCGGCGGTCAGGGATTATCTGGTCGGTCTCAATTGCGGCTTCACGCGCGACAACACCTCCTTCGTGACCAATGCCATCGACATCCCCCAGGCCGAAGCCTTGCAGCTGCCCCGTGAGCAAGCGCGGCAAGCCTTGGGGCTGCCCATGGATGCGCGCATCATCGGGGCCCTGGGCCGGCTGGTGCCGATCAAGGGCCACACCCATCTGCTGCAGGCTTTTGCCCGCCTGAAGGACAAGTACCCGAACGCCCAGGTCGGCATCATCGGTTCTGGCCGCGCCGAGGCGGACCTGCGCGCAGACATCGAGCGCCTGGGCCTGACCGGCCGTGCACACCTGCTGGGTTTTCGTGAAGACGGCCTCCAGTACGTACGTGCCTTTGACATCTGGACCATGCCGTCCCTGCTCGAAGGCCTGGGGCTGGCATTGCTCGAAGGCATGAGCGGGCGCCTGCCGGTGATCGCCTCAAACGGCCCGGCCATGTTGCCGCTGGTCGAGGGGGCGGGCGGCTTGTCCCATGAGCCTGGCAATGTGGAGCAACTGACGACGGCCCTGGACACTTACCTGGCCATGAGCGACGAGCAACTGCGCGCCAAGGGCGAGCAGGTGTTCCAGTACCTGGAACAGAATCACGCGCTGGCGGAATTCCAGCAGAAATACCTAGACCTGATCGAAACCGGTTTGAAAGAAGTAGGTAGAGCATGACGACGCAACAACCCCTGGTCTCGGTGATTATCGCGTCCTATAACCATGGCCGTTACATTGAAGAAAGCATCCTCAGTGTGCTTGGCCAGACCTATCCCAACATTGAGCTGCTGGTGGTAGACGACGGCTCCACCGACGACAGTGTTGAGCGTATTCAGCGCCTGCAGGCCGAGCACGGGTTTGACTTTCAGGTGCAGAAGAATCAAGGCCTGACCGCAACGCTCAATGGCGCCATCGCGCGCGCCAAGGGCAGCTTGATCGCCTCGTTCGGTTCTGACGACATCATGTTGCCGGATCGTATCGCGATTCAGGTCGCGTATATGGACGGCAAGCCGAACGTCGGGATGTGCGCCGGCAACATCGAGTTGATCGATGGCGAAGGCAACCTGCACCCGGAGAAAAAGCAGCGTCGCGACGTGCCGTTTCGCAGCCTGGATTTCGACGACATGTTCATGGATCGCAAGCCTTTCCCGCCTGCGCCGACCATGCTGATTCGCCGCGAAGTGCTGGATGAAGTCGGCGGCTTCGACCCGGATATCCCGCTGGAAGACCTGTTGATCCAGCTGAAGATCACGGCGGCGGGGTACACCATTGACGCGCTGGGTGTGGTGATGGCGCGCTATCGGCAGCATGCCAGCAACACCTACAAGAACCACCGCTACATGATCCAGAACATCCTCAAGACCTACGCCAAGTTCAGCGAGCATCCGGCTTACGACGCCGTGCGCTACAACTTCCTGAACTCGATGTTCCTCAAGACCGCCGACCGTGACCGGCCGCTGGCGCGAGAGATTCTCAAGCAGATTCCATTGAAGTTCTGGGGGCGCAAGACCTTGCGTGGGCTGGTGCGGCTGTATGTGTCGCCGCTCAGGAAGTGAGTCGGCGCAGGATGTGAAAAAGGCGACTATCAGTGTGTGATAGTCGCCTTTTTTATTCAGGTGGCGGGCTTGGCCAGGCTCAACACCCGGGCGCGGATTTTCGCCGTGGCCTCTGGGGTGGCGATCGAGGCGTACCCTTTGGCCAATTGCTCGAAATGAGTTTCGAACAGCCAGCTGCGGTCCTGAGGGTAGCGCTGCATATGGTTCAGGTTGCGCTGGCGCAGCGCGTTGCGCAGGGGCGATGGATAGATGCGCAGGTCAGCCACATCGATCAGGCCAAACTCACCGTCGTCCATCAGCAGGACGTTGCCCAGGTGCAGCGAGCGGAAGTACACGCCACGCTCGTGAAGCACGGCGACGAAGCGACCAAAGCGCTCGATCAACGATTCGCGCAGGCTGCTGTCCAGGCTTTGCAAGGCTTGGCGCAGGGTCAGGCCGGAAAGTGGCGCGTAGACCACGGCGCTGCTGCCATCGCGCAGGGCGTAGAGGTTGAGAATCTGTGGTGCAGGGATGCCCAGGTTATGCAATTGCTCGCTGTTGCTGGCAAACCGTTCGGAGTAAGGGTTGAAGCTGCCCGAGGTGTACCAGCGACGCGGGCGGAATACCTTGAGGAAACGGCCGTCTTCCAGGCGCAGCACTTTCGGGCCAAGGCCATCGGCTTCGATCACGTGGGCATTGCTGCTCAATTGCTCAAAGGCTTCGGGCTTGAGGCTTTGCACCGGCATGCGCAGTACGCTGTTGCGGCGTTGGGCGATACTCAGGCCGGCGATGATTGCCAGGGGAATCCACAGCAGGAACCAATGCTCCTTGGGGCGCGACAGGATGCCACCGCCTTCGGTGAGGCCGGCGCCGATGCCGTAGGCCAGCAGGGACGACGCCAGGATGAACAGCGGTTGTGCGCGTTGCTTGAGGCCTTTGTACAAGCCCCAGCCAAGCATGAAGATCCACGGGATGAAGCCGATGATGCCGACGTAATACAGCACGCCCAACGCAAAGCTGTGGGGCTCGCGCAACTCGGAACCTTCTGAAATCGTCAGGTATAGCTCGGAGTCATAGCTGTGGCCGATCCACGGATGTTCGGCAATGCGGTGCAGTGACATTCCCCACAGTTCAAGGCGAAATGAGCTGCCGCGTTCGGTAATGGATTCCGGGTAGAGCAGTAATAGTCCGACAGCCCCCAACACCATGCTCGCGATCAGCAAGACAGAGCGGTGGTTGCGGCTGACAAAGGCCATCCACAGGGAGGCCAGGGTCAGCGCCACCAACGGCGTACGTGAGCCGGTGGCGAGCACGGTTGCAGCCATGATGGCCAGTGCCGGTATGCTGAACCACAGCACCTGCAGGCGCTTGGTGGTCATGCACACGTAGAGCCAGTAGACACAGAAAAAGCCGAAGAGATGGGAGCTCAGCAGCGGATTGTCGAGCGCGCCACGCCCGCCGATCATGCGCATGCCTGGCGAGAAGTCTTTCACAAAGGCCGAAAGGCTGAACAGGCAGGACACCAACGCAATCACCGCAGCACTGAAGAAGATCGGCTTGAACAGGTCATTGCGATAATGCAGCAACAGCCCGCAGCCGCCGAACAGCAGGAAGGTGTGCAGGGGGCGTTTGAACAGGTCGGTGTCAGCGGTGGGTTCCGGACTCCACAGCAAACTGGTCAGTGCCCAGGCGGAAAACACCAGAAAGCCAATGGCCAGCGGCTCACGCAGCAACTCCTTGAATTCCCGCGGGCGCAGGAGCAGGAGCAGCAGGGTTGGTGCGCTGAAGAGGCCGTAGTAGAACTTGTGCAGCACATTGCGGTTGGTCACGAAGAACAGCGAGCTCAGGAGCAGCAACAAGCCAATGGGCAAAATCCATAGGACCAGGAAGTCGAAAACACGGTTTGAGCCATAGATCAGGCGCTTGGAGTGCATACAGAAAAGCCATTCCGGAAAGAGAAAGCCGACCATCTTAGAGTAGTGGCTATATAATGTCGCCGGTTGGATCCAACCGAGTTGAGGGTCATGCAGGGTGCAAGTACAACAGAGAAGCTGTGCTAAAGTCAGCCTCCTTTTTCAAAACGCCGCGTGATATGACCGACTCCAGTCCGAGCGCAAGCCCTTCGAGCTTGAAAATATACTTCCGCCTGCTCAGTTACGTTAAGCCCTACATGGGCCTGTTTGCGTTGAGCATCGTCGGATTTCTGATTTTCGCGTCGACCCAGCCGATGCTGGGTTACATCCTCAAGTACTTTGTCGATGGCCTCTCCAACCCGGAAGCCGTGCTGTTCCCCACCGTGCCCTTTCTGCGTGACCTGCAACTGCTGCAGGCCGTGCCGCTGCTGATCATCCTGATTGCCGCCTGGCAGGGCCTGGGTTCGTTCCTGGGCAACTACCTGTTGGCCAAGGTTTCCCTGGGCCTGGTCCATGACCTGCGCGTGCAGTTGTTCAACAACCTGCTGACGTTGCCCAACCGCTACTTCGACAACCACAACTCCGGGCACCTGATCTCCCGCATCACCTTCAACGTGACCATGGTCACGGGGGCGGCGACCGATGCCATCAAGGTGGTGATCCGCGAAGGCATGACGGTGATCTTCCTGTTCGCCTCCCTGCTGTTCATGAACTGGCGCCTGACGCTGGTGATGATCGCCATCCTGCCGCTGATCGCGGTGATGGTGAGCACGGCCAGCAAGAAATTCCGCAAGCAGAGCAAGAAGATCCAGGTGGCCATGGGCGACGTGACCCACGTCGCTTCGGAAACCATCCAGGGCTATCGTGTGGTGCGCAGCTTCGGCGGCGAGGTCTACGAGGAAAAACGCTTCCTCAAGGCCAGCCAGAGCAACACCGACAAGCAGTTGCGCATGACCCGCACCGGGGCGATCTACACCCCGGCGCTGCAATTGGTGATCTACACCGCCATGGCGGTGTTGATGTTCCTGGTTCTGTACCTTCGCGGCGATGCCTCGGCCGGTGACATGGTGGCCTACATCACCCTGGCCGGCCTGTTGCCCAAGCCTATCCGCCAGTTGTCGGAAGTCAGCTCGACCATCCAGAAAGGCGTGGCCGGTGCCGAAAGCATCTTCGAGCAATTGGACGAAGAGGTGGAGGTCGATCACGGCACCATCGAACGCGACAAGGTCAGCGGTCGCCTGGAAGTGCGCAACCTGAACTTCACCTACCCGGGCACCGAGCGCCATGTGCTCAAGGACATCAGCTTCGTAGCGGAGCCTGGGCAGATGATTGCCCTGGTGGGGCGTTCGGGCAGTGGCAAGTCGACCCTGGCCAGCCTGATCCCGCGTTTCTACCACCATGAGAGCGGCGAAATCCTGCTCGATGGCGTGGAGATCGAAGACTACAAGCTGCTCAATCTGCGCAGGCACATCGCTCAGGTGACCCAGCATGTGACCCTGTTCAGCGACACGGTGACCAACAACATCGCCTATGGCGATTTGGCCGGTGCACCGCGGGCGGATGTTGAAGCGGCGGCGCGGGATGCCAACGCCAAGGACTTCATCGACCAGTTGCCCAAGGGCTTCGACACCCAGGTGGGTGAGAATGGCGTGCTGTTGTCCGGCGGCCAACGCCAGCGCCTGGCCATCGCCCGCGCTTTGCTCAAGAACGCGCCGCTGCTAATTCTCGACGAGGCGACCTCGGCCCTCGACACCGAATCCGAACGCCACATCCAGGCGGCGCTGGACAAGGTCATGCAGGGCCGCACCACCTTGGTGATCGCGCACCGCTTGTCCACCATCGAGAAGGCCGACCTGATCCTGGTGATGGACGACGGCCGGATTGTCGAGCGAGGCACCCACGGCGAGCTGTTGGCACAGAACGGCTACTACGCCCGCCTGCATGCCATGGGCCTGGATGCGCCTGTCTCGGCCGACATCACCTGACCCAATGATTGTACCGGCCTTTTGTGGGAGCGGGCTTGCTCGCGAATGCTGTCTGACATTCAACTGTGATGTTGACTGATACACCGCTTTCGCGAGCAAGCCCGCTCCCACATTTGTCCTTCGCCGGATTCACAGCGCCACAAGCCTCCTGTAACCCTGTGCTAATATCGCGCCCCTGTTCATTTTGTATGTGGGTTGCTCCATGAAGTTGTCCATGCCGCGATTCGATCAAGCCCCTGTCTTGGTGGTCGGCGATGTCATGCTCGACCGTTACTGGCATGGCGGTACCTCACGGATTTCCCCTGAGGCACCGGTACCGGTAGTCAAGGTCGAGCAAATCGAAGACCGTCCAGGTGGCGCTGCCAACGTTGCCCTCAATATTGCCGCCCTCGGCGCACCGGCCTCCCTGGTGGGTGTGACCGGCGACGACGAAGCTGCCGACAGCCTGGCCAACAGCCTGCGCGGTGCAGGCGTGCGTGCGTTGTTCCAGCGCATCGCTCACCAGCCGACCATCGTCAAGCTGCGGGTGATGAGCCGTCACCAGCAATTGCTGCGTATCGATTTTGAAGAACCCTTCTCCACCGACGCCCTGGCCTTGAGCGGCCAGGTCGACGAGTTGCTCGAAGGCATCAAGGTGCTGGTGTTGTCCGACTACGGCAAAGGCGCCCTGAAGAACCACCAGGTGCTGATCCAGGCGGCCAAGGCCAAGGGCATTCCGGTGCTGGCCGATCCCAAGGGCAAGGACTTTTCGATTTATCGGGGCGCCAGCCTGATCACGCCAAACCTCAGTGAGTTCGAAGCCATTGTTGGCGGCTGTGCCGATGAGCACGAGTTGGTGAGCAAAGGCGCTGCACTGATGGCCGATCTCGACCTGGGCGCGTTGCTGGTGACCCGTGGGGAGCACGGCATGACCTTGCTTCGCCCCAATCACCCGGCGATCCATTTGCCGGCCCGTGCCCGTGAAGTGTTCGACGTGACTGGCGCTGGCGATACCGTGATTTCGACCCTGGCCGCCTCCATCGCCGCCGGTGAAGAATTGCCTCACGCCGTGGCCCTGGCCAACCTGGCGGCGGGCATCGTGGTAGGCAAGTTGGGTACGGCAGCCATCAGCGCACCTGAGCTGCGCCGGGCGATCCAGCGTTCCGAAGGTTCGGAGCGTGGCGTGCTGGGTATCGAGCAATTGCTGCTGGCGATTGACGATGCCCGCGCCCACAACGAAAGCATCGTGTTCACCAACGGCTGTTTCGACATCCTGCACGCCGGCCACGTGACTTACCTTGAGCAAGCGCGTGCCCAAGGCGATCGCCTGATCGTCGCGGTCAATGACGACGCCTCGGTCAGTCGCCTCAAGGGCCCGGGCCGTCCGATCAACAGTGTTGATCGGCGCATGGCCGTGCTGGCCGGCTTGGGTGCCGTGGACTGGGTCATCAGCTTCCCTGAAGGGACGCCTGAAAACCTGCTGGCCCAGGTCAAGCCGGACGTGCTGGTCAAGGGCGGTGATTACTCGGTCGATCAAGTGGTCGGTGCCGATATCGTCAGCGCCTATGGCGGCAAGGTCAAAGTGCTGGGCCTGGTCGAGAACAGCTCGACCACGGCCATTGTCGAGAAGATCCGCAACAATGAGTAACGCTGATAAGTGGGTTCTGATCACCGGAGGGGCGGGTTTCATCGGCTCGCACCTGGTGGATGCATTGCTCGCCAGGGGCTACAGCGTGCGGGTCCTGGACGACCTGTCCACCGGCAAGCGCAGCAACCTGCCGCTGGACAACCCACAGGTGCAACTGATCGAAGGTGACGTCGCCAACGCTGAGTTGGTGGCGCAAGCCGCTGTCGGCGCTGCGGCGGTGGTACACCTGGCAGCCGTGGCGTCGGTACAAGCCTCGGTGGATGACCCGGTGAGCACGCACCAGAGCAATTTTGTCGGCACTTTGAATGTGTGCGAGGCCATGCGCAAGGCGGGTGTGAAGCGCGTGGTATTCGCTTCCAGCGCGGCGGTGTATGGCAACAACGGCGAGGGGGCTTCGATTGACGAAGAAACCACCAAGGCACCGTTGACGCCCTATGCTTCCGACAAGTTGGCGGGCGAGCATTACTTTGACTTCTACCGCCGCCAGCATGGCCTGGAGCCGGTGATTTTCCGCTTCTTCAATATCTTCGGGCCGCGCCAGGATCCGTCGTCGCCGTATTCCGGTGTGATCAGTATCTTCAGCGAGCGTGTGCAGCAGGGCCTGCCGATTGCCGTGTTCGGCGATGGCGAGCAAACCCGCGATTTCATGTACGTGGAAGACCTGGTCGATGTGCTGGTACAGGCCATCGAAGCGCCCGAGGCGCCGCTGGGCGCGATCAACGTCGGCTGGAACCGCACCACGACGCTCAAGGACGTGCTGCAGGCCTTGGAAGAGATCGTCGGCAAGTTGCCGGTGGTGACTTACGGGCCGGCGCGTTCCGGGGATATCCGGCATTCGCGGGCGAATAACCAGCGGTTGCTGGGGAGCTTCACGCTGCCCGAGCCCACACCCTTGAAGGTTGGCCTCGCCCGCCTGCTCAACCGCTGACCCAATCGCTGTGGGAGCTGGTTTGTGTGGGAGCTGGCTTGCCTGCGATACAGGCAGCTCGGTCCTCAGTTAGATCGAGGTGATGCCATCGCAGGCAAGCCAGCTCCCACATAAGCCAGCTCCCACAGTGGTTTTGCGTCAGGTCTTGGCTTTTTTCTTCGGCACGATCTTGCGCAACACGCGCTGCGCCAGGCGCTTGAGCTTCGACTCTTTCTCCGGCTCTGCCAGGCCTTGCTGCCTGAGCCAATCCTTCCAGCGAATCCGCTCATCACGCACCAACCAACCCTCCTGCTGGGCGAAGCTTTCCGCCAGGTATAGGCCTCGCGTGCTCGCTGGGTAGAGTTGGTCTTTCTTGACGGTGTACAGCTCGGCCAGGGGCTGGCCGTCCTTCAAGGGCATCAGGTACAGGTCCGGACGCTGGCGGTCCAGGCGGGCCACCAGTTGGTCGCCTTCCAGGCGTTCATCCACATGGAACAGGCTCAAGGATTTGGCTTCCTTGGGCACTTCCAGGCGCAGGTCGTAGATCAACTGCAGCGACGCCGTGGGCAAGTGCACGTAGGCTCGCGGCCGTTCGATAAGCTGGGTGGTGGCGCAACGCACCGGTCGTGCTGCACCCGACAAGGGGCTCAGGCGAAACGGCAGGGCTTCACGGTAATGCAGTGCAGCGGAGTAGGGCGCGGGCAGCCAGGTGTCGTTGAAACGTCCTCCGAGCCAGCCTTCCGGGGTTTCCAGCAAGCACTCCTCGGCGATTTCCTGGATGGCGGTGTGCAGCGGCAGGTTCAGTTCGTGGGCGGGGACGTAGCCGGAGATCAGCTTGAGCACCACGTCACCACGGTCTTGGCGGCGCTGGCGCACCAGCACCCAGTAATCCTTGTTTTGCCAGTGCAGGGTCAGGCGTACCGACACCCCCAGGTTGGCCAGCTCCAGGGCGAATCGCTCGGGGTCTGCCACTTCTACCGGCTTGCGCCGTTGCAGGGTCTGGGCAAAGTTGAGCGGCATGCCCACGCTCTGGTAGCTCAGGCCTTCGGGGGTGGCTTCGACGTGCAGCGGCAGTGTTTTGAAATTGCTGGGGTTTTTTCTTATGAGCGTTCGCGGCATGTCGGCTCCTTCTTGCGACGGGGTCGGCCGCGTGGGCGGCATCAGAGTTGACGAATGACCTGGGCAGCGGTCGCCACGTTATGGGCCAGGTGCAGCGGGTTAATGGTCCCGACAATAGCACTGGCGACGCCCGTTTGCGCAAACAACAACATGAAACTGGCTCGAATTGGATCCATTCCTGGCTCCAGGCAAACGTGGCCACTGGCCAAGGCCTTTTTCACCAGGATGCCTTTGCCGTGGGCGGCTGCATAATCAATGACGGCTTTCTCGGCTTGTTCGTTCAAATTGTAGGTGACCATTGCGCAATCACCGCGTTCCAGAGCCTTTACGCCGCCTTCAACAGTTTTGCCGGAAAAGCCGAAACCACGGATCTTGCCTTCCTTTTTCAGCGCCTCGAGGGTCGGGTAAACCTCACACTCGTTGAGGATGTGCATGTCATTGCCGTCGGAATGCACCAGCACCAGGTCGATAAAATCAGTTTCAAGCCGTTTCAAGCTGCGCTCGATCGACATCCGGGTATGGGCCTCGCTGAAGTCGTGGCTGGACAGCCCCTCTTCGAACTCTTCGCCGACCTTGCTGACGATCACCCAGTCCTTGCGCTGGTCGCGCAGCAGCGGCCCCAGGCGTTCTTCGCTGCGGCCATAAGCCGGCGCGGTGTCGATCAGGTTGATGCCCAATTCGCGGGCCTGGCGCAGCAGCATCCGCGCCTCGTCGTCGCCCGGTATCTGGAAGCCGCTGGGGTATTTCACCCCTTGGTCACGGCCCAGCTTCACGGTGCCCAGGCCCAGGGGCGATACCAGCAGGCCAGTGCTGCCCAGGGGGCGATGCAGATCGTGCAAGGTTGGCAGGGTCATGGCAGCAGTTGCTCCCAGGCAGGTACGCCGATGGCGGGTTTTGGCAATTCGGGCAGGGGCTCACGCGTGGCTGGGTGGATGCCGTCGCGTTCCAGGCTGCTGATCACTCGGTCGGCAAAGTCCGGCGCCAGGGCCAGCTTGGTTGGCCAGCCCACCAACAGGCGGCCCTGCTCAGCGAGGAAGGCGTTGTCGGGGCGGGTGAGGCCCGATTGCAGGGGTTCGGCGCGGTCGACGCGCAAGGTGGCCCATTGTGTCTGGCTCATGTCGATCCAGGGCAGCAACTGCGCCAGCTCTTTTTGCGCAGTGGCGATTTGTTCTTCTGGCGTGCGCGCTACGCCGTCAGCCTCGGCAATATCGCCGCCCATGTACCACACCCAGTTGCCGTCGGCGGCCGGGTGGGTGGTGACGGTGATGCGCGGCTTGGTGCCGCCACCCAGGCAGTGGGCGTACAGCGGTTTCAGGCCGGGGCCCTTGGCGATGATCATGTGCAGCGGGCGCGTCTGCATGGCCGGTTGGCTCAAACCCAGGGCCGTCAACAGCTCTGCCGTGCCGGCACCGGCACTCAGTACGATGCGCTGGGCGCGGATCTCGCGGCCATCCACCTTCAGGCCCACCAGCGTGTCGTCTTCGAGCAGTGGTTCGATTTGCTGGCCGGCGAGCAAGCCGTCACCGGCCAGGTGCGCCAGGCGGTCGATCAGGCTGGGCACGTCGATGACCAGTTCCGCCAGGCGATAGACCTTGCCCTTGAAACGGCGGTCCTGCAGGGCCGGGGGCAGGTCGTCGCCCTTGACCTGGTCGACGCGGCCACGCACGGCCTTGCTGGCGAAGAAACTGGTGAGGTTGCCGGCGAGGGTACCAGGGGACCACAGGTAATGGGCTTCGGAGAGCAAGCGCACGCCGCTCAGGTCCAGCTCACCCTTGCCCGCCAGGGCTTCGCGCCAGCGGCGCGGCATATCGGCGATGGCTTCGGACGCGCCGGTGAGGGCGCCGTGCAGGGCGTATTTCGCACCGCCGTGGATGATCCCCTGGGACTTCACGCTTTGCCCGCCACCCAAAGTAGCGCTTTCCACCACCACCGTGGAAAACCCCTGGCGGCGCAGGCGCGCATTCAGCCAGAGGCCGGCAACCCCGGCGCCGACAATCAGAACGTCGGTGGAAATAACGGATGGCATGGGCGACCTCAGTGTTCAAGACAAGAGGCGCAGTATACAGGGATCGAAATGGGTGGGCGCCCGACGGGTATCAGTGCCCGGCAGTTTTCGAGAATAGCTGGATCACCACCACGCCCAGTACGATCAGGCCCATGCCCATGATCGCCGGCGTATCGAGTTTCTGCCCATAGATGAACAGCGCCGCGACACTGACCATCACGATCCCCATCCCCGCCCAGACCGCGTAGGCCACGCCCACCGGTACAGTGCGCACCACCAGCGTCAGCATCCAGAACGCCACGCCATAACCGACGATGACCAGCAACAGGGGAATGGGAGTGCTCCACCCCTTGATGGCTTTCATCGAAACGGTCGCGATCACTTCCGAGCAGATGGCAATGGCCAGATAGACGTAGGCGGCATTCATGGTGGTAATCCTCGGAGTGGGTTTCTACAGGGTTGGCATTTTAGGGGTTCGACGGATGGGGTAAAGTCATTACCTATCCGAATTAAAGATGGGTTGAGCCATGAGTGTGCAATGGAACCTGGACCAGATGCGCCTGTTTGTCAGCGTCGCCGAGCAGCGTTCGTTTTCGGCCGTGGCGCGTGGTCAGCGCAAGGCGCAGTCGGCGGTGAGCAACGCGATTGCCTTGCTGGAAGCGGACTTGGGGCTGACCCTGTTTGAGCGCAGCAGCGGGCGCCAGCCCACGTTGACCGAGGCCGGTAGCGTGTTGCTGGAGGAGGCACGCGAAGTGTTGCGCCAATGTGAACGCCTGAATGGTCGGGCATTGTCGTTGACGCGTGGCGAGGAAGCCTTGCTGCGCCTGGCCCAGGACGAAGCCATGTTGTTCCAGCCGGTACTCGATAGCCTCGAAGCGTTGGCCGGGCAGTACCCGCATTTGGAAGTGCAACTGTCCAGCGCTGCCCAGGGTGACGTGGCGCGCAAATTGGTGGAGCGCAAGGCTGACCTGGGCCTGTTGTTCTATCACGACCAGATCCCCGAGGCCCTTGAGCGGCGGGTGGTGGGCAGTGTGGAAATGGTCACGGTCTGTGGCGTGAATCACCCACTGGCGAAAGAGACCTACGTGGATTGCCAACGCCTGGCGCAATTTCGCCAGTTGCTGATGTCGACCCAGACCAGCGTCTACCCCGGCAGTGAGGCCGCGAGCCCTCTGGTGTGGCGCGCCGACAGCTTCTACGTACTGGCCGAATGGTTGATGAGCGGCCTGGGCTGGGCCTGGCTGCCCCGACATATCGTGCAGTACCCGACTTACCAGCAACAGATGGTCGAGCTGGATAGCGAATGGACGCCGCCGGCCCTGGTGGTGGAGCTGGTGTGGCGCCGCGATGAGCACCTGGGCCCCGCTGCGCGCTTCCTGGCCAAACGTTTTGCTGAGTGCTTGCAGGCGATTGACTGAAAAAGCCGATAAACTCCGCCGCCATGAATAGAACTCTCTACAGCTGTCTGTTTTACCTGGCGCTGCCGTTGGTGGCTTTACGTCTGTGGCTGCGTGCGCGCAAGGCGCCGGCCTACGCCAAGCGCGTCGGCGAGCGGTTTTCCTACGGCTTGCCGGTGATGCAGCCGGGCGGGATCTGGGTGCACGCGGTGTCGGTGGGCGAGAGCATCGCCGCTGCGCCGATGGTGCGCGAGTTGCTGCAGCGCCATCCCACGTTGCCGATCACGGTCACGTGCATGACGCCGACCGGCTCCGAGCGCATCCAGGCGATGTTTGCCCATGAACCGCGCATCCAGCACTGCTACCTGCCCTATGACGTGCCCTGTGCGGCCAAGCGTTTCCTTGATCGTGTGCAGCCGAAACTGGCGGTAATCGTGGAAACCGAACTGTGGCCCAACCACATTCACGCCTGTGCCCAGCGCGGAATTCCGGTGGCGCTGGCCAATGCGCGTTTGTCGGCGCGCTCGGCCAAGGGCTATGGCCGTTTTGCCAAGCTGACCGCGCCGATGCTGGCCGAGATGAGTTTGCTGGCGGTGCAGACGCACACCGAAGCCCGGCGTTTCCTGAGCCTTGGCGCCCGCCCGGAAACCGTCGAGGTGACCGGTTCGATCAAGTTTGACCTGACCGTTGACCCGCAGTTGCCGGTGCGTGCCGCCGCGTTGCGCGAACAGTGGGGCGCCAGCGAGCGCCCGGTGTGGATCGCCGCCAGCACCCACGAAGGTGAAGACGAGGTGGTGCTGGCAGCCCATCGCCAGTTGCTCGACAGCTACCCGAACGCGCTGCTGATTCTGGTGCCGCGTCATCAGGAACGTTTCGGCCCGATGTTCGAGCTGTGCCAGCAGCAAGGGTTTGCCACGGTGCGCCGCTCCAGTGGCGAGCCGGTCACGCCGCAGACTTCGGTGTTGCTCGGCGACACCATGGGCGAGTTGCTGTTTTTGTATGCGCTGGCCGACAGCGCCTTTGTCGGCGGCAGCCTGGTGCCCACCGGCGGCCACAACCCGTTGGAACCTGCAGCGCTGGCGCTGCCGGTGATCATGGGGCCGCAGGTGTTCAACTTCCTCGAAATCACCGCGATGATGCGCGAAGCGGGGGCGTTGCGTGAGGTGGATGACGCGCAAGGTTTGGCCGAGGCGGTGCGCCAATTGTTCGAGCTGCCGCAGGATGCGCGCAAGATGGGGCAGGCGGGTTTGGCCGTGATGCAGGCCAACCAGGGCGCGTTAAAGCGCTTGCTGGATGGCCTCGATCGTTTGATCAACCGATAACGCTGTGGGAGCTGGCTTGCCTGCGATTGCATCACCTCGGTACTTCAGTTGCACCGAGGTGTCTGCATCGCAGGCAAGCCAGCTCCCACACTGGTTTTGTGGTGGGCTTAATTACCCGGGCGGGCCTTGAGCTGCTCGGCCGCGGCTTTGGCCAAGTCGGGCGGCAGGAAGTCCTTGTCCGGGTTGTAGTCAGCCTTGAGGTAGCGCGTCAGGTCCTGCAGATCCCCCGGGTTCAAGGTGCCCGCGGCCTGCTTCAGGCGCAGGTTGTCGAGGATGTAGTCGTAGCGGCTGTTGTTGTAGTTGCGCACCGACGAGTAGAGCTGGCGCTGTGAGTCCAGTACGTCGACGATGTTGCGCGTACCCACCTGGTAACCGATCTCCGTGGCTTCCACCGCGCTCTGGTTCGAGATGATCGACTGGCGGCGTGCCTGTACCTGTTCCACGTCGGTGTTCACTGCTCGGTGCAGGTTGCGCGTGTTTTCCACCACCTGGCGGCGCAGGCCTTCACGTTGCTGTTCGGTCTGGTCCAGGCGCGAATAGGATTCACGCACTTGCGAGCTGGTCAGGCCGCCGCTGTAGATCGGGATGTTCAAGCGCAGGCCGATAGTGCGCTGGGACACATCGCCCCCGTAGGGCACCGGCAACTGGTTCGGGTTGCTGAAGCCCAACGCATCGTTGTCACCTTTTTCATATTGCGCCACGGCGTCTAGGGTCGGAGCGTGACCGGCCTTGCGCTGCTTGAGGGTTTCTTCGGCGGCGGTCACCGCGTAGTTACTGGCGAGCAGGTTCAGGTTCTGGCGGCCGGCCGTTTCAACCCAGGCCTTGGCGTCGTTCGGTGCTGGTGGCAGCACCGGCAGCGTGTGAACAATGCCCTGGATCGAGTTGTACTGGCGATTGGTCAGGGTGATCAGCGCCTCGAAGGCGTCATCCACCTGGCGCTGGGCGACGATGCGGTTGGCGCGCGCCGTGTCGTAGCTGGCTTGGGATTGCAGCACGTCGGTCTTGTCCGACAGGCCGACATCGAAGCGTTCGTTGGACTGATCGAGTTGGCGCTTGAAGGCGTTTTCTTCGGCCTTGGTCGAAGCCAGGTTGTCCTGGGCACGCAGTACAGCGAAGTAGTTTTCCGCGCTTTGCAGGATCAGGTTCTGCTCAGTGGCCGAAAGTTGCAGCGAGGCCTGCTCGTTGACGGCTTCGGCAGCCTGCAGCTGGAACCAGCGATCGGCACGAAACAGCGGCTGGCTGAGGGTGGCCCGCCAGGAGTGCGCATCACGGTTGACGGTGGCGGCGGGCTGGTCGATCTGGGTGCGCACGTTGTTGCTGTCGGCGCCGGCCGACAGGTTCGGCAGCAACCCGGCGCGGGCCTGGGGCACCACTTCTTTCTGCGCGCCGTATTGGGCGCGGGCAGCGGCCAGGTCGGCGTTGTTGTTTACCGCCTCCTGGTAGACGCTGACCAAGTCGGTCTTGGCGGACAAGGGCGCTTCTGCTGCCCAGACCATTCCGTTGGTCGCACAAGACACGGCGAGAGCCAGTGAGAGTTTGCGCAGCATGAGGCGATCCCTAGAGTGAATATTACGGCGATAATTTAGCGCCCAAGGCTAAGGCTGGCCATTCCTGGCGTCAAGCCTTGGGGCAGCTCCCGAGTGTAGTGGCCGGATCACGGCACAACAATCCTGCAATCACGCCATTCATCACGCTGAATGCACCGCCATTGGCAATTTGCCCTCGGCATGGTCTAGACTGGCCGCGTTCTTGTCGGGGTGCCTTGTTGGAAGGCTGAGATCGGTAAATACCGGATCCCGTTGAACCTGATCAGGTTAGCGCCTGCGTAGGGAACAAGATTTCTCGTCACCCGGCGAGTCCTCTTGTGCTTCGTCCGGGATGCTGTTCATTTATAGAGCAGCCCTCGTGCGCCAAGCACAGCACTGGTTTCAGTGCGTCCATCCGTCCCAGGTTCGCTCCGACAAAAATCCACCGCCTGGATAGTTGGAGAGCCTGTGATGACGACAAAACTAAAAAATACCGTGCACCTGAGTGAATCGGCCAAGGTCGACTCCGGCTCCGTGCAGCCGTTTACCCGCTCGCAAAAAATCTACGTACAAGGCACCCGCCCGGACATTCGCGTGCCGATGCGCGAAATCAGCCTGGACGTGACCCCCACCGATTTCGGCGGTGAAATCAACGCCCCTGTCACTGTGTACGACACCTCCGGCCCCTACACCGACCCCAATGTGATCATCGATGTGCGTAAAGGCCTGGCCGATGTGCGCTCGCCGTGGATCGAAGTGCGCAACGACACCGAGCGCCTGCCAGGTCTCACTTCGCACTTCGGCCAACAGCGCCTGAGCGACGCCGAGCTGACCGCCCTGCGCTTCGCCCACGTGAAAAACCCGCGCCGCGCCAAGGCCGGTGCCAACGTCACGCAGATGCACTACGCGCGCAAAGGCATCATCACCGCCGAGATGGAATACGTCGCCATCCGCGAAAACATGAAGCTCGAAGAAGCCCGCGCCACCGGCCTGCTCGACCAGCAGCACGCCGGCCACAGCTTCGGCGCCAGTGTGCCGAAGATCATCACCCCTGAATTCGTGCGCGAAGAAATCGCCCGTGGTCGCGCAATCATCCCGGCCAACATCAACCACACCGAACTGGAACCGATGATCATCGGCCGTAACTTCCTGGTGAAGATCAACGGCAACATCGGTAACAGCGCCCTGGGTTCGTCCATCGAAGAAGAAGTGGCGAAACTGACCTGGGGCATCCGCTGGGGCTCGGACACCGTGATGGACTTGTCCACCGGCAAGCACATCCATGAAACCCGCGAGTGGATCATCCGCAACTCGCCGGTGCCGATCGGCACGGTGCCGATCTACCAGGCCCTGGAAAAAGTCGGCGGCGCCGCCGAAGACCTGACCTGGGAGCTGTTCCGCGACACCCTGATCGAACAGGCCGAGCAGGGCGTCGACTACTTCACCATCCACGCCGGTGTGCTGCTGCGCTATGTGCCGCTGACCGCCAAGCGTGTCACTGGCATCGTGTCCCGTGGCGGCTCGATCATGGCCAAATGGTGCCTGGCGCACCACAAAGAGAACTTCACCTACACGCATTTCGACGAAATCTGCGAAATCATGAAGGCCTACGACGTCAGCTTCTCCCTTGGCGATGGCCTGCGCCCGGGCTCGATTGCCGACGCCAACGACGCCGCGCAATTCGGCGAGCTGGAAACCCTCGGCGAGCTGACCAAGACCGCCTGGAAGCACGACGTGCAAACCATGATCGAAGGCCCTGGCCACGTGCCGATGCAGTTGATCAAGGAGAACATGGACAAGCAGCTGGAATGCTGTGACGAGGCGCCGTTCTACACCCTAGGCCCGCTGACCACCGACATTGCGCCGGGCTACGACCACATCACCTCGGGGATTGGCGCGGCGATGATCGGCTGGTTCGGTTGCGCCATGCTGTGCTACGTCACGCCCAAGGAGCACCTGGGCTTGCCGAACAAGGATGACGTGAAGACCGGGATCATCACCTACAAGATCGCTGCACACGCGGCGGACTTGGCCAAGGGGCACCCGGGCGCGCAGATCCGCGACAACGCCTTGAGCAAGGCGCGCTTCGAATTCCGTTGGGAAGACCAGTTCAACCTCGGCCTGGACCCGGACACCGCGCGTTCGTACCACGACGAAACCCTGCCGAAGGATTCGGCCAAGGTCGCACACTTCTGCTCGATGTGCGGGCCGAAGTTCTGCTCGATGAAAATCACCCAGGAAGTGCGTGAGTACGCGGCCAACCAACGCATCGAGGCGGTGGACGTGGACGTGGCCAAGGGCTTGGCCGAGCAGGCGGAGCGGTTCAAGCAGGAAGGCAGCCAGCTCTACAAGAAGGTCTGATCCGGGAGCGCGGGCGCCTGTAAGGGCCTCTTCGCGAGCAAGCCCGCTCCCACATTTGAATGTGTTCACAACTCAAAATGTGGGAGCGGGCTTGCCCGCGAAAGCAATCTTTCAAACAACAAATGTCCCTCTGAGATAGCCCCCTTGAGCATTCAACCCAGCACTTACTCTCCTGATATTGCAGTGCCGAGTGACAAACGCGTCTTCGGCGCCCGCGACCTGTTCTCCCTGTGGTTCTCCCTCGGCATCGGCCTGATGGTCTTGCAAACCGGCGCGCTGCTGGCGCCGGGCCTGGGTTTGTCCGGTTCCTTGCTGGCAATCTTCCTGGGCACCCTGGTGGGCGTGCTGTTGCTGGCCGCCGTCGGCGTGATCGGCAGCGACACTGGCCTGTCCGCCATGGCCGCGCTCAAACTCAGCCTCGGTGCCAAAGGCGCCAGCCTGCCGGCGCTGTTGAACCTGTTGCAACTGGTTGGCTGGGGTTCGTTCGAGATCATCGTGATGCGCGACGCCGCCAGCCTGCTGGGCGCCCGTGCCTTCAGCGACGGCAGCCTGTTGGCCAGTCCGTTGTTGTGGGCGCTGTTTTTCGGCGGCTTGGCGACCTTGCTCGCCGTGAGCGGCCCGTTGACGTTCGTACGCCAGATCCTGCGCAAGTGGGGCATCTGGCTGCTGCTCGCCGCCTGCCTGTGGCTGACCTGGAACCTGTTCGCCAAGGCCGACCTTGCCGCGCTTTGGGCCAAATCCGGTGACGGCTCAATGCCGTTTGCCGTGGGGTTTGATATCGCGATCGCCATGCCGCTGTCGTGGCTGCCGTTGATCGCCGATTACTCGCGCTTCGGCAAACGCGCAAAAAGCGTGTTCGGCGGCACTGCGCTGGGATTCTTTATCGGTAACTTCTGGCTGATGAGCCTGGGCGTGGCCTACACACTGGCGTTTGCGCCAAGCGGTGAAGTGAATGCGCTGTTGCTGGCGCTGGCCGGTGCGGGCCTAGGGATTCCGCTGTTGCTGATCCTGTTGGACGAGTCGGAAAACGCCTTTGCCGACATTCACTCTGCAGCAGTCTCCAGCGGCATTTTGTTGCGCTTGAAAGTCGAGCACCTGGCCTTGGCCATCGGTGTGATCTGCACCCTGATCGCCTGCTTTGCGCCGTTGGCGCAGTACCAGAACTTCCTGTTGTTGATTGGCTCGGTGTTTGCGCCGCTGTTCGGCGTGGTGCTGGTGGATCACTTCATCCTGCGCCGTCGTGGCGAGGGCGTGGTTGCCAGCCTGCGTTGGCCGTCGCTGCTGGCCTGGTTGGGTGGCATTGCGACTTACCACCTGCTGGCCAATCTGTATCCGGATGTCGGTGCGACCCTGCCGGCACTGGTGCTGGCAGGGCTGTTGCAATTGGTGCTGGGCCGCGCCGTCAGTGGCGTGCGGGCATCAGCTCAGGCTTGAGTACACCGGTGAGGCGCGCGTAGGGGATGGTCATTTCGATCAGCCCCAACGCGTACGGGCCAATGGTGGCCACGTTGTACTTGAGCACCACGCCGTTGCTGGTCAGCGCCACGTTCGGGGTTTTCTGGAACGGCCAGTTCTTCACGAACTCCGGGTCACGGTCCATCTGCGAGTTGATCAGCCAGCTGTTGTGGGCGACTTTGGCCGTATTCCAGAACGCCTGCTCCTGGCCCGGCAGCAACATGTCGGTCAGGCTCAGCTCTTTGTGCAGGATGCGTGAATAGTTGATGAAGCCACGGCCGGGCTCGCCGTGGGCGGCGCCAGTGTCCAGGTAGCTGGAGACTTCGATGATCACCAGTCCGTCATGCTGCTCACGTACCTTGGCTTGCAGGTACATGCTGTTGCGGTCGGCGGACTCGCGCAGGAACTTGTCCCGGTAGGCATTCAAGGTGGGCGGCACGCTGGCGCCCGGCGTGGTGCGGGTCATCTGCAGCAGGCGCTGTTCCACCAGGGCGTCCAGTTGCGGCTCGGTGGGGAAGTGCACGGTATCAATGTTCACCAGCGGGCAATCCGGGCTGTCGCAGCCGGGCTTGATCTGTTCCGAGGCGTCCGGCGTGGTGTCCAGCGGCTTGAGGTAGCTGGGTTGGAACAGGCTCTGGCAGGCGCCCAGGGTCAGCGCGATACAGGCCACAGAGGCGATTTTCAAAAGCGACATGGAAGTCCTTCGTCTAGCGATAAGAGCGAAATTTGTGGAGCTTCGACTACCGACAAAGCAGTCAGTTCGCCACTAAGCTGATTAGTGGGGGCGTTCTCAATTAGTTTCCCCGTCGCGTTGTCGCCTTAAAGCGGGCCAGGCAAGGCGCAGGCCGCAGGGAATGGTGTTCCCTTTTCAAGGCCTGCAACGCAGCATGGCCCGCTTTAAGGCACAACCCGAAGGGCCGGGCCTGTTGCTGCGCAGGGCTGCGTTGCTCGAAGCTTATTTGGAAAACCAAACTACGCTTCTCGCGCCTTGCCCTGCACAGCAGCAGGCCCGGCGCGACGGGGAAACTAATTGAGAATGCCCCCAGAGTTTGACGCCCGCCGTCTATCCCGGCAACTGGAAAGGGGCTGCACCAAGGGGCGGGAGCGCGTTAGGATGGCGCCCATTGCACCGGCACTACGAGGAAGGATATGACGGACATTGCGAAATCGACGCCGAGCAAGATCGAGATTGTTCAGCGTGACAATGCCTACCAGGGCTTCTACAAGCTTGATCGCGTGCAGCTGCGTCACGAGAAGTTCGACGGCGGCATGAGCCGGGTGATCAACCGTGAGGTCTTTGTGCGTCATGACGCCGTGTGCGTATTGCCTTACGACCCGCAGCGCGATGAAGTGGTGTTGATCGAGCAGTTTCGCGTAGGCGCCATGGGCCGTACCGACAACCCCTGGCTGGTGGAAATGGTCGCCGGCCTGATCGATAAGGATGAAGAGCCGGAGGAGGTTGCACACCGCGAAGCCGAGGAGGAAGCTGGGCTGACGTTCTCCGCGTTGTGGCCGATCACCAAGTATTTCCCTTCGCCCGGCGGCAGTACCGAGTTTGTCCACCTGTACCTCGGCCGTTGCGACAGCAAAGGCGCAGGTGGCGTCCATGGATTGGAAGAAGAGGCTGAAGATATCCGCGTCACCACTTGGGCGTTCGAGGATGCCCTGCAAGCGGTGCGCGACGGCAGAATTTCCAACGCAGCCAGCATCATCGCCCTGCAATGGCTTGCGCTTAATCGCGCGGAAGTGAGGGGGTTATGGCAGTAAAGGCACGGGAACGTTATCGAGTTGACCTGGTGGGGCTGCAAGCGGCCTGCGAGGCCAACTATGCGCGATTGATGCGCCTGCTTCCCGACATGCGCCACACGCCTGAGGCGCGGCGCATTGCCGTGACCCACGGCGACCAGATGCTCGGCGTGCTGACCCTGGAGGTCATGCTCACCTGCCCGTACACCACCACCCTGCGGGTGCGCCAGGAGCACAGCCTACCCTGGCTGCCGGTGCCGCAGTTGGAAGTGCAGGTGTACCACGACGCGCGGATGGCCGAAGTGATCAGCGCCGAACATGCGCGACGCTTTCGCAGCATCTATCCTTACCCCAACGTGTTCATGCACCAGCCCGATGAGAAAGCACAGCTCAATGTGTTCCTCGGCGAGTGGTTGAGTCACTGCCTGGCCCTGGGCCACGAGTTCGAAGTCGTGCGGTAGATGTGAACTGTGTCCGCTTCCTTGGGTTTCCCCTTTGTGTCCTGCCCAGCATAATCACGCCAACTGTCCATTCCTGTGATTGCCTAGGGAGAGCGCCTTGCCGAGCGTATCCACCGTGAGCCCCGACGCTTCGGCGTTGCTGGTGCAACTGTCCGACAGCCACCTGTTTGCCGAGGCCGACGGCACGCTGCTGGGCATGAACACCCGCGAAAGCCTGCAGCGGGTGATCGACTTGGTGTGCGCGCAGCAGCCGCAGATCGACCTGATACTGGCCACGGGCGACCTTTCCCAGGACGGTACGCTGGCGTCGTACCAGCAGTTTCGCGAGATGACCCGGGCCATCGACGCTCCGGCGCGCTGGATTCCGGGCAACCACGACGAGCCGCAGATCATGGCGCACGCCGCCATACACAGCGATTTGCTGGAGCCGGTGGTCGACATCGGCAACTGGCGCGTCACCCTGCTGGACTCCGCCGTGCCGGGTTCGGTGCCGGGTTATCTGCAGGACCAACAATTGCAATTGCTCGCCCAGGCCTTGAGCGAGGCGCCGAACAGGCACCATCTGGTGTGCTTCCATCACCATCCGGTACCGATCGGCAGCGCGTGGATGGAGCCTATCGGCCTGCGCAACCCTGACGCGCTGTTTGCCGTGCTTGATCGCTTCCCGCAGGTCAAGGCGGTGCTCTGGGGTCATGTGCATCAGGAAATCGACCGCCAGCGCAATGGCGTGCGGTTGCTGGCTTCGCCGTCCACCTGTATCCAGTTCGCGCCGGGCAGCGAGGACTTCAACGTCAGCGAGCAGGCGCCGGGTTACCGCTGGCTGCGCCTGCACCCCGACGGACGGTTGGAGACAGGCATTGAACGGGTCCAGGGCTTCGCCTTCACCGTGGATTACGGCAGCAACGGTTATTAAAAGCTGAAAACACTGATCAAAATGTGGGAGCTGGCTTGCCTGCGATAGCGGTGTGTCAGTCACACATTTATTGGCAGGTAGACCGCCATCGCAGGCAAGCCAGCTCCCACATGGGATCTTCGGTGTCTTGAAGATTGAGGGCCTCACACACCACCCCGATCCCTGTAAACTGCGCCTCTTTGGCTGATGCACGGAGAGCCCGGCATGTCTGCTTCGATCCTCTATATCCACGGTTTCAACAGTGCGCCGGCGTCCAACAAGGCCACTCAGTTGACTACCGTGATGGGCGCACTCGGCCTGGCCGACCAACTGCGTGTGCCGGCTTTGCATCACCACCCACGCCAGGCGATTCCCCAGTTGGAAGCGGCGATTGCCGAACTGGGGCGGCCACTGCTGGTCGGCAGCTCACTCGGCGGCTACTATGCAACCCATCTTGCCGAACGCCATGGCCTCAAGGCGCTGCTGGTCAACCCGGCCGTCAGCCCGCATCGCATGTTCGACGGTTACCTGGGCACCCAGAAGAACCTCTACACCGATGAAACCTGGGAACTGACCCACGACCACGTCACGGCCCTGGCCGAGCTGGAAGTGCCGGCGCCCCAGGATGCCGCGCGTTATCAGGTGTGGTTGCAGACCGGGGATGAAACCCTGGATTATCGCCTTGCCCAACAGTATTACCGGGCCTGTGCCTTGCGGATCCAGGCGGGTGGCGATCATGGTTACCAGGGGTTTGCCCGGCAGTTACCGGCAATGCTGAGTTTTGCCGGCATTGGCCCTGATCACTATCAATCCTTCGATTTCGCAGCTCTTTGAAAATCGCAGGTCATTTTTTAATCGAACGACTCACGACGAGACCCTATGGCCACTCCCAGCGCTAGCTCCTATAACGCCGACGCCATCGAAGTCCTCTCGGGCCTCGACCCGGTGCGCAAACGCCCCGGCATGTACACCGACACCAGTCGGCCGAACCACCTTGCCCAGGAAGTCATCGACAACAGTGTCGACGAAGCCCTGGCGGGCCACGCCAAGTCGGTGCATGTCATTCTTCACGCTGACCATTCCTTGGAAGTGTCCGACGATGGTCGCGGCATGCCGGTGGACATCCACCCGGAAGAGGGTGTGCCTGGCGTCGAACTGATCCTCACCAAGCTCCACGCAGGTGGCAAGTTCTCCAACAAGAACTACCAGTTCTCCGGTGGCTTGCACGGTGTGGGGATTTCGGTGGTCAACGCCCTGTCCACACTGGTGCGGGTGCGGGTCAAGCGCGACGGCAACGAATACGAGATGACCTTCGCCGATGGCTACAAAGCCACCGACCTGGCCGTGATCGGCACCGTTGGCAAGCGCAACACCGGCACCAGCGTGTACTTCGCGCCGGACCCGAAATACTTCGATTCGCCAAAATTCTCCATCAGCCGCCTCAAGCACGTGCTCAAGGCCAAGGCTGTGTTGTGCCCGGGCCTGCTGGTGACCTTTGAAGACAAAGGCACCGGTGAAAAGGTCGAGTGGCACTACGAAGACGGCCTGCGCTCTTACCTCGAAGACTCTGTCAGTGAGTTCGAGCGCCTGCCCAACGAGCCGTTCTGCGGCAGCCTGGCCGGTAATAAAGAAGCGGTCGACTGGGCGCTGCTGTGGTTGCCTGAGGGCGGCGACAGCGTGCAGGAAAGCTACGTCAACCTGATCCCGACGGCCCAGGGCGGTACTCACGTCAACGGTTTGCGCCAGGGCCTGCTGGATGCCATGCGCGAATTCTGCGAATACCGCAGCCTGCTGCCACGGGGCGTGAAGCTGGCGCCGGAAGACGTGTGGGAGCGTATCGCGTTCGTGCTGTCGATGAAGATGCAGGAGCCGCAATTCTCCGGCCAGACCAAAGAGCGCCTGTCGTCCCGTGAGGCGGCGGCGTTTGTCTCCGGTGTGGTCAAGGACGCCTTCAGCCTGTGGCTCAACGAGCACCCTGAGCTGGGCCTGGCCCTGGCCGAGCTGGCGATCAACAACGCCGGCCGCCGCCTGAAAGCCAGCAAGAAGGTCGAGCGCAAGCGCATCACCCAGGGCCCGGCACTGCCCGGCAAGCTGGCCGATTGCGCCGGGCAAGACCCGATGCGTTCCGAACTGTTCCTGGTGGAGGGTGACTCCGCCGGTGGTTCCGCCAAGCAAGCGCGGGACAAGGAGTTCCAGGCGATCCTGCCGTTGCGCGGCAAGATCCTCAACACCTGGGAAGTCGATGGCAGTGAAGTCCTGGCCAGCCAGGAAGTGCACAACATCGCTGTGGCCATCGGTGTTGACCCGGGCGCAGCGGACATGAGCCAGCTGCGCTACGGCAAGATCTGCATCCTCGCCGACGCCGACTCCGACGGCCTGCACATCGCCACGCTGCTGTGCGCACTGTTCGTGCAGCACTTCCGTCCGTTGGTGGATGCTGGCCACGTCTATGTCGCCATGCCACCGCTGTACCGCATCGACCTGGGCAAGGAGATTTTCTACGCCCTGGACGAAGCCGAACGCGATGGCATCCTCGACCGCCTGGTGGCCGAGAAGAAACGCGGCAAGCCGCAGGTCACGCGATTCAAAGGCCTGGGTGAAATGAACCCGCCGCAACTGCGCGAAACCACCATGGACCCGAACACCCGGCGCCTGGTGCAGTTGACGTTGGGCGAAGACTTTGCCGAAACCTCGGAAATGATGGACATGCTGCTGGCGAAGAAACGCGCGCCGGACCGCAAGTCCTGGCTGGAATCCAAGGGCAATCTGGCCGAGGTTCTGGGCTGATGCGCACAGGTTTCGCCCTGGCGATCCTGATGTTGAGCGGGTTGGCGGCCACCCAGGTGGCTGCCGCGCCCGTTGCAGAACTGAAGCTGGTGTCCGAGCACCCGGTCGACGGCATGCGCGGCGGCAACCTCTCTGGCTTGGCCCTGTGTGGCAAGGACCTGTGGACGGTTTCCGATCGTGACGACGACCAGATCTACCGCCTGGATATCAGCGCGCCGACCTGGCAGGCCGAAACCGTAAAGATCGACGTGCCACCGGTGCCCGAGTCCGGGTTGCCCTGGGGCCTGCGTTCGCGCACGAAGGCCGCTTCGTTCATTCGTGGCGGCGACCTGGATTTCGAAGGCATCACCTGCGATGCGGCGGGCAACCGCTACATTGTCAGCGAAGCCCATGCGGCGGTGCTGCAAGTGCCGGTCAGCGGTGAGCCGCAGTGGTTGAAGATCGCCCCGGGCATGGTGCGTGAGGCACGGGCCAGTGGCATGTTGCTGCACTTCAATGCGTTGTTTGAAGGCCTGGCGATCAATCCTGAAGGCAATCAACTCTGGTTGGCGGCCGAACGTGAGCGGCGCGGCCTGATCTCGATCAAGCGTGCGCAAAGCGTATGGGACTGCGATGGGCCCTGCGTGTTGCTGAGCGAGGCTGGCCAGGACGTACAGCCGTCGCAGTTCACCAACGCCAAGGCGGTGTCCAAGGACTTTGCCGACTTGGCGCTGTTCAACGGCAAGCTGTTTACCCTGGAGCGCAATGCGTTCCAGATTTGCCGGCGCGATGCGGTCACCGCCAAGGTTGAGCGGTGCTGGTCGTTTGCCGACGAAACCCTGACGCCCGAGCGTCGCTACGCCCAGCCGTATGGCCTGGCCGAAGCGTTGGTGGTGGATGCTGACGGTGCCTGGCTGGGCATCGACAATAACTTCGGCCCGCGCGCCGATGGTGAAAAACGCCCGGTGGTCTATCGTTTTGCCGCCCCGGCCGGTGGCTGGAGTGCCCAGCCATGAACGTGAATTTTCTTGAATTGACCCGACGTCGCGACATTTTCGCTGCGTCTTACCAAATGATGAGGCCCGCATGAGTGACATCCTCGCAGACAGCTTAGATGGCGTAGAACGCCGGTCGCTGGCTGACTTCACCGAAAATGCCTACCTCAACTACTCCATGTACGTGATCATGGACCGTGCCTTGCCGCATATCGGCGACGGCCTGAAGCCCGTGCAACGGCGCATCATCTACGCCATGAGTGAGTTGGGCCTGGATGCCGATTCCAAGCACAAGAAGTCGGCGCGTACCGTCGGTGACGTGCTCGGTAAGTTCCACCCCCACGGCGACTCCGCCTGCTACGAAGCCATGGTGCTGATGGCCCAGCCGTTCAGCTACCGGTACACGCTGGTGGACGGCCAGGGCAACTGGGGTGCGCCGGATGATCCCAAGTCTTTCGCCGCCATGCGGTACACCGAAGCGCGACTTTCGCGTTATTCGGAAGTGCTGCTGAGCGAATTGGGGCAGGGCACCGCTGACTGGGGCCCGAACTTCGACGGTACCCTCGACGAACCCCTGGTGTTGCCAGCACGTTTGCCGAATATCCTGCTCAATGGCACCACCGGTATCGCCGTGGGCATGGCCACCGACGTGCCACCGCACAACCTGCGGGAAGTCGCCACGGCCTGCGTGCGCTTGCTCGATGAGCCCAAGGCCACGGTGGAACAGCTCTGCGAGCACATCCAGGGCCCGGACTACCCGACTGAAGCGGAAATCATCACGCCGCGCGCCGACTTGCTGAAAATGTACGAAACCGGCAAGGGTTCGGTGCGCATGCGCGCCGTGTACCACGTCGAAGACGGCGACATCATCGTCACCGCGCTGCCGCACCAGGTGTCCGGTGCCAAGGTGCTGGAACAGATCGCCGCGCTGATGCAGGCCAAGCCGTCGAAGTTGCCGCAGGTTGCCGACTTGCGCGACGAATCCGACCACGAGAATCCGTGCCGCATCGTGATCATCCCGACCAACAGCCGGGTCGACCACGAAGTGCTGATGCAGCACCTGTTTGCCAGCACCGACCTTGAGTCCAGCTATCGGGTCAACGTCAACATCATTGGCCTGGACGGCAAGCCGCAGCTCAAGAACCTGCGCAACCTGCTGGTGGAGTGGCTGGAGTTCCGCATACAGACCGTGCGTCGCCGCCTGCAATTTCGCCTCGACAAGGTTGAGCGCCGCCTGCACCTGTTGGACGGCTTGCTGATTGCCTATCTCAACCTGGACAGAGTGATCCACATCATCCGCACGGCCGAACACCCGAAGGCCGAGCTGATCGCCGAGTTCCAGCTGAGCGAGATCCAGGCCGACTACATCCTCGACACCCGCTTGCGCCAGTTGGCACGACTGGAAGAAATGAAGCTGCGCGACGAGCAGGATGCCCTGCTCAAGGAGCAAGCCAAGCTGCAGGCCCTGCTGGGCAGCGAAGCCAAGCTCAAGAAGCTGGTGCGCAGCGAATTGATCAAAGACGCCGAAACCTACGGTGATGACCGTCGCTCGCCGATCGTTCAGCGCGCTGAAGCGAAAGCTCTGACAGAAACCGAGCTGCTGCCAAACGAGAAAATTACCGTCGTTCTGTCGGAAAAGGGTTGGGTTCGTTCAGCCAAAGGGCATGATATTGACGCCACTGGCTTGTCGTACAAGGCTGGCGATGGGTTCAAGACCGCCGCAGCCGGGCGTTCCAACCAGTTTGCGGTGTTTATCGACTCGACCGGGCGCAGCTATTCGGTGCCGGCCCATACGTTGCCATCCGCACGGGGGCAGGGCGAGCCGCTTACCGGGCGCCTCACGCCGCCACCGGGGGCAAACTTCGAGTGTGTGCTGCTGCCCGACGATGACGCGCTGTATGTGATCGCTTCCGACGCCGGGTATGGCTTTGTCGTGAAAGGCGAAGACCTGCAGGCCAAGAACAAGGCGGGCAAGGCACTGTTGAGCCTGCCGAACAACGCCAAGGTGATCCTGCCGCGTCCGGTGGATGACCGTGATAGCAATTGGCTGGCGTCGGTGACCACCGAAGGCCGCTTGCTGGTCTTCAAGATCAGCGACCTGCCGCAACTGGGCAAAGGTAAAGGCAACAAGATCATTGGTATCCCGGGCGAGCGCGTGGCCAGTCGCGAAGAGTACGTGACCGACATCGCGGTGATCCCGGAAGGCGCTACCCTGGTGCTTCAAGCCGGCAAGCGTACGCTGTCGCTGCGCCCCGACGACCTTGAGCACTACAAGGGCGAGCGCGGCCGGCGTGGTAACAAACTGCCGCGTGGCTTCCAGCGTGTGGATGCTTTGTTGGTAGAAACGCCGGTTTAACGCCGATTAGAGCCCCCGATCTACGATTTAACGCGTAGATCGGCGCTTTGGCGCTGGAGTCATGGCGCATATTCACGGATGATATGGCCTTTCCAACGCCGGCGTGGCCGAGCGTGTTTAGGTTATTTTTAGTATTACATTGTGGTTCGCCTTGTGGCAGCCACCTGGATGGGATGATGACTGCTCCACGCCTTCCTCTAATTTTGATGCTCGCTGGCCTTCTGGGGCTGGCGGGTTGCAGCACACACCAGCCTGTGTCGCTGTACCAGCTGGACAGCGGAAGTCCGGCTCAGCCAGCTCAAACCGCTGGTATGGCCGTATTGCTGGGCCCGGTAGTCGTTGCGGACTACCTGCAACGCGAAACCCTGCTGCAACGTCAGAACGATGGCAGCCTCCAAGGTTCCACTGACGGTCGTTGGGCGGGCAGTTTGTCCTCCGACATCAACCAGCTGATGCTGCGCCAGGTGGCGGGTCAGTTGGACAGCCAGCGTGTGGTGCTGGCGCCTGCACCCACCGGGTTCACCCCGGATGTGCAGGTGTTGCTGACCATCACGCGGCTCGATTCGGGCGCTTCGCAACCGGCGATCCTGGATGCACAGTGGCGTTTGATCGACCGTCGCGGGCAAGTGCGGGACAACCGTATCGTGCACCTGCAGGAAGAACACACCGGTACCACCGCGTCCCAGGTCCAGGCCCAGGGCGTGTTGTTGCAGCACTTGGCACAGCAGTTGTCGGTGGCCCTCAAGCCGCTGGCCAACCAGCCGCCGATTGCCGAGGCACCGCGCAAGCAGGCTCCGGCCCCGGCCAAGCCTGCTGAGCCGCAGAAGCCAAAGATGCCGATGGCCACGCCAATCCGTACGGATATGGAAGTGTTCAGGTTCTAAGCGCAATTGCAGATACAAAAAAAGGCCCGCTGATTCAGCGGGCCTTTTTGTTTGTACGAGATTTGAGTGACACCGAAGATCAACTGTGGGAGCGGGCTTGCCCGCGAAAGCGGTGGTTCAGTCACCGATGTATCCGGCTGACATTCCGCATTCGCGAGCAAGCCCGCTCCCACAGGGGTTATGTGGCGATCATCAAGGTTTTGTACGGGTCTCGTGCATCCGCGCCAGTTGTCGCTCAAGCATCGACGGGTACGGCTCCATCAACCGCTCCACGCAGCTTGCGCCCTCAGGGCTGGCAATCGGGCGGATGCGTGCACGCTGGCGGATCAGCGTGTCTTCACTGATCTTGCGTTCAACCAGCAGCAGGTTGCGGCTGTGCTGGGACAAGGCCAGTGCATCCTGGGCGATTTCGGTGAGCAGCAGGTCGATCTGGCTGATGCCGAACAGGTCGTCGCCCACCGTCAGGCCCAGTTGCAGTTGCAAGGTAATGCCGCTGTCGGCCACTTCGATTTGCAGGGCATGGCCCAGGGCACGCAGCAACTCGCCGCAGCAGATGGCGTTGGTCAGGTAGTCTTCGCCGCTGTCTTCACTGTGGAACAGCATCAGCGTACTGCCATCGTTCAGAGTATGCAGCTCGCTCTGGTACAGCGAGGCCGCCTGGTCCAGGCAGTCGCGGTAGCGCTCCAGCAGCTCGGTCAGGCGGGCGCGGGGCAGGCGGCGCAATTGGTCCTGGGCGCCCAGTTGCACCGCCAGTACGGCGCTGTGCTGAGGCTCTGCGTTCTTCACTGGCACGGGCTTGGGCGCTGCAACAGGGGTTGAGGAGTTGTCGCGCAAGTCGGCGAACGGGTCTTCGTCGTCCAGTTCGTCTTCTTCAGCCCTGATCACCTGGCGGGTCGCTGGCTTGAGGCCAGCCACCGGCGTGCTTTCATCAAAACCCGGGTCGCGCAGGTTGCGCACTTCAAACTCAGGTTCATCGTCGTAGTCGACGTCATCGAATTCAGGCTCTGGTTCCGGCTCGCGCACGGCCGGTTCCGGGGCGAAACTGGCGTGCAACTGGCGGGCGAGGTCGCCGATTTCATCCTGGCGGTCGGTGGCCGGGGTGTGTTCGTCGATATCGCGCAGCCAGATGCGCAGTTGCATCAGAGGCGTGGAGATGTGCCGGCCCAGGCGCAGGCTCAAGGCCAGGGCCAATGCCAGCAGGATCGCGCTCAAAATGCCCATGCTTTGCAGGCTGATGGTCATCGGCTGCTGGAACTGCTGCATGTCGAGGCTGATGCGCAGTTGGCCGGCCTTCACGTCCTGGAACGTGATATTGCTGGAGTACAGGCCTTCGGCTTCGCCCAACAGGCCGTTTTTCGGGCGCTGCCCGGCTTCGGCCATGATCCGGTTGTCCACGCTGTAGATGGCGGCATGGGCCACCAGCGGGTTCTTGGTCAGGTTGTTGAGCAGCACGTTGAGGCTGAGGATGTCGTTGGACACCAGCAGCTCAGTCGCCGAGGTGGCGGTCTGGGTGGTCAGGCTCTCGCCCAGGGCGTCGGCTTGCTCGTGCATGGCCTGCTTGAACTGCAACCCCATCACGCAGGCGTAGATCACCAGGGCCAGGGCGACCAGGATCACGTTATGGCTGGCGATGCGTAATGCGATCGGTACACGGCGGTGGCGCAGTGCCCGGAAGATCAGCAGGAAGAAGTTATCGGTTTTTACTGGCGTGGGCCGGTTCACTTGCGCTCGGCTCTTGGTCCGTGAAGTTGACGCGCAGTATAGCGACAGCCCTAGAACCGGCAAAGCGCTGGCTGTGCCCGATGGTCACTGAAAGTGGGTAGAATGCGGTTTTTTTCCAGCCTGGGGGTGCGCTTTGCGCGAAATTGTCCTGATTAACATCACCGGTGAAGACCGTCCGGGTCTTACTGCGGCTATTACCGGCGTTCTGGCCCAGGGTGGTGTG
The DNA here is from genome assembly GCF_024810135.1 of Pseudomonas sp. BIGb0164. Taxonomy (NCBI): domain Bacteria; kingdom Pseudomonadati; phylum Pseudomonadota; class Gammaproteobacteria; order Pseudomonadales; family Pseudomonadaceae; genus Pseudomonas; species Pseudomonas sp. BIGb0164. The sequence goes on along the minus strand of NZ_JANUEA010000004.1, from coordinate 205,090 downwards.
AACATTCTCGACATCGGCCAGGCAGTGATCCACGACACCCTGTCGTTCGGCATCCTGGTGGAGATCCCGAGCACTGAACAGGCGTCCTCGGTCCTCAAGGACATCCTGTTTACGGCGTACAAGCTGGATCAGCAGGTGCGTTTCACCCCGGTGTCCGAAGAGGACTACCAGCATTGGGTGGCGGGCCAGGGCAAGAAGCGCCACATCGTGACCCTGCTGACCCGCAAGGTAACCGCCGAACAATTGCAGCGTGTCAGCGCTATCACCGCGCAATACGGCCTGAATATCGACCATATCGACCGTCTGTCGGGCCGCATGCCTTTGGACACGCCGGCCGACAAAGGCAAGGGTTGCATCGAGTTCTCCGTGCGCGGCGAACCGGCTGACCCGCAAGCGCTGCGCGCCGAGTTCCTCAGCGTGGCCCAGGCGCTGAATGTCGACATCGCCTTCCAGGAGGATTCGCTGTTCCGTCGCAACCGCCGCCTGGCCGTGTTCGACATGGACTCCACGCTGATTGAAGCCGAAGTCATCGACGAACTGGCCAAGGCAGCCGGTGTGGGTGAGCAGGTTTCCGAAATCACCGAGCGCGCCATGGCGGGTGAGCTGGACTTCCGTGCAAGCTTCAAGGAGCGTCTGGCGCTGCTCAAGGGCCTGGACGTCAGCGTGCTGGACTCCATCGGCGCCTCCCTGCGCCTGACCGAAGGCGCCGAGACCCTGTTCGCCGAACTCAAGCGCCTGGGCTACAAGACCGCGATCCTGTCCGGTGGCTTCACCTACTTCGCCAAGCAATTGCAGGCCAAGCTGGGCATCGACTACGTGTTCGCCAACGAGCTGGAAGTGGTGGATGGCAAGGTGACGGGCGTGGCGGTCGAGCCGATTGTGGACGCGCAGCGCAAGGCGGATCTGCTGAAGGAATTGGCCCACAAGGAAGGCTTGCGTCTGGAGCAGACCATTGCGGTCGGCGACGGTGCGAACGATTTGCCGATGCTGGCGATTGCCGGGCTGGGTGTGGCGTTCCGCGCCAAGCCGTTGGTGAAGCAGTCGGCCAAGCAGGCGATTTCGACGTTGGGGTTGGATGGCGTGCTGTATCTGCTGGGCTTCCGCGACCGCGACGGACAACTGTAACTGAAGAAATACGGTCAAAAAAATGTGGGAGCGGGCTTGCTCGCGAAGGCGGTGGTTCAGTCACAGATATATGAACTGATACACCGCCTTCGCGAGCAAGCCCGCTCCCACACAAGCCCGTCCCACAGTGGGTTTTACGTCAGGCTTTAGGTGCAGCGATACCTTGGCCCATCTGCACTGGCGTGCCCGCCGCCAACGCTTCAGCCCACTTCACCTGATCTGGCCCGAACAGCACGATCGCGGTCGAACCCAGCTTGAAGCGACCCAGCTCCGCACCTTTTTCCAGATGAATCGGCGCACGCGCGGCTTCGTCGTAACGGAAGGTTTTCAGCTCGCGTTTCGGCGGCGTCACCAGGCCAGCCCATACGGTTTCAATCGACGCCACAATCATCGCACCCACCAGTACCACGGCCATTGGGCCGCGTTCGGTGTCGAAGATGCAGGCAACGCGTTCGTTACGGGCAAACAGCTCAGGCACGTTTTCGGCGGTGGTCTGGTTCACCGAGAAGATGCGCCCCGGAATGTAGATCATCTCGCGCAGGGTGCCGGCCAGCGGCATGTGCACGCGGTGGTAGTCCTTCGGCGACAGGTACACGGTTGCGAAGTCGCCGCCCATGAACGGTGCAGCAACGGCTGCGTCGCCGCCCAGCAACTCCAGCACGCTGAAGCTGTGGCCCTTGGCCTGGAACACACGACCGTGTTCGATCGGGCCCAATTGGCTGACGGCACCGTCGGCCGGGCTCAGTACCGCGCCAGGGGTTTGATCCAGCGGGCGGGCGCCGTCTTTCAAGGCGCGGGTGAAGAAGGCGTTGAAGTGCTCGTAGGCGGTCACGTCTTCCACCAGGGCCTGGGACATGTCCACCTGATAGCGCTTGGCGAACCAACTGGTGAAGGCATTCTTGAACCAGCGCACGCGGCACTCGGCGATGCAGCCGGCCAGGCGCGACAGCAAGTGGTGTGGCAGCAAGTACTGGCTGAGGATAAACAACTGCTTTTTCATAACTGTCCTTAAACCTTAAATCTCGACGGGGGTGTCGGGGTGGTTGCCCCATTCGCCCCAGGAACCGGCATAACCTTTGACTCGCGGATAACCGAGCGCCTTGGCCACCAGGTAGGTGAAGCCAGAGCGGTGGTGAGTCTGGCAATGGGTGATGATTTCTTTGTCGCGGGTCAGCCCGAGGTCTTCGAGGATCTGCGGCATGTCGCGGCGGATGCGCAGGTTGCGCGCCTTGTCCATGCCGGCGGTCCATTCGAAGTTCACGGCGCCAGGGATGTGGCCACCCTTGGCGGCGAGCACTTTTTCGCCGGAGTATTCCAGTGGGCCGCGCGCATCCCAGATGCCCAGGTCGGCAGCGCCGAGACGGCTTTGCAGGTATTCGCGGGTGGCCGTGGGGCCATCATGCAGCGTGAGGCTGACCGGGCCGCCGACAGGCGCGGGCACGTCGGTGGTTACCGGGTGCTGACCTTCGAGCCACGCCAGCAGGCCGCCGTCCAGGTAGTGGTATTTCTGGTGGCCGATCACGTCGAGCATCCAGATGAAGCGCCCGGCCCAGCCGCCGCCTTCGTCGTCATAGACCACGTAGGTCGCGTCCGGGGTGTGGCCCAGCTCGCCGAACAGTTTTTCCAGGTCGGCCTTGTGGGGCAGCAAGCCCGGGGCGGGTGGCTGGCCCAGTTGGGTGCGCTTGGGGTCAACGAAATGCGCGCCGGGGATATGCCCTTCGGCGTAGCGGGCGGTACTGGTAAGGTCCACCAGAATCAGGTGTTCGGCATCAAGGCGACCTTGCAGGTCGCTGGATTCGATCACCAGCGGCAAGCCAGAGAAGTCAGGCATGTGAGGTCTCCTGGGCACAAATGTTGGCGATAAAAGAGGGCGATTGTAGCGCAAGCATCAGGCGCTGCGGTTGGTAAAGCTGTGCAGGGCTTTCTCGATGCATTGGGCGGTTTTGCCGAAGGCCTGCACGGTGGTTTCCGAGAACGGCCCGCCACCCTGGTCGGCCACCATCAGCATTACCACGCGGCCATTGCAGCTCAGGGAGCGCAGCAGCAAATGCTCGCCGGTGAACAGGCGACGCAGGATCGGCGGCAATAGCGCCGAGAATTGCGCATGGTTCTCGGGGTTGAGGCGTACCTGGGCGGATTTCTCCAGCAAGCGTTGCAGCAGCGTGCTGTTGACCACGTCCAGGCTCAGGTTCGCGGCGTCCTTCGGTAAACCGTCAGCCTGGTGCACCCGCAGCGTACTCAGGGCGCGATCGGCCATGAACAGCAAGACCCGTTGCATGCCGCTGGCCACCAGGGCCTCTTTGGCGCAGGTGGTCAGGTGCATGGCGTTGGCAAAGCGGCTTGGCTCCACCAGCAATTCGGTGCAGCGCTTGCGCCACACCGCCAGGGATTCGGCCGTGGGTGGCGGCGCCGGCAGCAAGCCGCGATGGATCTTCTGCACATGCCACGGCCAGATCAGCGACAGCGCCGGGTGCCACAGGTCGGGCATCAGGGTCGCACGAGCGCTGGTCACCGCTTGCTGGTGAACCTGTTGCTGCACATCACCCAGAGGCGCTTGCAGGTAAAGCGCCGTGAGGTATTGCCAGCGCTCGGTGTGTGGACAGGTCCAGGACTCCTGAGCCGACATCGCCAGGCCGTTGGCCAGCAGTACTGTATTGGCGGGCTGATTCAGCCAGCGACGCAAATTGGGTTCGGCATCGAGCAGCTGCTGGTGGCGCAGCGGGTCATCTTCACGGGCGATGTGCAGGGCCTTGACCAGCAGGCGCTGCTCGGTCAGCAAGAGCGTGTAGCCCTGGGAGACCCAGATCGGCAGGTGCCAGGTTTCGGTCAGGCCGATGCACAGATCCAGCAGGCGCACACCGAACAATTCCTGCTCGACTTGGCGCGCGGACTGCCCCTTGTGGATCACCCGCAGTTCCCATTCTTCCAGGAGCTTGGGGTACGCCACGGCCATTGGCCACAACGGCGACAGGAACAACAGGCTGCCCCAGTGGATGTCCTGCCACAGCCTTGCCAGGCGGCTGGCGAACAGGCCGTTGGCTTGCTGCGAGGCATGCTGGCTCACCAGCAGCAGTTGGCGCAGCGCAACGGGAATCTCGTTGGCCGGCACCGAAGGCAACCGCGCCAGCAGCTCTTCGGCGCGCTTGAGGCCAAGACGGTTGAGCGCCACTTCGAGGTTTTCGGCCGGCTCCGCCAGGCTGCCATGGGTGTGGCTGTTGGCTTCACGCATCACGCTGAGCACCAGCGCGGGGCTGTTCTGCATCAGCTCGGCAATGTCTCGCAACGAACTGCGGCTGTCGCGGATGGCCTTGCACACGCGCTCGTGGCTGGCCTGCGGGACGGGCAGCAGCACATCGTCCAGGCGCTTGATCCAAGCGGCGAGGGTGGTGGGTCTTGAACTTGGGACTGTCGTTTCATTAGCCATGATTGGGGCGCGATCATCACTTGCATTCAACACGCCCGGAATGGGCCGAATTGGCTTTTCGCCTTAACGGGCTATAGTCTGGCGCAGTTTTGCCGATAAGTAGAACAAGAGTTTTCGGCTACACCCAATATGTCCATGAACCCGACGGCGCAAGTACAGATCCCCTATGGCTAAAATTATCGGCATCATCGTCGTCATCGCAAGCGTGCTCGGTGGGTATGTCCTGTCCCACGGTAAAATTGCTGCACTGATCCAGCCTTTCGAAGTGCTGATTATCGGTGGTGCCGCGTTTGGTGCATTCCTGCAGGCCAACCCTGGCTACATGACCATGCACGTGATCAAGAAGTCGCTGGGCATGTTCAGCTCGCGCTTCTCCCACACCTTCTACCTGGATGTGCTGGGGCTGATCTACGAGATCCTCAACAAGAGCCGCCGCGAAGGCATGATGGCCATCGAAGCTGACATCGAAGATGCCGCGGCCAGCCCGATTTTCGCCAAGTACCCGGCCGTGCTCAAAGATGAGCGCATGACTGCCTACATCTGTGACTACCTGCGCATCATGTCCTCCGGCAACATGGCCCCCCATGAGCTGGAAGGCCTGTTCGACATGGAACTGTTCAGCCTCAAGGAAGAGCTGGAACATCCTTCTCACGCCGTGACCGGCATCGCCGACGGCATGCCCGGTTTCGGTATCGTCGCGGCGGTACTGGGTATCGTGGTCACCATGGCCTCCCTGGGCGAAGGCGACCAGAAGGCCATCGGCATGCACGTGGGTGCGGCACTCGTGGGTACCTTCTTCGGTATTCTGGCGGCCTACGGTTTCTTCGGCCCGCTGGCCACTTCCCTGGCCCACGACGCCAAGGAAGAAGTGAACCTCTACGAAGCGATCAAGGCGTGCCTGGTGGCTTCGGCCTCTGGCATGCCGCCATCGCTGGCGGTGGAGTTCGGGCGCAAGGTGCTGTACCCGAAACACCGCCCAAGTTTTGCCGAGCTGGAACAAGCGGTTCGCGGTCGCTAAGTCATGGAAAACAACCAGCCGATAATCATCAAGCGCGTCAAGCGCTTCGCTGCGGGGCATCATGGCGGCGCCTGGAAAATCGCCTTCGCCGACTTCGCGACGGCGATGATGGCGTTCTTCCTGGTGCTGTGGTTGATGTCTACCGCCACGCCTGAACAGAAGATCGCCATCGCCGGTTACTTCAAGGACCCGATTGGTTTCTCGGAAAGCGGCACGCCCTTCGTGATCGACCTGGGCGGCTCGCCGCAGTTGGCGCCCGAGCGCACCATCAACCCCGAGGTCAAGACCGAGACGCCACAGCAGAACATCCCGATCGAGCGTGAAACCGTCGAGTCCATGGCAGAGCAGGTCGAGAAGGAACGCCTGGAGTTGCTGCTGCAGGAGCTGCAGACCAAGGTCGAGGAAAACCCGCAGCTGCTGAAGTTCAAGGACCAGATTTCCTTCGAAATCACGCCTGAAGGCTTGCGCATCCAGATCACAGACGCCGCCAACCGCCCGATGTTCGACTCCGGTAGCGCCCGCCTGAAGCCGTACTTTGAAGACATCCTGCTGGCCATGGCTGACACCATCAAGGCGGTGCCGAACAAGATCAGCATCAGCGGCCACACCGACGCCAAGCCGTATGCTGGCCAGGGCGACTTCGGCAACTGGGAACTGTCGGCCAACCGTGCCAACGCCGCTCGCCGTGCGCTGGTGGCGGGCAGTTACCCCGACCCGCAAGTGGCGCGTGTGGTGGGCTTTGCTTCCTCGCAGCTGTTTGATCATGAGGACCCGTTCAACCCGGTCAACCGCAGGATCGACATCGTGGTGCTGACCAAAAAGGCCCAGCGTGCGATTGAGGGTGACCAACCGCCTCCCGCACCCACCCCAGGCGCCGGCGCGCCGGGCGAGGTTCCAGCTGACCCGAACGCGATTCCGCCAGGGCAGGAGCCGTTGCCAGCCCATGAACTGCGTCAGAAGCTGAATCTGTTTGATGATGGTGGGGTGAAGGATCCTACGGTTCCCAAGGCAGGTTCCTAGCCCGCACATACAACAAGGCCGCGATAACCGCGGCCTTGTTGTTTCTACCTTGCAGGGGCCTGTCAGTAACTGCTTTCCGGCAAACTCGCAATGATCGACCGATAGCTGTTCATCCGCTGCTGCTGCACGCGGCCGTCTTCCAGCGCCTTGAGCAATGCACAGCCCGGCTCGCGGTCGTGCTTGCAGTCGCGGAAACGGCAGGTGCCGATCAGGTCGTTGAACTCGATGAAACCGGCTTCCACGTCGCTGCGGCTGACGTGGCCGAGGCCGAATTCGCGGATGCCTGGGGAGTCGATCAACTCACCGCCGCCCGGGAAGTGGAACAACCGCGCCGTGGTGGTGGTGTGGGTGCCTTGGCCGGACAGTTCCGACAGCGGGCCCACGCGGGTTTCGACGTCCGGCAGCAGGCTGTTGACCAGCGAGGACTTGCCCACGCCCGATTGGCCGACAAACACGCTGATGCGCCCGTCCAACTGTTGTTGCAGCTGTTCCATGCCGTTGCCGTGATGGGCCGACACTTCCAGCACCGGGTAGCCCAGGGTGCGGTACACCGCCAGCAGCGCATTTAGCGCCGGGGCGTTCTGCTCGTCGATCAGGTCGTACTTGTTCAGCAGTAACAGAGGGCGGATGCCGGCATGTTCAGCCGCGACCAGGTAACGGTCGATCAGGTTGGCGTGGGGCTCGGGCAGTGGCGCGAACACGATCACGATCATGTCGACGTTGGCCGCCACCGGCTTGAGCTGGCCGCGGCTGTCCGGGCGGCGCAGCTCGGTGGTGCGTGGCAACTGGGCGACGATCACGCCGATGCCCTGGTTGCCGGCACGCCAGACCACCTGGTCGCCAGTCACCAGCGCTGGCAGGTTGGCGCGCAAATGGCAGCGGAACACCTGGCCGGCGAGTTCGCCTTCCAGCGCCTCCACTTCGACCTGCACACCAAAGTGCGCGATCACCAGGCCCGTTTGTTCAGGGCCCAGGTCGCCGCCCTCAAGCGCTTCCACGGCGGAGGATTCACGTTTGGCGGCGCGAGCGGCGCGTTCACCTTGAATCTTTTCGATGCGCCAGTTTTGGCGACGATTGAGCTGGCGTTTGGCCATGGGTGTTCCGTGTCGATAATGCAAAGGTTGGGTAAAACGGTCGCGAGTCTAGCACGGCCCCGCCTGCTAAACTGCGCAGCTAAGCCAAGGTGCCAAGAGAATAGAGCCATGCAAAACCCACAGAACCTGATTTGGATCGATCTGGAAATGACCGGTCTGAACCCTGACACCGACGTCATCATCGAGATGGCCACCATTGTCACCGACAGCAACCTCAATACCTTGGCCGAAGGTCCGGTGATCGCTATCCACCACAGCGACGCCGTGCTCGCCACCATGGACGAGTGGAACACCCGCACCCATGGCAACTCCGGCCTGACCCAGCGCGTGCGCGACAGCCGCATCAGCATGGCAGAGGCCGAGGCCGAAACCATTGCTTTCCTGGAAAAGTGGGTGCCGAAGGGTAAGTCGCCGATCTGCGGCAACAGCATCTGCCAGGATCGCCGCTTCCTCTATACCCACATGAAGGCGCTGGAAAGCTACTTCCACTACCGCAACCTGGATGTGTCCACCCTTAAGGAGCTGGCTGCGCGCTGGGCGCCGGAAGTCAAAGACAGCTTCCATAAAGGCAGCACGCATTTGGCGCTGGATGATATTCGCGAGTCGATTGCCGAGCTGCAGCATTACCGCAAGCATTTCATCAAGGCCTGATTAAGCGGCGCCTGACATGACGCCTTCGCGAGCAAGCCCGCTCCCACATTTGGAATGCGATCAAATGTGGGAGCGGGCTTGCTCGCGAAGGGCGTGATTCGGTCTTTCGCCTGGCGCCCCCTTTTGGTGCCATCACCAAATGATTAGACTGCGCGCCTCTTTGCAAGGATCGCCATCATGCTGTTGATGCTCTACCTCATCGCCATCACCGCCGAAGCCATGACGGGCGCGTTGTCCGCCGGGCGGCGCGGCATGGACTGGTTCGGTGTGGTGTTGATCGCCTGTGTGACAGCATTGGGCGGCGGCTCCGTGCGGGATGTGCTGCTGGGGCATTACCCGCTGACGTGGGTCAAGCACCCCGAATACCTGGTGCTGACCTCCATCGCCGCGCTGGTGACAATCTTCATTGCGCCGCTGATGCGTCGTTTGCGCTCGTTATTCCTGGCGCTGGACGCCCTGGGCCTGGTGGCCTTTACCCTGATCGGCTGCATGACCGCGCTGGAAATGGGTCACGGCATGCTGGTGGCCTCGGTCAGTGGCGTGATCACCGGCGTGTTCGGCGGCATCCTGCGGGACATTTTCTGCAACGACATCCCACTGATCTTCCGCCGTGAGCTGTACGCCAGCGTGTCATTCCTCGCCGCCTGGTTCTACATGCTGTGCCTCTACCTGGAATTGCCCAGCGAGCAAGCGATCCTGCTGACCCTGTTCAGCGGCTTTTTACTCCGCCTGCTGGCGATCCGTTTTCACTGGGAAATGCCCAAGTTCGTCTACAACGACGACGTGCATTAACGGCTGGCGTGCTGGGCCAGCGCCCACTCCACGTGTTCGCGCACCAGCTCAGAAGGGTAGTCCCGCCGGGCTTTCAGGGCTTCCAGCACCGGGATGCTCGACGGCGCATTGCCCAGGCCCACGGCCAGGTTGCGCAGCCAGCGCTCGTAACCGGCGCGGCGTAGCGGCGAGCCTTCGGTGCTGCTGAGGAATTTATCCTCGTCCCACATGAACAGTTCGGCCAGTTCGGCGTTGTCCAGGTTGTGCCGCGGCTTGAAATCACCTTCGGCGGTCGAGCGGGCGAAGCGGTTCCACGGGCACACGATCTGGCAGTCATCGCAGCCGAACACACGGTTGCCGATCAACGGGCGCAGGTCTTCGGGGATCGCGTTCTTCAGTTCGATGGTCAGGTAGGAAATGCAGCGCCGCGCGTCCAGCACATAGGGGCCGACGAAGGCATTGGTGGGGCAGATATCCAGGCACGCCGTGCAGCGGCCGCAGTGTTCAGTGCTGTGGGGTTCGTCAACCGGCAACGGCAGGTCGACAAACAGCTCGCTCAGGAAAAAATAGCTGCCGGCTTTGCGGTTGAGCACCAGGGTGTTCTTGCCGATCCAACCCAGACCGGCCTTTTCAGCGATGGCTTTTTCCAGCACGGGGGCGCTGTCGACAAAGGCGCGAAAGCCAAATGGTCCAATCTGCGCCTGGATGCGGTCAGCCAGTTGCTGCACGCGCTTGCGGATCAGCTTGTGGTAGTCGCGGCCCAGGGCGTAGCGCGAGATATAGGCTTTTTCTGGCTTGGCCAGCAACTGCGCCATTTGTGTGTCGCCCGGCAGGTAGTCCATGCGCAGCGACACCACGCGCAGCGTGCCCGGCACCAGCTCATCCGGGTGGGAGCGTTTGCTGCCATGGGCGCCCATGTACTCCATCTCGCCGTGGTAGCCCGCGTCGAGCCAGCGTTGCAGGTGCTGTTCATGCTCGCCCAGGTCCAGGCCGCTGATGCCGACTTGTTGAAAGCCCAACTCGCGGCCCCAGTCTTTGATCGATTGGGCGAGGGCAGGCAGATCGGAGGTAATGGCAGGCATGAGACACAGGAAACCGCAGGTTAGATGCGTATAATTCTGCCAGACATCGGAGCTTGAAGACGCATGCCGCAGACAAAACATGAAATAACCGACGTTCAGCCCCTGTTGCACGGCCATTTGCCGCAACTGGCTGCGCGTTCACCCGACGCTCATAAAGGCCAGTTCGGCCACCTGCTGGTCATCGGGGGGGATCGCGGCTTTGGCGGCGCGGCCTTGCTGAGCGCCGAAAGCGCCTTGCGCAGTGGCGCAGGCATGGTGTCCCTGGGCACGCGTCCCGAGCACGTGCCCGCCGCGTTGGCGCGGTTGCCAGAGGTCATGAGCGTGGGCGTCAGCTCGGCGAACCAGCTAATGGGCTTGCTGGAAAAAATCTCAGTCATCGTCATTGGCCCGGGCCTCGGTGAGGCCGCGTGGGGCAAAAGCCTGCTGTCGGTCGCCGCCAATGCCAAGCAGGCGCAGGTCTGGGACGCCGATGCCTTGAACCAGCTGGCCAAGGGCGGCATGCAGCTGCCCGCCCACTGTGTGATCACGCCGCATCCGGGTGAGGCGGCACGCTTGCTGGGCCTGTCGACAGATGAGGTTCAGGCCGACCGTCTTAAGGTGGTGCGCGCGCTGAGCCAGAAATTCAATGCAGTGGCTATCCTCAAGGGTGCTGGCAGTTTGATTGCCAGCCCGGACGGGCGTGTTTCGCGCTGCGACCAGGGCCATCCGGCGATGGCCACGGCGGGGCTTGGCGACGTGCTGGCCGGCCTGGTGGGCGCGCTGCTCGCCCAAGGCATGCCGGCTTATGAGGCCAGTTGCCTGGCCGTGTGGTTGCACGCCACGGCGGGGGATCGCCAGGGCACCTTTGGTCGCGGCTTGGCTGCCAGCGACTTGATACCCGCCATTCGTCAATTGCTGGAGGAGCAATCGCCGTGTCTGAAGTAATCCTTTTCCTGGCCGATGAAGACGCCATGGTTGCGTTCGGTCAGCGCATTGCCCAGGTGACAGCGGGCGCGGGCCTGATCTTTCTTGAAGGTGACTTGGGCGCGGGCAAGACCACCTTGTCGCGAGGGATTATCCGAGGGCTGGGCCATACAGGGGCAGTAAAAAGCCCTACGTTCACCCTGGTAGAACCCTACGAAATCGGTGATGTGCGGGCCTTCCACTTCGACCTTTATCGTCTGGTAGACCCCGAAGAGCTGGAATACATGGGCATTCGCGACTATTTCGATGAAGACGCGCTGTGCCTGATCGAGTGGCCAGATAAAGGCACAGGCTTTTTGCCAAAGCCGGACCTGACCATTACCATTACGCCGCATGAGCACGGACGTCAGCTGAAGTTGTTGCCCCAGAGCGCGCGCGGCCAGTCGTGGTGCGCCGCTTTGGCATTGGAATTCAAATAATTGGTGGGGTTAGGTATGCGCTTTCGCGCGTTGGTTGCTGTCGTAGGGGTGTTGCTTGCGGCAATGACTGTCAATGCTCTGGCTGCTTCACAGGTGAAAAGTGTTCGCCTGTGGCGAGCGCCGGATAACACGCGACTGGTGTTCGACCTGTCTGGCCCGGTCCAGCACAGTGTCTTTACCCTGACGGCGCCTGATCGCCTGGTGATCGACATCAACGGTGCGACCCTGGCCGCGCCGTTGAAAGTCTCCACCGCCAACACCCCGATTACCGCCATGCGTTCGGCCCAGCGCACGCCGACCGACCTGCGTGTGGTCATCGACCTGAAAAAGGTCGTGACCCCCAAGAGTTTTGTGCTGGCGCCGAACGCGCAATATGGCAACCGGCTGGTGGTCGACCTGTTCGACAACGCTGCCGATGCCAACCCGCCACCCGCTCCGCCTCCGAGCGTAGCGACGGTACCTGCCGTGCCGGTCAACCCATCGCAGCCGCAGGTGAAATTGCCTCCGCCGCCACCGGCACCAGCCGGTAAACGCGACATTATCGTGGTGATCGACGCCGGCCACGGCGGTGAAGACCCGGGCGCTTCCGGTTCGCGCGGCCAGCATGAAAAAGATGTGGTACTGGCTATCGCCCGTGAGCTGCAACGCCAGGTCAACGCGATGAAAGGCTACCGCGCCGAGTTGACCCGCACCGGTGACTATTTCATCCCGCTGCGCGGCCGTACGGAGATTGCGCGTAAGAAAGGCGCCGACCTGTTTGTGTCGATCCACGCTGACGCCGCGCCTTCGGCTGCCGCCTTCGGTGCCTCGGTGTTTGCCTTGTCGGATCGCGGCGCCACGTCCGAGACCGCCCGTTGGCTGGCCGACAGCGAAAACCGTTCCGACTTGATCGGCGGGGCCGGCAACGTGTCCCTGGACGACAAGGACAAGATGCTCGCTGGCGTGCTGCTCGACCTGTCCATGACCGCTTCGCTGACCTCCAGCCTGAACGTCGGCCAGAAGGTTTTGAGCAACATCGGCCGTGTGACCTCGCTGCACAAACAGCGCGTGGAGCAGGCTGGGTTCATGGTGTTGAAGTCGCCGGACATCCCGTCGATCCTCGTGGAGACCGGGTTTATCTCCAACTCCAACGAGGCGTCCAAGCTGGCCAGCGCGAGCCACCAGCAGGCGTTGGCGCGCTCGATCAGCGCGGGTATCCGCCAGTTCTTCCAGCAGAACCCGCCACCGGGCACGTACATCGCCTGGCTGCGTGATTCCGGGAAAATCGCCCAGGGCCCGCGTGACCATCGGGTGCAGCCCGGTGACACCCTGGCCATGTTGGCGGTGCGTTTCCAGGTCTCACCTGCGACGTTGCGCAGTGCGAACAACCTGAAAACCGACGAGTTGAAAGTCGGCCAGGTGTTGACCATCCCTGGCACTGAATTGGCGGCGCAGTAATGAGCGAATCAGTCTTGAACAACGGCTCGCGCATTGAGCTGCTCAGCCCGCGCCTTGCCAACCAGATTGCCGCAGGCGAGGTGGTCGAGCGCCCTGCATCGGTGATCAAGGAGCTGCTGGAGAACAGCATCGACTCCGGCGCCAAGCGTATTGATGTGGATGTGGAGCAGGGCGGCGTCAAGCTGCTGCGCGTGCGCGATGACGGCAGCGGCATCTCTTCCGATGACCTGCCGCTGGCCCTGGCCCGACACGCCACCAGCAAGATTCGCGACCTCGAAGACCTTGAGCGGGTGATGAGCCTGGGTTTTCGTGGTGAGGCACTGGCGTCCATCAGCTCCGTGGCCCGCCTGACCCTGACCTCGCGCACGCGCAGTGCCGACCAGGCCTGGCAGGTGGAAACCGAGGGGCGTGACATGGCGCCGCGAGTCCAGCCGGCCGCCCATCCGGTGGGCACCTCGGTGGAAGTGCGTGACCTGTTCTTCAACACCCCGGCGCGCCGCAAATTCCTCAAGGCCGAGAAAACCGAATTCGATCACCTGCAGGAAGTCATCAAGCGCCTGGCCTTGGCGCGTTTTGACGTGGCATTTCACCTGCGCCATAACGGCAAGACCATTCTCAGCCTGCACGAAGCCCATGACGATGCCGCGCGTGCGCGCCGGGTGTCGGCCATTTGTGGCTCAGGCTTCTTGGAGCAGGCGCTGCCGATTGAAATCGAGCGCAACGGTCTGCGCCTGTGGGGATGGGTCGGTTTGCCGACGTTCTCTCGCAGCCAGGCGGACTTGCAGTACTTCTTCGTGAACGGCCGTGCGGTGCGCGACAAACTGGTGGCCCACGCGGTGCGCCAGGCCTATCGCGACGTGCTGTTCAATGGGCGGCACCCGACGTTTGTGCTTTTTTTTGAGGTCGACCCTTCGGTGGTCGACGTCAACGTGCACCCGACCAAGCACGAAGTGCGCTTCCGTGATGGACGCATGGTGCATGACTTCCTCTACGGCACCTTGCACCGCGCCTTGGGTGATGTGCGTCCGGATGACCAGTTGTCTGCGCCGATTGTGACGGCAGTGGTGCGGCCGAGCGGCCCGGAGGCCGGCGAGTTCGGCCCCCAGGGTGAAATGAGCCTGGCAGGCAACTTGCTGCAATCGCCTGCGCCGCAACCTTCGTACACCGCGCCAGGTTCTGGCTCGGGAGCGGGTTACCAGTACCAATACACCCCGCGTCCGCAGTCGACGGTGCCGGTGGCCGAGGCCCAGGCGGCATACCGCGAGTTTTTCGCGCCGCTGCCAGGTGCCGAGCCGGGCGCGCCTGTTGCCTTGCCGGAGGGCGGTGGGGATATTCCGCCGCTGGGTTACGCGCTGGCCCAGCTCAAGGGCATCTACATCCTGGCGGAAAACGCCCACGGGCTGGTGCTGGTGGACATGCACGCCGCCCACGAGCGGATCATGTACGAGCGTCTGAAGATCGCCATGGCCAGCGAAGGCCTCAGCGGCCAGCCGCTGTTGGTGCCTGAATCCCTGGCCGTGAGCCAGCGGGAGGCCGATTGCGCGGAAGAACACGCCAGCGTGTTCCAGAGCCTGGGCTTTGAGCTGCAACGCCTGGGCCCGGAAACCCTGGCGATCCGCCAGATTCCCGCGTTGCTCAAGCAGGCCGAGGCCAACCGCCTGGTCGCCGACGTGCTGGCGGACCTGATGGAGTACGGCACCAGTGACCGCATCCAGGCCCACATCAACGAATTGCTCGGCACCATGGCCTGCCACGGCGCCATCCGTGCCAATCGCCGCCTGGCGCTGCCGGAAATGAACGGCTTGCTGCGCGACATGGAAAACACCGAGCGCAGCGGGCAGTGCAACCATGGCCGACCGACCTGGACCCAGATGGGCCTGGACGATCTGGACAAACTGTTCCTGCGCGGTCGCTGATGAGTGCCTTGCCCCCCGCTATCTTCCTGATGGGCCCCACGGCCGCCGGCAAGACCGACCTGGCGATCGAGCTGACCAAGGTGCTGCCCTGCGAGCTGATCAGTGTCGACTCTGCCCTGGTTTACCGGGACATGGACATCGGCACCGCCAAGCCGTCCAAGGCGCTGTTGGCCCAATACCCGCATCAGTTGATCGACATCATCGACCCGTCCGAGAGCTATTCGGCGGCGGATTTTCGCACCGACGCCCTTGAGGCCATGGCCGCCATCACCGCGCGGGGCAATATTCCGCTGCTGGTGGGCGGCACGATGCTCTACTACAAGGCTTTGCAGGAAGGGTTGGCCGATATGCCGCCCGCTGACGCCCAGGTGCGCGCCGAGCTTGAAGAAGAGGCTGCACGCCTTGGTTGGCAAGCCCTGCACGACCAGTTGGCAGCGGTAGACCCGGTGTCCGCCGCCCGCATTCACCCCAATGACCCCCAGCGCCTGACGCGCGCCCTGGAAGTCTGGCGGGTGAGCGGGCAGACCATGACTGAACATCGGCTGAAACAAAGTGCGCAAAGTGCTGACGCAGGCGCATCTGGCGCGTCACAATTGCCCTATACTGTGGCGAATCTGGCCATCGCTCCGGCAAATCGCCAGGTGCTGCATGAACGAATTGCACAAAGATTCACAATTATGTTGGAACAGGGGTTTGTGGACGAGGTCGTAGCTCTGCGTTCCAGAGGTGACCTGCATCCAGGGTTACCTTCGATACGTGCTGTAGGCTACCGCCAAGTCTGGGATCATCTGGATGGCAAGCTGACGTCAGCCGAAATGCAGGAACGCGGCATCATTGCCACGCGCCAATTGGCGAAACGCCAGTTCACCTGGTTGCGCAGCTGGAGTGATTTGCACTGGCTGGACAGCCTGGACAGCGACAATCTGTCACGCGCCTTGAAATACTTGGGAACGGTCTCCATATTGAGCTGAGTCCTTGCAATTGCCGTCTATCCTTGGGGGTGTGACGGCCATAAGCTATCTATTTTCCGATTTTTTATTATTGATCCTTAAAGGAGTGCGGCACATGTCAAAAGGGCATTCGCTACAAGACCCTTACTTGAATACTTTACGTAAAGAGAAAGTGGGGGTTTCCATCTACCTGGTCAACGGTATCAAGCTGCAAGGCACGATCGAGTCGTTCGACCAGTTCGTGATCCTGCTGAAGAACACCGTCAGCCAGATGGTCTACAAGCACGCTATCTCGACAGTCGTTCCAGTCCGTCCAATCCGTCTGCCTAGCGCAACCGGTGACGATGCAGCTGACGCTGAGCCAGGTAACGCCTGATAGGAGTCTCCTTTGTTCTTTGAGCGCCACGGTGGTGGTGAGCGAGTCATCCTCGTTCACTTGGATGGACAGGACCCTGAGGCGCGCGAAGATCCGCAGGAGTTTCAGGAGTTGGCAAATTCGGCCGGCGCCGAGACCGTTGCGTTTTTTAACGTGCCGCGTCATCGGCCAACCGCCAAATTCCTGATTGGCAGCGGCAAGGTCGAGGAACTGCGCGACCTGGTTCATGCCGAAGAAGCCGATCTGGTGATCTTCAATCACACCCTCACGCCCAGTCAGGAACGTAACCTCGAACGTGTCTTCGAGTGTCGCGTGATCGACCGTACCGGCCTGATCCTCGATATCTTCGCCCAACGCGCCCGTACTCACGAAGGCAAGCTCCAGGTAGAACTGGCCCAGCTTGACCACATGAGCACCCGGCTGGTTCGTGGCTGGACTCACCTTGAGCGTCAAGGTGGCGGCATCGGCATGCGCGGTCCGGGTGAAACCCAGCTGGAAACCGACCGTCGACTGCTGCGGGTGCGCCTGCGCCAGATCAAGGGCCGCCTGGAGAAAGTGCGCAGCCAGCGCGAGCAATCGCGCCGCGGCCGTTCCCGTGCGGATATCCCGACCGTTTCCCTGGTGGGCTATACCAACGCCGGTAAATCCACGCTGTTCAACAACGTGACCAAGTCCGACGTGTATGCGGCCGACCAACTGTTCGCCACCCTCGACCCTACTTTGCGCCGTCTGGAACTGGCTGACCTGGGGCCGATTGTCCTGGCGGACACAGTGGGTTTCATTCGTCACTTGCCCCACAAGCTGGTCGAGGCATTTCGGTCTACGCTCGAAGAGTCGAGCAATTCCGACCTGTTGTTGCACGTGATCGATGCGGCCGAACCGGATCGCATGTTGCAGATCGAGCAGGTGATGCTGGTACTGGGTGAGATTGGGGCCCAGGACTTGCCGATCCTCGAGGTCTATAACAAACTCGATTTGCTTGAAGGCGTTGAGCCACAAATCCAGCGTGACGAAAACGGCAAGCCCCAGCGGGTCTGGCTGTCGGCGCGTGATGGCAGTGGTTTGGAATTGCTCGAGCAAGCCATCGCCGAGTTGCTCGGCAGTGATTTGTTCGTCGGCACCTTGCGCTTGCCCCAGCGTTTTGCTCGACTGCGTGCACAGTTTTTCGAGTTGGGCGCGGTACAGAAAGAAGAACACGACGAAGAAGGTGTCAGCTTGCTGGCCGTTCGATTGCCGCGCTCGGAGCTGAATCGGCTGGTCAGCCGTGAAGGCGTGGTGCCGACAGAGTTCATCGAACAACACACTTTGCAATAAAAGCCTCCGAAAGCGGTTGTGCCGCAGTAGCAGGCATTCTGTAGCATTGGTCGGCGCGCCGTGGGTGCGTCTTTGCTTTATCAGATGGAGAGCGCTATGGCTTGGAATGAGCCGGGTGGCAACTCGAATAATCAGGATCCTTGGGGTGGTAAACGCCGCAATAATGGCGACCGCAAGGGGCCACCAGATCTCGACGAGGCCTTCCGAAAGCTGCAGGAAAGCCTGAATGGGTTGTTCGGTGGTGGAAAAAAACGTGGTGGTGACGACGGCGGTCGCACAGGCAAGGGCGGTGGCTATGGCCTGTTGGGCCTGGGCCTTGTCGTGCTGGCGGCCGTATGGCTGTACAGCGCCGTGTACGTCGTGGACGAGCAGGAGCAAGCCGTGGTGCTGCGCTTCGGCAAATACTACGAGACGGTCGGGCCGGGCCTGAACATCTACTTCCCGCCGATCGACAAGAAGTACATGGAGAACGTCACGCGTGAGCGTGCCTACACCAAGCAGGGCCAGATGCTGACCGAAGACGAGAACATCGTCGAAGTCCCGCTGACCGTGCAGTACAAGATCAGCAACCTGCAGGACTTCGTGCTGAACGTTGATCAGCCGGAAATCAGCCTGCAACACGCTACCGAAAGCGCCCTGCGCCATGTCGTCGGTTCTACCGCGATGGACCAGGTGCTGACTGAAGGTCGTGAATTGATGGCCAGCGAAATCAAGGAGCGCCTGCAACGGTTCCTCGATACCTACCGCACCGGTATCACCGTGACCCAGGTGAACGTACAGAGCGCAGCGGCACCGCGTGAAGTGCAGGAAGCCTTTGATGACGTGATCCGCGCCCGTGAAGACGAGCAGCGCTCGCGAAACCAGGCTGAAACCTATGCCAACGGCGTCGTGCCGGAAGCCCGTGGCCAGGCCCAGCGTATCCTCGAGGATGCCAATGGTTACCGTGACGAAGTGGTCTCCCGCGCCAAGGGTGAGGCGGATCGCTTCACCAAACTGGTCGCCGAGTACCGCAAGGCTCCTGAGGTTACCCGTGAGCGTCTGTACCTGGACACCATGCAGGAAGTCTTCAGCAACACCAGCAAGGTTCTCGTGACCGGCAGCAAAGGTGGGCAGAACAACCTGCTGTACCTGCCGCTGGACAAGATGATCGAAGGGGGTCGTAGCGGCACCAGCGCGCCGTCCACCAGTTCGAATGCCGCTGCCAATGAAGCGAGCGCCCGTGCGGCCGCTGACTTGCTGCAACAGCAAACACGTACCAGGGAGAGTCGTTGATGAGCAATAAATCGCTGACAGCCCTGATTGTGGGTGTCGTCGTGGTCATCGCTGCCTGGAACTGCTTCTACATCGTGTCTCAGACCGAGCGCGCGGTGTTGCTGCAATTCGGTCGTGTGGTGCAGGCGGATGTCCAGCCGGGCTTGCATGTGAAGGTCCCCTACGTGAACCAGGTGCGCAAGTTCGACGGCCGCCTGATGACCCTGGATGCACCGACGCAGCGTTTCCTGACCCTGGAAAAGAAAGCCGTGATGGTTGACGCCTACGCCAAGTGGCGCGTCAAGGATGCCGAGCGCTTCTACACCGCGACTTCCGGCCTCAAGCAGATTGCCGACGAGCGTCTGTCGCGTCGTCTGGAATCGGGCCTGCGTGACCAGTTTGGTAAGCGCACCCTGCACGAGGTGGTCTCCGGTGAACGCGACGCGCTGATGGCCGACATCACGCGCTCGTTGAACGCCATGGCGGAAAAAGAGCTGGGCATCGAAGTGATCGATGTTCGGGTCAAGGCCATCGACCTGCCCAAGGAAGTGAACCGCAGCGTGTTCGAGCGTATGAGCACCGAGCGTGAACGTGAGGCTCGTGAGCACCGCGCCAAGGGTAACGAGCTGGCTGAAGGTATCCGTGCAGATGCCGACCGTCAGCGCCGTGTACTGCTGGCAGAAGCCTATCGCGAGTCCGAAGAGGCCCGCGGTGATGGTGATGCTCAAGCCGCGGCGATCTACGCCAAGGCCTACGGCCAGGACCAGGAGTTCTACGCGTTCTACCGTAGCCTGCGCGCTTACCGTGAAAGCTTTGCGAATAAAACCGACGTCATGGTGCTGGACCCAAGTAGCGATTTCTTCCGCTACCTGGAAAAAGCCAAGTAATCAGCTCGTCACTGTGTAGGACCCACTCCGTCGGGCGGCTAAAACGCCTGGCGGGGTGATCCTTTCAGAAAACGGGTGTATGATGCGGCAGCCGGGAAATTCCCGGCTTTTTTGCGTCTGCATGTTTGATTGTTGTTTGGCCGCGCAGACGCCACAGGTTTTTCGAGGAAAGTGCCCGACGAGGCCGCTAGCAGGCCATTTCGTCACGTCGTTCTTGCGCGTTGTTTATGCAGGGGCCGGGCATTTTCTGCTTCACTCAAGGCTCGGCCGAGGGCTGGCCGCCCGGATCATAGGGGAATGGCGTAATGGCAACGGTAGACCGCTGGCTGCTGCCAGATGGCATCGAAGAAGTACTGCCACCGGAAGCTGCGCGCATCGAAGTAGCGCGTCGCCAGGTGTTGGATCTGTTCCAGAGCTGGGGTTACGAGTTTGTCGTGACCCCCCATATCGAGTACCTGGAATCCCTGCTGACCGGCGCGGGCCAGGACTTGGATCTGCGCACCTTCAAGGTCATCGACCCGCAGTCGGGCCGGCAAATGGGTTTCCGTGCTGACATCACCCCGCAAGTGGCGCGCATCGATGCGCACACCCTGCGTCGTGAAGGCCCGAGCCGCCTGTGCTATGCCGGCAGTGTGCTGCATGCACAGCCGCGTGCCTTGTCGTCGTCCCGCAGCCCGATCCAGTTGGGCGCCGAGTTGTACGGCGACGCCAGCCCGAGCAGCGACGTCGAAGTGATCAGCTTGATGCTGGCCATGCTGCAACTGGCTGATGTGCCGGATGTGCACATGGACCTGGGCCATGTCGGTATCTACCGTGGCCTGGCCCGTGCGGCCGGTTTGTCCGGTGAAGTGGAGCAACAGTTGTTCGATGCCCTGCAGCGCAAGGCCATCGATGAAGTGATCGCCCTGACCGCTGGCGTGCCTGCCGACCTGGCTGACATGCTGCGTGCGCTGGTGAACCTGTGCGGTGGCCGTGAGGTGCTGGTAGCTGCCCGCGAGCGCCTGGCCAATGCGCCGGCGCCGGTATTGGCTGCGCTGGACGACGTGCTGGCGATTGCCGAGCAGTTGTCGGCGCGGTTCCCGGACCTGCCGCTGTACTTTGACCTGGGTGAGTTGCGCGGCTACCACTACCACACCGGTGTGGTATTCGCCGTGTTTGTGCCGGGTGTTGGCCAAGCCATCGCCCAAGGCGGTCGTTATGACGATATCGGCGCTGACTTCGGTCGCGCGCGTCCCGCGACTGGCTTTTCTACCGATTTGAAAACCCTGGTGACCCTGGGGCGTGCTGAGGTCGAGCTACCGTCTGGTGGCATCTGGATGCCCGACAGTACGGACGCAGCACTCTGGCAGCGGGTTTGCCAGTTGCGCAGTGAGGGTCAGCGTGTCGTCCAGGCCTTGCCTGGGCAGCCATTGGCCGCCGCCCGCGAAGCGGACTGCGACCAGCAATTGATTCTGCAGAACGGGCTTTGGCAAGTATCGCCACTGGCTTCTTGAGTTTTCCTGCCGGCCATCGCCGGCACCAAGTTTGCGCGAATGAGGACAAGTGTTATGGGTAAGAATGTCGTAGTCCTGGGCACCCAATGGGGTGATGAGGGCAAAGGCAAGATCGTTGATCTGCTGACCGAACATGCTGCCGCCGTAGTGCGCTACCAAGGTGGCCACAACGCTGGCCACACCCTGGTCATCGATGGCGAAAAAACCGTCTTGCACCTGATTCCGTCGGGTGTACTGCGCGAAGGCGTGCAGTGCCTGATCGGCAACGGCGTGGTGGTTGCACCTGACGCCCTGCTGCGCGAGATCACCAAGCTGGAAGAGAAAGGCGTACCGGTGCGCGAGCGCCTGCGTATCAGCCCGTCCTGCCCGCTGATCCTGTCCTTCCACGTTGCGCTGGACCAGGCCCGTGAAAAGGCCCGTGGCGAGCTGAAGATCGGCACCACCGGTCGTGGCATCGGCCCGGCCTACGAAGACAAGGTTGCCCGTCGTGGCCTGCGTGTGGGCGACCTGCTCAATATGCCGCGTTTTGAAGACAAGCTGCGTGAACTGGTGGATTACCACAACTTCATGCTGGTGGGTTACTACAAAGAGCCGGCCATCGAGTTCGAAAAGACCCTGGCCGAGTGCAAGGAATACGCTGAGCTGCTCAAGCCGCTGATGCTGGACGTGACCGCCGAGCTGCACGACCTGCGTCGCGCCGGCAAGGACATCATGTTCGAAGGCGCCCAAGGCTCCCTGCTGGACATCGACCACGGCACCTACCCGTACGTGACCAGCTCCAACACCACCGCTGGTGGCGTTGCCACCGGTTCGGGCGTTGGTCCGATGTTCCTGGACTACATCCTGGGCATCACCAAGGCCTACACCACGCGCGTAGGTTCCGGCCCGTTCCCGACTGAGCTGTTCGACGAAGTCGGTGCGCACCTGGCCAAGCAAGGCCACGAGTTCGGCGCCACCACCGGCCGTGCTCGTCGTTGCGGCTGGTTCGACGCCGTTATCCTGCGTCGCGCTATCGATGTGAACAGCATCTCGGGCATCTGCCTGACCAAGCTGGACGTACTCGACGGCCTGGAAACCATCAACATCTGCACCGGCTACAAAGATGCACAAGGTAAAGATGTGGCGCCGACCGACGCTGACAGCTACGTAGGCCTGCAGCCTGTGTACGAAGAAGTGCCGGGCTGGACCGAATCGACCGTGGGCGCCAAGACCCTGGAAGAGCTGCCAGCCAACGCTCGCGCTTACATCAAGCGTGTGGAAGAGCTGATCGGCGCGCCAATCGACATTATTTCGACGGGCCCGGACCGTAACGAGACCATCGTTCTGCGTCACCCGTTCGCTTAATAAGCTGTTGATGTAGAAAGCAAAGGGCTCCTTCGGGAGCCCTTTGTCGTTTCTGGCTGGCAAACGGCACGACCCTTGCTATGGTTCTTTCTTTCGCGGTGCTATCAAATTAATGGCACCCGTGATGGAGGGATTCCCTGTGTCTGCCGTTCTCTCATTGTTACAAAGCCGGCTGTTGCGGCCGGTGTTCGTTACCCTAGGTATCGCTCTTTTGGTGCAAGTGCTGGTGGCCGTCGCCCTGACGCGGAGCACCGTCACTGCGTTGGAAGCGGATCTGGGCAATCGCCTGGGTATCGACAGCCAGAAGCTGTCTGGCGAGCTGGCGCAAGCTGGCAAGGAAGTGACGTCCAGTCTGGACAGCCTATCGACCAGTACCCGCCAGCGCCTGACTGCGGGGCTTTCGACTCGCCTGCAGGAAGAGCAGAAGCAACTGCGTGCGACCCTGGAAAAAGACCTGAAAGACTCTGCCAATGACATGGCGCAACTGCTGGCTTCGGTGGCGCCCCGGGCCATGTGGGACAGCGATGTACCGACGCTGTCGGAGTTTGCTCGGCGTGCCCAGCGCAACCCCAACGTACTGTTCGTGGTCTACGACGACGCGGCGGGCGAGCATTTGACCCGCTACCTCAATCGTGAAAACCCCATCAACCAGGCGCTGCTGGAAAAGGGCAAGGGCGACCGCGCCCTGGATAAAGTGCTGGATGCGGCGAAAGATGACCCTTCCGTGTTCTACGTCGAAGCGTCCATCAGCCCCAACGGCGTGGAGATCGGGAAGGTGCGCATGGGTGTTTCCACTGCGGCGGTGGAGGCCGATTTGGCTGCGCTGGACAAGCGCTTCGCCGCGCTGATCGCCAGCGGCGACCAGTTAGTGGGTGACAGCCTCAAGGGCGCAGCGGCCGACAGTGCTGCGGCCATGGGCGCGCGCCTGCAATCTGCGCAAGCCACTGCCACCCAGATGACCGCCAACACCACCAGTGCCGTACAGGACGCCGCTGGCACCTTGCGCTGGCGCATCGGCATGGGCCTGGCGTTGGTCGGTTTTGGTGTGTTGCTGTTGATCGCCATCGTGCTGGGGCGTCGTGTGGTCAACCGTTTGAAGCTGCTCATTGCGGCCATGGATGACTTGGCTGCGGGCGAGGGCGACCTGACCAAGCGTGTGCAGATTAGCAGCAAAGACGAAATCGGCGACATGGCGTCGGCCGTCAATCGCTTTGTGGATAAGTTGCAGCCGATCGTGCGCGAAGCGGGGGATGTGGCCCAGCGCACCGGCGTGGAAATCGGCGCCTTGACCTTACGCAATGCCGGTGCTGATGCAGCGGCTGGCTTGCAGCGCGATGAAGTGGCCGAGAGCTTGCGTGCGCTGTCGCAAATGGCCGATGAAGCCCAGGCTGAAAGCCACGCCATGCAGGCGGCGTTGCAACAGGTGGTGGATATTCGCCAGGCCACGGATGAGAACTCACGCACTTCGGCGGAAGTCGGCAGTTTGATCGAAGCGTTGGCAGGGCAGGTGCAGGCTGGGTCCACAGTGATCGAGCGGCTCGCGCAGCAAAGCGAGCAGATTGAAGTGGTGTTGACGGTGATCCATGGCATTGCCGAGCAAACCAACCTTCTGGCCCTCAATGCGGCAATCGAAGCGGCGCGCGCTGGTGAAACCGGGCGCGGCTTTGCCGTAGTGGCAGACGAGGTGCGTGCGTTGGCGAGCAAGACCCAAAGCTCCACCGGCGACATCCAGGCGCATATCGTGGCGTTGCAGCAAGGTGCGCGCGAGGCGGTGGAGACCATCGGCAAGGCCGGGCGCCAGGCCAGTGAAGGGTTGCTGGTGCTGCGTGAAAGCGTGCGCCTGCAACAGACGGTGCAGGCTTCGGTGGAGCAGGTGCATGCGGCGATTGGTTTGGCGACGCGTGCGGCCGAGCATCAGGCTCAGGGCGCCCATGCGGTGCGTGGTCGGGTCGAGGTGATCCATGCCCAGGCCGAGCGGGCGGCGCAGGCGGTGGTGGAAACCACGGCCAGTGGCAAGGTGCTGGATGGGTTGGCGGCGCAGTTGAAGGCGAGTCTGGGGCAGTTCAGGGCTTAGCGTCGTCAGTGCCGGCCCCTTCGCGAGCAAGCCCGCTCCCACATTTGGAATGCATTTCAAAATGTGGGAGCGGGCTTGCTCGCGAAAGCGATCTCAACGGCTCAGATACATCCGAGTCGTGAGCAAATACACCGGCAACCCTGACACTAGAATCAACAGCGCCGCATAAGGCGCCGCCGCCGCAAACTCTACATTCGAGGTATGCGCCCACACCGCCGTCGCCAATGTATTCAACCCTGTCGGGCTAAGCAGCAACGTCGCGGTCAATTCCTTCATCGCATCCAGGAATACCAATGCAAATGCAGCGCCGAGCGCCGGGAAAATAATCGGTAAGGTCACCCGGCAAAACGCACTGAACGATGAAGCCCCCAGCGTGCGTGCAGCCTCTTCAAGCTGCGGAGCAGCCTTGTTCAGCGCCGTACGGATCGGCGCCTGGGCCAGCGGCAAAAACAGCAGCGCATAAGCGATCAACAGCAGTGCCGAGGTCTGATACAGCGCCGGCACGTAATGCAGGGCGAAATACACCAGCGTCAGCGCAATCACCAGGCCGGGCAGGGCGTGCAGCAGGTAAGGCAGGCGTTCAGCCCAGATCGCCAACGGGCCTTTATAGCGCACCACCAACAGCCCGACAGGTACCGCCAGCACCAGGCACAACGCCGCGCCCCCCAGAGACAGCGCCAGTGATGACAGCAGCGCCTCACCGATCTCGGCAACCGGAAACGCGGCCGACGAACCCACGGCCAACCAATAACCGAGCATCCCCAGCGGTATGCCGCTGCCGATGATCGCCAGCACCAGACAATAGAGCTGCCCTAGCGGCGCCCACTTGCCCAGCCTTACTTGTTCGGCGTGCCGCGCCGCGCCCTGGCCGATGCGCACGTGTCGGCCTTTGCCGCGCACGCGCAACTCCAGCCACAGCAGGGTCAGGCACATCACCAGCAGCACCGCCGACAGCATCGCGGCGTTGGCATTGCTGAATTCCAGTTCAAATTGCTGGTAGATCGCCGTGGTGAAGGTCTGCAGGCCGATGATCGACAGGGCGCCGAATTCCACCAGCATGTGCAGCGCGATCAGCAGTGCACCGGCCAGTAGCGAAGGCCACAGCAGTGGCAGCGTAACGCGCAAAAACACGCCCCAGCGATTCAGTCCCAGGGTGCGGGCCGATTCTTCCAGGGAAGGGTCAAGATTGCGCAATGTCGCCGCCACCGGCAGAAACACCAGCGGGTATTTGGACAGGCTCATCACCAGGATCGCGCCGCCCAGGCCTTCGAAGTTCGCGCTGAGCGACACCCAAGTAAAGCTGCTGACAAACGCCGGCACCGCAAACGGCAGGCACAGAATCACACCCCAGATGCGCCGCCCCGGCAGGTTGCTGCGTTCCAGCAGCCAGGCCAGCGACAGGCCGATCACACCGCAAGTCACTGTGACCCCGACCATCAGCGCCAGGGTGTTGCGCAGCAGCCCGAAGACATAAGGCCGCCACAACAGGTGCAGGGCCTGCGCCCAGCCGGCTTGCCACGCTTTGAGCCCGACATACACCAGCGGCAGCAGGCTGAGGCCCACCAGCAACAGTACTGGCAGCAGCAGCCAGATCGACGGGCGTTTGCGCCTGGGGCTCAAGCCCCCACGCAGGGTGGGGGCGGTCAACGATGGGGTCATCAGTTCAAGCCAACGTCACGTTCCAGGTCCAGGGCTTCTTCAGCATTGCCAAGGTCCGCCGGGGTGACTTTCGGTGGTTGCAGTTCATTGAATGGCTTGAGGCCGCGGTTGGATTCCATGCCCTTGCGCAGCGGGTATTCGGCCGAGGTGTTGGTAATTACGCGCTGGCCTTCTTCACTGGCCATGAACGCCAGCAATTGCTGGGCTTCCTTGGGGTGCTTGCTGGATTTGAGCGCGGCGGCGGACGACACGGTGATCAGGCCGCCGACATCGCCGTTGGTGAAGTAGTGCAGTTGGGAGTCCAGGTTGGTTTTTTCTTTCTTCAGGGCGAACCAGTAGTAGTTGTTCACCAGCACGGTGGCCACTTCGCCGTTTTCCACGGCTTTGAGGGCGACCATGTTGTTGCTGTACACCTTGCCGAATGCGCGCAGGCCGGTCAGCCATTCTTCGGCCGCTTCACGACCGTGCAACTTGATGATCGCCACGGCCTGCTCTTGGAAGGCGCCGCTGGTGGGCACGAAGCCGACCTTGCCTTGCCACTCGGGGCCGGCGAAATCCATTACGGACTTGGGCAGGTCTTTCTCGGCGATCAGTTTCGGGTTGAAGGCCACGACGCGGGTGCGTGCGGTCACGCCCATCCAGTCGCCATTGGCACCTACGTAATCCTTGGGCAGTACGTCGAGGGTACTGGCGTCGATCTTGGCCAGCAGGCCTTGTTCGCCGAGTTTGTTCAGGGGCGGCGATTCCTCGGTGTAGATCACGTCGGCAGGCGAGCGGTCGCCTTCTTCCACGACTTGGCTGGCCAGCTGGTTGCTGCTGCCTTTGCGCACGTTGACGTGAATGCCGGTCTTGGCTTCGAAGGCCTTGGCGAGTTCGTCGCCAACTTCTTTATGCTGGCCGTTGTACAAGGTCAGGGAGACTTTGTCGGCGGAGTAGGCGGTGGGAGAGAGCAGGGTCAGGCCGAGCAGAGTGATGGTCAGGCCACGCAGAAGGGATGTCTTGAGACGGGTATCGCGGATCATCATCCGGGGTTTTCCTCACTTGAGTGCAACAAATCGTTGCAAGGATAAACGATAAAGTTTCTCAGGTGCGGGCGAGGAGGGAATCGGGGGAATAAGTTTTCAAACCCCGGAAACGAAAAAACCCGCTTTCGCGGGTTTGATCTGAATGTGGTGCCCAGGAGAAGACTCGAACTTCCACGACCGTAAGGTCACCAGCACCTGAAGCTGGCGTGTCTACCAATTTCACCACCTGGGCTTGTCAGCAGCGCTTGCGCTGTTGATGGAGCGAACTATACGGAGGGCTTTTTGATCTGTAAACCCCTGATTCGAAAATATAAATCAAAAATCTCGTTAAAAATCAAAGGCCTGAAACGCAAAAACCCGCTTTCGCGGGTTTCTGGAGACTCAAGGCATAACCTTGAGTTTGAAATTGGTGCCCAGGAGAAGACTCGAACTTCCACGACCTTGCGATCACCAGCACCTGAAGCTGGCGTGTCTACCAATTTCACCACCTGGGCAGCATCAACAACGTTGCCGTCGTCGATGGCGCGCACTATACGGAGCGGATTTTGAGCTGTAAACCCCTGCCATGAAAAAAGCCTGGAATTTTTCGCCAATGGTCATGCAAGGTGCGCCGTGGGGGCTGGAAAGGGCTTTTAAACGCTTGTTGATGCCTGAAATTTCCCGTTTCAATACGCGTATGCCAAACTAACCCGCATATAGACAAGGTGAAAACTCTCTAATGGCCGATTGGCAGTCCCTCGATCCCGAGGCCGCTCGTGAAGCGGAAAAATATGAAAACCCTATTCCTAGCCGCGAACTGATCCTGGCGCATCTCGCCGATCGGGGTTCGCCTGCTAGCCGCGAGCAGCTGGTTGAAGAATTTGGTCTGACCACCGAAGACCAACTCGAAGCGCTGCGCCGCCGCCTGCGCGCCATGGAGCGCGACGCACAACTGATCTACACCCGCCGTGGCACCTATGCGCCCGTGGACAAGCTCGACCTGATCCTGGGCCGCATCGCCGGTCACCGTGATGGCTTTGGCTTCCTGATCCCGGACGACGGCAGCGATGACCTGTTTATGAGCCCGGCGCAAATGCGCCTGGTGTTCGACGGTGACCGCGCTTTGGCGCGCGTTTCCGGCCTCGACCGTCGCGGTCGTCGTGAAGGCGTGATCGTCGAAGTGGTGTCCCGTGGTCACGAGACCATCGTGGGGCGTTACTTCGAAGAAGGCGGTATCGGCTTTGTCGTGCCGGATAACCCCAAGGTGCAGCAGGAAGTGCTGATCACCCCGGGTCGCAACGCCAATGCCAAGATCGGCCAGTTCGTCGAGGTGAAGATCACCCACTGGCCAACCCCGCGCTTCCAGCCGCAGGGTGACGTGATCGAAGTGGTCGGCAACTACATGGCGCCGGGCATGGAAATCGATGTGGCGCTGCGCACCTACGATATCCCGCACGTCTGGCCTGAAGCTGTCGTCAAAGAAGCACGCAAGCTCAAGCCCGAAGTGGAAGAGAAGGACAAAGAGAAGCGCATCGACCTGCGCCATCTGCCGTTTGTCACCATCGACGGTGAAGACGCCCGCGACTTCGACGATGCCGTTTACTGCGAAGCCAAGCCAGGCAAGCTGCGCCTGTTCTCCGGTGGCTGGAAGTTGTACGTGGCGATTGCCGACGTCTCCAGCTACGTGAAGATCGGTTCGGCCCTGGACGCCGAGGCCCAGGTGCGTGGCAACTCGGTGTACTTCCCCGAGCGCGTGATTCCGATGCTGCCGGAGGAATTGTCCAACGGCCTGTGCTCCCTGAACCCGAAAGTCGACCGTTTGGCCATGGTGTGCGAGATGACTATCTCGAAAACCGGCGAAATGACCGACTACCAGTTCTACGAAGCGGTGATCCACTCCCAGGCACGCCTGACCTACAACAAGGTCAGCACCATCCTGGAAACACCGAAGACCAGCGAAGCCAAGGCCTTGCGTGGCGAATACGCTGGCGTGGTACCGCACCTCAAGCAGCTCTATGCGCTCTACAAGGTACTGCTGGGCGCCCGTCATACCCGTGGCGCGATCGATTTTGAAACCCAGGAAACCCGGATTGTCTTCGGTTCCGAGCGCAAGATCGCCGCGATCACCCCGACGACGCGCAACGACGCGCACAAGCTGATCGAGGAATGCATGCTGGCGGCCAACGTGGCCACCGCTGAGTTCCTGAAAAAGCACGAAATTCCTGCGTTGTACCGCGTGCACGACGGCCCACCGCCGGAGCGCCTGGAAAAACTGCGTGCGTTCCTTGGCGAGCTCGGCCTGTCCCTGCACAAAGGCAAGGACGGCCCGACGCCGAAGGATTACCAGGCTCTGCTGGCCAGCATCAAGGATCGTCCGGATTACCACGTGATCCAGACCGTGATGCTGCGATCCCTGAGCCAGGCGGTGTACAGCGCGGATAATCAGGGCCACTTCGGCCTGAATTACGAGGCGTACACCCACTTCACCTCGCCGATCCGTCGTTATCCGGACCTGCTTACGCACCGCGCCATCCGCAGCGTGATCCATTCCAAGCAGAACACCCCGCACGTCAAGCGTGCTGGCGCCATGACCATTCCGAAGGCGCGGATCTATCCGTACGACGAAGCGGCCCTGGAGCAGTTGGGCGAGCAGTGCTCGATGAGCGAGCGCCGTGCCGACGAAGCCACCCGCGACGTGGTGAACTGGCTCAAGTGCGAGTTCATGAAAGACCGCGTGGGCGAATCGTTCCCGGGCGTGATCACGGCCGTGACCGGCTTTGGTCTGTTCGTCGAATTGACCGATATCTACGTCGAAGGCCTGGTGCATGTCACTGCCTTGCCGGGTGACTACTACCATTTCGACCCTGTGCATCACCGCTTGGCGGGCGAGCGCACCGGTCGCAGCTTCCGTTTGGGCGATACGGTGGAAGTACAGGTCATGCGCGTCGACCTCGACGAGCGCAAGATCGACTTCGGCATGTCCGACAAGCCGGCCGAATCGCCTGGCAACCGTAAAAACCGCGGCAGCAAAACCGCGACGCCGGCCGCTAAGGGCAAAGACGCTCCTGCGAAAGCAGCAGCCACCGAGCCTGCGCCAGCCAAGCCGGCTCGCCGCTCTTCTGCCAAGGACAAGGCCCCTGAAGCCTACCGCCCAAGCGACGCGGCGGCGAAAAACGCCGAAGTGCGCAAGAGCCGTGAGTTGAAGCAGCAGTTGCTCAACGAAGCCAAAAGCGGTGGTAAAGCGGCGTCTGGGGGAAAGTCCCACGGGTCGGAAAAACCGTCGGGCAAACCGAGCAAACACCGTAAAGGCCCGCCAAAAGCGGGTTCGGCCCCTGCCAAGAGCGGCGGGTCGCGCAAACCTAAGGCCAAGTCATGAGTCTGGAAAAAATCTACGGCGTGCACGCCGTAGAAGCACTGCTGCGTCACCACCCTAAGCGCGTCAAGCAGGTGTGGTTGGCAGAAGGTCGCAGCGAACCGCGCGTACAGGCGCTGGTCGAGCTGGCTACCCAAAACAAGGTTGCCATCGGCCAGGCCGAGCGTCGCGAGATGGATGCGTGGGTCGAAGGCGTCCACCAGGGCGTGGTGGCGGACGTCAGCCCGAGCCAGGTCTGGGGTGAGGCCATGCTCGACGAACTGCTCGACCGTACCGAAGGTGCGCCGCTGTTGCTGGTGCTGGACGGCGTGACCGACCCGCACAACCTCGGTGCCTGCCTGCGTTCGGCGGATGCTGCCGGTGCGCTGGCGGTGATCGTGCCAAAAGACAAGTCCGCCACCCTGACGCCCGTGGTGCGTAAGGTGGCCTGCGGCGCGGCGGAAGTGATTCCGTTGGTCGCCGTGACCAACCTCGCGCGCACCCTGGAAAAGCTCCAGCAACGCGGCCTGTGGGTCGTGGGCACGGCGGGGGAGGCTGAGGTCAGCATTTATGACCAGGACCTCACTGGCCCGACCATCCTGATCATGGGAGCCGAAGGCAAAGGCATGCGCCGCCTGACCCGTGAGCATTGCGACTACCTGGTGCACCTGCCGATGGCTGGCAGCGTCAGCAGCCTCAACGTGTCGGTCGCCACCGGCGTGTGCCTGTTCGAAGCCCAGCGCCAGCGCGGCGCCAAGGCCAAGACCAAGAAGTAATCCCCTCCCTGTAGGCGCCGGCTTGTGTGGGAGCTGGCTTGCCTGCGATAGCATCACCTCGGTAATGCTGAAAGACCGAGGTGCCTGCATCGCGGGCAAGCCCGGCTTCCACAAAGGCCGGCTCCTGCAATGGGGTTTGTGACGATTGGTAGATTGTTCAAATAATCACCAATCACCTTGCGCCCTTTCTCCCCCTTCTCTACAATTGCGCCCCTTGCCTTCCTGGCAGGTACCTATGTGCCTCCCTGCGGCAAGATCCATAAGTGTCATTCACTCCTTGTCTGACCGTTTTTGAGCGGCAGGCTACAACCCGTAAGGAGCATTCATGCGTCATTACGAAATCATCTTTTTGGTCCACCCGGATCAAAGCGAGCAAGTCGGCGGCATGGTTGAGCGTTACACCAAGCTGATCGAAGAAGACGGCGGCAAAATCCACCGTCTGGAAGATTGGGGCCGTCGTCAACTGGCTTACGCAATCAACAATGTTCACAAGGCTCACTACGTGATGCTGAACGTTGAGTGCACTGGCAAGGCCCTGGCCGAGCTGGAAGACAACTTCCGCTACAACGATGCAGTGATCCGTAACCTGGTCATCCGTCGCGAAGAAGCCGTTACCGGCCAATCCGAGATGCTCAAGGCTGAAGAAAACCGCAGTGAGCGCCGTGAGCGTCGCGACCGTCCTGAGCACTCCGACGCCGAAGGCGTTGATGGTGATGACAGCGACAACAGCGATAACGCTGACGAGTAATCCACGGACCTTTTAAGGAGCCTATCAAATGGCACGTTTCTTCCGTCGTCGTAAATTCTGCCGCTTCACCGCTGAAGACGTGAAAGAGATCGATTACAAAGATCTCAACACTCTGAAAGCCTACGTATCCGAGACCGGCAAAATCGTTCCAAGCCGCATCACCGGTACCAAAGCTCGTTATCAGCGTCAGCTGGCCACCGCTATCAAGCGCGCCCGCTTCCTGGCCCTGCTGGCCTACACCGACAGCCACGGCCGCTGAGACCGGGCAGTCGATAAGTAGTAAGGGATTGAATGCATGCGCGCCTTAGCTGAGTTCATCATGCGCGGTCGCGTGCAGGCCACTCTGGTAGTGGCTGGATGTGCGGCATTGCCGTTGCTTTATTGGTTGGGTGCTGCCGCAGGTTGCCTTGTGCTGCTGCGGCGCGGTTTGAAGGACGCCCTTGGCGTTCTTGCCCTGGGATTGTTGCCGGCCTTGATCTGGTGGCTGCAATTCGGTGATCCACGGGTACTTCTGGTACTGCTGGGGTCATCGAGCCTTGCGTTGGTTTTACGCGCAAGTGAGTCCTGGGTCCGCACGCTGCTGGTCAGCGTGGCATTGGGTTTGGTGTATTCAGTGATGCTTGGCGCGGCTTTCCGCCCGCAAATCGAGGCGCTGGCACAAGAGATCGTCAAGATCCTGCCGCTGGCCCTCGGGGATCTCTACCAGCAGTTGACGGTAGATGAGCGAGCGCGGTTCGCGTCACTGATTGCCCCGGTCCTGACCGGCCTGATTGCGGCATTGTTGCAGGTCGTCAGCGTGCTGAGCCTGATTCTTGGGCGTTATTGGCAGGCGTTGTTGTATAACCCGGGTGGTTTTGGTCGCGAGTTTCGCAGTATCAGAATTCCCGCGGGGCCGGCGATGTTGCTGCTGGCGTGCATGGTTGTCGGGCCGAACTTCGGTCCACAGATGGCCTTGCTGGCGCCGATTTGCAGCGTACCGCTGGTGTTTGCCGGGCTGGCCCTGATTCATGGGCTGGTTGCGCGAAAGCGCCTGGCCAAGTTCTGGCTGGTGGGGTTGTACGTCACGCTGTTGCTGTTCATGCAGCTGATCTATCCGTTACTCGTGGTCTTGGCCATTGTCGACGGCCTGATTGATTTTCGCGGTCGTCTGGCGCCGAAAGACGCCGATAACGCGAACGGTGAAGGTTAAAAGTTAGAGGATTTTCACATGCAACTGATCCTTCTGGAAAAAGTCGCCAACCTGGGCAACCTGGGCGACAAAGTGAACGTTAAGGCCGGCTACGGTCGTAACTACCTGCTGCCATACGGCAAAGCCACCGCTGCAACCGCTGCCAACCTGGCTGCGTTTGAAGAGCGTCGTGCTGAGCTGGAAAAAGCAGCAGCAGACAAAAAAGCGTCGGCCGAAACTCGCGCTGCCCAACTGGCTGAGCTGGAAGTGACTATCACTGCCACCGCTGGTGACGAAGGCAAGCTGTTCGGTTCGATCGGCACCCACGACATCGCTGATGCACTGACCGCCTCCGGCGTTGAAGTGCAGAAGAGCGAAGTTCGTCTGCCGAACGGCACCATCCGCAACGTAGGCGAATTCGACGTAGCCGTGCACCTGCACGCCGAAGTTGAAGCCACCGTACGCGTTGTCGTGGTAGCAGCTTAAGCCGCACCTAACTGACTGGCACCTCGCGTGCCAGGCGGTTAACATCGGGCACGATCCTGTTTACAGGTCGTGCCTTTTGTTTTTCTACACACCCCAAATTCCAAGTGGCCATGAACGATATTTCAGCTCCTGAGCAATACGATCTGCAAACCGCTGCCCTGAAGGTGCCGCCGCATTCCATCGAGGCCGAACAGGCCGTGCTCGGTGGCTTGATGCTGGACAACAACGCCTGGGAACGCGTGCTGGATCAAGTTTCGGACGGTGACTTCTATCGCCATGACCACCGCCTGATCTTCCGCGCCATTGCCAAGCTGGCCGACCAGAACTCGCCCATCGACGTGGTGACCCTGGCCGAACAGCTGGACAAGGAAGGCCAGACCTCCCAGGTCGGCGGCCTGGGCTACCTCGGCGAGCTGGCGAAAAACACGCCATCCGTCGCCAACATCAAGGCCTATGCCCAGATCGTGCGCCAGCGGGCCACGCTGCGCCAGTTGATCGGCATCAGCACCGAGATCGCTGACAGTGCCTTCAACCCGGAAGGGCGCACCGCCGAAGAGATCCTCGACGAAGCCGAGCGCCAGATCTTCCAGATCGCCGAAGCACGCCCGAAAACCGGCGGCCCGGTGGGCGTCAACGAGCTGTTGACCAAGGCCATCGACCGTATCGACACGCTGTTCAACACCGATGCGGCCATCACCGGTATTTCCACCGGCTACACCGACCTCGACGAGAAGACCAGCGGCCTGCAGCCCGCCGACTTGATCATCGTCGCCGGCCGTCCGTCCATGGGTAAGACCACCTTTGCGATGAACCTGGTGGAAAACGCCGTGTTGCGCAGCGACAAGGCCGTGCTGGTGTACTCCCTGGAGATGCCAGGTGAATCGCTGATCATGCGGATGCTGTCGTCCCTGGGCCGTATCGACCAGACCAAGGTGCGTTCCGGCCAACTCGAAGACGACGACTGGCCGCGCCTGACCTCGGCGGTCAACCTGCTCAACGACCGCAAGCTGTTCATCGATGACACCGCGGGCATCAGCCCCTCCGAGATGCGCGCGCGTACCCGCCGCCTGGTGCGTGAGCACGGCGACATCGCCCTGATCATGATCGACTACCTGCAGTTGATGCAGATCCCGGGTTCCAGCGGTGACAACCGTACCAACGAGATTTCCGAGATTTCCCGGTCCCTCAAGGCCCTGGCCAAGGAATTCAACTGCCCGGTAGTGGCGTTGTCCCAGCTCAACCGTTCCCTGGAACAACGTCCCAACAAGCGCCCGGTGAACTCCGACTTGCGGGAATCGGGTGCGATCGAGCAGGACGCCGACGTGATCATGTTCGTGTACCGCGACGAGGTGTATCACCCCGAGACCGAACACAAAGGCATTGCCGAGATCATCATCGGCAAGCAGCGGAACGGCCCGATCGGCTTTATCCGCCTGGCGTTCATCGGCAAGTACACCCGCTTCGAGAACCTCGCGCCGGGCAGCTATAACTTCGACGACGACGAGTAGTGCTCCTGCGCCTGTAAGGGCCTCATCGCGGGCAAGCCCGCTCCCACATTGGAAGGTGTTTACAATCCAGGTGTGGGAGCGGGCTTGCCCGCGATGGCTTCTCCACAATTCCGACTGCTGCCGTCGGAATTGGTCAAAATTTGTGCTATATTCCGCGCCCGCGATTTTTCATCTCAACACCGGTCACCGTCATGCAAACAGCCAAGCCGTTATTTGACTATCCCAAGTACTGGGCCGAATGTTTCGGTCCAGCGCCATTCCTGCCCATGAGCAGGGAGGAGATGGATCAGCTTGGCTGGGATTCCTGCGACATCATCATCGTCACTGGTGATGCCTACGTTGACCACCCTTCGTTCGGCATGGCGATCATCGGCCGGCTGCTGGAGTCCCAGGGCTTCCGCGTCGGGATCATTGCCCAGCCGAACTGGCAGTCCAAAGACGACTTCATGAAGCTCGGCGAGCCGAACCTGTTCTTCGGCGTCGCGGCCGGCAACATGGACTCGATGATCAACCGCTACACCGCCGACAAGAAAATCCGTTCCGACGACGCCTACACCCCTGGCGGCATGGCCGGCAAACGCCCGGACCGCGCCAGCCTGGTGTACAGCCAGCGTTGCAAGGAAGCCTACAAGAACGTACCGATCGTACTCGGTGGCATCGAAGCCTCCCTGCGCCGCATCGCCCACTACGACTACTGGCAGGACCGCGTGCGCAACTCGATCCTGATCGACGCCACCGCCGACATCCTGCTGTACGGCAACGCCGAGCGCGCGATTGTCGAAGTTGCCCAGCGCCTGTCGTGGGGTCACAAGATTGAAGACATCACCGACGTGCGCGGCACCGCGTTCATCCGCCGTGACACGCCGGTGGGCTGGTACGAAGTGGACTCCACCCGTATTGACCGTCCGGGCAAGATCGACAAGATCATCAACCCGTACGTGAATACCCAGGACACCCAGGCCTGCGCCATCGAGCAGGAAAAGGGGCCGCAGGACGATCCGGAAGAAGCCAAGGTCGTGCAGATTTTGGCCAGCCCGAAGATGACCCGCGACAAGACCGTGATTCGCCTGCCGTCGGTCGAGAAAGTGCGCAACGACGCGGTGCTCTATGCCCACGCCAACCGCGTGCTGCACCTGGAAACCAACCCGGGTAACGCCCGCGCCCTGGTGCAGAAGCACGGTGAAGTGGATGTGTGGTTCAACCCGCCGCCCATTCCGATGACCACCGAAGAAATGGACTACGTGTTCGGCATGCCCTACGCCCGGGTTCCGCACCCGGCGTATGGCAAGGAGAAGATCCCGGCCTACGACATGATCCGTTTCTCGGTGAACATCATGCGTGGCTGTTTCGGCGGCTGCACCTTCTGCTCCATCACCGAGCACGAAGGCCGCATCATCCAGAACCGTTCCGAAGAGTCGATCATTCGCGAGATCGAAGAGATCCGCGACAAGGTCCCGGGCTTTACCGGTGTGATCTCCGACCTCGGCGGCCCGACCGCGAACATGTACCGCATCGCCTGCAAGAGCCCGGAAATCGAATCCGCGTGCCGCAAGCCGTCGTGCGTGTTCCCGGGCATCTGCCCGAACCTGAACACCGACCACTCGTCGTTGATCCAGTTGTACCGCAGCGCCCGTGCGTTGCCGGGTGTGAAGAAGATTCTGATCGCCTCCGGCCTGCGCTACGACCTCGCCGTGGAGTCGCCGGAGTACGTCAAAGAGCTGGTCACCCACCACGTCGGTGGCTACCTGAAGATCGCCCCGGAACATACCGAGGAAGGTCCGCTCAACCAGATGATGAAGCCGGGCATTGGCAGCTATGACAAGTTCAAGCGCATGTTCGAGAAGTACACCAAGGAAGCGGGCAAGGAGCAGTACCTGATCCCGTACTTCATCGCGGCCCACCCGGGCACCACCGATGAGGAC
Organism: Pseudomonas sp. BIGb0164; assembly: GCF_024810135.1. Lineage (NCBI taxonomy): Bacteria > Pseudomonadati > Pseudomonadota > Gammaproteobacteria > Pseudomonadales > Pseudomonadaceae > Pseudomonas > Pseudomonas sp. BIGb0164. Next base: position 167,858 of record NZ_JANUEA010000004.1, on the reverse strand, counting down.
ATGATGAACCTGGCGCTGTGGCTCAAGGGCAACGGCTTCCGTGCTGACCAGGTGCAGGCGTTCTACCCGTCGCCGATGGCCACCGCCACTGCGATGTACCACTCGGGTAAGAACCCGCTGCGCAAGGTCACGTATAAGAGCGACGCGGTGACCATCGTCAAGAGCGAGGAGCAACGCCGCCTGCACAAGGCGTTCCTGCGCTACCACGACCCGAAAGGCTGGCCGATGCTGCGTGAAGCGCTGACCCGCATGGGCCGCGCCGACTTGATCGGGCCGGGCAAGGACCAGTTGATTCCACTGCACCAGCCGAACACCGACAGCTACCAGAGCGCCCGTCGCAAGAACTCGACGCCGGCTGGCAGCCACAAGGTCGCCAAGGAAACCACCACCAGGATCCTCACCCAGCACACCGGCTTGCCGCCGCGTGGCAGTGATGGCAGCAATCCGTGGGACAAGCGCGAACAAGCCAAGGCCGCGGCCCAGGCCCGCAACAAGCAGGCCGCCAAGGAGCGCAGCGATGCCGCCAAGGGCAAGGGCGGCAAGCCTGCACGCAAGCCGGTCGTGCCGCGTTGATCGCAGCCTGAATGAGCAAAACGCCAGCCTCGTGCTGGCGTTTTGCTTTCTATTCGCTGGCGAGCCTGTTTGTTAAGGTGGCGCCCATTGAATCGCCATCGCAGGCAAGCCCGCTCCCACAGTTGATCGGATTCACACGGTTAAATTGTGGGAGCCGGACTTGCCCGCGATGAGGCCAGTATGGCCAACATCATCCTCAAGGAAGAACACTTATGGGCAACCCCCTGGCCTCCATCGGCATGGACTCCAACCGCTCCCAATTCATGGCGCGCCAGCGCATTGAAAGCCAGATCAACCTGCCGCGCCTGTTCGCGGCCATCGACGCCGACCCTGGTATCGTCGGTGCAGGCGTGGTGTATATCGACGCCGATTTCAATGTCGTGACCCTGCGTGAATTCAAGCCCATTTGCAGCATCAAGCCCAAGCGCATCATTTTGCGCGAGGCACAGAAGTACATCGCGCCGGCGCAGTTTGCTGAGCATGTGGTGAGTAACCCTCGCGAATCTCGCCTCATCGGTGAAGCCGTGAATACCGGGATCTCCTGCCTGGGCGCTGTCATCAGTTGGGCGGCGATCGCCAGTGGAACAATCCTGGTGCCTTTCAGTGCTGGCGCCAGTTCCGTCATCGTGGTGGTGGGGTATGCAGCTGCCGGCGCCAGTACGCTCCAGTGTTTCAATGGTATTGCCCGCACAGCGCTGGAAGTTGCCAAGCCAGAGGTAAACGATTGGCTCGACAGCGAAGGCTGGTACCAGAATGCTTCCATTGTGCTGGACGCTGCTTCGCTGGCAGGCGTTGGCGCTTCGGCTCTCACGACGGTCAAGCTGGTCAAGGTCGCTAAGGCCTCGACGGGCAAGAGCCTGCGGGAAGTGCTTCGCGGTTTGAATCGCCAGGAAAGGGCCAAACTGACGAAAGAACTGCTGAGCATCAATGATCCAAGTTTGACCTCGAAGTTGCTCAAGCTCAGGCAGGCATCGGGTGAACTCACCAAGCGTTTCACCCCTACGCAGCTCAAGCACAGTACGACCACCCAAATTAAAGACGTTTTGGGCGCAACGATTGGGTTTGGTGGGAGCGCCTATTCCGGAAACATCAATACCATCGCGATCGGGTTGTACGAGGAGGTCAACGAATGAGCGAATTGATCACGCTGCGCGACTTTTTCAGACAATACTTTCTGACGTTTATGGGCAGCGTATTTGCCGCCTGTTTTTCTTTGGCATTGGCTGTGGCGTTGGCGTTCATTACCTATTTTCGTGATGCGCCCCTTGCCCAAGTGGGGCTCAAGATCATGTCTGTCGGGGCGCTGCTGATTCTATTGACGGTCCACAGCAACTTTATGATTTTGCGAGGCCGACCCTCCTGGGTGTGGGTGATGGTGGGAATCTACGCCGGCTGCCTGCTGTTTGTGTTTCCAATGGTTCAATACCAGCCTCAGAAGGCTCTATTTGGGTTGGCGCTGTTATTCCCATTGCTCGGATTATTGACACTCAACAGCAAGCGCCATCGGGAGATGCGCAAAAAATTGGTGGAAATTCGCCACCTGCGCCAAGCGCTCAATACCCGGCACAACGCCCGCTGACTGGGTAGATTCCCCACCCCCGCTTCACACCCGCGCCACAAATATGTGCGTCACTTGCACCATGGCACCGCCCTCGGCGCCGTTTTGGTGCTGTACTGCACCGGGTCTCACGATAAAGCGCAATGACGGCCGCTCTGGCATAAGTCTTGCGCGCTTTGTTCCCATGCCCTGGCTCGCAGGAGGCCGCCGTGTCGATTCATGTCGCGTTGCACCACGTTACGCATTACCGCTATGACCGCGCTGTCGAACTCGGCCCACAGATCGTGCGGTTGCGCCCAGCCGCCCATAGCCGCACGCGGATTCTGTCCTACGCGCTGAAAGTGCTGCCCGAGCAGCATTTCATCAATTGGCAGCAAGACCCCCAAGGCAACTACCTGGCGCGCCTGGTGTTCCCGGAAAAGACCGACGAACTGCGTATCGAAGTCGACCTGGTCGCCGAGATGGCGGTGTTCAACCCGTTCGACTTTTTCCTGGAGCCCTACGCCGAAAAAATCCCCTTCAGCTACGCCGCCGATGAGCAGCGCGAGCTAGCGCCGTACCTGGAAACCCTGCCGTTGACGCCGAAGTTCGCCGCCTACCTGGCGGGTATCGACCGCACGCCCTTGCCAGCGGTGGATTTCCTGGTGGGCCTCAATCAGCGCCTGGCCGCCGACATTGGCTACCTGATCCGCATGGAGCCGGGCGTGCAAACCCCGGAATTCACCCTGGAGAACGCCTCCGGTTCCTGCCGTGATTCGGCGTGGTTGCTGGTGCAGATCCTGCGCAACCTGGGGCTGGCGGCGCGGTTTGTCTCGGGTTACTTGATCCAGCTCACCGCCGACGTCAAAGCCCTCGACGGCCCTTCCGGCACGGAAGTGGACTTCACCGACCTGCACGCCTGGTGTGAGGTGTATTTGCCCGGCGCCGGCTGGATCGGCCTGGATGCCACCTCGGGCCTGTTCGCCGGTGAAGGGCATATCCCGTTGGCCTGTAGTCCTGATCCCTCGTCTGCCGCGCCGATCAGTGGGTTGGTGGAGCCCTGCGAGTGCGAATTCACCCACGAGATGTCGGTTGAGCGAATTTGGGAGGCGCCGCGCGTCACCAAGCCCTACACCGAAGAACAATGGCTGGCGATCCAGGCCCTTGGCCGGCAGATTGACGGCGACCTGCTCAAGGACGATGTGCGCCTGACCATGGGCGGCGAGCCGACCTTCGTGTCCATTGATGACCCCGACGGCGCCGAGTGGAACACCGCCGCCCTTGGGCCAGACAAGCGACGCTTGTCTGCCGAGCTGTTCCAGCGCATGCGCAAGCATTACGCACCCAAGGGCCTGGTGCACTTCGGCCAGGGCAAGTGGTACCCCGGCGAGCAATTGCCGCGCTGGTCGCTCAACTGCTACTGGCGCCGCGACGGTGTGCCGATCTGGCACAACAGCGCGCTGATTGCCGATGAACAAGAGGACTACGGCGCCGATGGCGAGATGGCCGGGCGTTTCTTGGCCAGCGTCGCCGAGCGCCTGAAGCTGCCGGCGCGCTTTGTGTTCCCGGCCTATGAGGACAACTTCTACTACCTGTGGCGCGAAGGTGCGTTGCCGCAAAACGTCACCGCCCAGGACCCACGCCTGAGCGACGATCTGGAGCGCGAACGCCTGCGCAAAGTGTTCAGCCAGGGCCTGGATAAAGTCATCGGCCAAGTGCTGCCGCTGGCGCGCACGGCGGCCAATGACCGTTGGCAGAGTGGGCGCTGGTACCTGCGAGACAATCACTGCCGCCTGGTACCAGGTGACTCGCCGCTGGGCTATCGCCTGCCGTTGGCCTCGCAGCCGTGGGTGACGGCGGCTGAATACCCGTTCGTGCATCCCACCGACCCCAATCAGGATCTGCCAGAGCTGCCGACCACGGCCCAGTTGCAAACCCACGACGAACCCGCGCCGAGTGATGAGCGCGTGCCGAAGGTGGACCAGTCCGCTGACTGGCTGACCCGCACCGCGCTATGCGCCGAAGCCCGGGCAGGGCGCTTGTACCTGTTCATGCCGCCCCTGGAGCGCGTCGAGGATTACCTTGAGCTGGTGGCCGCCATCGAGGCCACGGCCGAAGAACTGCATTGCCCGGTGCTGCTGGAGGGCTACGAGCCGCCGGCCGATACACGCCTGAGCAACTTCCGTGTGACCCCGGACCCGGGTGTGATCGAAGTGAATGTGCAGCCGTCCGCGACGTGGGACGAGTTGGTGGAGCGCACCGAATTTCTCTACGAAGAGGCGCGGCAAACCCGCCTCACCACGGAAAAATTCATGATCGACGGGCGCCACACCGGCACCGGTGGCGGCAACCACTTCGTGCTGGGCGGCGCCACGCCCAAGGATTCACCGTTTTTGCGTCGGCCCGATCTGCTGCGCAGCTTGATCAGTTATTGGCATAACCATCCCTCTTTGTCGTACCTGTTTTCCGGCCTGTTTATCGGCCCGACGTCCCAGGCACCTCGGGTGGATGAGGCCCGTAACGATGCGCTGTATGAGCTGGAGATCGCCTTCGCGCAAATGCCGGCCCCGGGTGAGGACTGCCCGCCGTGGTTGGTGGACCGCCTGCTGCGCAACCTGCTGATCGACGTCACGGGCAATACCCACCGCGCCGAATTCTGCATCGACAAACTCTACTCGCCGGATGGCGCCACCGGCCGCCTGGGCCTGCTGGAGCTGCGCGCCTTTGAAATGCCGCCCCATGCGCGCATGAGCCTGACCCAACAGTTGCTCTTGCGTGCGCTGGTCGCGCGCTTCTGGCGCGAACCCTATGCGCCACCGAAGCTGGCGCGCTGGGGCACAGAACTGCATGACCGTTTCCTGCTGCCCCATTTTATCGAGCAAGACTTTGCCGACGTGATCGTCGAACTCAACGCCGCCGGTTACCCACTGCGTGCCGAATGGTTTGCGGCGCACCTGGAGTTCCGCTTTCCCAAGGTCGGCGACTATGCCGTCAGTGGGATCGAACTGGAGCTGCGCCAGGCCCTGGAGCCTTGGCATGTGCTGGGCGAGGAGGGCGCGGTGGGTGGCACGGTGCGCTACGTGGATTCATCCCTGGAGCGCCTGCAAGTCAAGCTCACCGGGCTGGCGCCGCAACGCTACCTGCTGACCTGCAACGGCGTCCCGGTGCCGCTGCACGCCACCGGGCGGGTGGGTGAGTTCGTCGCTGGCGTGCGCTATCGCGCCTGGCAACCGGCCAACTGCCTGCAACCGACTATCCCGGTGCATGCGCCGTTGGTGTTCGACGTGCTCGACACCTGGATGCAACGCTCGCTGGGGGGCTGCCAGTATCACGTGGCCCATCCTGGGGGGCGCAATTACGACAGCCTGCCGGTGAATGCCAACGAAGCGGAGAGCCGACGCATGGCGAGGTTTTTCCGCTTGGGGCACACCCCTGGGAAGCAACCGGTGCCCGCCGTGGTGATCAACGATGAGTTGCCGATGACCCTGGATCTGCGGCGTTTTCACCCATAGCGGTATTGCCCGGCTTTTGTAGTGAGCGGGCTTACCCGCGCGAGGCAAGCTCGCTCACTACAAAAGCCGGGGCCGTACAGGGATTTGCAGTGTTTGTTGAGTTAATCTGAGCCCCCTTGCCTCTGCCGAGCGTTCCATGTCTGACTTGCTCGACCGTTACCCGCTGACCGCGGGCACTTATCATGAACTGCTGGATGACAGTGGCCAGGTGCGCGCCCATTGGCAGCGCCTGCTCGACCACCTGCAACGCAGCACACCCGCGCAACTGGCCCAGCGCCAGGCGCTGCTGACCCGGCAGATCCAGGAAAACGGCGTGACCTACAACGTCTATGCCGACCCCAAGGGCGCCGATCGCCCATGGGAGCTGGACTTGTTGCCCCATGTGCTGGCCGCCGATGAATGGCAGCAGCTGTCGGCCGGCATCGCCCAGCGTGCACGCCTGCTCAATGCGGTGCTGGCCGACCTGTATGGCCCGCAACGCCTGATCAAGGAAGGTTTGCTGCCCGCTGAGCTGGTGTTCGGGCACAACAATTTCCTGTGGCCGTGCCAGGGCATCCAGCCCCCCGACGGCGCGTTCCTGCATCTGTACGCGGTGGACCTGGCACGCACGCCCGACGGTCGCTGGTGGGTCACGGCCGACCGCACCCAGGCGCCGTCGGGTGCCGGTTATGCGCTGGAAAACCGCACCATCGTGTCCCGTGCGTTCCCGGACCTCTACCGTGATTTGCAGGTGCAGCACCTCACCGGGTTCTTCCGCACGCTGCAGGAAACCCTGGCCCGCCAGGCACCGGGTGATGACCAGCCGCCGCTGATCGTGCTGCTTACGCCCGGGCGATTCAACGAAAGCTATTTCGAGCACCTCTACCTCGCCCGGCAGCTCGGCTACCCGTTGGTGGAAGGCGGCGATCTCACCGTGCGCGACAGCACCGTGTTCCTCAAGACCCTCAGCGGCCTGCGCCGGGTGCACGCGATCATGCGGCGCCTGGACGACGATTTCTGCGACCCGCTGGAACTGCGCACCGACTCGGCCCTGGGCGTGCCCGGCCTGCTCGACGCGGTGCGCCAGGGCAACGTGTTGGTGGCCAACGCCCTGGGTAGCGGCGTGCTGGAATCCCCCGGTCTCTTGGGCTTCTTGCCGAAGATCAACCACTATCTGTTTGGTGAAGAGCTGATCCTGCCGTCCATCGCCACCTGGTGGTGCGGCGAAGCGCCGGTGCTGGCTGAAGCGCTGGAAAAGCTGCCGGAGCTGTTGATCAAGCCGGCCTTTCCGTCGCAGAGCTTTGCCCCGGTGTTTGGTCGTGACTTGAACGACGAACAGCGTCAGGCCCTGGCCGATCGCATGCGGGCGCGGCCTTATGCCTATGTCGCCCAGGAACTGGCGCAGCTGTCCCAAGCGCCGGTGTGGCACACCGTGGATGACCACCTGCAACACCGTGCCATCGGCATGCGCGTGTACGCCGTGGCCAGCGACGAGGGTTACCGGGTGCTGCCCGGTGGCCTGACCCGCGTGGCCGCCGAGGCCGACGCCGAAGTGGTGTCGATGCAGCGCGGTGGCGCCAGCAAAGACACCTGGGTGCTCGGCGAACGGGCTGCCGGTGGCGAACACTGGCGTGCCCAGCGCGCCATCGGTGCCCATGACCTGGTGCGCCGCGACCCCTATCTGCCGTCGCGCGTGGTGGAAAACCTGTTCTGGTTCGGCCGCTACTGCGAGCGCTGCGATGACAGCGCTCGTTGGCTGCGTATCGTGCTGGCGCGCTATGTCGATGGCGACGATCCACTGGCGTTGCAGGCGGCGATCGAGCTGGGTGAAACCCTGCGCCTGCTGCCGGACGAGGGCGAGTTGCCCGAGCGTCTGCAAGCGGCCTTGCTCGGCGATGATTGGCCATCGAGCCTGCGCGCCAACCTGCAGCGTTTGCAGTGGGCGGCGTCCCAGGTGCGCGGCAAGCTGTCCCGGGAGAACTGGCAGGCGTTGGTGGAGCTGCAACGCGAAGCCCTGGAGCTGGAACGCGAAACCCCGGACTTTGGCGAGTTGCTGGACTTCCTCAACCGCCTGGTGATGTCCCTGGCGGCGCTGTCCGGGTTTGCCCTGGACGACATGACCCGCGACGAAGGCTGGCGCTTCTTGATGATGGGCCGGCGCATCGAGCGCCTGCAATTTTTGAGCAGCAGCCTGGCGGCGTTCCTGCGTGGCGTGGCGGTGTTCGACCAGGCGGGGCTGGAGTGGTTGCTGGAACTGGGCAACAGCAGCATCACTTACCGCTCGCGCTACCTGGCGGTGCCGCAGTTGATCCCGGTGCTCGACCTGTTGCTGCTGGACGAGCAGAACCCCCATGCGGTGTTGTTCCAGCTCAAGTTGGTCAGCCGTACGTTGCGGCGGCTCAATGATGATTTCGGCGTGCCCCGGGAAACCGGCCTGGGCCCATTGGTGGAGCGCCTGGCGCGCTTCGATTTGGGGTGCCTGGAGAACCCGTTGTTTGGCGAGTCCAGCGTGCGTGCCGCACTGGACGGCCTGGCCGACCTGCTGCAAGCGGTGGCCGATGAGAGTGGGCAAGTGTCGGATCGTTTGGCGTTGCGCCATTTTGCCCATGTGGATGATGTCAGCCAGCAAACGGTGTCGGTGTAATGAGTGCGCGCTACCAGATTTTCCACGATACCCACTACCACTACGACAGCCCGGTGTCCCTGGCCCAGCAGTTGGCGCACCTCTGGCCACGGCCCTGCGCCTGGCAGCGTTGCAGCTCGCAACAGCTGGACATCAGCCCGCAGCCGTCGTCGCGCCGTGATGAGCTGGATGTGTTTGGCAACCCGATCACCCGTCTGGCGTTCGAACGGCCCCATGATGAGTTGCTGGTCAACGCCGGCTTGACCGTGGAAGTGCTGGCGCGGCCGGCGCTGGACTTTCAATTGTCGCCGGCCTGGGAACAGACTCGCGACAGCCTCACCTACGGCAGTCAGCCCATGTCCGAGGCGTTGATCGAGGCCTGCCGTTTTCGCTTCGAGTCGCCCTACGTGCACCTGAAAAAGAACTTCGTCGAGTTCTCCGAGAGCTGCTTCCCGGCCGGCCGCCCGCTGTTACTGGGTGTGCAGGCGCTGATGGAAAAGATCTTCGGCGAATTCACCTTTGATGCCGAAGCCACCCAGGTCGCCACGCCGCTGGTGGAAGTGCTGGAGCGCCGGCGTGGTGTCTGCCAGGACTTTGCCCACTTGATGCTCGCGTGCCTGCGTTCACGGGGCCTGGCGGCGCGTTATATCAGTGGTTACCTGCTCACCCAGCCACCGCCCGGCCAGCCACGGCTGATCGGCGCCGATGCGTCTCACGCATGGGTCTCGGTGTATTGCCCGGTGTCAGGCTGGGTGGATTTTGATCCGACGAACAACGTTCAGCCGGCGCTGGAACACATCACCCTGGCCTGGGGCCGGGATTTTTCGGATGTGTCGCCGTTGCGCGGGGTGATCCTGGGGGGAGGGAACCATGACCCGGAAGTGCGGGTAACGGTGATGCCACTTTTGTAGTGAGCGGGCTCGCCCCGCGCGGGGCTCTACCTGACACACTACGGTGCTTGAAACACCGTCGGCGCGGGGCAAGCCCGCTCACTACAGGTCTGTTGTGATCAGTTAGTGATCGTTGTGATCAGTTTTGTCGAGCCTGCAGCAATCGGTTATTCAGCAGGATCTTTTGGTGTTTCGGTCTCGTCGTTCGTTTCTTCACCATCAACTTCGGCGGTCAGACCATTGGCCTCTTCTTCTGCAGCGGCTTTCTTGCGTTGCAGTTTTTCCTCTTTCTTCTGCTCCTTGGCCAAGTCTCTCTGACGTTTGGCGAAGGAGTAATTAGGTTTGGCCATGGGCGATCCTCTAGGGTCGAAGGTGAGGGTGGCGGCGCGCAGCTGCCTTGGGCTGCCATGGTAGCAGCTTAGCAGCGCGCTTGGCCTTCACTTACCGCAGGCGTAGGCGGCCAGCAGGCCGTTGAACAGTTGGTTGAGGTGCATGGCTCGGGCTCCAATGGGTGATGGTCCGATCATAGGCAGGTCGTCGCACTTTGGCTGGTAGATTGTGTTGATCAGTCTGATAGCCTAAAGTTGTATACAATCTGTTGATGCAGATCATAAGAATTCCTGCCTGCTTCAGGCACCCTTGTCGCAATACGCGTTTTTTAAACCCTGCCTTGGAGATTCACATGTTTGCCAAACTCGTTGCTGTTTCCCTGCTGACTCTGGCGAGCGGCCAGTTGCTTGCTGCAGAGTGCGCGGTCACCGTCGACTCCACCGACCAGATGTCGTTCAACACCAAAGAAATCACCATCGACAAGAGCTGCAAGACCTTCACCGTGAACCTGGAGCACTCGGGCAGCTTGCCGAAAAACGTCATGGGCCATAACTGGGTACTGACCTCGGCCGCTGATATGCAGCCGGTGGCCAGCGACGGCATGGCCGCAGGCATCGACAAGAACTACCTGAAAGAAGGCGACGCACGCATCATCGCCCACACCAAGATCATCGGTGCTGGCGAGAAAGATTCGGTGAGCTTTGATGTGTCCAAGCTGAAGGCGGGCACTGACTATGCGTTCTTCTGCTCGTTCCCGGGCCACATCTCGATGATGAAAGGCACGGTGGTGGTTAAGTAAGACCGCGTCATCGTTCATCGCAGGCAAGCCAGCTCCCACATTCGCCCGCATTCTCATGCTGGAACTCGGTCAACTGTGGGAGCTGGCTTGCCTGCGATGGCGATCAAATAATCAATACAAAACTACCTGTCTCAGCTCACGGCGCAAACGGCATGACCCGCTTGTGCTCCGTCTTGCGGTAGGTATCGCAGATAATCTTGAACGCTTCCTCACGCACGGGCTCACCGTGCAGGAACGCATCGATCTCGGCGTAGGTCACGCCATGTGACGCTTCGTCCGGCTTGCCCGGCGACAGGTCTTCCAAATCCGCCGTCGGCACTTTCTCGACCAGTGATTCCGGCGCGCCAAAATGCCGTGCAATGGCTCGCACCTGATTCTTCACCAACCCGCTCAACGGCGCCAAGTCGCACGCGCCATCACCGAACTTGGTGAAAAAGCCCATCACCGCTTCCGCCGCATGGTCGGTACCAATCACCAGGCCACCAGCCGCGCCGGCGATGGTGTACTGCGCCACCATGCGCATGCGCGCCTTGGTGTTGCCCAGCACGAAATCACGGGACACCGCCGCCTTGCCTTCAAACGCCGCCACTTCATTGGCCAGCGCCTTCACCGCCGGGCCGATGTTCACGGTATGGCGTTCGTCGGGCTCGATAAAGTCCACTGAGGCGGTGGCATCGATTTCATCGAACTGAGTTTCGTAAGGCAGGCGCACCGCGATAAAGCGGTAGGCCGCATCGCCAGTGTTTTCGCGCAGCTCTTTCATCGCGCGCTGGGCCAACAGGCCTGCGGTCAGGGAGTCCACACCGCCGCTGATGCCCAGCACCAGGGTCTTGAGCCCGGAATTGCGCAAGCAATCCTGGATGAAGGTGATGCGACGGGAAACTTCGGCCTCAAGGGCGGCCTGGTCTTTGAACGGTGCTTGAACCTTGAGCTGCTGCGCAATCTCACGCTGTACGGCTTGCATGATTCACTCCTTGCTGGAAAGGGCAGGTACTTTGAAAACGTGCCGCAAATAGGCGACAAAATTTGGATCGGTGCAGTGGGTCTTGCCCGCTTCATCGGAGATCTTCGCCACGGGCTGACCATTACAGGCGGTCATTTTAAGCACGATGCTCATCGGTTCCACGCCCGGGATGTCGCAGGTCAGGTTGGTGCCGATGCCGAAGCTCACATTGATGCGACCGCGCAGCGCCCGGAATATTTCCAGGGCCTTGGGCAGCGACAGGCTGTCGGAGAACACCAGGGTCTTACTCATCGGCTCGATGCCGAGCTTGTGGTAATGGGCGATGGCTTTTTCGGCCCATTGCACCGGGTCGCCGGAGTCGTGGCGCAGGCCGTCGAACAGCTTGGCGAAGTACAAATCGAAATCGCCCAGGAAGGCGTCGGTGGTGATGCAATCGGTCAACGCAATACCCAGCAGGCCGCGGTATTCACGCACCCAGCAATCGAGGGCGGCGATCTGGCTGTCGATCAGGCGCGGCCCCAGTTGCTGGTGGGCCATGATCCATTCGTGGGCCATGGTGCCGAGCGGTTTCATGTTTAGCTCGCGGGCCAGGTGCACGTTGCTGGTGCCGACGAAGCGTCCGGGGAAGTCATGCTTGAGCACATTGACCACTTCTTCCTGCACGCGGTACGAGAAGCGGCGGCGGGTGCCGAAGTCGGCCACTTGCAACTCGGACAGCTCTTCGCTGCTGGCGTTGGCGGTGAGCCAGTCGAACTTGCGATACAGCTGCTCGCGGGCCTGTTCGAGGATTACGGTCTGGTAGCGGTAGCGGTTGCGCACTTCGCTGACGATGGCCAGCATCGGCACTTCAAACAGGATCACATGCAGCCATGGCCCGCGCAGGCGAATGAATAATTCGCCGTTCTCGATGCCGGTCTGCACGTAGCGCAGGTTGAAGCGGAACAGCCCGAGAAAGCGCAAAAAATCCGGCTTCATGAAGCTGATGCGCTCCAGGAAACCCAACTGGTCGGGGCTCAGGCTCAGCTCGGCGAGGCGCTCGATCTGGTAGCGGATCTCCGCCAAGTACGGGCGCAGGTCTTCACTGTTACGGCAACGAAACTCCCATTCAACTTCCACGTTCGGGTAGTTGTGCAGCACCGCCTGCATCATGGTCAGCTTGTAGAAGTCGGTGTCGAGCAGGTTCTGCACGATGCGATCGGCAAACACACTCTCGCTCATAACGGGAATCTCCAGACGGGTCGGCGATGGGCGCCGGCCTTTACGCACAATTAAGGAATGGCGCTAGTGGCGCATAGGCGAGGGGTGGTTTGCCAGTGATTTTTTCAGTGCAGTCACTGGCCTCATCGCAGGCAAGCCAGCTCCCACAGATGAAATGCATTCCAAATGTGGGAGCGGGCTTGCCTGCGATGGCGGTATTCCAGGCACTAAATCACCTGCTCCATCATCCACTTCACAAACTCCCTCACCTTCGGCACCTCAGCCGAATGCTCGGGGTAGGCCAGGTAATACGCATCCTGGCTCGGCATTGCATGCTGCCAGGGAATCACCAGCTTGCCGTCCGCCAGCTCCTCCTCCACCAGAAACCGCGGCAACAACGCCACGCCACAACCCACTTGCGCCGCACGAATGCACATATAAAAGGTGTCGAAACGCGGCCCGTGGTAGCTGTGCTCGGTCTGGTAGCCCTGGCTGGCGAACCAGTCGTGCCAGCCTTGCGGCCGCGAGGCATTTTGCAGCAGGACCAGGTCGCTCAATTGCGTGGGGTCAGTAAAAGGCCGCGCCGGCAGGCTTTCCGGTGCACACACCGGCACCAGCTCTTCGCTGAACAGCTTCAGGCTCTCGGTGCCAGGTCGTGAGCCCTGGCCGAAGTAGAAGGCCATGTCGGCCTTGCCTTGCAGCAGCTCATCGGGCTCCTGCTCGTTGCACAGGTCCAGGTGGATCTGCGGGTGACGCAGCCGCCAGCCCTTGAGGCGCGGCACCAGCCAGCGCGCACCAAAGGTGTAGGGCGTGGACACCCGCAGCACTTCGGTCTCGCCGCCATAAGAGCGCAGGTAGTGGGTGGACATTTCCACCTGCGTCAGAATCTTGCGCACTTCCACCAGGTACAGGTCACCCGCCGGGGTCATCTGCAAGCGCCGGCGCACGCGGCGGAACAGCAGGTGTTGCAAGAGTTCTTCAAGCTGCGCCACTTGCTTGCTCACCGCGCTCTGGGTGAGGTTCAGTTCCTCGGCGGCGCGGGTGAAGCTCAAGTGGCGGGTGGCGGCTTCGAAGCACTGCAGGGCGGTGATCGAGGGCAAATGTCTTTTGTTCAGCACGGCGTGCCTCTTTTTAGGCTTTGCATGAATAAACGGAATGATATCTCGCCTAATCGTCGTTTGTTGGCAAGTCTTGGGCCAGCTACAAATAAGGTCTGGATCGCCGTGTGTGCCGCGGCGCGAATTTTCTGTTTGAGATTGAAGGAGTGACCCATGGTTGCCGCATTGCTTGATCGTCTCGGGGTGAACCCGGCGCTGTACCAGGCGGGCAAACAGCCCGTGCATTCGCCGATTGATGGCAGCCGCATCGGCAGCGTGCAGTGGGAAGGTGCCGCCGAGGTGGAGCAACAGGTCAGTCGCGCCGAGCATGCATTCGAGGCCTGGCGCAAAGTGCCGGCACCGCGTCGCGGCGAGCTGGTGCGTCAGTTCGGTGATGTGTTGCGCGAGTACAAGGCTGACCTGGGCGAGTTGGTGTCCTGGGAAGCCGGCAAGATCACCCAGGAAGGCCTGGGTGAAGTGCAGGAAATGATCGACATCTGCGACTTCGCCGTCGGCCTGTCGCGCCAGTTGTACGGCTTGACCATCGCCTCCGAGCGCCCGGGCCACCACATGCGTGAAACCTGGCACCCGCTGGGCGTGGTCGGCGTGATCAGTGCGTTCAACTTCCCGGTGGCCGTGTGGGCGTGGAACACCACCCTGGCGCTGGTCTGCGGTAACGCGGTGATCTGGAAGCCCTCGGAAAAGACCCCGCTCACCGCTCTGGCCTGCCAGGCGTTGTTCGAGCGCGTGCTGAAGAATTTCAACGATGCCCCGCAGTACCTCAGCCAAGTGATCATCGGCGGCCGCGACGCCGGCGCCGCGCTGGTGGATGACCCGCGCGTGGCCCTGATCAGCGCCACCGGCAGCACCCGCATGGGCCGCGAAGTGGCCCCCAAAGTCGCCGCGCGCTTTGCCCGCAGCATCCTGGAGCTGGGCGGCAACAACGCGATGATCCTCGGCCCAAGCGCCGACCTGGACATGGCCGTGCGTGCCATCCTGTTCAGCGCCGTCGGCACGGCTGGCCAGCGCTGCACCACCCTGCGTCGGCTGATCGCCCATGAGTCGGTGAAAGAAGAAATCGTCACCCGCCTCAAGGCTGCCTATTCCAAAGTGCGCATCGGCCACCCACTGGAAGGCAACCTGATCGGCCCGCTGATCGACAAGCACGGCTTCGACAACATGCAGGACGCCCTGGAACAAGCCTTGAGCGAAGGCGGCAAGGTGTTCGGCGGCAAGCGCCAGCTGGAAGACAAATTCCCCAACGCCTACTACGTGTCGCCGGCCATCGTGGAAATGCCCGAGCAGAGCGACGTGGTGTGCACCGAGACGTTCGCGCCGATCCTCTATGTGATCGGCTACAAGGATTTCCCTGAAGCCCTGCGCCTGAACAACGCCGTGCCCCAAGGCCTGTCGTCGTGCATCTTCACCACCGATGTGCGCGAGGCCGAGCAGTTCATGTCGGCCGTGGGCAGCGACTGCGGCATCGCCAACGTCAACATCGGCCCGAGCGGCGCGGAAATCGGCGGCGCGTTTGGGGGCGAGAAAGAAACCGGTGGCGGGCGTGAGTCGGGTTCGGATGCGTGGCGAGGGTACATGCGTCGCCAGACCAACACCGTGAACTACTCGCTGGAGTTGCCGCTGGCACAGGGCATCACTTTCGACTGATCCACTGTCGAAACGCGGTTAAAAATGTGGGAGCTGGCTTGCCTGCGATAGCGGTGTATCAGTCGCCGCCGCCATCGCAGGCAAGCCAGCTCCCACAGTTGATTGGGTTTGCAATTCAGAATAATGGTTGTTTGTTAGGTCTCATTGGAGTCTGGCAATGGCATTACGCGAAACGTGTTTGTGGGAACAACTCACCCCTGGTCGGCCGGATCGCGCCGCGCTCAAGGGCGAGGTCAAGGTGGATGTGTGCGTGATCGGCGCCGGCATCACCGGTTTGTCGGCGGCCATTCACTTGCTGGAACAGGGCAAAAGCGTTGCCGTGCTGGAGGCCCATCGCACCGGTCACGGCGGTTCGGGGCGCAACGTCGGGCTGGTCAACGCCGGCCTGTGGATCCCGCCAGACGACATCGAAGCCGGTTTCGGCGAAGCGGTGGGCAGCCAGCTCAACCGCATGCTCGGCGCGGCACCGTCCCTGGTGTTCAGCCTCATCGACAAATACACCATTGATTGCCAACTGCGCCGTGAAGGCACCTTGCACATGGCGCACAACGCCCGGGGCGAGGCGGACCTGCGCAGCCGTGAAGAACAATGGAAGCGCCGGGGCGCGCCGGTGGAATTGCTCACCGGCCAGGCCTGCGAGCAGGCCACGGGTACCAAAAAGATCGCCGCTGCCTTGCTCGACCGACGGGCCGGCACCCTGAACCCGATGGCTTACACCACCGGTCTGGCGAATGCGGCCGTCGGCCTGGGCGGGCAGTTGTTCGACCATTCCCCGGTCACCCAGCTTGAGCGCCAGGGCGCGCACTGGTCGGTGCAGACCGCCCAGGGTTCGGTACAGGCGGCGCAGGTGGTGATCGCCTCGAATGCCTACACCGAAGGCGAATGGACCGAGTTGCGGCGCAATTTCTTCCCCGGCTATTACTACCAGGTGGCGTCAGCCCCGCTCACGGACGACGCGGCCCAGCAGATCCTGCCGGGTGGCCAGGGTTCGTGGGACACGCGCCAGGTGTTGAGCAGCATCCGCCGCGATGCCGACGGGCGCCTGTTGCTCGGCAGCCTGGGCAACGGCAATCAGAAACCAGCGTGGTTCCTCAAGGCGTGGGCCGATCGGGTGCAGCAGCATTACTTCCCGTACCTCAAATCGGTGCAGTGGGAGTGCACCTGGACCGGCTGCATCGCCTTCACGCCGGACCACCTGATGCGCCTGTTCGAGCCAGCGCCGGGCCTGGTGGCAGTAACGGGCTATAACGGGCGTGGCGTGACCACCGGCAGCGTGGTCGGCAAGGCGTTTGCCGATTACCTGTGTCACCAGAATCCCCAGGCCTTGCCGATTCCCTTCGCGCCGATGCGTCCCCTGGCCGGGGTGGGCCTGCGCAGTTGCCTGTATGAAGCCGGATTCTCGCTGTATCACGCCGGGCAATGCCTGCGGATCGTGATCTGATCAGCGAAATACTGCTCAGAAGCCTGCATTTTCTTAGCAGGCTACTAATCTGTATTGGTGCAAGTCGTAGCAATCACGCACTGTAAATGTGCAGTTCCGTTACGCACATTGTTACAGGTGCAGGAACTGTCGTTTATACGCCTGGTTGCAGGTGCGACCCGTCAGGGTTGTACTTTTTGGATCCATTGGTTGCACCTCTTGATGCTAGACGGTTGCACGTCCTGGCAAAAGGAGTCGAAACGCCTGTAATAACAATGACACCGTGTCTTTTTGATTAATAAAAACGTAATGGCACGCGCCTTGCTCTGGGCTTTCTCGTGAAAGTTTGCAGTGAACTCGTAGTGCCAATAAACAAAAACCTCGGAGCACCACTCATGTCCCAGACGTTTTACAAGAAAGGTTTTCTGGCCCTCGCCGTGACAGCGGCACTGGGTGTTTCTACGTTTGTTCAAGCTGATGTGAAGATTGGCGTAGCGGGCCCGATGACGGGCGCCAACGCAGCTTTCGGTGAGCAGTACATGAAGGGTGCCCAAGCGGCAGCCGATGTGATCAACAAGGCCGGTGGCGTCAACGGCGAGCAGATCAAGCTGGTGGCCGGCGACGATGCCTGCGAACCCAAGCAAGCCGTGGCCGTGGCCAACCGCCTGGCCGACCAGGACAAAGTGATCGGCGTGGTCGGGCACTTCTGCTCCTCCAACACCATCCCGGCGTCCGAGGTCTACGACGAAGCAGGCATCATCATGATCACCCCGGGTTCCACCAACCCGCAGGTGACCGAGCGTGGCCTGGGCGCGGTGTTCCGTATGTGCGGGCGTGACGACCAGCAAGGCATCGTGGCCGGCGACTACATCGTCGACGTGCTCAAGGGCAAGAAAGTCGCGGTCATCAACGACAAAGACACCTACGGCAAAGGCCTGGCTGACGCCACCGCTGCCCAGTTGACCAAGCGCGGCGTGAAACCTGTGCTGGAAGAAGGCCTGACCCGTGGCGAGAAAGACTTCAGCGCCCTGGTCACCAAGATCCGCTCCACCGGCGCTGACGTCGTGTACTTCGGCGGCCTGCACCCGGAAGCCGGTCCTCTGGTTCGCCAGATCCGTGAAGCGGGCCTCAAAGACGTCAAGTTCATGTCCGATGACGGTGTCGTGACCGACGAACTGGTCGCCACCGCTGGCGGCGCGCAATACGTAGACGGCGTGTACATGACCTTCGGCGCCGACCCACGCCTGCTGCCAGACAGCAAGGCCGTTGTGGAGCAATTCCGCAAAGCCGGCGTAGAACCTGAAGGCTACACCCTGTACGCCTACGCTTCGATCCAGGCGCTGGCTGCTGGCTTCAACGGCGCCAAATCCAACAAGGGCGAAGACGCGGCCAAGTGGCTCAAGGCTCACCCGGTGAAAACCGTCATGGGTGAAAAAGCCTGGGATGGCAAGGGCGACCTGAAAATCTCCGACTACGTGGTTTACCAGTGGGATAAAGACGGCAAATACCACCAGCTGGAAAAACAGAAGTAATCAACGCGACAGCTTGAACACCCTCCATCCCTGTGGGAGCTGGCTTGCCTGCGATTGCATCACAGCAGTACACCTGAAGCACCGCGGTGTCTGCATCGCAGGCAAGCCAGCTCCCACATGGACTGTGGTTGTTTGAGCCCGGCCACAAATCTGTCTTTTCCTCCAGAAGCGCCGCACACCCACCGGTGTGCAGGTGCTCACCGCGTGAGATTGCGTTATGGATGGTATTTTCCTGCAGCAACTGGTCAACGGCCTGACCCTCGGGTCGGTCTATGGCCTGATCGCCATCGGCTACACAATGGTCTATGGCATCATTGGCATGATCAACTTCGCCCATGGCGAGGTTTATATGATTTCCGCTTACCTCGCGGCGATCAGTCTGGCACTGCTGGCTTACTTCGGCATCGAATCCTTCCCGCTGCTCATTCTCGGCACCTTGATCTTCACCGTCGTCGTCACCGGCGTTTACGGTTGGGTCATCGAGCGTGTCGCCTACAAACCGCTGCGCAACTCCACCCGACTGGCACCGCTGATCAGCGCCATCGGCATCTCCCTGATCCTGCAGAACTACGCCCAGATCGCCCAGGGCGCCAAGCAACAAGGTATTCCCACCCTGCTGGCCGGGGCCTGGCGTGTCGACTTCGGCACAGGCTTTGTTCAGTTGACGTACACCAAGGTCTTCATCCTGGTCGCAGCCTTCGCAGGCATGGCCCTGCTGACCTATGTCATCAAATACACCAAGCTCGGCCGCATGTGCCGCGCCACCCAGCAAGACCGCAAGATGGCTTCCATCCTCGGCATCAACACCGACCGCGTGATTTCCTACGTGTTTGTCATCGGTGCCGCCATGGCCGCCCTGGCCGGCGTATTGATCACCTTGAACTACGGCACCTTCGACTTCTATGCCGGCTTCATCATCGGCATCAAGGCATTTACCGCAGCGGTACTCGGCGGCATCGGCTCCCTGCCTGGGGCCATGCTTGGCGGGATCATCCTGGGTATTTCCGAGTCGTTGTTCTCGGGGTTGATCAACTCTGACTACAAAGACGTGTTCAGTTTCTCCCTGCTGGTGGTGATTCTGATTTTCCGTCCCCAGGGCCTGCTCGGTCGCCCACTCGTGGCGAAGGTGTAAACATGTCTGCTGCCAAATCGATTGATATCAAGAAAAGTGTGGTCGACACGATCCTCGCCGGGCTGATTTCGCTGATTGTGTTCGGCCCGATCGTCGGCGTGGTCCTCGACGGCTACAGCTTCAACCTGGAACCGGCCCGCGTGGCCTCGCTGGTCGCCATCGTGATGGCCGGCCGCTTCGCCCTGAGCCTGTTCCTGCAAACCCCCAAGGGCCTGAAGATCCTGCAAGGCTTCGAGAGCAGTGGCTCCGGCGTGCATGTGCTGCCACCGGACTACAAGTCGCGGCTGCGCTGGATCATCCCGGCGCTGATCGTGATCGCCATCGTGTTCCCGATCTTCGCCAACAAGTACCTGCTGACCGTGGTGATCCTCGGGCTGATCTACGTGTTGCTGGGCCTGGGCCTGAACATCGTGGTCGGCCTGGCCGGCTTGCTCGACCTGGGTTACGTGGCGTTCTACGCCATCGGCGCCTACGGCCTGGCGCTGGGCTACCAATACCTGGGCCTCGGCTTCTGGACGGTGCTGCCGCTGGCGGCAATCTGTGCGGCGCTGGCGGGGTGCATACTCGGCTTCCCGGTGTTGCGCATGCACGGTGACTACCTGGCGATCGTGACCCTGGGCTTTGGTGAAATCATCCGCCTGGTGCTCAACAACTGGCTGTCGTTCACCGGTGGCCCGAACGGCATGCCGGTGCCGTCGCCGACCTTCCTCGGCCTGGAGTTCGGGCGCAAGGCGAAGGACGGCGGGATTCCCTTCCACGAGTTCTTCGGCATCGATTACAACCCCAACATCAAGTTCATGTTCATCTACATCGTGCTGTTTCTGGTGGTGCTGGCCGTGCTGTACATCAAGCACCGCCTGACCCGTATGCCGGTGGGCCGCGCCTGGGAAGCCTTGCGCGAAGATGAAATCGCCTGCCGTTCCATGGGTCTGAACCACGTGCTGGTCAAGCTCTCGGCCTTCACCATCGGCGCCTCCACTGCCGGTTTGGCCGGGGTGTTCTTTGCCAGCTACCAGGGCTTCGTCAACCCGTCCTCGTTCACCTTCTTCGAGTCGGCGCTGATCCTGGCCATCGTGGTGTTGGGTGGCATGGGGTCGACGGTGGGCGTGGTGATCGCCGCGTTCGTCTTGACCGTCGCGCCGGAACTGCTGCGCAGCTTCTCCGAATACCGCGTGCTGCTGTTTGGCGTGTTGATGGTGGTGATGATGATATGGCGACCGCGCGGCTTGATCCGCATCAGCCGTACCGGTGTGACCCCACGTAAAGGAGTGGCGCCATGAGCAAGGAAATCGTGCTCTCCGTGGAACACCTGATGATGCACTTCGGTGGCATCAAGGCCTTGAGCGATGTGAGCCTCAAGGTCGAACGCAACTCGATCTTCGCCCTGATCGGCCCCAACGGCGCCGGCAAGACCACGGTGTTCAACTGCCTCACCGGCTTTTACAAAGCCAGCGGCGGTAAGATCGAACTCAACGTGCGCGGCAAGCAAACCAATGTGATCCAGCTGCTCGGCGAGCGTTTCCAGCCTGTCGACTTTGTTTCGCCGAAAAGCTTCCTCAGCCGCGTCTACTACAAGATGTTCGGCGGCACCCACCTGGTGAACCGCGCCGGCCTGGCCCGGACCTTCCAGAACATTCGCCTGTTCAAGGAAATGTCGGTGCTGGAAAACCTGCTGGTGGCCCAGCACATGTGGGTTAACCGCAACATGCTGGCGGGCATTCTCAATACCAAGGGCTACCGCAAGGCTGAAAGCGACGCCCTCGACCACGCCTTCTACTGGCTGGAAGTGGTGGACCTGGTGGACTGCGCCAACCGCCTAGCCGGTGAGCTTTCCTACGGCCAGCAGCGCCGCCTGGAAATCGCCCGCGCCATGTGCACCCGGCCGCAGATCATCTGCCTGGACGAACCGGCAGCGGGCCTCAATCCTCAGGAAACCGAAGCCCTCAGTGCGATGATTCGCCTGTTGCGCGACGAACACGACCTCACGGTGGTGCTGATCGAACACGACATGGGCATGGTGATGAGTATTTCCGACCACATCGTGGTGCTGGACCACGGCAACGTGATCGCCGAAGGCGGGCCGGACGCGATCCGCAACGACCCGAAAGTGATTGCGGCCTACCTGGGCGCCGACGAAGAGGAGCTTGTATGAACGGGCCTATCCTCGAAATGAAGGACCTGGACGTGTTCTACGGCCCGATCCAGGCCCTGAAAAAAGTCTCGCTGCACATCAACGAAGGCGAAACCGTGAGCCTGATCGGCTCCAACGGCGCGGGTAAATCCACGTTGCTGATGTCGATCTTCGGCCAGCCACGGGCGGAGTCGGGGCAGATCATCTACAACGGCGTCGACATCACCCACAAGTCGTCCCACTACATCGCCTCCAACGGCATTGCGCAATCGCCGGAAGGGCGGCGGGTGTTCCCCGACATGACCGTCGAGGAAAACCTGCTGATGGGCACCATCCCCATTGGTGACAAGTTCGCCCAAGAAGACATGCAGCGCATGTTCGAGCTGTTCCCACGGCTCAAGGAGCGGCGTAACCAGCGGGCCATGACCATGTCCGGTGGCGAGCAGCAAATGCTTGCCATTGCCCGTGCGCTGATGAGCCGGCCCAAGCTGCTGTTGCTGGACGAACCGAGCCTGGGCCTGGCGCCGATTGTGGTGAAGCAGATCTTCGCCACCCTGCGCGAGCTGGCGGCCACCGGCATGACCATCTTCCTGGTGGAGCAGAATGCCAACCATGCGCTGCGCCTGTCGGACCGGGCGTATGTGATGGTCAACGGGGAGATCCGCCTGACCGGCACCGGTAAAGAGCTGCTGGTCAACGAGGAAGTGCGCAACGCCTACCTCGGCGGGCACTAGATTAAAATTTGACGCAGGCCCCTGTGGGAGCGGGCTTGCTCGCGAAAGCGGTGTGTCAGTCAGTGCATCTGCAACTGACCCACCGCTTTCGCGAGCAAGCCCGCTCCCACATTTGTTTTGTGGTGTTCACAAGGCCGATGCCAAATTGTGGAAAACAAATCTGGCTCCCCTCCAAAGCGCGACATATAGCCGCCGCAAATCCCTGTTTTGTCACAGTTTTGACTTGTCCCCATCCGCTGTGGAACCGGCTGTGGGTAACGTGGGAGTAGCTGGCTGAAAGCCACTGAATACGTGGCCTGTAGCGCGGCGGTTGTTTTTTGAACAGCGGTTTTTTCGTGGCCCTTCGAGGGCTTTGTCAACCTGTTTAAAGACACAGGTATATGACCGATTTATGTCCACTCAGCCTGTGGATAAGTCTGTGATTAAACTCTGGAAAGACCTCCGCAGAGGCCGGAATGACTGGCCTGGAGCCATCGCTCGGTTTTCCCTTCGCGAGATGGGCCTACATACGGCCCCGCCCAGGTCAAGCAAAAAACTTTCTAAAACCGCCTGCAAGCCCCGCACACAGGGGCCTGAGGCTTTTTGCACTTGCCCCCAAAGACTGTGGGCGCAGTTGTGGATAACCTGCGTGCATATGGCTGCAGGCCACGGTTTATAAGGCTTTTCGAGATATGGTTAATAAATGATCAGGCTTGCATGAAGTTATACGCATAGCGGTTGCCGCCACGGCGGCGTAAGGGCATTCTGCTGGCTGATTTTTTCCCGATGCCCGCAAGGAGAACACCATGTCCGACACGCTGTTTATTACTGGCGCAACTTCCGGTTTTGGCGAGGCCTGCGCCCGCCGTTTTGCCGAAGCCGGCTGGAAACTGGTGCTCACTGGCCGTCGTGCCGACCGCCTCAATGCGCTGGTCGAAGAGCTGTCCAAGCAAACCGAAGTCCACGGCCTGGTGGTGGACGTGCGTGACCGCAAGGGCATGGAGGACGCCATCGCCAACCTGCCGCCGTCGTTCGCCAAGCTTCGCGGGCTGATCAACAACGCCGGCCTGGCCGTGGGCACCGACCCTGCGCCCAAGTGCAACCTCGACGATTGGGAAACCATGGTCGACACCAACATCAAGGGCCTGCTGACCACCACCAACCTGTTGCTGCCACGCCTGATCGCTCACGGCCGTGGCGCGGGCATCATCAACCTGGGTTCCATCGCCGGCAACTACCCGTACCCGGGCAGTCACGTGTATGGCGGCTCCAAGGCGTTCGTGAAACAGTTTTCGCTGAACCTGCGTTGTGACCTGCAGGGTACTGGTGTGCGTGTGACCAATATCGAGCCAGGCCTGTGTGAGAGCGAGTTCTCGCTGGTGCGCTTTGGCGGTGACCAGGCGCGTTACGACGCGACTTACGCCGGCGCCGAGCCGATCCAGCCGCAGGACATTGCCGACACGATCTTCTGGGTCATGAACACCCCGGCGCATGTGAACATCAACCGGTTGGAGCTGATGCCGGTGAGCCAGACCTGGGCTGGGTTTGCGATTGAGCGTGGGGCCAAGGCTTAAGACCGCGCCGCGCCCATCGCAGGCAAGCCAGCTCCCACACTTGGATTTGTGAATACATTCAAATGTGGGAGCTGGCTTGCCTGCGATGGCGTCATATCGGTCAAAAACAGGCCATAAGGTACACTCCCCTCCTGAAAACCCCTCCGCACTGTGCGGATTTAAGGTTTTGACGGGAGGAAATGTGAGTAACCGAGGTGAGCAGGCACTGCTCAAGCAATCAACGATCCTGATGTTCGCCGTCGCGATCGCCGGGATTGTCACGGGTGTGGTCTCTGGCGCCCAGTCCATTCTGTTCGACGGCTTTTTCTCGCTGATCGCCACCGCCATCAAGGTGTTGATGCTGATCACGGCCAAGCTGATCGCCAAGAAAAGCAACGAGCGCTTCCAGTTCGGCTATTGGCACCTGGAACCCATGGTGTTGCTGATCGAAGGCAGTTTCCTGTTGTTGATCGCCATCTATGCATTCCTCAACGGCGTGTTCGGCATTATCAATGGCGGGCGCGAAATCGAGTTGGGGCTGGTGATCATTTATGCGGCGGTCTTCACCGTCGTGGAATTCGCCTACTTCTTCTACGTGCGCTATCGCAATCGCACACTCAAGTCTTCGCTGATCCAGTTCGATAACATCAGCTGGCTGGTGGACGCGATGCTGTCGATAGGCTTGCTGATCAGCTTTTTAGCGGCACTGTTGCTCAAGTCCCAGGGCTACGGCGAGTGGGCGGTGTATGTCGACCCGTTGATCCTGATCCTGCTGGCCCTGAGCATGCTCGCGCCGGCGCTGAAGATCCTGCGCCCGGCCTTGCGCGAGGTGCTGGGGATTGCCCCGGACCAGTTGGATGACAAGGTGCGCGAAGTGATGGAAGCGGCCCAGGCCAAGCATGGTTTCGACGACTACGTGTCTTACGTGCAAAAGCACGGGCGGGCGCGGTTTATCGAGATTCATGTGGTGTTGCCGGCGGATTACCCGGTGGACAACGTCGCGACCCTGGATGGGCTGCGCGAAGAGATATCCACAGGGCTGGGGAAACCGGATGCGGCGCGCTGGTTGACCATCAGCTTTACCGGGGATCGCAAGTGGATTGCGTGAGGTCAGTCAAACGGAGTTGACGCCTTCGCGAGCAAGCCCGCTCCCACATTCGACCGCATTCCAAGGACGTACTCGGTCAAAATGTGGGAGCGGGCTTGCTCGCGAAGAGGCCCTGGAAGTCACCCGAAATGCTGGATCAACCCCTGATAACAGGTCGCCAAATGATAAGGCGTGGTCGACGGCATATCCCGCCGGCTGACAAGCCCCTGATCATTCAGGCACTCATTCCAACCCTTTTCATGCAAGAACCGCAGTTGCAGCGCGCGTAACTGACGCTGCAGCACCGCTTCGCTGTTCGGCCGCAAGGTCAGTGCCCGCAAATACTCGGCCTGGGCCCAGATACGCTGCGTGCCGTCGCGCACGGTGCCGTCCAGGGCCAGCATGCCGCTGACGGCCCCCGTCACGTTATCCACACCCGTTTGTTCGGCGTAGGCAAACGCGCGGGTCAATGACGCATGCAGTGGCGTGCCGCGCAGCACGTCCGACGATTCCAGCAAAAAGAACCACTCGAATTGGTGGCCCGGTTCAAACCAGTTATCCACAGCGCCCAGCGGTTTTTCCATCATCACGCCATGCTGGCGGTCGATGAAACGCTGCTGCATGGCCGTCGCCAAGGCCAGCAACGCCGCTTGCACGTCGGCATCGTCACGCACCGCGAGGGTGGCGAGGAAACCCTCGGCCAGGTGCATCAACGGGTTCTGCAACGGGCCGGACTTGAGGGACGACCAATTGCGTTCCAGCACCGCTTCGTACAGGCCGTCGCCGGTGGCAAAGCGCTGCGCAACCACTTCCAGGGCGGCGTTGAGCACCGACTCCACCAACGGTTCACGCACTTTGGCCCAGTAGTGGGCACAGGCGAAGATGATGAAGGCGTGGGTGTAGAGGTCTTTGCGCTTGTCCAGCGGCTTGCCGGCCGGGTCGATGCTGTAGAACCAGCCGCCGTGCTCGGCATCGTGGAAATGCCGCTGCAGGGACCGGAACAGCGCAGCGGCGCGCTCCTCGGCAAACTCGGCGCCGGTTTCGCCGATCAGGCTGGCGAACAGGTACAACTGCCGGGCGCAGGCCATGGCGCGGTAGCGTTGCGGGGGCAACGGCTGATGGTCGGCGTCCAGTGCCTCATAGGGCAAGGCGAGGTCGGCATTCCAGCCCGGGCCCTGCCAGAGCGGCACGATCAGGCTGTGGAAGTGCGTGAGCACGGCGTTCAAGGCGGAGTTTGGAGCGGTGGGCATTGGCTGGCGTCGTCACGGCAGGGGTGTAGGCGCGCATGGTAGCAGGGTTGGGTTCTATGGTGTCTGTGGGACCGCTATCGCAGGCAAGCCAGCTCCCACATTTGATTGGGTTCGCAGATCAAAATGTGGGAGCTGGCTTGCCTGCGATGAGGCCCTGACAGGCGCCGCAAATCAGCCCGCCAGCAACCAAACCCCAGTCGCCGCCGAAGCCGCCCCAGCCACCCGTACCAACGGTGCCGCCGCTGCTGGCAGGAAGCGCACCACGGCATAACCGGCAGCGTGCAACACGGCGGTCGCGCCGACAAACCCGGCCGCATACGCCCAAGGGCTGGACATGTCCGGCAGTTCAAGGCCATGGGCTACGCCGTGGAACAAGGCAAACAATGCCGTCGCCCCCACCGCCACGAACAACGGCGGGCGAACGGCCAAGGCCACCGCCAGGCCCAGTGCGAGTACCGAGGCGGCAATCCCGCTTTCCAGTGCCGGCAGTTCCAGGCCTTCAAAGCCCAGCAGGCCGCCGACCAGCATGGTGCCGACGAAAGCACACGGCAGGGCCCAGCGCGCATTGCCTTTTTGCTGTGCCGCCCACAGGCCGACAGCGACCATGGCCAGCAAGTGATCAATACCGCCCAGCGGGTGGCTGATGCCGGCCACCAGCCCGTTATCGCCATGCCCGGGGTGAGCGAAGGCGAGGGCAGGGGCGAGCAGCAGGGCGGCGGTTGCGAGAAGTTTGTTGAGACCCATGACAGGCTCCTTTCAGGGTGGGATCAGGCCGCAGTCAGCAGGCCCTGACGTTCGATAAAGGCGACGATGTCATCCAGGCCGACACCGGTTTTCTGGTTGCTGAACACAAACGGCTTGCCGTTGCGCATGCGCGTGGTGTCGCTGTTCATCAGCTCCAGGGAGGCGCCGACCAACGGCGCCAGGTCGATCTTATTGATCACCAGCAAGTCGGATTTGCAGATGCCCGGGCCGCCCTTGCGTGGCAGCTTGTCGCCGGCCGACACATCAATCACATAGATGGTCAGGTCCGACAGCTCCGGGCTGAAGGTGGCCGACAGGTTGTCGCCACCGGACTCCACCAGGATCAGGTCCAGGCCGGGAAAGCGCCGGTTGAGCTGGTCGACGGCTTCCAGGTTGATCGACGCATCCTCGCGGATCGCGGTGTGCGGGCAGCCACCGGTTTCCACGCCGATGATGCGCTCGGGCGCCAGGGCCTGGTTGCGCACCAGGAAGTCGGCGTCTTCACGGGTATAGATGTCGTTGGTGACCACGGCCAGGTTGTAGCGATCGCGCAGGGCCAGGCACAGGGCCAGGGTCAGCGCGGTCTTGCCGGAGCCCACCGGGCCGCCGATGCCGACGCGCAGGGGTTGTGTGTTCATGTGCTTCTCCAAGGTAATGGGGCTCTAGGAACGAAACAGGCGGCTGTACTGGCGCTCATGGGCCATGCACGCCAGGGACAGGCCGAATGCGGCGCTGCCGATGTGGTTCAGATCGATGCGCCCCGCGTCCTGCTGGGCTTGCTGCAATAAGGGCAGCAGCTCACTGGTCAGGCGCTGAGCCGCTTGTTGCCCCAGGGGCAGGGTTTTCATGAGGACGGCCAGCTGGTTTTCCAGCCAGCTCCACAGCCACGCGGCCAAGGCGTCTTCGGGGCTGATGTGCCAGGCGCGGGCGGCCAGGGCCCAGCCGAGCGCCAAGTGCGGTTCGGCCTGTTGTTCAAGAACGCGGCGTGCGGCGGTGTCGAGTTCGGGCAAACCGTTTAACAGCTGCTGCAGGGAGTAGCCCATCTGACGGCTCTCTTGATACAACTCGCGGGTCTCACGACTGGCGCGGTGTTCCTCGCACAACTGCGTAAGGCGCGGCCAGTCCTGCTCGGCGGCGGCACAGCAATGGGCGAGCAGCAACGGTGCTTCGAAACGGGCCAGGTTGAGCAGCAACTGGTCGCTGATCCAGCGTCGGGCGCTGGCCGCATCGCTGACGCGGCCATTCTCCACTGCCATCTCCAGGCCCTGGGAATAGCTGTAACCGCCAATCGGCAATTGCGGGCTGGCCAGGCGCAGTAGCGCCCACGCTGGGTTCATAGGCGTACGCCGAACTGGTGCAGCTTGGGCGGGTAGTTGAAGTCTTCATCGCCATGGCGTGAATGGTGATGGCCACCGCCATAGGCGCCGTGTTCCGGCTGGAACGGTGCTTCGATGGTTTCGGTGGTGGCGCCCAGTTGTTCGAGCATGGCCTTGAGTACGTAATCGTCGAGCAGGCGCAGCCAGCCGTCGCCGACTTGCAGCGCCACGTGCCGGTTGCCCAGGTGATAGGCGGCGCGGGTCAGCTCAAAGGCGCTGCTGCAGGTGACGTGCAGCAGTTGTTCAGGGCGTGCGCGCACGCGTACGACACGTCCGTCTTCGGCTTGTAGGAATTCGCCATCGTGCAGCGGCGGCTGGCCGCGCTCCAGGAACAGGCCGACGTCTTCGCCATCGGCACTGAAACAGCGCAGGCGGCTTTTGTTGCGGGCTTCGAAATTCAGCAGCAGTTCAGCGGCCCAGAGGGCTTGGGGGGCGATTCGGCGGTGGATCACCAGCATCAGGAAGCTTCCAGCTAAGAGCGATGAAAGAGCTAGAGCAAGGGCCTTGCCAATCACGCCGGGGAGTGGGATTTCCCTGTAGGCAGGCACGGACGTGCCACCCAATAGGGCGTCAGGCGATTCGTTGAGTGTTTCAAAATGGTGCGTGCCTGGATTTATAGCACCGGATCTGGGCGTTTTGCGTTGAGAACGGCTCTGCGCTGCATGAAGTTTCTTTCATCTATTTCGAGCTGGTGTTTTTACGGATTTGTCCTACGCGGTATGGGGATATTCCGCTCATGGCGTTAGGCGGGGGTTCTTTAGGCTGTGCGCCGTGTTTAATCCACTGCGACGTTCATCATGTTTCGATCAATTTTGTGTTTAGTCATTGTCAGTCTGTCTTTCTTCACGGCTTCGGCCTCGGCCAATGTTCAACCCCGCACCGCGTTCGGCGCTTCACTGCAGGGCATAAAACCCACCTCCATTGACGACGTCATCGATCGTGCCCACGAGTTGTTGGGTACGCCGTATAAATGGGGCGGGACCTCGGCGGAGCAGGGTTTCGATTGCAGCAGCTTGCTGGTCTATTTGTTCAAGACGCAAGCCAATATCCAGATCCCACGCACGACGGCGGCCATGCACCGTTCAACGGCACAGACCATCAAGCGTGGGGCGCTCAAGCCCGGGGACGCGGTGTTTTTCAAGGGTAACGGGCGCGGTCAGGTCAGCCATGTCGGCCTTTACATCGGGCAGGGCAAGTTCATTCATTCGCCACGTACGGGCAAGAACGTGCGTATCGATTCGTTGAGCAATAGTTACTGGAACAA
This sequence comes from Pseudomonas sp. BIGb0164, assembly GCF_024810135.1. Lineage (NCBI taxonomy): Bacteria > Pseudomonadati > Pseudomonadota > Gammaproteobacteria > Pseudomonadales > Pseudomonadaceae > Pseudomonas > Pseudomonas sp. BIGb0164. The sequence goes on along the minus strand of NZ_JANUEA010000004.1, from coordinate 138,490 downwards.
GCACTACACCACCGCCAAACGCTTTCACACGTCGGGATGACCGGCTTACTCGGTGCTGCCCAGGCCTTGCCAGTGCTTGAGGCCAATGAAGATGAAGCGCAATTGCTGGGTGATTTTTGCCTGGGGCGTGAGGTGGGCCGGTAGCGCCTGGGCCGGTGGGTCGATGATATCGGGCAGGGTGGCGAACACGCTCTTGACGATCAGGTCGGCCATCACATGCAAGCCTTCGGCATCCAGGTGCTGGAGCTTGGGCATCAGCGTGAGGTCGGCCGCCAGGTCGCGGGTGATGTCTTCGCGCAACGCACCAATGGCTTGGCGCACGGCAAGGCTGCCACCGTACTGTTCGCGGGCGAGGAACAGGAACTGGGAGCGGTTGGCCGACACTACATCGAGGAAGATCCGCACGGACGCATCGATGATCCCGCCCATCACGAATTCGTTGTGACGTACCAGGCGAATCGTCGCGCGGAAGGTCTGGCCGACTTCACTGACCAGCACCAGCCCGAGCTGGTCCATGTCGTCAAAGTGGCGGTAGAACCCGGTGGGCACGATGCCCGCAGTCTTCGCCACTTCGCGCAGGCTCAGGCTGCCAAACCCACGGCCACACTCCATCAGATGGCGGGCTGCGTCCATCAAGGCGAGGCGGGTCTGTTGCTTCTGTTCGGCGCGGGGCAGCATGGCGAGCGGGCTTTGTCGGCAAGTACAGCGACGCACTCTAGCAAAACCGCTTTGCTGGCGTCGAACTTGGCGGGGGTGGTGCGAGGCGCGATCTATATAAAAGCAAAAGCCCGATCGGCAGATCGGGCTTTTTTCTGGGCCACCACGGGCTTAGCTCTGAGCTTGATGCAGTTCTTGCAGGCGGTCTGCACCACCTTCGGCAACACCGTCGGTGTAAGCGCGTTTGTTGGCTTGTTCAGCACCGCCTTCAACCAGGCCTTTCTGTTCCAGGCGATCACGGCCACCTTCAGCAACACCTTCGGTGTAGGCGCGTTTGTTGGCTTGTTCCGAACCGTTTTCAGCAACGCCTTTGGCGTAGTCGCGGTTCTCTTCTTCTTGCGAACCGCTGCGAGCCAGGGTCTGGCTGGACTGAACGGCTTGCGCTTTGTTCTGTGGGGTGGCCTGTTCGGCGGCTGGCAGGGCAAAGGCACTGGAAGCCAGGACAGACAGCAGGACGGTAGCGAGTACTTGGCGTTTCATGATGGTTGCTCCTTGGGAGGGCGATAAAGTGGGTACAGGGCTAATGCTACTCTCGATAAGTCGATATAAAAGTTCATAAACACAATGGTAATAATCAACAGAATTGATTGTTCCCGGCAGAGGCTCTAGAACGCGCCTCTCAAGCCCGCGGTTTTGCACCGTGGTGGGTATTTTCGACACGGCCCTGGGTAACAATGGTGCGTCGTCGATGCTGGAAACTGTCCGTTCGATCAGAAAACTGGCTTTTTGCGACTAAAACGATGATCCGGTTAAACCCCCGCGCCGTTTGCCAGTCGTAGCCTTATGAGCTGTAGTTCAGCTAGTCGTATTCAGGAGTCATGTGCAATGACGCGCACGCGTAAAATCGTTGTCTGGAGCTGCGCCAGCTTCGCTCTGTTAATCGCCGTGGTGGTGTTGGTCCTGGTGTTTTTCGATTGGAACCGCATCAAGCCGCCGCTCAATGCCAAAGTCTCCGAAGAGCTGCATCGACCGTTTGCCATCAATGGCAACCTGGCGGTGGTGTGGGCGCGTGAGCCGGATCAAGGCGGCTGGCGTGCCTGGGTGCCGTGGCCGCATGTGATTGCCGAAGACCTGACCCTGGGCAACCCCGACTGGTCGAAGAAACCGCAGATGGTCACCCTCAAGCGCGTGGAATTGCGCATCTCGCCGCTGGCGTTGTTGGCGCAGCGCGTGGTAATTCCGCGCATCGACCTCACTGAACCGAGCGCCGACCTGCAGCGCCTGGCCGATGGCCGCGCCAACTGGACCTTCACGTTCGACCCCAAGGACCCGAATGCCGAACCGTCAAGCTGGGTGGTGGACATCGGTGCCATCGGCTTCGATAAAGGCCATGTAACCCTCGACGACCAGACCCTCAAGACGCAATTGGACGTCACCATCGATCTGCTGGGCAAACCGATTCCCTTTGGTGAAATCGTCGGCGCTGCCGATGCCAAGAAGGCCCAGGAAAAAGGATCAAGCCCCCAGGACTATGCGTTCGGCCTCAAGGTCAAAGGCCAGTACCACGGCCAGAAACTCGACGGCACTGGCAAGATCGGCGGCCTGCTCGCCTTGCAGGACGCGGCCAAACCGTTCCCCTTGCAGGCCCAGGTGAAAATCGCCGACACCAGCATCGCCGTGGCCGGTACGTTGACCGACCCCCTCAACCTCGGCGCCCTCGACCTGCGCCTGAAACTCTCCGGCAGCAGCCTGGGCAACCTTTACCCGCTCACGGGCGTCACCTTGCCGGATTCGCCGGCGTATTCCACCGACGGCCACTTGATCGCCAAGCTGCATGAAGCCAGCGGCGCCTCATTCACCTACGAAAACTTCAACGGCAAGATCGGCAACAGCGATATCCATGGCAACCTGGGCTACGTCGCCAGTCAGCCACGGCCCAAGCTCACGGGCGCGCTGGTGTCCAACCAACTGCTGATGACCGACCTGGCTCCGCTGATCGGCGCCGATTCCAACGCCAAGCAAAAGACCCGTGGTGGCGAAAGCAAACAGCCCGCGACCAAAGTGCTGCCGGTGGAAGAGTTCCGTACCGAGCGCTGGCGCGACATGGATGCCGATGTGGAATTCACCGGCAAGCGCATCGTGCAGAGTGCCGAGTTGCCTTTCACTGACCTCTATACGCATCTGGTGCTCAACGATGGCGAGCTGAGCCTTGAGCCCCTGCGCTTTGGCGTGGCCGGTGGCAAGCTGGATGCGCAGATTCGCTTGAACGGCCGTACCACGCCCATGGAAGGTCGCGCCAAACTCACTGCGCGCAACTTCAAGCTCAAGCAACTGTTCCCGACGTTTGAGCCGATGAAAACCAGCTTTGGTGAACTCAATGGCGACGCGGACATCGCCGGACGTGGCAACTCCGTGGCGGCGTTGCTGGGCAGCTCCGACGGTAACCTCAAGATGCTGGTCAATGACGGCGCCATCAGCCGTGGCCTGATGGAAATTGCCGGGCTCAACGTGGGCAACTACGTGGTCGGTCGCCTGTTTGGTGACAAGGAAGTGAAGATCAACTGCGCGGCGGCGGACTTCGGCATCAAGACCGGCCTGGCGACCACTCGCCTGTTCGTGTTCGATACCGAGAACGCGATCATCTACGTCGACGGCACCGCGAACATGGCCACCGAACAACTGGACCTGACCATCACGCCGGAGTCCAAGGGCTTTCGCATGTTCTCGTTGCGTTCGCCGCTGTACGTCAACGGGCCGTTCATCAAGCCCAATGCTGGTGTGAAAGCCGTACCGCTGATGCTGCGTGGTGCGGGGATGGTGGCGCTGGGTGTGATCGTCGGGCCTGCGGCCGGGCTGCTGGCGCTGGTCGCGCCGAGTGGTGATGTGCCTAACCAGTGCGCACCGCTGTTGCAGCAGATGAAAGAAGGCAAGGCGCCTAAGACGGTGAAGGGCTAACTGACGAAACCGAAACCAAAAATGTGGGAGCTGGCTTGCCTGCGATAGCGCCGTAACAGACAACAGATGTGTTGACTGTTGCATAGCTATCGCGGGCAAGCCCGCTCCCACAGTGGGTTCAGAGGTGTTGCGGTTTACAGGTCTTGCAGGATGTCCGCCATGTCGTCAGCGTGCTCTTCTTCCTGGGCCAGGATTTCTTCGAACAGGCGGCGGGTGGTCGGGTCTTTGTCGCCGATGTACTGAATGATTTCACGGTAGCTGTCCACCGCGATGCGCTCAGCCACCAGGTCTTCGTAGACCATTTCCTTGAGGTTCTTGCCCGCAACGTACTGCGCGTGGGAGTGCTTCGACAGCAGGTCAGGGTTGAACTCCGGCTCGCCGCCCAGTTGCACGATGCGTTCGGCCAGTTTGTCGGCGTGCTCGGCTTCCTGGGTGGCGTGTTCCAGGAACTCGCTGGCGGCCACGCTGGCCTTGAGTCCGTTGGCCATGAAGTAGTGGCGCTTGTAGCGCAACACGCAGACCAGCTCGGTGGCCAGCGACTCGTTGAGCAAGCGGATGATTTCTTCGCGGTCGGCGTCATAGCCTTCAGTGACGGCGCCGTTTTCGACGTGCTGGCGGGCGCGGCTGCGCAGGGTGGCCACATCGGTCAAGTGTGCTTCAGTCATCTCAATCTCCTGGTGCTAATCCGGTTTTACGCCACGCTCTGCTGGCGTGATCGCTCCAAGTTGTGAGTGTTGGCTGAAGCAAAAAGTTTTATCGGATTTCAAAGGGCATGGCCGGACAGCTTTGCCTCCTGTTGCACCCACTGGAAAAACGCACGCACCGGCGGATGACGCTCACGTCCCGGTACACACAGGGCGCTGTAACCGGCGCCGTCCACATGGATCTGCGGCTTGTAGGGCACCAGCAAGCCGGTGGCAACGCTTTCCGACACCAGGATGTTGCTTGCCAGTACCAACCCCTGGCCGGCAATCGCCGCCTGCAAGGCGTAGTGCTCCTCGTCGTATTCGCGCAGCAAGCTCGTGTGGGCCAGCCACGTTTCGCCGGCCTTCTCGCACCAGGCCTGCCAGCCCAGGGCGTACAGCTCGGAGTTATGCCAACGCACGCTGATCAGCGTCGGCACCTGGCTGCTCGCCCGTGCGACGTGTTCGGGGGAGCCGTACACCGCAAAGCGCTCATCGAACAGGCACTCGCCGTACAGGTGCGGGTAGTCGCCGAGGCTGTAGCGAATCACCAGGTCGACGCTGGCGTCCTGTTGCAGGTCGACCACGTCGCATTGGGTGTCCAGGCGCAGGCTGATGTCGGGGTGGGCGGCATAAAAACGCCCCAGCCGGGGCACCAGCCACAACGCGGCAAACGCCGGGGTGGTGGAGACGGTGAGCTGTCCGGCACTGCGTTGCGGGCGCAACGTGTCGAGGCTATGGGCGACGTCCAGCAAGGCGCCGTGCACGCTGCGAAACAGCCGCTCACCGCCTTCGGTGAGGCGCACCTGGCGCGGCAGGCGCTCGAACAACGGCACGCCCAGCCAGGTTTCCAGGCTGCGTATCTGGTGGGACACCGCCGTGGGCGTCACCGACAGTTCCAGGGCGGCCGCCTTGAAGCTCAATAGTCGCGCTGCCGATTCAAAGGTGCGCAGGGCGGTGAGGGGCAGTGAGGCAAACATGCGGGCTCCATGGATGAGATGAATTCATCCAGATTAACTATTGCTCATTTGTCGGCGCGTGCTGCCATCACTAGATTTGCGAGCAAGCGTGGCGGCCAATCAGGTCGCCTGAGTCTAACTCGTGAAGGTAGTACAGATGAAAAAAATGCTAGTGATTCACGCCAGTCCCCGTGGTGAGCGCTCCCATTCGCGGCGCCTGGCCGAGTCGTTCTTGGAGGCCTGGCAGGCGGCCAACCCGGATGCACAGGTGACCCGTCGCGAAGTCGGCCGGGCGTTTATCCCCCATGTGACCGAAGCCTTCGTGGCCGCCAATTTCCACCCCGAACCGCAGGCGTTGCCAAAGGTGATGAAGGCGGACCTGCAATTGAGTGACGAACTGGTGGGCGAGTTGATCGAGCATGATCTGCTGGTGATCGCGATGCCCCTGTACAACTTCGGCGTGCCCAGCGGCCTCAAGGCCTGGATCGATCAGATCGTGCGCATGGGCCTGACCTTCGACATCACCCAGGACAGCCACGGCAACGCGCAATATCACGCGCTGCTCAAAGGCAAGAAGGCGCTGATCATCACCTGCCGTGGCGGCAGCGGCTTCGGCCCGGGTGGCGAGTTCGAGTGGATGAACCATGCCGACCCGCACCTGCGTACGGTGCTGGGCTACATCGGGATTGATGACGTCAGCGTGATCGCCGCCGAAGGTGAAGAGTCGGACAAAAGCGTGTTCCAGCGCGCATGCGCCGAGGCCGAACGCCAACTGCATGATGTTGCCGGGCGCTTTTAAGGTGTCATGAGTCTGTCACCGGGTGGTCATGTCGATTTATGAAACGCTGGTCTAGGATGGGTTCATCGCCTTCCCTATCAGGACCTCTGCGCCATGCCGCACTCCCTTGCCACGCGTTATCCCCTGGTGCTGGTGCCCGGCATGCTGGGGTTTGTGCGCCTGGGGTGGTTTCCCTACTGGTACGGCATCGTCCCTGCGCTGCGCAAAGGTGGCGCACAGGTCTTCCCGGTGCAGGTGGCGCCGCTGGACTCCAATGAGGTGCGCGGCGAGCAATTGTTGGTGCAGATCGAACGGATCCGCCGCGAAACCGGTGCCGACAAGGTCAACCTGATCGGTCACAGCCAGGGCTCGCTCACCGCGCGTTACGCGGCGGCCAAGCGCCCCGAATGGGTGGCGTCGGTCACCTCGGTGGCCGGGCCCAACCATGGGTCGGAACTGGCAGACCATATCCACACCCATTACCCCGCCGACAGCGTGAAAGGGCGCCTCATGAGTGCGCTGTTTCACCTGGTGGCCGGGGTGATGAGCCTGTTGGAAACCGGTTATCGGGGGCCACGTTTCAAGGCCGACTTGCACGCCTCCCACCTGTCCCTGACCAGCGTGGGCGTGGCCCTGTTCAACCGCCAGTTCCCACAAGGTTTGCCGCAGACCTGGGGCGGGCAGGGCGCTGAAGAGGTCAATGGCGTGCGCTACTACTCGTGGTCCGGCACCTTGCAGCCGGGCAAGACCGATCGCGGGCGCAACCTGCTCGACGGCACGAACCGCAGCTGCCGCTTGTTTGCCCGCAGCTTCGTGCGGGAGAAGGGCCAGTGTGACGGCATGGTGGGGCGCTACAGCTCACACCTGGGGTTGGTGATCGGCGATGACTATGCGCTGGATCACTTCGACATCGTCAACCAATCGATGGGCTTGGTGGGCAAGGGCGCTGAGCCGATTCGGTTGTTTGTCGAGCATGCCCAAAGGCTCAAGGCTGCCGGGGTGTAGCGGGTGGACTCGACCTAATTGTGGGAGCGCGTTCAGTCAGCACGCACCGGCGTCGTCCACCGCTCCGACAAAATCACCCCACCCAACGTCAGCAAACCGCCGACCAGGTGATACATCGCCAACTCTTCCTTCAACACCACTGCCGCAATCAGCGCGGTGATCAGCGGCAGCAGGTTGAAAAACAATGTGGTGCGGCTCGGCCCGAGCGTCTTCACCGAGTGCATCCACGCCAACGGCGCCAGCATCGAGGCCAGCAGACAGGCGTACAGCACCAGCGGGATGTTCGCCCAACCCAGGCCTGCTTTTGTCGAGAACAGGAACAGCGGAAACAGCACCACCACGGCCACCAGTATCTGCAAGTACAGCAGCACCAGGGGCGGCAGGCGCAGGTGCCACTTTTTCAGCAAGGTGCTGTAGACCGCATAGGCGAGGGTGGCGACCAGCATCATGGCGTCCCCCAGGTTGACCCCGTGTTGCAGCAGCGCACCCAGGCTACCGGCCGAGACCACTACCACCACGCCGGCGAAGGACAGCACCGCACCGGTCAGCGCGCCAAAGGTGAGGCGCTGGCCGAGGCTGATGATCGCCGCCGTCAGCGCCATCAAGGGCATCAGCGACAGGATGATGCCCATGTTGGTCGCCGTGGTGACCGTCGCCGCGTAGTAGGCCAGGCTTTGGTACACCGCCATGCCCAGCACGCCGAGGATGAAAATCTTGCCCAGGTTCGGCCGGATCTGCGCCCAGTTTGCAATCACCGGCTTGAGCATGAACGGCGTGAACAGCAGCGCCGCCAGCAGCCAGCGGTAAAAGCCGATCTCGGCGGGGAAAATCGAGCCCACGGCGAGCTTGTTGACCACGGTGTTGCCGGCCCAGATAAAGATGGCCAGCAGGGGATACGCGTATTGCATCGAAAGAAACCAGATAGGTTGGTGAGGCAGGATTATCCCTTGTCTGGATCGCAGCCTATACTGCGATCCAGCCAACTGACCTCTGCATCCAGACAACATGCCCAGACACACCGTCCGCCTCGCGGATTTCCCCAGCTTGCCGAGCCCGGTCTACTTCCGCTATTCCGAGTTTGCCCCCGACACCGAGTGCACCCCGCACCGGCATTTCTGGGGGTCGCTGGACTATTCAGCCAGCGGCGTTATGCGCATGGAGGTGGCCGGCAGCCGGTTTATGTCGCCGCCGCAGTACGCGGTGTGGATCCCACCGGATACCGAACACAGTTCCTATAACGCCCAGGCGATTGTCTACCGCTCCGTGGGCCTGGCGCCGGAGCTGTGCGAGCACCTGCCACAGGTGCCGTGCACCTTGGCGGTCAGCGAGATTCTCAAGGCCATCCTCAGTGATTTTGCACGTCGCGACGTCAACATCCCGCAGACCGAGGCTGATGTTCGCCTGGCCCAGGTGCTGGTAGACCAGCTCAAGCAGGCGCCGGTCCACGATTGTTTCCTGCCCTACGCCCGCCACCCTGGCGTGCTGGGTGTGCTGGAGGGCATGCAGGCCGACCCGGGGGACAACCGCCCCCTGGCGCAATGGGCCGAGCAAGTGCACGTGAGCGAGCGCACCCTGGCCCGGCAATTCGTGCGGGAGGTGGGCATGAGTTTTGGCGAGTGGCGCCAGCGCCTGCGTTACCTGGCGGCGATTGACGCCCTGGGCAGCGAACGCAGCGTGCAACATGTGGCGTTTGACCTGGGCTACAGCACCGCGTCGGCGTTTATCGCGATGTTCCAACGCCACGCTGGCTGCACCCCAGAGCAGTACCGTCGGTCGAATATCCGCGCCCGCTGAAGATGTAACAGGCTTTGACTACACTGCTGGGTAGGCCGCGCCCCTTCGGTGCGGTAACAGGGAGAAAACTCCATGAAGATGCTGCGTATTCCGCTGTTGATGATGGGCCTGCTGCTGTGTTCCCAAGGTTTTGCCGCGACCGCCCAGCAAAATAAGATGACCACCTGCAACGCCGACGCCACCACCAAGGCCTTGAAAGGCGATGAGCGCAAAGCCTTCATGAGCACCTGCCTGAAGGCGGCCCCAGCCGCCAACGACGCCAAGACCCTGACGCCGCAACAGCAGAAGATGAAAGACTGCAATGCGTCGGCGAAAACCAAGGCGCTGACTGGCGATGCACGCAAGACATTCATGAGCACGTGTCTCAAAGGTAGCTGACAGCACAAGTCTCCTGTGGGAGCGGGCTTGCTCGCGAATGCGGTGTGTCATTCAGCACGTCAATGTCTGGTCCATCGCATTCGCGAGCAAGCCCGCTCCCACACTGTCGGTGTTCGCAATATTCAGAGTTCTCGCTTGATTCCTTCAAGGCTGGCAGACTGCCAATCCTTTAAAGCCGTTCGTTTTGAGGCTGTATGCCAACGTTTTCTCAGCGTCACGTGATATTGCTGGCCAGCTACATCATCATTTTCGGCGGACTGCTGCTGGTACTGCCGCTCAAGTTGCTGCCCAGCCTGCTGGCCGGCCTGCTGGTTTTTGAACTGGTCAATATGCTCACCCCCCAACTGCAACGGCTGATTGAAGGCCGGCGTGCGCGTTGGCTGGCGGTGGCCTTGCTCGGCACCTTGATCGTCAGCGTGCTGACTCTGATCTTTGCCGGTGCCATCAGCTTCCTGCTCCACGAGGCGGAAAACCCCGGGGCTTCCCTCGACAAATTCATGGGCGTGGTCGACCGCGCACGGGGCCAACTGCCGCCCTTCGTTGACGCCTACCTGCCGGCCAGCGCCGCCGAGTTCCGCGTGGCCATCGGCGACTGGCTGAGCAAGCACCTGAGCGAATTGCAGCTTGTGGGTAAGGATGCTGCCCACATGTTCGTCACCCTGCTGATCGGCATGGTGCTCGGCGCGATCATCGCCCTGCAGCGCGTACCCGACCTGACCAAGCGCAAACCCCTGGCTGCCGCACTGTTCGATCGCTTGCACCTGCTGGTCCAGGCCTTTCGCAACATTGTCTTCGCCCAGATCAAGATTGCTGCGCTGAACACCGCTTTCACCGCCGTCTTTCTGGCCGTGGTGCTGCCGTTGTGCGGGATTCACCTGCCGCTGACCAAGACCCTGATCGTGCTGACCTTCTTGCTCGGCCTGTTGCCGGTGATCGGCAACCTGATGTCCAACACACTGATCACTATCGTGGCGCTGTCGCTGTCGATCTGGGTGGCGGTGGCGGCGTTGGGCTATCTGATCGTGATCCACAAGATCGAGTACTTCCTCAACGCGCGCATTGTGGGCGGGCAGATCAGTGCCAAGTCGTGGGAGTTGTTATTGGCGATGCTGGTTTTCGAGGCAGCATTCGGCCTGCCGGGGGTGGTGGCGGGGCCGATTTATTATGCGTACCTCAAGAGCGAGCTGAAGCTCGGTGGGATGGTTTAAGCCTTGTAGTGACTGGGCTGTCCTCTTCGCGAGCAAGCCCGCTCCCACACTGACTGTGTTCACAAGTCTAAATGTGTAAACACAGTCAGTGTGGGAGCGGGCTTGCTCGCGAAGGACGCGCCACGGTCTTTCAGTTAAAACTCAGTAGCCGTACCGCTTGCTGGCCTCAATCGCCAGGCCACTGCCGATACTGCCAAAGATATTGCCTTCCACATGCCGTGCATTCGGCAGCATTGCCGAAATGCTGTGGCGCAGCGCCGGGATCCCGCTGGAACCGCCGGTAAAGAACACTGTGTCCACCTGCGCCACGCTCACCGAAGCGTCGTTGAGCAGTTGCGTCACGCTGCCACGCACGCGCTCCAGCAGGCCGTCAATCGACGATTCGAACAGCGCCCGGCTCAAGTCCACGCTCAAGCCCGCTTCGATACGGTCGAGCGGCACATGGCGGCTATCTTCATGGGTCAGCTGGATCTTGGTCTCTTCCACTTCCATCGCCAACCAGTGCCCGGCGCGCTGTTCGATCAACTTGAACAGGCGGTCGATGCCGCCGGTGTCTTCGATGTCGTAGCGCATGCTGCCCAGGGCCAGCTGGGATTTCTGCGAGTACACCGAGTTGATGGTGTGCCAGGTGGCCAGGTTCATGTGGTGGCTGGTGGGCATGTAGGCGCCACTCTTCATGCGGCTGCCGTAGCCGAACAACGGCATCATGCCGTTGAGCGAGAGCTGCTTGTCGAAGTCGGTCCCGCCAATGTGCACGCCGCCGGTGGCGAGGATGTCATCGTGGCGGTTGTCGTTGTGGCGACGGTCCGGCGACAGGCGTACCAGGGAGAAGTCCGAAGTACCGCCGCCGATATCGACGATCAGTACCAGCTCTTCTTTCTCGATGGTGGACTCGTAGTCGAAGGCGGCCGCAATCGGCTCATATTGGAATGAAATGTCCTTGAAACCGATCTTGCGCGCCACGTCCACCAGGGTGTTCTCGGCCTCTTGGTCAGCCAGCGGGTCGTCATCGACGAAAAACACCGGACGGCCCAGCACCACTTCTTCGAACTCACGGCCAGCGTTGGCTTCAGCACGGCTCTTGAGCTGGCCGATGAACAGCGCCAGCAAGTCGGTGAACGGCATCGCCGTGCCCAACACGCTGGTGTCGTGCTTGATCAGCTTGGAACCCAACAGGCTCTTGAGCGAGCGCATCAAGCGGCCTTCGTAGTTTTCCAGGTACTCGTGCAGTGCCAGGCGACCGTACACCGGGCGGCGCTCTTCGAAGTTGAAGAACACCACCGACGGCAAGGTGATCTTGTCGTCCTCCAGCGCCAGGAGTGTTTCCATGCCGGGGCGGATCCAGCCGACGGTGGAGTTGGACGTGCCAAAGTCGATACCGCAGGCACGGGCTGGGGATGGGTTTTCCATGACAATCAGGTTCCGGTTGAAAAACGGCCGCGCAGTGTATGCCAGTCGAGGACGGATGCGTAGGCCGACCATCCGTTAAATCGCGCTTGAAACTGCGCGATTTGCCCCCACATCGGGTACATACGGCAAGCGCCGATAACACTTTGACGCACCCCCAGGCCACATCACTCAACAGGTGCAATGCAGCGCACGTTGTGCCCCGGGCTGTGCGATCTCGATTAAGGATGGTGAACCGCCGATGGATTTCAAAGACTACTACAAGATTCTGGGTGTCGAGCCGACGGCTGACGACAAGGAAATCAAGGCCGCGTACCGCAAGCTCGCGCGCAAATACCACCCGGACGTGAGCAAGGAAAAAGACGCCGAAGCCAAGTTCAAGGACGCGTCCGAAGCCTACGAAGCGCTCAAGAGCGCCGACAAGCGCGCCGAGTACGATGAGCTGCGCAAATACGGCCAGCATGGCCAGCCGTTCCAGGGGCCACCGGGCTGGCAGAGCCGTGGCGGTTTTGGCGGCGGCGGCGGTGAGGACTTCTCGGACTTCTTCAGTTCGATCTTCGGCTCCCGTGGCGATGCCTTCGGTGGTGGCCAGCGCCGTCCTGCCGGGCGCAAGGGCCAGGACGTGGAGATGCAACTGACCGTGACCCTGGAGGAGACGCTGTCGGCAGAGTCCAAGCAGATCAGCTTCCAGGTGCCGCAGTACGACGCCTCGGGCCGTCACGTGACCAACACCACCAAGAGCCTGAACGTGAAGATCCCCGCCGGCGTGGCCGACGGTGAGCGCATCCGCCTCAAGGCACAGGGTGCCCCGGGAATCGGTGGCGGCGCCAATGGCGACCTGTACCTGATTATCAAGTTTGCCCCGCATTCGAAGTTTGAAGTCGAAGGTGAAAACCTGGTCATCAACCTGCCACTGGCTCCTTGGGAACTGGCGCTGGGCGCGGAAGTGGCTGTACCGACCCTGACCGGCAAGATCAACCTCAAGGTGCCGGCGGGTAGCCAGAACGGCCAGCGCATGCGTGCCAAGGGCCATGGCTTGCTGAACAAGGCCGGCGAGCGTGGGTTCCTGTACATCCAGCTCAAGGCCGTGATGCCCAAGCAGGCCGACGACGAGACCATCGCGTTGTGGCAGGAACTGGCGAAAAAAGCCGCGTTCAATCCGCGGGAACACTTCTGAAAATAACGGCCCCGCGCTGGCTATCCAGCGCGGCTGCCTTGATCGGAGCGACACCGCGGCCAAACGTCCTGTCGGCACCCGCCTGACGAGCTAACTACCTACCGCAGCGAAGGCTGCCGGGCATGGTCTGCTGATGCTTCCTTTGAAGCAGTGAGCAGTCACCCATGCCCATCGATACACCCAGCCTCGAGCCGCAAACCGCGGCCTACGAGGTGATCAAGCAAAAAGTGCCCACCTGGTTGACCCAGGCGTCGGCCGCCACCCGCGACGCCTTCAAGGGCGCGCCCACCCATGAAGTCGATTGGCTCGACGGCCTCGACGGCAGCGAACGTCGTCAGTTGCAGCACTACACCAGTGCCTGCGCGCACTCGCAAAATGCCCTTGACCAGGCCATGGCCGACCTGCCCAGTGCCGAGGCGTTTGCCAAGCCGTTACTGGCCGCGGCACTCAAGGCGCAGTTCGCGATCGAGCCTGACCTGGACAACACCTACGTGGACTTGCGCAAGCCTGTGGAACTGGGCGCGTTTGGTCTCCGCGTCGGTAGTTTTTCGGTGTTGACCCTGAGCCTGCTGCAAGCGGCGTTGCACAATTTCGAAGAGAGCGAATGCGCCCCCGGTGCCTTTGCCTCTGCGTCACGGTTCAAAAGCGGGCCGGCTGAACATGACGCCAGTGCGGCCGTGGGGATCAGCATCGAAAGCTTCCTGGACCTGTGCCGGCGCCTGGACATCGGTGCGCAGTACCAGGCGCGGCTGACGGCGTTTTTCCACAACGCCAGCGGCCTGCGCGGCCTGGTGATCCAGGCCCAGAAAGACGCCCTTCAAGCGGCCGCCTACACCGCATTGCTCAAGCAGGACATCGGGCCGGACGACTATGCGGTGATCGGTGCGGTGATCACGGGTGACCAGGAGATCCGCAGTCACGGCAAACCGGTCTGGTTCAACGACCTGAGCCTGATGGGCCTTCGTCTGTCGGGCTGTACCGCGTTCGTTGCCGTGGACAAACACCAGCACGCCGACGAGGTGCTGGTGTACATCCCCCACGACCCGCTGCACCCGCTGAAAAAATACGCCAGCCTTCAAGACCTGCAGGCGGAGCTGACCCGCCAATTGATGGAGGACGCCAAGGTGGGCGCGGGGCTGACGGCCTATCAAGGATTTCTCAAGAACACTATCGCCTACGCCGACCAGCCGACCTACCTGCGGCGCCTCACCGAGGACGCGTCCGATCAGCCCCGTGACCCCTACGGCACCGCGCGCACCGGGCAACACCTATTGCCGTTCGTCTCGCCAATCCTCTCGCTGCTCATCGGCCCAAAACAACTGCCCCCTGCGCCAACTGCACGTGAACCGATCAAGGATCCTAACTTTTACATCCAGGTCATCGCCAAGCGTGAGCTGTGGCAAGCCAACGTCGAGCTCTGGGGGGATAACTTCGACACGCTGCGCGACAAGCTGATCGCCGATGCGCGGGGCCATGCGGTGCCCACTGCGGATGTGGACGCGGCGGTGCGCGCCAGGAAGATCGCCGCCCTGGAGAGTGCCGGGCTGCTGGCGCTGAACCTGGTGTCGATGTTTGTGCCGGGGCTCGGGGAGGTGATGATGGCGGTGATGGCTGCGCAGCTGTTGTACGACGCCTTCGAAGGCGTGGTGGAGTGGCATGAGGGCGACCGCGAGGCGGCGTTGGGACACTTGACCGACGTGGCCGAAAACCTGGTGTTTATCGGTGTGATGGCGGCAGGGGGCCGGGTGGTGCGCAAAGCGTTAAACACTCCGGCGGTGATCGAGAAACTTGAGCCTGTGAGACTGCCCGACGGCCAGCAGAAACTGTGGAAGGCCGATCTTGCCCCCTACAAACTGCCGGTGCAGTTGGCGCCGGATGCCAAGCCGGACGTACTGGGCCTGTATGCCCATCAAGGGCAACGCGTGTTGCCGCTGGAGGGCGACCACTTTGCCGTGGCCTACGACGCGCAAGCCGCTGAATATCGCATCCAGCACCCGACCCGTCCGCAGGCCTACGCGCCGCGCCTGGCGCATAACCATGAGGGTGCCTGGCAGCATGAGCTTGAACACCCGTTGACCTGGGATGCCCCGACGACCCAGCGCCGCCTGGGGCAGCCGGCGCAAGGCCTGAGCGCCGAGCGCCTGCGCCAGGCCTGTGAGGCCAGCGGCATCGAAGCCGATGCCTTGCGCGCCGGGCATCTGGATCAGGAGCCGGTGCCCCTGGCGCTGGCTGACACGTTGCAGCGTTTCAAGGCCGCGGACGAGGTGGCGGACTTTATTGCGCAACTGAGGTCGGAGAGTGCCTTGGTGTACGCCAAGGCCGACCCGATGCTGCAAATGGATCTGTTGCGCCGCCGGGGCATGCTGCCGGGCGGATCGTACGTGGTGCTCGAACGCGATGGCACTCAGCTCTGGAGTGATCCGGTACTGCCCGGCCAGCCTCGTCAGGCGATAGTGCTTGCCGAGGGGGCGCAAGCGCGTGGGGAGTTGTTGCAAGAGGTCCTGGGTTACTTTCAAGCGGATGATCCGGCGTTAAGCGAGTTTCCCGGCCAGGCGAGTGAGTCATTGCCCGAGCGCGCACGCCAACTGCGCCACTACCTTGGTGCGCAGGCCCAATCCTTTGAAAGCGCGCTGGTGGAGGAGCACTATAAGGCGCGCAATTTCAGCGCCAACCCCGATGTCATGCGACTCCAGGGGCAGTTCCCCAGCCTGCCGAACGCGATGGCCGAGCACCTGCTCAAAACCCTCAATGACGACGCGTTGCAGCGTTTTCGCAGCGCTGGCGAGTTGCCGCCCAACGTGCAGGAGCAGGCCCAATGGCAGGTCCAGGAGTTGCGCCTGACCCGCGCCTGGGAAGGGCTGTTCGTCGAGTCGCTGGCCACCGCCGACACCCCGCGCCTGCAAGCCCTGGGTACCGATTCGCGCGCGAACCTGCGCACGGCGTTGCTCGAACAGCCGCTGCGCAAGCCGGCCTACGACCCTTCGATGCGCTTGCTCGGCGGCGGACGTGGTGTACGGCAGCTGATGGACGCGGCCGCCAACGCCCTGCGCTCACCGGCCGAACGCGTGCGCCGGCTGTTCCCGGACTATACCGCGGACCAGACCCAGGCCTTGCTGCACTCACTGGGGGCCGAGGTGCGCAGCGGGTTGTCGCGCCTGGAGGACGAATACGCCACCCTGGAGCGTGACCTCAAGCACTGGGTGCGTGACAACGCTCCGCCGGTCAGCTTCACTGCCTTTGATCGCCAGGGAGGTTACGTCAAGACGTTCGCTGATGCGATCAAGCGTTGCTGGCGTCGCCAGACCAGCACCCTCAGCATCGTCCCTGGCCATCCGCTCAACCTGCCTGCGCTCACGGCGGATTTCAGCCATGTCGAAGCGCTGGAGTTGGCCAACACGCCGTGGAACCGCGACGCCCAGACCTTCCTGAATAACTTCAGGCAGCTCAAGCGCCTGAGTATCCGCGAAGCAGCCCTCAGCGAACTGCCCGAAGGCCTGGAGCAGATGAATCAACTGACTCAGTTGCAGTTGCGCAAGAATCGGATTCGCTTGACGCCTCAGGCTGTGGAGCAACTGGGGCGCCTCAATCGGATGGAGTGGCTGGACCTGTCGCAGAACCCCCTCGGTCTGGCCCCGGATTTGAGCAACATGCCGCACTTGAGGTACGTGTTCCTCAGGAACACCGAACTGGAGCACTGGCCCACCGGGTTGCGGGATCAGAGTGGCCTGCGCGAACTCAACCTGGAGGACAACCACCTGCGTACGATCCCGCCCGAGCACCTGGAGCCGCCGGCCGAGTACGCTGAGCAAATGATCAAGATCAACCAGGTCACGTCGATCAGGGGCAATCATTTATCCGCCCAGGCGGAACAGGCGCTGGACGATTATTGGCGACGCTTGTCCCAGAGCCATCCCGAGCTGTTGCTCAACGGTCGCGGGGACAGTTTCTCGGTGGAATCTCCCTCAATCGCCCAAGTGCGGCAGATGAACCCTAATTACGATATTGGCCGATGCCGGCAGCACATCTGGAACCTGGGGGCAGACGCCGAGGTGCAGTTGTCTCGCCAGTTCCAGGAATACAGCGACCTCAAGGCGCAACTGGACAGTTGGGTGTTTTCCGGTGGTGGTGCGCGTCAGCGCTACGTTCGCATGAACCAGGTAATGGATAACCTTGCCCAACGTGACGACCGCGTCATGGCCCGTACCCGCATCCTGGCATGCTGGCGCCAGGAAACCCCGATGAAGTTTGCCGCCGACAGCACACCCATCGGTTTGGAAATGGACCTCAGTGACCTGACGTTGTCCAGCCTGCCGGACCTGGATGCGGACTTCAGCCATGTCGGTTCATTGCGGCTCACACGCATGCAGTTGAGCGCCTCCCCGGAAGGATTTCTCGGCGGCTTTCGTGGTTTGCGCTGGTTGGATATGTCGAACAATGCGTTACGTGAACTGCCGCCAGCGGTGGGTGAAATGCATGGCCTGACGCGGTTGTTCCTGGACAACAACTCAATTCGCCTGACCCCTGAAACCACGCGGATCCTGTCTGAGCGCACGACCCTCAGGGCACTGTGGATGGATAACAACCCCCTGGGCATGGCCCCGGACTTCAGCCGCATCCCCGACATCCGCTCGGTCCACCTCAGTGGCACCGACCTTCCCCACTGGCCTGTGGGGCTGGGCAGCCAGGCCTTGCTGGACGATATCAACCTGGCCAATAACCAATTGACCACGCTGCCGGTTGACCTCATCGACCCCTTAGAGGAGCAACTGCCTCACGCTGCACGCTTGTCCACGATCACCAACGTCAACAACAACCCCTTCACCGAAGCCACGTTGCAACAGGTGCGTGTCTATAACGCTCGGTTGCTGGAGGAGGAGCTTGTTCAGACAGGTCGGCCGCCGAGGCTCGTCGCTACCGCCCTGGGCCTGCGTTCTCCAGTGGTGGCCAGGCCATTGGGCGTGCCGTTCGAGCGCTGGACCCGAGGCCTGAACCCCGACCAGGTGGCCGCTCGGGCCCGGCAGTGGAGCCTCCTGCACGACGATCCATGCAGCCCGGGTTTTTTCCAGATGCTGGCCGACATGAACGCATCTGCCGACCCTGCTGACCTGCAACGGCGGGTGTGGGAGGTGATCGACAGCATCACCGAACCCAACACCGAGTCCGAAGCCTTGCGCGAGGAGATGTTCACTTGGGCGGGGCGCGCTGCGTGTTGTGACCGCGCCGCGCTGTCGTTCAGCAACCTGGAAATCATGCAGATGGTCTACCGTGCCAAGGCCGGGGCGACCGAGGCGACGCAGGGGCCTGCCCTGTTGCAGTTGGCCCGTGGCCTGTTCCGTCTGGATGAAGTGGAAAAGACCGCCTTGGAAGACATTGCCCAGCGCACGGCGGCCATCAACCATGACCCTGATCTGACACGGGTGCAGAAGCAGTCGAGGATCCAGCAACTTGAAGAAGTGGAGGTGCGCCTCGCCTATCGCTACGGGTTGAAGGGAGAGCAGCAGCTTGATTTGCCGGGCCAGCCGGATCAGGCGCGGTTCATTGCCATGGGCAAGGTCAGTCAGCCGGTGCTGGATGCCACGCGCGCGCGCATCCTGGGGTTGAATAACTCGCCTGAAGAGTTCCAGAGCTTATTGTCCAGGGACTTTTGGAAAGACTACGTGGCCCACAAGTACCGCCCGCAGTTCGAGGCGCAAAGCAAGCCGTATCACGAGCAACTGGCGGCGTTATTGGAGCAGGTGGAGGCCGGGCAACTGTCCCGGGACGCCTATGATACCCAGGCCCAGGCACTGCAGAGCCAACTGGGGATTGCCGAGGCTGGCTTGATTGAAACCCTGACCCGCACCGAACTCCAGGAGCACCCGTTGCCCGGTCCGCCTGAGAACCGGGCAGGCAATGAAGTACGCTAGAACAGGAAATACCGCTGGGCCATCGGCAGCACATCCGCCGGCTCGCACCACAGCAACACACCGTCGGCCTTGACCTGATAAGTCTGTGGATCGACCTCGATGTCCGGCAGGTAGTCGTTGTGGATCAAGTCGGTTTTTTGCACCTCGCGGCAGCCCTTGACCACGGCGATCTGCTTCTTCAAGCCCAGGGCTTCGGGCACTCCGGCGTCCTGGGCGGCCTGGCTGATAAAGGTCAGGCTGGTGGCGTGCAGCGAGCTGCCGAAGCTGGCGAACATCGGGCGGTAGTGTACCGGTTGCGGCGTCGGGATCGAGCCGTTGATGTCACCCATCAGGCTTGAAGCAATCGCACCGCCTTTGAGAATCAGGGTCGGCTTGATGCCAAAAAACGCCGGGCGCCACAGCACCAGGTCGGCCCATTTGCCCACTTCAATGGAGCCCACGATGTGGCTCACGCCGTGGGTGATCGCCGGGTTGATGGTGTACTTGGCGATGTAGCGCTTGGCGCGGAAGTTGTCGTTGCCGGAGCCGTCGCCAGGCAGCGGGCCGCGCTGCTTTTTCATCTTGTCGGCGGTTTGCCAGGTGCGCGTGATCACCTCGCCAACGCGACCCATGGCCTGGCTGTCGGAGCTGATCATGGAGAACGCGCCGAGGTCATGCAGGATGTCTTCGGCGGCAATGGTTTCGCGGCGGATGCGGCTTTCAGCGAAGGCCACGTCTTCGGCAATGCTCGGGTCCAGGTGGTGGCAGACCATCAGCATGTCCAGGTGTTCGTCGATGGTGTTACGGGTGAACGGGCGGGTTGGGTTGGTGGAACTGGGCAGCACGTTGGGGAAGCCGCAGGCCTTGATGATGTCCGGCGCATGGCCGCCACCGGCACCTTCGGTGTGGTAGGTGTGGATGGTGCGGCCCTTGAGGGCGGCCAGCGTTGTTTCGACGAAACCGGACTCGTTGAGGGTGTCACTGTGGATCGCCACTTGCACGTCGTATGCGTCGGCGACACTCAGGCAGTTGTCGATGCTGGCGGGCGTGGTGCCCCAGTCTTCGTGCAGCTTCAGGCCGATGGCCCCGGCCTTGACCTGCTCGATCAACGGCTCCGGCAAACTGGCATTGCCCTTGCCGGTGAAACCGATGTTCATCGGGAACGAGTCGCTGGCCTGGAGCATGCGTGCCAAGTGCCACGGCCCGGAGGTGCAAGTGGTGGCGTTGGTGCCCGTGGCCGGGCCGGTGCCGCCGCCGATCATGGTGGTCACGCCGCTGGTCAGCGCTTCTTCGATTTGCTGCGGGCAGATGAAGTGCACGTGGGTGTCGATGCCGCCGGCGGTGAGGATCATGCCTTCGCCGGCAATCACTTCGGTGCTGGCGCCGATGGCCATGGTCACGCCGGGTTGCACATCCGGGTTGCCGGCCTTGCCGATGGCGTGGATGCGGCCGTTCTTGAGGCCGACGTCGGCTTTGACGATGCCCCAATGATCGATAATCAGCGCGTTGGTGATCAGGGTGTCGACTACCTCATGGGCGAGCAACTGGCTCTGGCCCTGGCCGTCGCGGATGACTTTGCCGCCGCCGAATTTCACTTCTTCGCCGTAGATCGTGAAGTCCTGTTCGACTTCGACGAACAGCTCGGTGTCGGCCAGGCGGACCTTGTCACCGACGGTGGGGCCGTACATGTCGGCGTAGGCTTGGCGGGTGATTTTCATGTGAGAGTGCCCTGAAAAGTTGTGTTGAATATGAAATCGTTATCGCAGGCAAGCCAGCTCCCACATTTGGAATGCGTTCCCATGTGGGCGCTGGCTTGCCTGCGATGGGGCCCTACAGGTCGCCCATGACTCGGCCGGCAAACCCAAATACTCGCCGGCCCCCGCTCAAATCGACCAACTCCACCTCCCGACTCTGCCCCGGCTCAAACCGCACCGCCGTCCCCGCCGGAATATTCAGGCGCATGCCCCGGCTGGCCGCACGGTCAAACGTCAGCGCGTCATTGGTCTCGAAAAAATGATAATGCGAACCCACCTGGATCGGTCGGTCGCCGCTGTTGGCCACGCTCAGAGTGAGGGTGCGGCGGCCCGCATTGAGTTCGATCTCACCGGGCTGGATCAGGTATTCACCAGGAATCATGAAGGTTGCCCCAAGGTCTTGAAGTAGATGGCGGTTGGGTGTGCACGCCCGTCCGGGCTTTGGCAGTAGTCGGGCAGCTCACCGATCTTGGTGTAGCGCAGCGACTGGTAGAAGGCTTCGGCCGGCGAGCCGGCTTCGGTGTCCAGGTACAGCAAGCCGCGCTGGTGCTGGCGCGCGGCGAGTTCCAGTGTGTTCATCAATTGCTGGCCCAGGCCGTGGCGACGTGCCTGGCTGTGTACCATCAGCTTTTGCACTTCGGCGCGGTTCAATCCGTTGGCTTTCTGGCAGAGCGCCAATTGCACGCTAGCGATCACTTGTTCATCGCGCACCACCACCCACAGCAGCAGGCTGGCGTCTTGCAGTTGGGTGTGCACGCCGGTGAAGTAATCGCGGGCCTGGGCCTCATCGATGTCGGCCATGAAACCCACCGAGGCGCCATGCTTTACCGCGTCCAGCAACAGTTCGATCAAGCCCAGGCGGTAGTGGGCAAAACTTTCAGCATTGACTCGACGCAGTTGTGCGGCGCTCATCGACGTCACTCCTTGGGCGGTTGTGCGCCCGGGTTCAAGGTCAGTTGCATGAAGGTCAGGTCCAGCCAGCGGCCGAACTTGATGCCCACTTGGGGCATTTGCCCGGTGGTGATAAAGCCCTGGCGTTCGTGCAGGCGGATCGAGGCCTGGTTGCCGCTTTCGATGGCGGCGACCATCACGTGTTTGCCACAGGCGCGGGCGCGTTCGATCAGGGCTTCCATCAGGCGCGGGCCGAGGCCCTTGCCGCGCTGGTCGTTGCGCACGTACACCGAGTGTTCGACGCTGTAGCGAAAACCCTCAAATGGGCGCCAGTCGCCAAACGACGCGTAGCCAGTCACTTCATCGTTATCGATGGCGACCAGGATCGGGTAGGCCTGGGCCTGGCGCGCGTTAAACCACGCCTGGCGGTTGGCGAGGTCCACCGGTTGTTCGTTCCATATCGCCGTGGTGTTGAGCACCGCGTCGTTGTAGATGTCGCGGATCTGCGCCAGGTCCTGCTCGGTTGCATCACGAATCATGCTCGCACCTCAGGCGATCGGTTGGTGGACGGTGACCAGCTTGGTGCCGTCGGGGAAGGTGGCTTCCACCTGGATGTCCGGGATCATTTCCGGGATGCCTTCCATCACTTGCTCGCGGCTCAGCAGAGTGGTGCCGTAGTGCATCAGGTCGGCCACGGTACGGCCGTCGCGGGCGCCTTCCATCAAGGCGGCGGAAATGTAGGCGATGGTTTCCGGGTAGTTGAGCTTCACACCCCGCGCCAGGCGGCGTTCGGCGACGAGGCCGGCGGTGAAGATCAGCAGTTTGTCTTTTTCCCGTGGGGTCAGGTCCATGGTTCAAGGTCCTTCAAACAACATTCATAAAAACACTGGAGATCCAATGTGGGCGTGGGCTTGTGTGGGAGCTGGCTTGCCTGCGATGGCATCACCTCGGTCAACCAGAAACACCGAGCCGTCTGCATCGCAGGCAAGCCAGCTCCCACAGGAAGCAGGTTCCACATTTTGATCTTCATGTGCTCCAGATTCTCGGTGAAATCGCTTCTCGGCCGAGGACGGCCGGACGCAACAGGCGCCATAAATCAATCAACCAGGCCCGTGCATGCAGCGCTTCACTGGCCAGGCAACGGGCAACCAGCAAACCCGGCAATTGCGTCAAGTCACCGCGCACCCCATGGGGCAGGGCGCGGCATTGCTCAAGTAATTCAGGCTCGATATCAGCGGTCAGCAACAACGTCGCGAACACCGGTTGGCCATCCAGGCCGATGGGCGAGTCGAGCAGACCGTCGGCGCCTACAATGCGCTGGCGCTCATGCCAGAGCAACTGGCCGTCGCGGCGGATATCCAGGTGCGACTGAAAGTGGCCGAGGTCGAAACGCTCGCCACTGGCAGGGCGGCCGAGGGCGACCACGTCCCAGTAAAACAGCCGGGCGTCGCCTTGCAGCTCAATGCGCGTCGTGAGTTCGGCCTGGGCGGCGCTGAACACGATGGTTTCCTGGGGCAGCCACTCCAGGGTGGCACCGGCTTCCACGGTGAGGTCCAGTTGCTGATAGGCCGGGCTGTTGGCGCGGTACCATTTGGCCGCGCCAGGGCTGGTCAACTGCGCCCAGGCCTCCGCGCCGATGCGGGCGCTGATGTCCAGGCGGTCACCGCCGGCAATGCCGCCGGGCGGGTGCACGATGATGTGCTGGCACACCTCGGGGCCTTCGGCGTAGAGGTGCTTTTGCACCCGCAGCGGCCCAAGGTGGCGGCGCATCACCGGGCGCGTGGTGTCGCCGAAACGCGCATAACCGAGCTCCAGCTCGGCGTGCCAACTGGGGGTGAACAGGGCAGGGGTAACGGGCAGGTTCATGGTGTGTGCTTATCGTCAGGACGCTACAGATTAGATCGTTACGAGCCCGCGTACACCCTCGGCTTCCATATTTTCACCCAGGCCCTGCTGCACGATTTCGCCACGGGACATCACCAGGTATTGGTCGGCCAATTCGGCGGCAAAGTCGTAGAACTGCTCCACCAGCAGGATCGCCATGTCGCCACGGGCCGCGAGCTTCTTGATCACCGCGCCGATCTCCTTGATTACCGACGGCTGGATGCCTTCGGTGGGTTCGTCGAGGATCAGCAGGCGCGGTCGGCTGGCCAAAGCGCGGCCGATCGCCAGTTGCTGTTGCTGGCCGCCCGACAGGTCGCCGCCACGGCGATGCTTCATCTGCAGCAGCACCGGGAACAGCTCGTAGATAAACGCCGGCACTTCCTTGGCCTCGGAGCCGGGGAACCGTGCCAGGCCCATCAGCAGGTTTTCTTCCACGGTCAGGCGCCCGAAAATCTCCCGGCCCTGGGGCACGTAGGCGATGCCGGCGTGCACACGCTGGTGCGGCTTGAAGCCGGTGATGGCCTTGCCTTCCCAGGTCACTGCGCCTTCCTTGGACGGCAGCAGGCCCATCAGGCATTTGAGCAAGGTGGTCTTGCCCACGCCGTTACGCCCGAGCAGGCAGGTGACTTCGCCGACCTTCACGTCAAAAGACAGCCCGCGCAGGATGTGGCTACCGCCGTAATACTGGTGCAGCTTGTCGACTTGCAGCATTTTCACATTCTCCTCGGTTCCCTGATTGGAACCGGATCAACTGTGGGAGCTGGCTTGCCTGCGATGGCGGTGTGTCAGTCAACATCGTTATCGCAGGCAAGTCAGCTCCCACATAAAGCAGTCCGTGTCCGGGTTAGCGGCCGAGGTAAACCTCGATCACCCGTTCGTTGTCCTGCACCTGTTCCAGCGAGCCTTCGGCCAGCACGCTGCCCTGGTGCAACACGGTGACGTGGTCGGCAATCGAGCCGACAAAGCCCATGTCGTGCTCCACCACCATCAGCGAGTGCTTGCCCGCCAGGCGCTTGAACAGTTCGGCGGTGAACTCGGTTTCGGCGTCGGTCATACCCGCCACTGGTTCGTCCAGCAGCAACAGCTGCGGGTCTTGCATCAGCAGCATGCCGATTTCCAGGAACTGCTTCTGGCCATGGGACAGCAACCCGGCCGGGCGCTGCGCCGAGGCGGTGAGGCGGATGGTGTCGAGCACTTCCTCGATACGGTCTTTCTGTTCGCCGCTCAAGCGTGCGCGCAGGCTGGCCCACACCGATTTATCGGTCTTCTGCGCCAGTTCCAGGTTCTCGAACACGCTCAGGGCTTCGAACACCGTGGGTTTCTGGAACTTGCGGCCGATGCCGGCCTGGGCGATCTGCACTTCGCTCAGGCGGGTCAGGTCAAGGTGTTCGCCAAACCAGGCCGTGCCATGGCTGGGGCGGGTCTTGCCGGTGATCACGTCCATCAGCGTGGTCTTGCCCGCGCCGTTGGGGCCGATGATGCAGCGCAACTCACCCACGCCGATGTACAGGTTCAAGTTGTTGAGCGCCTTGAAGCCGTCGAAGCTGACGCTGATGTCTTCCAGGCTCAGGATGGTGCCGTGCCGGGTGTTCAGGCCTGGGCCTGCCGCCTGGCCGATACCGATGGCATCGCGGCCGGTGCCGGCGTCGAGAATAGGTTCGAGCATCACGTTTCTCACTTCTTCAGCAGCCCGATCACGCCCTTGGGCAGGTACAGGGTGACGATGATGAACAGCGCGCCGAGGAAGAACAGCCAGTATTCCGGGAAGGCCACGGTGAACCAGCTCTTCATGCCATTGACCACGCCGGCGCCAAGCAGCGGGCCGATCAAGGTGCCGCGCCCGCCCAGGGCTACCCACACGGCGGCTTCGATGGAGTTGGTCGGCGACATTTCGCTGGGGTTGATGATGCCCACCTGCGGCACATACAACGCCCCGGCCAAGCCGCACAGCACCGCGCTCAATACCCACACGAACAGCTTGAAGCCGCGTGGGTCGTAGCCGCAGAACATCAGGCGGTTTTCTGCGTCACGCAGGGCGGTCAGCACCCGACCGAACTTGCTGCGCGCCAGGCGCCAGCCGATGAACAGGCTCGCCACCAGCAGCAACACCGTGGCCACGAACAGCACTGCCCGCGTGCCCGGTTCAGTGATGCCAAAGCCGAGGATGCTGCGAAAGTTGGTAAAGCCATTGTTGCCGCCAAAACCGGTCTCGTTGCGAAAGAACAGCAGCATCCCGGCAAAGGTCAGGGCCTGGGTCATGATAGAGAAATACACGCCCTTGATCCGCGAGCGGAAGGCGAAGAAGCCGAACACCAGCGCCAGCAGACCCGGCGCCAACACCACCAGGCACATCGCCCAGAGGAAGTGTTCGGTGCCCACCCAGTACCACGGCAGTTCGGTCCAGGAGAGGAAGGTCATGAACGCCGGCAGCTCATCGCCGGAGGCCTGGCGCATCAGGTACATGCCCATCGCATAGCCGCCAAGGGCGAAGAACAGGCCGTGGCCGAGGGACAGCATGCCGGCGTAGCCCCACACCAGGTCCAGGGCCAGGGCGACAATGGCGTAGCAGAGGATCTTGCCCACCAGGGTCAGGGTGTAGGCCGAGATATGAAGGGCATTTTCTGCGGGTAACAACGACAACAGCGGCAGGGCCAGCAGCACGGCGAGAATCATCACGCCCACCGCAATCGTCACCTTGGGGCCGGCCTTTTGCGTGGCCGTGAGCATCAATGGCTGGTTCATCAGTCGATCACCCGTCCTTTCAGTGCGAAGAGTCCCTGCGGGCGTTTCTGGATAAACAGAATGATCAGCGCGAGGATCAGGATCTTGCCGAGCACGGCGCCGATCTGCGGTTCCAGAATCTTGTTGGCGATGCCCAGCCCGAAGGCGGCCATGACGCTCCCCGCCAACTGGCCGACACCGCCAAGCACCACGACGAGAAACGAGTCGATGATGTAGCTCTGGCCCAGGTCCGGGCCGACGTTGCCGATCTGGCTCAGCGCCACGCCGCCCAAGCCCGCGATGCCGGAACCCAGGCCGAACGCGAGCATGTCCACGCGGCCAGTGGGCACGCCGCAGCAGGCGGCCATGTTGCGGTTCTGGGTCACGGCCCGCACGTTCAGGCCCAGGCGCGTCTTGTTCAGCAGCAGCCAGGTCAGCACCACCACGCACAGTGCGAAGGCGATGATCACGATGCGGTTGTACGGCAGCACCAGGTTGGGCAGCACCTGGATGCCACCGGACAGCCATTCGGGGTTGGACACTTCGACGTTCTGCGCACCGAACACCAGGCGCACCAACTGGATCAGCATCAGGCTGATGCCCCAGGTGGCCAGCAGGGTTTCCAGCGGCCGGCCATACAGGTGGCGAATCACCGTGCGTTCCAACGCCATGCCGATGGCGGCCGTGACAAAAAACGCCACCGGCAGTGCGATCAGTGGGTAGAACTCGATGGCGGCAGGCACATAGCGCTGCATCAACAACTGCACCCCATAGGTGGAGTAGGCGCCGAGCATCAGCATCTCGCCATGGGCCATGTTGATCACGCCGAGCAGGCCGAAGGTGATCGCCAGGCCCAGGGCCGCCAGCAGCAGGATCGAACCCAGGGACATGCCGCTGAAGGCCTGGCCGAGGATTTCGCCGAACATCAGTTTGCGCTTGACCTGGGCCAGGCTGGTCTCGGCGGCGGTGTGCACGGCGGCGTTGGCTTCGACGCCAGGGGCGAGCAGCGCTTCAAGGCGCGTGCGCGCCAGCGGGTCGCCGGTGCTGCCGAGCAGACGCACGGCGGCGAGGCGCACCACGGGGTCAGGGTCGACCAGTTGCAGGTTGGCCAGGGCCAGGCTGAGGGCGGTGTGCACGTCCTCGTTTGTCTCGGCGGCGACCTGCTGGTCGAGGAATTTGAGCTGCGCAGGCTGTGCGCTTTTTTGCAGGGTTACTGCGGCGGCCAGGCGCACCTTGGGGTCGGCGGCGAGCAATTGCTGGCTGGCTTGTACGTTGTCGATCAGGCTGCGCAGGCGGTTGTTCAGGCGCACGGTTTTGGTTTCACCGTTGACCGTGAGTTGGCCTTGTTGCAGAGCGTCCACCAGCTCGATGCGCGCTGGATCCGGCTGGGCAGCCCAGTCCTGGAGCAGTTTGGCTTGTTGGCTGGGGTTGGCGGCGAGGAAGTCGTCGGCGTCGCTGGCGTGTGCTGCGAAGGGCAGCACAAGCAGGGCCGTGAGGATGAAGCGGTACAGGGCAGTGGGCATAACAAAGTGTCCTGATCATGCACGGTTCAAACTGTGGGAGCGGGCTTGCTCGCGAATGCGGTGTGTCAGTCAATGCATTTCTTGCTGATCCACCGCATTCGCGAGCAAGCCCGCTCCCACAGTTTTTGACCGAGTCGGGCTTTAGTTACTTTTCACCGCGTAATCCGGCTTCTTGTCATTGCCCGGGATGTAAGGGCTCCACGGCTGGGCGCGGATTGGCTTGTCGGTCTGCCACACCACCGAGAACTGCCCGTCAGCCTGGATCTCGCCGATCATCACCGGCTTGTGCAGGTGGTGGTTGGTCTTGTCCATGGTCAGGGTGAAGCCGGACGGCGCGGCGAAGGTCTGGCCGGCCAGGGCTTCACGCACTTTGTCGACGTCGGTGGACTTGGCTTTCTCTGCCGCTTGCGCCCACATGTGGATGCCCACGTAGGTGGCTTCCATCGGGTCGTTGGTCACGGCCTTGTCTGCGCCCGGCAGGTTGTGGGCCTTGGCATAGGCCTTCCAGTCGGCGACGAATTTCTTGTTCACCGGGTTCTCCACCGACTGGAAGTAGTTCCAGGCGGCAAGGTTGCCCACCAGCGGCTTGGTGTCGATGCCGCGCAGTTCTTCTTCACCCACCGAGAACGCCACCACCGGTACGTCGGTGGCCTTCAGGCCTTGGTTGGCCAACTCTTTGTAGAACGGCACGTTGGAGTCGCCGTTCACCGTGGAGATCACAGCGGTCTTGCCGCCAGCGGAGAACTTCTTGATGTTGGCGACAATGGTCTGGTAATCGGCGTGGCCGAACGGGGTGTAGACCTCTTCGATGTCTTTATCCGCTACGCCTTTGGAGTGCAGGAACGAGCGCAGGATCTTGTTGGTGGTGCGCGGGTACACGTAGTCGGTACCCAGCAGGAAGAAGCGCTTGGCGCCGCCGCCTTCTTCGCTCATCAGGTATTCCACGGCGGGGATGGCTTGCTGGTTCGGCGCGGCACCGGTGTAGAACACGTTCGGCGACATCTCTTCGCCTTCGTACTGCACCGGGTAGAACAGCAGGCCGTTGAGTTCTTCAAACACCGGCAGCACGGACTTGCGCGACACCGAGGTCCAGCAACCGAACACCACGGCCACCTTGTCCTGGGTCAGCAACTGCCGGCCTTTCTCGGCGAACAGCGGCCAGTTGGACGCGGGGTCCACGACCACCGGTTCGAGCATCTTGCCGTTCACCCCGCCCTTGGCGTTGATCTCGTCGATGGTCATCAGCGCCATGTCTTTGAGCGACGTTTCGGAGATGGCCATGGTCCCGGACAACGAGTGCAGGATGCCGACCTTGATGGTCTCGGCGGCCTGCACGGTCCAGGTCATGCCCATGGCGGCAATGGATGCCGAAAGAGTGAAAGCCTTGATCAAGCTGCGACGCTTCATGGTGCGATCTCCGTGACCGATTTTTTCTTGGATGACTGTTAGAACAGGAGATAGCAAGGGCTGTGCCGAAGTTGAAAAAGCCTTGCTGGGGCGGATCACCACAGGAATTCACAGGTAACGTCACGCACCAATGTGGCGCCTGATGAGGGGGAGCGTGCACGCCGATGTGCCGTTGTGGTGCTTGCCAATATTATGTAGCGCACCTACGGGCTGTGATCGACCGAGGATGAAGGAAACCTCAGCCACCACCCTCACTGGAGCACATGATGAACGGGGACGACCTGTACTCATCCGATACGCCCGCGCCTTCGCTGGAAGAAAAGCTTGCCCTCGAAGGCCCTTTTATCAGTGCCGATGACGCGGCTTTCTGGGCACACAAGCGCATCGACAAACACGATGTCGAATACGGCGGCGCAATTCTGCAAAAGGGTGGTCGCTTTTATGCCTCATCGCCAATCATGGGTGAAGTAGGCGGCTTCGCCCCTAGCGATGTGATAGACATTGGCGATGACGGCAAGCTGATTCTGCCTCCCGGTTATAGCTGTCACGCGTTCTATCACTCCCATCCGGCCAATGACGAAAAATTTAGGAACACTCGCCTCACCGAAGATCAGCGTGCCATCGTGCGTGGCATGTTCTCGTTCTACGATATCGAAATAATCATCCAGTTTCGTCAACTCGCCGCAGCGCATTATCTGTGCGGGCCAGACGGATCGCTGATCAAATACGTGACCAGTGGCACGAAGAACGAGCGCGAATTTCTGCAGCGTATCTCACCTGATCAGCGCAGCACGCTCGATGTGTTTGACGACTACATCCCACTGATGGCCGAGGCGGGTGAACTCTGGGTGATCGTGGCCAACCGCGCCTGGGGGGACGCGCGTGGGCGCGTCGACAAAAGCTGGAAGCAGGGCACGGTATTGAGCTCCGGCGCGATGCAACCGTTGTTCAGAAAAGTCTTGCCCGAGCAGGGGTTCCAGCACCTGTTGCCAGCGAACGCGGCAGTGGTGTTCGGCTACCAGTTAAAGGCGGTTGGCAAAAAAGACGAGTATCTCGTTCCCACCCAAGGCTGGGAGCGCGGCGAACTCACTCCACCGGCCCAACTATTCCCGCAACGCGCGGACGGTGGTGTTCGGCTTGCGTCGAATTTTCGTATCAACGCGATCTATTGCCGCCCCCCACCCCCCGAAACCTGGCAGCATCCGTATTTTTTTACGCCTACGTTGTTGGCCGCTGCTGCTGAACAACTACGCGTGGCCCCCGAGCTATACGACCGAGATCAACGCCTGAGCCTGGTGATGCGCAGCGATGATGGCGCGTTGCTGGCTTATCGTTTTTCAGCTACGGACGGCGAAGCGGGTTTGTTGGGAACGGGGGGCGCCCGCGTTGAAGCACAATTGAAAGCACGCACAATGACGCCGCGCCAATTCGTCGAGCGCCTGGCAGCCATTGGCGAGTTGGATATCGTACAGGCGGGCACCGAGTGGCGTGAAATCGGGCGGTTCCAACCGGAAGAACCGCCTTTCGAGCAGTTGATGAAAACCATGAGCCCGGCGTTCATCACGGCCGATGACGCCGCCCGCTATCTGCACGAACGCATTTCCAGCCGCGACGAGGATCAACTCGGTCTTGTTCTGGAACGTGATGATGGGCGATTTGTCTCCACTGCGCCTCTGCGTGAGTCGGCGTTGAGTACGCAGTTGGGACTAGCGTATGACGGGGCGATTTCGACCAACCTAGTCTTGCCGTCAGGCTATCGTGTGGTTGGTTTTTTCGTCGCCCTGGCAAATCAGATCGAGCAGGTGAAGCGCAAGTTGCCTCTGCGCACGAATGTCCAGGGTGAACTGTCCCTGGATGACGAAGCGCTCCTGTACACCGCCGTCCCTAATTATGCGTATACCGTGAGTATCACCGCTGCGCACCAAACGATTGCTGCGCTTTATTACGCCAGCCCGTTCAATTCGCTGATCAAATATGTTCGCAGCGGCTCTGAGGCCGAGCGCAATTTCAGCGCTTTTCTGAAGGAAGGCTTACGCCTGTTTGCGATCAAGCCTCAACTGGATGGTTTCGACGGTACTTGCGTCGAAATGGTCAGGAAGCTGGTGCGGTTGGGCGAATTCCATGTGCTCGAGTCGAGCTCGGTGTGGGGCAACTCTCTCGGCAGAGTTCCGGGTGTGTGGGCACCGTATCAATCCTTTGTGGCCGCCGGCGCCATTGCTCCTGCGTATAGCTGGGTGTTTGCTGACGCGCAAGCTGCAGCGCAATACGGCCAGGACCAGCAGTCAACGAGTGGCAACCCGCTCGCATTTATTATCAAGTCCCAACAGGCCGAGGCCTATGTGGTCACTCGGCCAGCGGCGCTGCGCCCTGGCCTGCCGGTCTTTTCCACGCAGCAGGTCATGGATGAGCTTCCGGCTGGCTATGATCTGTACGGCGTTTGCTTTTTACCGCGCCCACCGCTGGGCTTGAAGATCGTGCAGCATTGGCTGTTAGAGAGTTTCATTTCATCGGGCGACCTCGCCGCCGCGATTGCGCGGTCTCGTCTGGTGAATAGCCCGTTGCGGGTGCTCTACCTCAATACCCGAGACGGCGCCCGGCTCAAATACACGTTCTCTGGCACTCCTCAAGAAAACCAACTCTATGGCATAGCCCCGACGGGCACTGTCACTGACAACGGCCAACTCGCGGCATTGATTGCAGGCCAACTCACCCCCCAACAGTTCGTATTGAAAGTGGCGGCGGCTGGTGAGTTATTTGTGCTGCGCACCGGTACGATGTGGGACGTCGAAGGTGTGGTGCGGGCGTTATGGCGACCGCATGCGCGTTATCCATCACCGGTGTTGAGCCCGCCCTTCCTCAGCGCCGACGATGCTGCACGTTTCGCCCATGACCAGGTCGGCAACCAGCGTGACGTAGAGTTCTGTGGGGTCATCCTGCAGACGGCCGATCAACGATATGTCGCCACGCTGCCTTGGCCTTGCCGTGCCGGCGGCAGGTTCGCCGCTGACTCGCTGTTGCCTGTCGATCACAGTGGCACCCTCATCGTGCCGACCTCCTACACACTGCATGGGCAATATGCGTCCTGCAAAGCGGCAGCGTTGTTGGAGCGGTCGCGCATGAGCCGCTACGGATGGTCGCGCGATCAAGCGTATGTCGACTGGCAACTGTTCACCGACGCGGATTTGCGCAGTCTGATCGGCAACCGCCACAAGGTCTCGGTGGCTTACCTGTCGTGCGCCGAAAACGCCTTGATCGCCTATGACTTGAGCGGTTCAGAAGCCGAGTTGGCGCTGCTCAAGTCACTTGAACCGGGCACCCAGGGTAGCGTGATGGAGCAGCGGCGCGGGCGTGGTGAGGTCCCGCCTGAAGCGATGGTTCGGACGTTGGCGACCACAGGGTTGCGTATCGTGCTGGGCAGCCCTTTGTGGGGCACTGCCGGTGTGGTGACAGAGCACTGGCGTGCCTTTCCTGCCATCCAGGACCACCAGGCTCCTGAGCAGGTCGGGTACGGGGCTGTATTCAGCAGCGCGGACGAGGCCGCCCGGCATGCGCACTCTCGTGTTTCCCGTGGTTATGGTTCGGCGCAAACCTGCTTTGCGTTCGTGCTCAAGCATGCGCAGAAAGATGAATACCTAGTGTCCGAGACTGTCCCGGGTGAGCAGGGAATCCCCCTGTTCAGCTTGGCGAGCCTGTTCGTGAACGATGACGAGGGAGCCTATGTGTACCCGTCCGGATTCGGGTTGCACGGTTTGTTTTATGCGCGGCGCTGGATGCCGGAATTATTGCCAAGTGATCAGCAATGGCTGGCTAGGCATTTTCTCTCCTCCGCCGATTTGTACAGTGGGTTTGAGGCTGCCAGGCGCTGGCGGTCAGCAGGCAGCCTGATTACGTTACCGGTGTATATCTCGACCCTGGATAACGCGTTGCTCAAGTACCAGACCCCGGTATCGACCCGGCTGTTCGACGCGGTGAAACAAGCGCCCGGCAATTTTGAAGATGTGCATACGTTGTTGGCCAGCGGCCAATTGACCGCCCAGGGTTTCGTCACCCAGGTGTGTACCCAGAGCTGGCTGACGGTGATCATCGGCAATGACTGCTGGGATGAAACCGGAAAACTCAGCGTGGACTGGCTGCCCTATGCGGATTTCAATCGTCGAGCGCTCAGCCCGGCGTTTTTCAGCCAGGCTGACGCTGTCCGCTACGCGCAGGCGCGGTTGGGCGTCCAGCGTGAAGACGTATTTGGAGGGCTGATTCTGAGGCGTGTGGACGGCCTATTCGTGGCGACTGAGCCGATGCTTGTGCCTTCGGAAAACTTCGACCCCCAGTGGATTCTGCCATCCGACGACGTGTTGCAGGACCGGCTGGCGCCCAGTATGAAACTGGTAGCGCGCTATCGTTCACGGTGCGACACGCTGCCTGCGTTCCTGCTTGATACTGAAGAATTGGCCGTGTACCGCAGCATGTTTTCCACCGAGGTATTGGCCAAGGCATTTGCTAGCACTCACCTGTGGAGCCATGAATACCTGCTCGGGCTCGACGGCTCGTTGATTGGTTTCAGTTGCAGTGACATCGGCACAGACGTGCTGAGCCCGCAGCAGAAAGCTCGTATTGCCCTTGATCGTCAGACGCTGCAACAGAACCTGGTGCCCTCTGGCCAAACGCCCCACGACCCGCACAGCAACCTGGCAGAGCAGCAACTGCGCGACGGCAGCACAACCCCAACCGAGTATGTTAATCAGGTACTTAAAGCAGCGTCGATGCAGGTGATACAGGGCAGTGACGTTTGGGGCAGCGCGCAAGCGTTATCCTTGGGGTGGCGCATTGCTCACGGCTACGTCGAGCCTGAGGAGAACAATTATGCGTTGGCTGATCGCGCCTGCGGACCGGTGTTCAGCCATATTGACGACGTGGCCCGTCATATTCATGGGCAGGCCGGTGATCGCAGCGCGTTGACCTTCGGCTTTATCCTCAAGGCCGCTAACGGACACTGGATGGCAACCCTGCCGGTCAAGGGTGAAGACCTGCAATTTCCCAAGGCCCGTGTATGGCTGCGCGGACAGTTACCGCTTGGGTGCAGCGTGCAAGGGCTCTATGTCTGTGCGCCAGCGCGTCAACCGGATGAGCTGGGTGCGTCGCCGATCTATCGCAGCTTCGTCAATCCGACACTGTTGCTTGCCGCATTGACTGCCGTGCGCCAAGTAGCGGAGGGCGTCGATACATTCCTGCCGCTGTACCTGTCGTGCGCCGACAGCGCCTTGCTCAAATACAGTGCTTCGGGCTTGATTGTCGACTGGACGACTTACACCGGTTTGCAGGCTTATGTGAAAAAGCTCAACGGACCCTATAACGCTGCTGACTATATCCGCGACGTTGCTCGCCATGGAACGCTTGAGGTATTGGTCACTGGGGAGATATGGGCAACACAAGGGCGGGTATCGCAACGCTGGACGGCGTACGACGCCCGTGTCTACACCCCGCGCGAAGATGAACGAATTGCCTTGGGACCGCTGTTTTCCCATGCCGACGATGCGGCCCGCTACCTATGGCGCGGCGTAAGTCCAACGCCGGGTAAGGCTTGGATGGCCGCCCTGATCGAAAGCAGTACTGCCAGCACGTTTCTGGTGACTGATCCCGTGGATGACAGTGGGCCGACTGTGGAAGTGGGGGCGCGTATGTCCACATCGGCGTTCAATCGTCTTCTGAGAGGCGTCGTAAACCAGCGAGAGCCGAAGGTGTCGCCCAAATATCCTGCAGGCTACCGACTGATGGGGATACAGCAGTTGTACAAGGTGGACGACACCCTCGAGCAACTTGCGGACAGGCATGAGGAGGCGCTCGCCAGTAACTTCATGGCGCGAAAGGAAATACGGTTTTTTGTTGAGATGTTCAAGACCGATAACGTGAAGGGTGCTCGTTATTACTTCACGCCACGTAATGGGGCGCTGTTGATGTACTTACCCAGCTATCTGGAGGCTGAAGGCAAGCTGCTGCGTGAAGACTGGCCGTACCACCTTGCCGACAAGCCCAGCCACGCGATTACCACGCTGGCTAACTCCGGCAAGCTGTACATCCTTGAGCCAGATGGGTTCTGGCAGCCTCGCGGGCAAGTGGGGGTCAGGTTGTTGATGGAGTTGCGCAAGACCGCTCAAGCGTAGGTGGCATCTGTCTACGGCCCTTGCTTTATGTAGCGCCCCCAGTCGGAGCGCCGCTTACAAGATGATGAAACGTTCAGTGCCTGCCCTGTGGAGGCAGGCCTGATTTATCAACTCTTGATCAGCAGGCACTCATCATGGATGAATACAAGCTTCGCAACACGCGCGCGACCCTCCCCCAAGGCCACGCCAAACTGGGCACCCTCAGCCCGGCCTTTTCCAGTGCCGATGAGGTGGCACGCTATCTCCATGGGCGCGTGGGGCTCAATTTGCAGGTGGAGTTCGGCAGCGTCATTCTGCGGCGTTTGGCGGACGGTCTTTTTGTTGGCAGCGAGCCGATTTCGGACCGGCCCACCACGTTCAATTTCAGCCTCTTGCTGGACAGCAACCCGGCCAACACGGCTTACCTGGACCCGGAGGGGTACCACATTGTCGCAAGCTGGCACACGCACCCCAATACGACGGCGTGGGTTGCGCGTGAAAATCCTGCGTGGAGCGCGCACCAGATCACGGCTTACCAGGGGTTTTACTCAGAGCCGGACATCATCTTCAACCACCAGAACCGGCCAAAATTCAGGGAGGCTTACCTCTCTGGGCCGGACGGCACGCTGATCAAATACCAGTTTGATGAAACCCCGGCGGCGCTTGGCTTTGCTCACTGGATTACCACTCGAGGGCCGTTCGAATCGCCGCATGCCTTTGACGGGACCATTGAAGGGTATTACAAGAAAGTCGCCTCAGTCGGGCGGTTGACCTTTCTGATATCCAGCCCTTACTGGGGTGGTTCGGTGGGCCAGGTTCCGGCCAATTGGGAGCCTTACAAGCCCTGGCCGGTATTTGCAGACACGCAGCAGGCGTTGGCGCAGGCCACGATACAGATGCGGCGTAAACCCAACATTCGGCAACAGGTATTGATTCTGCAGTCCGATACGCTTTCGGAGTATGTGGCGCGCGATCCGGATCCCATCGAGGGGCTGGCGAGCGAGTTGCCCCCGTTGCCTGTTGGCTATCACCTGCATGGGATTTGCATTAATTCAAGGCCATTACCCGCCCAATACCCGACGCTGGAAAGCTGGCTGTTCAAAAACTTCATCAGCCCACTGGAGCTTGCGCAGCACATTGTGCGGTTTCGTCAGTACAGCCAGGGCGCGCAATCCACGCTGGGTGCGTCGTTGTATATCCGGCTACGGGACGACGCCATCTTGCGCTATCGCTTTTCCGGCTCGGCGCTTGAGTCCCAGTTGTTTGCCTATGCGCCAGACGGTCAGGTGATCGATAACGGCTGGCAAGCCGCACTCCTGGACGGTTCATTGCTGACCCGCGACTTTGTCCGAAAAGTGGCAGAGGCGGGTGAACTGAGCGTGGAGAAAACCAGTGCGCTGTGGGACCGCAGTGGCGTGGTGGATGCGCAGTGGGTCCCCTATTCGCAGTTCCCGCTGTCGCCCCTGAGTATTGCTTTTTTGTCGGCCGACGACGCAGCCCGCTTTGTCCATGGCACCCTCAATGGGCGTCGCGAGCAGGTACTCGGCGGGATGATTCTCCAACGACCCGATGGCCGCTTTGTGGTGACGCAGCCCGTGCCCACGGGGCCGAGGCCCTTTGCTTTTGAAGGCCTTTACCCGGTTGATCGCCAGCACTCGCCCATTATCCTGAACGCGGGTTATCGCCTGCATGCGCGCTATGGCACGCGTGCTGCGCTGTCGACCACTGACCCGGTACTTGTTGCCCGCCTCAAGTGGACCCGCCAGGAGGCTGAATTGGGAGGGCAAATGTTTCACCCCGCAGACGTCGCCGACCTCCTGGCGTCCGGGCTTCCCGGCTACCTGTCGGGATCCCAGGACAGCCTGATCCTCTACAGCCCGTCTATCACGACCTCGGATTGGCGCAAGCAATGGGTGCCTGAAACGGCCAATGGCGAGAGTGCGATTGGAAAACGCTTTGCCGACGGTGTGATCAAACCCGCGGATGTGGTGCGCACCCTCGCCGAGGCGGGCACGTTGCGGGTGGTCATCGGCAACGCGTTGTGGGGGCCGGCCGACTTTGTCGAGCTGGACTGGGGCCCGGGGATGCGCACGTTGCAGTTCCAACGACCGGCGACGGTGAGCCACGGGCCTCTATTCGGCAACGCCAACGACGCTGCCAGCGATCTTTTTCGACGTGACCCACAGGACTATGCACAACCGTATGCCAGCCTCTACTTTGCGTTCATTCTCAAGCACGAACGCCGGGAAGAATACGTTGCCAGCGAGTTGATCCCGGTCACCCGCCAATCGCCGCTGCTGTCTCTCGCCAGCCTGTATGGCACGACATTGCCCGACGGTTTCGATTGCCACAGCCTGTATTACGCCAACCAGTTTGTCGGCAATGGCTCGGCAGCCTGGTTGAAACGGGTGTTTATCGAACCCGAGGACTTGAGTGAGGCCATTGTGCAGGCGCGTCTCCAGTCGATGCAGCCGCCCTACGGCGCCCCGGTGTTTATAGCCACACCGGAGGGGGCCCTGTTGCGCTACCAGTCACCTTCCACCTTTGCCATGTTCGAGGCGCGCAGCGATGCGGACCCTCTTGAGACCGTGCGGGCCAAGCTGGACATTGGCACGCTGCAACCGATTCAGTTTGTACGACAGGTAGCAGCTTCCGGCCGCTTGCAGGTCATCCAGCCCAGTGATTGCTGGAGCATCGCCGGCGATGTGAATGGGCTGTGGGTCCCTTATGAAAACCTGCAGCGGCGCCGGCTCAGCCCGGCGTTTGTGTCGATGGATGACGCGGCGCGGTATATCCGTCGTCGTGTCTTGCCGAGC
Source organism: Pseudomonas sp. BIGb0164 (assembly GCF_024810135.1). Taxonomy (NCBI): domain Bacteria; kingdom Pseudomonadati; phylum Pseudomonadota; class Gammaproteobacteria; order Pseudomonadales; family Pseudomonadaceae; genus Pseudomonas; species Pseudomonas sp. BIGb0164. Next base: position 100,474 of record NZ_JANUEA010000004.1, on the reverse strand, counting down.
CTCGACCGATCCTATGGCGGCATTATCCTGCGTCGTGACGATGGCGGGTTCGTTGCCACTGAACCGCTTCGGGTGTCGGATGAAGTATTCGATGTCAAAAGCATCTTCCCTGATGAAATGGTCACACGTGGCCTGTACCCACCTCGCACAACGGTGGTTGCCAGCTACCACTCACGGCCGGCGACGCAATGGCCGTTTCTGCTCGCGCCGGCCCAGTCGGCGGTGTACGGCAACATGTTTTCCACACGTGTGTTGGCGCAGTCGCTGTCCGCTGCTCTAGCGCGTCACAGCCACTACTTGCTGGCGCCCGACGGTGCCTTGATCCGCTTGAAGCCGCGCCCGGAATTGAAATACACGCCCATTTCGGCAGCCGTGCTCGTCACACGACCGCGTAATCGTAACGACTGGCTGAGCGGGTCGCTTGAACAGCAGATACGCAAGGGGGAGTTGGCCCCTGCGGCGTATGTGAACCGTGTGAGCCAAGCGTTCGAACTGCAGGTAGTGACTGGCAGTGCGATGTGGGGGATGCCTGGACCGGTTGACAGTTGGCGCCCGTTTGCCGGCGTGGACTTGCGTGGCCGGCGCTACCTTGAGGCGAGGGTCGACCCTGCATTCAGCCCGCTGCACAGCCGTGCCGATGATGCGGCGCGCTATGCCCATGAACATGCCGGGTCGAGGGATGAAGCACAGTTTGGCTATGTGCTCCAATCCACCGTCAACGGGCATTTTGTGACCACGTTGCCCGTCACCGACAGTGGGTCGGACCTGGCTCATCGTCGGGTTTTTGCCGATGCCGGTTATCCCTATCGCTATCAAATGGCCGGGCTGTATCTGTGTGGGTTGCAATGGGGCGACATTCAACCCGTCGGCGAGATCATGACGCTGGACTCCATTTATCGGGGGCTGATCTCCCCGTCGCGGTTGATATCGGCGATGTATCAGGTACGCGCGATGGCGAGCCGCGCGGCGTTTCCTGTTTATTTGTCGTGCGCCGATGGCGCCTTGCTGAAGTTCACCGTGCGTAATGACCGCTTTGTCGACTATCAGGACGACCTCAAGTTGAAACTGCGCCTGCTCAGCCCCCGTGAGTACATCCGGCGTACGGCGGCGGCTGGAGAGTTGCGCATCCTGGTGCCCAGTGACAATTGGCCGGGTGTGGGTGTAGTGGATGCGCAGTGGCAGCCGGGTCGCTCACAGGGCGTGTTGCCGGCTGACCAGACCTCATGGGCATTGGGCCCCGTGCATGTTCATCGCGATGATGCCGCCGGTTTCGTGCACGACCGGGCGGGGCGCTATGCCGGTCAACCGGCAATCGGTGCGTTGCTGGAGAAAACCGTGGCCAGCAATCATGTGCCGATACTGCCAACGCCTGATAACGGATTCCCATCAACGGTCGCCGTGAGCCTGTTCAAGCCTGATTCTGTTTGGCCGGACGGCTATCAGGTCAGTGCCGCGCACCTGCTGTTTCACGCGGGCCTGGACCAGGTGAGCGTAGGCGTTGAACGTTCCTACGCTGAGTATTTCGTTTCATGGCGCGAGCTGGGGTTTTACCTGTATGAACTGAAAAAACGCAGGTTACCCATCACCGGCTTTTACCTGACGGCCCGTGACGGGGCCTTGTTGAGCTACACCCCGACGTTCGGCCAGGATGAAGCCAACTTGTTGGCTGTAAATGGTAAGTGGACCGCTGAAGGGGGTTACACGGGCTTCGCCCCGACGCCTTCACACGCGCTGTCGGAACTGGCGCGACTCGGTCAGTTCCGGGTGCTGCGCCGTGGCAGTTTCTGGACCCTGCGCACCCTGGTGGGCAGCGACCTGAGGCTGCCAGGCAACACGACCTACCGGCCGGATCGGGATGAGTTGTGAGTCATCGGTCTAACGTTTGCGCATCAAACCGATAAAAAACAATCCGCCAATCGCCGCCGTGGCCACGCCAATCGGCAAATCCTCGGGGGCGATCAAGGTGCGTGCGGCCACGTCCACCCACACGAGGAACAGGCTGCCCAGCAGCGCACACACCGGCAGTAACCGGCGATGCTCGGCGCCGATCAGGCGCCGGGCGATGTGCGGCACCATCAGCCCGACGAAGCCGATAGAGCCGCTGATGGACACCAGCACACCGGTCATCAAGGACGCCACCAGAAACACCTTCAAGCGCACGTTGCGCGCGTTCAGGCCCAGGGTCACGGCTGTCTGTTCGCCGGCCATCAGCGCGTTCAACGGCCGGGCCATGCCTGCCAATACCAGCAAGCCCATCAGCACGGTAACGGCAGGAATCGCCAACAGCTCCCAGCGTGCCAGGCCCAGGCCGCCCAGCATCCAGAACATCACCGCCGACGCGGCGCGATGGTCGCCCATGAACAGCAGCAGGTTGGCCGTCGCCATCATCACGAACGACACCGCCACGCCGCACAGCAGCAGGCGATCGCTCTCCAGCCGCCCATTGCGACTGGCCACCGCCAGCACCACCAGCATGCTCAGCAGCGCGCCGATAAAGGCGGCGATGGGCAGGGTCAGCAGGCCGACAATTTCACCTACATGCAGCACCACGATCACCGCGCCGAGGGTGGCGCCGGAGGTGACGCCCAGCAGGTGCGGGTCAGCCAGCGGGTTGCGCGTGACCGCCTGCAACACGGCCCCGATCAAGGCCAGCCCGGCCCCCACCAGCGCGCCCAGCAACATGCGTGGCACGCGGATCAACCACACAATATGTTCCTGCCCGGCCGGCCAGTTCACCTCACCCACGCCAAAGGCTTTGAACAGCACGATGCGCCACACCACTTCCACTGGCACCCGCGCCGGGCCGAAGCCCAGGGAGATCACACAAGACACCAGCAGCACCGCAGCCAGCGTGGCGAGCAACAAGGCGTAGCGACGGGTGATCATTCGCCGTGAAACCCCTTGGCCAGGGTTTCCACCGCCAGCACGTTGTCGATGCCTGGCGTGGCCTGCACGTAAGGGATCACGATAAACCGCTGGTTCCTGATCGCGTCCACCGCTTGCAGCGCTGGGTTGTTGAGCAGGAACTGCTCCTTCTGCTCGGCAGTGATTTCGCTGTAGTCGACGATCACGATCACCTGCGGGTTGCGTTCCACCACGGTTTCCCAGTTGACCCGGGTCCAGCTGGCGTCGATGTCATCGAGAATATTGCGCCCACCCGCCGCCTCGATCAGCGCCTGGGGCATGCCCAGGCGGCCGGAGGTCATGGCGCGGTCTTCTCCGCTGTCATACAGGAAGACGCGTGGCTTGTCGGCAGGCAGGTCGCTTTGCACGTTGGCCACCTGCGCCTGCATCTGTGCGATCAGCGCGTTGGCGCGGTCTTGCACGTCGAAGATCTTGCCCAGGTTGCGCAGGTCGTTATAGGTGTCGTCCAGCGTGGCGGCTGGGCGCTTCATCACGAACGCGCAGGACTCGGTCAGCTCGTACACGTTGATGCCCAGCGGTTGCAGGGTACTGGGGGTGAGGTCACCGCCCACGCGCATGCCGTAATCCCAGCCGGCGAAGAAGAAATCCACGTTGGCGTTGAGCAGGGTTTCCACCGACGGGTATTTGCTCGCCAACTCCGGCAGGCCGTCGAGAATCTCGGCCATTTCGGGGGTGACCGACTTCCAGCCGGTCACGCCGCTGTAGCCGGCCATGTGCGACTTGAGGCCCAGGGCGAGCATCATCTGGGTCATGTTGATGTCGTGGCTGACCGCGTGTTTCGGCGCTTCCTGGAAGGTCACGTCACGGTTGCAACTCTTGATGGTCACCGGGTAGTGAGTGGCTTCGGCAACGGCGTGCGAAGCGCCGAACAACAGGGCAACGGCGAGCAGGGTGCGCAGGGTCATGGTTGGGTTATCCAGGTGATTCGGGGGTAGCCGGACAAGGGGTGGGTGTCGATCAGTGCCTCGACGCCGAATACGTCGCGCAGCAGTTCGACGGTCAGTACTTCGTGGGGCGTGCCGCTGGCGACGATGCGCCCGTGGTTGATCACGTACAGGCGGTCGCAGAACGCGGCGGCCAGGTTCAGGTCGTGGATACTGGCGAGCGTGCCGATGTTCAGGCGCTTGACCAGCCGCAGCAGTTCCAGCTGATAGCGCGGGTCGAGGTGGTTGGTGGGTTCGTCGAGGATCAGCAACTGCGGCTGCTGGGCGAGGGCGCGGGCGAGGATCACGCGTTGTTTTTCACCGCCCGAGAGGGTCGCAAAGGCATGGTCTTCGAAGCCCCGCATGCCGACGGATTCCAGCGCCTGTTGGATCAGCTGTTGATCCTGCAGCGTGTCGCTGTCGAACAGCCCTTTGTGTGGCGTACGGCCCATGGCGACCACCTCGTCCACCCGCAGGCCGAACGCATCGGGGAATTCCTGCAGCACCACGGCGACGCGTTGCGCGCACCATTTGGCGCTGTGTTTCCAAACGTTCTGGTGGGCGAGCGACACGTCACCCTGATCCGGCCTGGTGAACCGATAGGCGCAGCGCAGCAGGCTGGTCTTGCCGCTGCCATTGGGGCCGATCAATCCCACGAACTCACCTTCGCCGACCTGCAGGCTGGCGTCACACAAGTGGAACGAGTGCCGACAGTGGCCGTGAGCCTGGGGTGTCCAGGTGAGGCGGGTGAGGGTGAGAGAAGTCATCAATGCGCTCTGGGTAAACACCGTTCAAAAGTGTGGGAGCTGGCTTGCCTGCGATAGCGGTGTGTCAGGCAAGACACCTTTGCCGCAGAGACCGCCATCGCAGGCAAGCCAGCTCCCACATTGGGTTTGTGTGTATTCAGTTAGAAGGTGTAATCCGCCGTGACGAAGAAGGAGCGCGGCTCGCCCAGGATCCACTGCTGGCCTTCGTTGTATTGGCTGACGGCGTAGGTGCGGTTGAACAGGTTGTTCAATTGCAGGCCCAGGGTGGTGTTGCGCAGGGCCCTCCACGACACCGTCGCGTCGACCACGGTGTAGCTCGGTATTTCGTTGGTGTTGGCGGTGTCGGCGAAACGCGAATCCACGTAGCGCACGCCGGCGCCGGCGCGCACGTCGTCGGTCACGGCCTTGCTCAACCACAGGTTGGCGGTGCGGCGCGGCACGTCGGTGGGGCGGTTGCCGTTGCGCGACACCGACTGGCCGTCGACCACTTCGGAGAAGTCATCGTATTGCGCGCGCACGATGGCCGCGTTGGCTTGCAGTTGCCAGGCGTCTGGCAGTTGCAGGTCGAGGCTGGCTTCCAGGCCGTTGGACGATTGCTGGCCGACCTGTTCCTTGAGGTTCGTGCCGGGGATGCTCACCAGCAGTTTCTTCTTCACGATGTGATAGGCCGCCAGGGTCCATTCTCCGCGCTGGTCCCAGAAGGATTGCTTGAGGCCGACCTCGGCCTGTTTGGCAGTGGACAGGCCGAATTGCTGCTGGCTCGGGCTCAGGGTGATCAGGCTGCCGACGCCGTCGGTGCTGGTGGCGTACTGGCCGTAGACCGAGGTGTCGGGGGTGAGCGCATAGACCAGGCCGGCCTTCCAGTTGTTGCCGGTGAGGGTCTTGTTGGCGTCGTTGTGCTCGGGAGTCAGGTCCTGATTGTCGATGTGCAGATAGTCACGGCGCACACCGGTGATCAGCGACAGCTTGTCGGTGAGTTGCAGGCGGTTCTCGGCAAAGCCCGCCAGCTGTTTGGTGGTGCTGACCGACTGCGGGATGAACGGGTCGGCGCTTTCGAAAGGCTGTGGCACCGGGTGGTTGATGTCCACCGGCTGGCCGCTTGCGGTGGCGTCATCGAACGGCGCGTTGCTCGCCAGGCGGAAGCGAATGCGGTTGTACTCGGCACCGACCACGGTCTGGCTGTCGAGGCCGAACAGGGTGTGTTTAAAGGTGAAAGTCTGGCGGTCGCCGACCTGTTCCTGGTTGTGCTTGATGCCCAGGTAGCTCTGTCGCACCAGGCCGCCGTCGACGTAGTTGTAGCTCTCGGCGTTCTGCCAGCGACGCTGGTTTTTCAGGTACGACAGCTCGTTGGTGGCGGTGACGTTGTCGTTGATCTGCCACTCGCTGGTCAGGCGCGTCCACTGGTCGTTGTAGTGCTGGATGGCGTCGCTGACGTTGTAGTTCTTGTCCCGCAGGCCTTTGTGCAACTGGCCGTTGATCAGCGGCGTGCCGTAGTCGTTCTGCGGGGTCTGGTCGCCGTAGTCGTGGGCCAGGGTAAAGCTCAAATTGTCGGCCGGTTGCCAGCGCAGGGCACCGCTGACGAAGTCGCTGGACGAGTCGCCCCGGTCGATGAAGCCGTTGCTGCGCAGGCGGTTGACGTTCAGGCGATAGCTCAGGGTGTCGGTCAGCGAGCCGCCACTGTCGAGGGCTTGCTGTTGGCGATCGTAGGAGCCGTAGCCCAGGCGGACGTGGTTTTCGATCTCGCCTTCAAACGGCTTTTTCGCGATGGTATTGATCACCGCACCGGTGGCGCCCTGGCCGTACATCACTGAGGCGGGGCCGCGCAGCACGTCCACCCGTTCCACCGACCAGGTGTCCACCGGGAAGGTGGAGGTGCCGGCGCCGTCGAACATGCGCTGGCCGTCGTACAGCTGCAGCACCGAGCTTTGCCCGGTAAACCCGCGGGCCTGCAACGAGGTGCCGCCGTCGCCCGGCGTGCCGGTGCGGGTGATACCGGTGGCGCGGGAGATGGCGTCCTGCACGCTGGCATCGCCGCGCTCGCGGATCTTTTCACCGGTCTGGCTTTCGACGCTGCCCGGGGTTTGCCGTGCCGTGAGGTTCAGGCGTGAACCGGCGGTGGTCGGGGTGTCCAGGTCGATGCGTTCTTCATCGACGGCCGGCGCGGTGATGGGGCTGACGGGCAGGGTCAGGGCCTGGGCGCTGTTATGCAGGGCGAGCAGGCACACGCCGGACGCAAGGTACTTGTTCATCGGTCGATCAGTCTTCTTGGAGGGATGCTCGCCGCGAGGCGCGGCGAGCAACGATAACGCAGAAAGTGTTATAAGTTAACACTTATTGGCTGCGGGACAAAAGTCGCGCAAGGCTACAGAAGGCCTCTGCCATGGGCATCTCGCAGGGTTCATGCAGAACCTGAGGCAGATTCATGTTGGCCGAAGAAGCGTGACAGCACTAGGCGATCCAGTGCCCACACCACGATCAACGAGGCGCCCACCAGCGGGAAAACAATCGCCAGCGCCAGCATGATCACCATCGCGGTTTTCCATTTCGGCAGGTCATGGCGCAGCGGTGGAACACCCAAGCCGCCGGCCGGGCGACGCTTCCACCAGATCACCACACCGCTGACCGCGCTGAGCAGAATCATCAGGCAAATCAACAGCACGATCAGCTGATTGACCCAGCCGAACATCTTGCCTTCGTGCAGCATCACGCCGGTTTCCGTTGCACGGGCGACCGTGTTGTAGTGCTCCCAGCGCACATCGGCCAGCACCTTGCCGGTGTACTGGTCCACGTGCAGGGTGGCGTCGTTGCGTGGGTCGTTGGCGAACACCGCGACGGTGAACACACCGGTGGCGGTGGTCGGGAAGGTGATGCTGTAGCCCGGCTCGACCTTGCGTGCGTTGGCCAGGTCGACCACCTGTTGCAGGCGCACGGTCGGCGCGGCCGGACCTGAGTGCATGGCGCCGTGGTTCATGTGCTCGGCGTGGTCGCCGGACATCGGCATCGGCGTGTTTTCCAAGGCCCACGGCACGGTCTGTTGGCTGGCAGTATTGAGGATGCGCGCCTGCTGGTCGGACTGCGGCACGTTGTTCCACATCGCCGCCGGGAAGGTGTTCCACAGGTCGGCGTACTGCTTGCCCCAGAAGCCGGTCCAGGTCATGCCACTGAGCAGCATCACCAGCAGGAACGCGGCGCCCCAGAAGCCGGCGACGGCGTGCAGGTCACGCCAGAACACGCGGCCGCGGCTACTGAAACGAGGCCACAGCACGCCTGCCGACGACTTGCCACGCGGCCACCACAGGTACACGCCCGACACCACCAGCATCACACCCCAGCCGGCAGCGAGCTCCACCAGACGATCGCCAACGGTGCCGATCATCAACTCGCCGTGCAGGGCGCGGGCGATGGCTTGCAGGTTGTACTTCGAATCCTGCTCGCCGAGTACCGTGCCGCGATAAGGGTCGACGAACACTGTCACTTCGCGGCCTTCCTTGTGCATCACGAACTGCGCGCTGGCGGTGGCGTCGGCCGGTGGCAGGTATTTGCTGATGGCGGCGTTGGGGTAGGCCGCTTTGGCGCGTGCCAGTTGCTCGTCGGCGGTCAGGGCATGTTCAGCGGTTTGGACCTTGAGCAGGTCGCCGTACATCAGCGGGTCGAGCTGGGGTTTGAACAGGTAGATGATGCCGGTCAGGGCCAGCAGCACCATGAAGGGGGCAACGAATAGCCCAGCGTAGAAATGCCAGCGCCAGGCCAGGTTGTAGAAGGAAACTTTTTGAGTGGTCATCAGGGTGCTCCGCAAGGCTTTAAAAATTGTTGTCAGTTATGCCGCCATCGCGGGCAAGCCCGCTCCCACCTTTGAATGTATTCACAAATCAAAGGTGGGAGCTGGCTTGCCTGCGATGCTCTTAGAAGCTCATATCCACCTTGGTCCAGAGCGTGCGCCCTGGCTCCTTGATGGCTTGCGGGTCACTGGCCGGGTAGCCGAACCCGGCGTTGCCGGCCAGGTTCAAGTGCTCGGCATAGGCCTTGCCGAACAGGTTGTCGACGCCGGTGCTGACCTTGAAATGTTTATTGATGCGGTACGCCGCGTTCAGCGAGAACACGCCAAACCCCGCACTCTTGTCGAAGTCCTTGCCGACCACGTTGCCCTTGTTCTGATCAATGCGGTGTTGCGCCGCGACCACCCGCCACAAGGCGCCGGCGCTCCAGTCGTCTTCGCTGTAGGTGAGGCCCAGGCGCGCGTCCAGCGGCGGCATTTGCGGCAGCGCCTTGCCGTCACTGCTGTTCTTGCCCCAGGCGTAGGCGAGGGTGGCGTCGGCTTTCCAGTGGCGCGTCAGCTTGTACGCCGCGCCCAGTTCGCCGCCCATGATGCGCGCGTCGACATTGCGCGCCTGGGAGGTGGTGCCCATCATCCCGGGCCGGTAGTCGAACAGGATGAAGTCCTGCACACGGCCGATATAGCCCGAAGCCCAGGCTTCAAGCGCTTCGGCTTTGTATTGCGCGCCAACGTCGAGTTGGGTGGTTTTTTCCGGTTTCACGCCATCGAACGCATTCACCGAACCGACCGCGCCGGTATTGGGCGAAAACAGCTCCCAGTAATCCGGGAAGCGCTCCGAGTGGCCCAGGCCCGCGTAGAGCGTGGTAGGGCTGTCGGCCAGGTCGTGCTCGTAGCGCACGAAGCCCGAGGGCAGGGTGTCGGCGCGGGTGTTGTCGGCCGTCGGGTTGGGGCGGGCGCTCATGCCGGAACCGGTGGTCTGCCGGAAGTCCTTGGCCGAGGCGCGGTCCAGTCGGGCACCGGTGATCAGGCGCTCGCGGTCGGCGGCGTACCAGGTGAGTTCGCCGAACACGCCGTAGTTGTGGAAGTTGGCGTCCTTGACCCGGGGCAGGTCCTTGTAGGTGTCGATGCCCATGCTGCTGCGCTGGCGGTGTTCGTTGGTCTGGGCATCCAGGCCGCCGATCAGCTGCACATCGGCCCAACGCCAGGTGGCCTTGATGCGAGCGCCGAGGGTGCGCCGGTCGACGTTGGACGCCATCGGCCCCGCCATCATCCCGGTGCCGGACGGAACGCGCAGGCTGTAGTTGTCCATCACGTGGTCGGCGTAGTTGTAGTAGACCTGGGCTTCGACCTTATCCAGCACCTCGCCGAGGTTGGACTTCTCAAAGCGCAGCCCGAGGCTCTCGCGCAGAAACTGCGAGCCGTCCATGCCGCGCCCGGCGTAACGGGCTTCGCCATCGCCACGGCCGGCCGTGAGTTCCAGCAAGGTGTCGGCGTCGGGGGTGAAGCCGACGGCGACGTCGCCGTTCCATTTGTCATAGCGCGAGGCGACGGTGTCGTTGTTGCCGTCCTTGTAATCGTCGGCATGGGCCTGGTTGCCGATCACGCGCACATAACCCAACGGGCCGCCGGCCGCGGCATCGATCACCTTGTCAAAGCGCCCGTTGGAACCGGCCAGCACACTGGCGTTGAGGCGCGTGCCCAGCTCGCCGAACTGCTCCGGCTCACGCTCGAACAGGATGGTGCCAGCTGACGCACCGGGGCCCCACAACACGGTTTGCGGGCCTTTGATCACGGTGAGCTTGTCGTAGGTTTCCGGGGAAATGTACGAGGTGGGCGCATCCATCCGGCCCGGGCAGGCGCCGAGCATCATGCTGCCGTTGGTGAGGATGTTCAGGCGTGAACCGAACATGCCGCGCAGTACCGGGTCGCCATTGGTGCCGCCGTTGCGCACCAGGGCAAAGCCGGGGATGGTTTTGAGGTAGTCGCCGCCATCGCTGGCGGGCACCGGCTGGCGCGGGTCTTTCGGGTGGGTGACCACGGTGAGCGGTGAGCTGGGGGCGATCGCCGTGATCACGGTAGGGCTCAGTTCGTGTTCGTCGGCATACACCTGTGGTGCCAAAAGGGCGCCGCACAGTACGGCGACCACGGGAGTGCTTCCCAAACGGGTGTCAGCAGAAAACCTGGACATGACAAATTCCATCAATCAATCGTAAACAACACGGCCAGCAGCCTGCGGCTGTCTGTCTAAAGTCGGCCGGGGTGAAGTAACGCTGTGAAGTGCTTACGCGTTGATGGGCGGGGCGCGACTGCGGGCGCCGGGGAAGATGCTCTGCCGGGCATGGCCCAGGCGCGTTGCGGGGGTGAGGGCGTTGGCGGGCGGCGGGCTGCCCAGGGTGAACATTGACGTGCCGCCGGGCAGCGCGGGGCAACTGTAGAGCAGGTCGCAATAGCCACACTTGGACCAGAGGGCGTGGTGTTCGTCAGGGGCTTTGGGGTGATGGGTGTTGCCATGGTCCATCGGCATGTCCATGGACATGCTCATCGACATACCGGCGTGATGATCCATCGGCATCGCTTGGGAAATCAGCGGACCGATAAAGATCATCAGCATGGCGAACAGGCTGATCCACCCGCCGCGTCTTACACGGGCGTGTGGAGAGAACCTGGCGCGGGGGGCGCCCATCGAATCTCAGCCTATTGCGGGTGCTTGTGCGCGTGGCCGGCCATCGGGGGTACTTTCTGTACCGACACTTCCACCTCGACCTTGCCGGCTTTTTCGAAGGTCAGGGTCAGCGGGAATTGTTTGCCGTCGGCCAACAGGCTGCGGTCTTTGAGGCCCAGCAGCATCACGTGATACGCCATGGGTGCGAAGGTCAGGTCACCCTTGGCCGGCACGGCGACGCTGGGCACTTGCTGCATCTTCATCAGGTCGCCCTGCATGACGTGTTCGTGCAGCTCGGCCTTGTCCGCCACCGGCGTCTCGACGCTGAGCAGGCGGTCCGGCGTTGCGCCGGTGTTGTGAATCACGAAATACGCCGCGACGGTGGGCGCGTTGGGCGGCAACTCCTGGGACCAGGGCTCGCTGACCACCAGGTCGCCGGCCTTGTAGTCATCGGCATTGGCAGCACTGAACACCGGCAACAACATCGCAGCCAGAAGCAGGGAAGATTTGAGCATGGCAGTTCTCCAGAACGGTTCTAAACGCAGTTCACTTGCGAAGAAATCAGACCGTTGGAGAGGCGCGCGGGTTGAGGCTCGGCCATTGCTGGCGCGGGGTCGGGCTTAGCAGCCGGGGCGGCGGCAAGCTCTGTGAGGTGTTGAATTGGGTGAGGTACAACTGCGGCACATGCCCCGGCAGCGCCACCAACGGCGCCGAGCCCGAGCAACACCAGCAATGCTGCATGGTGGAGTGGTCGTCCTGCTGCGGCGCCGGGATCTCCAGCTTGCCCAGGGCAATCGTCTTGAAACTCGCCCCATTGGAGGAGCAGAAACTGCCCCACAGCAATTGCTGCACCGGGTCCTGGGACTGCTGCATCGCCCCGGCCATCGGCATGGCAAAGGCGTTGAACAGCACTGCAAAGCAGGCGATCCACACAATTGCAAAGCGTTGACGGGCCATGGCGGACAATCCGTAGGGTTAAACGATCAGGCGGGTATTTAGCCTGATCGTAGGGGATAAGTAAAAAGGGGCGGTGTGGTTTGGTGTCGCAGCTGCTGGTTTCAGGATAGACGGGAACTGAGAGGTTGCCGATCTCAAAGGCAACGCAGCTCTAAATGTGGGAGCGGGCTTGCCCGCGATTGCGGTACATCAGTTATAGATGAGTTGGCTGACAGGACGCTATCGCGGGCAAGCCCGCTCCCACAGGGGATTTCAGTGGTGTTTACAGCGTGGTGATTGCCTGCAGCACCGCAGCCACGTTGGTGAACTCCCGATCCACCGCTGCCAACACCGGCCGCTTCAAGACAAGCACCGGTATTCCAAGCTCTCGCGCCACTTCCAGCTTCGGCTCCGTCGCGGTGCTGCCGCTGTTCTTGCTGATCAACACATCAATGCCGCGTCGCTCAAACAACGCACGCTCGTCCTCGATCAGAAACGGCCCGCGCGCGCCGATCACTTCACACCGGTCATTCCCGGGGTACACATCCAGTGCGCGCAGCGTCCAAAACTGTTCGACGGGGATTTCGTCGAGGTGCTGCAACGGCTCGCGCCCCAGCGTGAACAGCGGGCGCTTGAAAGGTTTGAGCGATTCGATCAACGAAGCCCAATCACTGACCTCTCGCCAATCATCTCCTGCCTGCGGCTGCCACGCCGGGCGTCGCAATGCCCAACAAGGCACGCCACCCAGTTGCGCAGCTTCGGCCGCATTGCGGCTGATCTGCGCCGCATACGGATGAGTTGCATCGAGAATCAGGCCAACCCCCTCATCCCGAACAAACTGCGCCAAGCCCTCGGCGCCACCATAACCACCGACCCGCACTTGGCAGTTCAGATCGGTCGGCACGCGCCCAACGCCGGCCAGGCTGTAGATATGTTCCGGGCCCAAAGTGCGGGCAATGGCCAAGGCCTCAGTCACGCCACCCAGCAACAGAATGCGCTTCATAGCGGCTTGACCACGTCCAGCAAGGTGATCGGCAACGCCTGCCGCCACGTATCAAACTCCCCCAGCGGCTGCGCCTGGGCCACGTGGATGCGCGTCAGTTCGCCGCCATGCCGGGCGCGCCATTCCATCAAGGCCATTTCACTTTGCAGGGTTACAGCATTGGCAACCAACCGTCCGCCTGGTCGCAGCTGTTGCCAGCAGGTGTCGAGCACGCCGTCGCGGGTGACGCCACCGCCGATGAAGATGGCATCCGGTGCTTCCAAACCTTGCAGCGCGTCCGGCGCCTTGCCGCGAACCAGCTGCAGCCCGGGCACACCCAGCGCATCGCGGTTGTGTTCGATCAAACCTTGGCGACCTTCATCGGCTTCAATCGCCACTGCGCGGCAACTGGGGTGAGTGCGCATCCATTCAATGCCGATGGAGCCACTGCCCGCGCCCACATCCCACAGCAATTCGCCGGGCATTGGCGCGAGGCGGGCGAGGGTCATGGCGCGTACGTCGCGTTTGGTCAGTTGGCCGTCGTGTTTGAAGGCCGAATCCGGCAAACCGGCCAGACGTGACAGGCGCACAACCTGCGGGTCAGCCACGCAGTCGATCGCAACCAGGTTCAAATCGGCGACGCAAGCGTGTTGCCAATCTGCAGCCTGCCCATCGAGACGCCGCTCATTCGCGCCGCCCAGGTGTTCAAACACAGAAATGCGGCTCGGCCCAAATCCGCACGAAGCCAACAAAGCGGCAATCAACGCCGGGCTGCGACCGTCATTGCTCAACACCAACAACCGCACGCCACTGGCCAGGTGCGCATTCAGCGCCGCCAACGGCCGAGCCACCACAGACAACGTCACCACGTCCTGCAACGGCCAACCCAACCGCGCCGCTGCCAGCGATACCGACGACGGCGCCGGCAAGATCAGCAACTCATCCGCCGCCACCTGCCGCGCCAGGCTCGCGCCCACGCCATAGAACATCGGATCGCCGCTGGCCAGCACACACACCGGTTCCCCGCGCCGCGCCAGTACCGGTTCCAGGGAGAAAGGGCTCGGCCACACCTCACGCTCGCCGCGAATACACACCGGCAACAGGTCCAACTGGCGCTGAGCACCTATAATCCGCGTGGCGCGCAGCAGGGCATGCCGGGCATTCCTGCCCAGCCCCTTGAAGCCGTCTTCACCGATGCCTACAACCGTCAGCCAGGGCGACATATGAATTCCTTGAACGACATCCGACGGGCAGGCTTTTCATGCCGCCGGACAAAGCAGGCATAATACCGCGCCTTTACCCGTCAACCGGTAGCCCCGTGAACCAGACGCCCGCTGTGAATACCTTGCGCCCCTCGGCTTGTCCGGGGTTGCTGCGTATTGTCCAGGCGTTGGACGGCGGCATTTGCCGGATCAAATTGGCCGGTGGTTCCATCACCGCCGCCCAAGCCCACGCGGTGGCGGACGCGGCGCAGGCCTATGCGGGCGGGGTGATCGAGGCCACCAACCGCGCCAACTTGCAGATCCGCGGGATTGGCGCCGAAGAAGACGCCTTGATCGCGATGCTGTTGGCCGCAGGCCTGGGGCCCAATAACGCCGCCGGCGACGATGTGCGCAACCTGATGCTCAGCCCCAGCGCCGGCATCGACCCGCAGATGCTGTTCGACACGCGCCCGCTGGCCGAACAGATCCTGAATACCCTGCAGAACCACCCGCGTTTTCACGAGCTGTCGGCCAAGTTCGCCGTGCAACTGGATGGCGGCGAAGCCCTGGCGATGCTCGAACATCACCATGACCTGTGGCTGTCGGCGTTCGTGCGCGATGGCCACACGCTGCTCGCGTTTGGCCTGGCCGGTTGCCCGGGGCTGGATGCGCCGGTGGCCGCCGTGCCGTTAGATCAAGGGCATGCTCTGGTGGTGGCTGTGCTGGAAGCGTTTCTCGACCTCGCCACGCCCGAGCAAACCCGCATGCGTCATCTGGCTGTGGATAAGTTATTGAGCCTCCTCAATCTGCCGTTGCTGCCGCCGGATGGCTTCAAACGCCCGTCCAGCAGCGCTTCGCTGCACCTCGGCACTTATCCACAAGCGCAAAAGAATCTGTTCTACGTCGCGACCATCGCGCCCTTGGGCCGCCTGGATTCGACGATGCTCAACGGCGCCGCACAACTGGCCAACGAATACGGCGACGGCACCCTGCGCTTCACCCCTTGGCAGGGCGTGCTGCTGCCCAATGTCGAAAAACCGCAGGCCGTGACCGAACGCCTGGCGCAACTGGGCTTCCTCTGTTCAGTCGACCAACCTCTGGCGCGCATGACCGCCTGCACTGGCTCCAGCGGCTGCGGCAAGGCACAGGCCGACACCAAGGCTGACGCCATGCAACTCGCCGCCCTGGACACCGGGCACGACGTGCACCTGTCTGGCTGCCTCCGTTCCTGCGCCGCCGCACACACCGCGCCGGTGACCCTGCTGGCCGTGAGCCCTGGCCACTACGACCTCTATTTTCGCGATGCCGCCTACCCAGGCTTTGGCCGGCTGCACGCGCGCACCCTTTCTATTGAAGCGACGGGCGCCTTGCTGCGCGCCCGCCCACGGAGCAACACCGATGATTGATTACATCCGCGACGGTCAGGAGATCTATCGCAACTCCTTCGCCATTATTCGCGCGGAAGCCAAGTTGGACCGTATCCCGGCCGATTTGGAAAAACTCGCGGTGCGGGTGATCCATGCCTGCGGCATGGTCGAGGCCATCGACGGCCTGCAATTCTCCGAAGGCGCAGGCAAGGCCGGGCGCGATGCGCTGGCGGCCGGCGCGCCGATCCTGTGCGATGCGCGGATGGTCTCCGAAGGCGTGACCCGTGCGCGCCTGCCCGCCAACAACGCGGTGATCTGCACCCTGCGCGACGACAGCGTGCCGGAGCTGGCGCGTGAGCTGGGCAACACCCGCTCCGCCGCCGCCCTGGAACTGTGGCGCCCGCACCTGGAAGGCAGCGTGGTGGTGATCGGCAACGCGCCAACCGCCTTGTTCTACCTGCTGGAAATGCTCGACGCCGGCGCACCGAAACCGGCGTTGATCCTCGGCTTCCCGGTCGGGTTTGTCGGCGCCGCTGAATCCAAGGCGATGCTGGCGGCCGACAGCCGTGGCGTGCCGTTCGTGATCATGCAGGGCCGCCTGGGCGGTAGTGCCATGGCCGCCGCTGCGGTGAATGCTCTGGCCACGGAGGTCGAATAATGCAGGCACGCGGACGTTTGATCGGCCTGGGCGTGGGCCCTGGCGACCCGGAACTGATCACCCTCAAGGCCCTGCGCCTGCTGCGTGAGTCGCCGGTGGTGGCGTACTTCGTGGCCAAGGGCAAGAAGGGCAACGCCTTCGGCATCATCGAGGATCACCTGGTGCCCCAGCAGACCCTGATGCCGCTGGTGTACCCGGTGACCACCGAAGTGCTGCCCGCGCCGATGTCCTATGAGCAAGTGATCAGCGATTTCTACGACGCGGCCAGCGTCGACGTGGCAGCGCACCTGGACGCCGGCCGCGACGTGGCGGTGATCTGTGAAGGTGACCCGTTCTTCTACGGCTCCTACATGTACCTGCACGACCGCCTCGCCGAGCGCTATGAAGCGCAGGTCATTCCGGGCGTGTGCTCGATGCTCGGCGGCGCTTCGGTGCTGGGTGCGCCGCTGGTGTACCGCAACCAGAGCCTGTCGGTGCTCTCGGGCGTGCTGCCCCATGACGACCTCAAGCGCCGCCTGGCAGACGCCGATGCGGCGGTGATCATGAAGCTCGGGCGCAACTTTCCCAAGGTGCGCCAAGTGCTGGAAGAGCTCGGCCTGGCCGGGCGTGCGCTGTATGTGGAGCGCGCCACCATGGCCAATCAGAAGATCGTGCCGCTGGATCAGGTCGATCCGTCGTCGTCGCCTTACTTCTCGCTGATCATCGTGCCCGGTGAACGGTGGCAAGGTTGATGAGCCCGGCGATTGTTATTTTGGGCCAGGGCAGCCTGGCCACTGCGCGCAAGATCCAGCAGGTTTACCCGGGCGCACTGATCCATGGCCTGGCGGGCCGTGTCGAGGGCGCAGACCAGGTCTATGGCGAATTCGGTGCGACCCTGCGCCAGCTTTATCAGCAAGGCACGCCGTTGATTGCGCTGTGCGCGGCCGGCATCGTGATTCGTACCCTGGCGCCGCTGTTGCTGGAAAAAGGCGAAGAGCCTGCCGTGCTGGCTGTGGCCGAAGACGGCAGCGCCGTGGTGCCGTTGCTCGGTGGCCTGGGCGGTGTGAATGTCATGGCGCGGGAGATCGCTGCAGCGTTGAACGTGGCCGCAGCAATCACCACCAGTGGCGAGCTGCGTTTCGGCACCTGCCTGCTCAACCCGCCAAGTGGCTATGAGTTGGCCGACCTGGAACTGGGCAAGCGGTTTGTCTCGGACCTGTTGGCCGGCGAAAGCGTGCGGATCGAAGGCGCCGCGCCGTGGCTGGACCAGGCGAACCTGCCACAGGATCAACAGGCACGTTTGGCGATCCATGTGGGCAGTGCCGAGCGCGTGCCTGCGGCCAACGAGTTGCTGATCTATCCAAAGAATGTGAGCGTGACCTGCAAGCCAGGCGCGCAACTGGCAGAGCGCGTGCGGGCGGTGCTGCATGACGCGGGTATCGCGGTGCAATCCCTGGCGTGCCTATTGGCGAGCGATACGCAGATGGCCGATGCGTCGTTGCATGAAGCGGCGTTGGCACTGGGTGTGCCGCTGCGTTTTGCCAGCGTCAGCCAAGACGCCGATATCGTCATTGATGTTGCCGAGCAACCGCTGGACCTGTCCCGAGTCGGTCGCGTGCGTGGTCGTCTTGCGGTGATTGGCCTGGGCCCTGGCGCCGCCGAGTTGATGGTCCCGGCCGTCAAGGCTGAACTGGCGCGCTGCACCGATGTGCTGGGCTACGAAACCTATGTGCGCATGGCCGGGCCGTTCCGTGACGATCAGGTGCAACACTGCACCGATAACCGTGAAGAAATGCAGCGTGCGCGTCACGCCTTCGAGCTGGCGGCCCAGGGCCGTTCGGTGGTGGTGGTGTCGTCCGGCGACCCAGGCGTATTCGCCATGGCCGCTGCGGTGATCGAGGCGTTGCATGAATCCAGCGACCCGGCCTGGCACCAGGTCGACCTGGAAATCCTGCCGGGTGTTTCGGCGTCCCTGGCCACGGCTGCACAGGCCGGTGCGCCGTTGGGTCATGACTTTTGCGTGATGTCACTGTCGGACAACCTCAAGCCATGGGCGATCATCGAAAAGCGTTTGGATTTGGCGTCCCAGGCCGACCTGGCGCTGGCGTTCTACAACCCCATCTCCCGTTCGCGCCCGTGGCAATTAGGCCGCGCCCTGGAAATCGTCGCGCTGCACCGCACGCCTGAAACGCCGGTGGTGCTGGGCCGCGACATCGGCCGCCCGGGGCAGACCCTGCGGGTTACCACGCTGGGGCAGCTGACCCCGGAACAGGTGGACATGCGCACCATGGTGCTGATCGGTTCCTCCACCACCTGCGTGTTTCCACGTGCCGGTGGCGGTGAGTGGGTATACACGCCGCGTTGGTACGGTGAAAAACCGGCGTCCTGAAACGCTCCGGCCACTGCCAGAAAGCTCCGAATGGTTGAGGGATTTTCCTGCTGTCATTCGGGGCTTTTTCTTTTTTTGCGCGATGAAAGCCGGAAGGCGTGCGCGAACGCCACGGGATTGCTGGACGATGCTGTTTCAGGTGCGCAGGCAAGGGATGTTTGTTGCGTGGAAAGCCCGGCCGCCGCTGGACTAGTGTGAACACAAGCCCCATGTGGGGCGCTTGTGGAGAATGGAAAATGGAGCGACATCACAAAAGGACCTTCAGTGCGAAGCGGCGCAAACTGATTGCCGCCTACAAACTGCCCGGCGCACCGGGAGCCAGTGCTTCCATGGCGCTGGATACCGAGGACGATAGCAATGCAGCCGTGGTGAACAATGGGGTGATCTCGTTTGTCGAGGGCATGTCTGCCCTCAACCGCGAGTACATCCGCAAGAGCTACCTGCTTGCCAGCAGCTACGTCAGCGATGTGTTGAAGGTCCATCGCGGTACAGAGCATTGGTACGATGAATTTATCAAGGTGATGATCAGCCTGGGCTGGCTGCCGGTGCGAAGCCGCTTCGAGCGCGTCTCGAGTTCCGGCAAGGGCCTGACGGTGCAACTGGCGGCCCTGAACATGATTGCGGCGCTGCTGGCTTCGACCTCTCTGGCCGGGCCGCTGTTGGCAGCACTGCCCAAATTGGCGGCTGACGCGCTGGAAGCGCTGAAGCAGCAACCGGCCTCGTTCGAGTTGTTCAAGCGTAACAGCACGGTGCAGCAGGGCGGCGATTTCGGCCTGGCGTCGTGTGCCGAAACCGCAGGGGAAGTGACGATGGTGCTGGTGACGTACAGTTCCCACGGCGTGAGCAAACAGGTGGGCCTGCCCTTTTTGGAGTGGGACAGTTCCTCGTTCGAGGCCTTCAGCGGGCAGACCTGCCTGGTGCTGAATACCTCGGTGGTCAATGAAAAAACCCTCCGGCTGATGCGCGAGAGTGCGGGCGACAAGGTGCAGTTGGCAATCGCCCAATACCGGATCTAGGGCACCAGGTAGCCGCGAACCCCGGTAAAGATAATTTGCGCGGCCAGGGCGCAGACGAACAGGCCCATCAGCCGGCTGACGATCTGCAAGCCCTGGTCGCCAAGAATGCGTTCGATGCGGTTGGACAGGTACAGCACTACACCCACAGTGAAGCTGGCGAGCGCGATGCTGAGGATGGCGGTGATCTTGTCATCCCAGTGGGGCTGGCTCACGCCCATCACCAGCAGTGCACCGATGGTGCCGGGGCCGACGGTAAGGGGGATGGTCAGCGGTACGATGGTCACGTCTTGCTGCACGTTGTCGGTTTGTACCGCTGACTTGCCTTGGGCCATGCCCAGGGCCGAGATGAACAGCACGCTGCCGGCGCCGATGCGGAACGCGTCCACGGTGATCCCGAACACGCTGAAAATGACCCGGCCGAACAGGTAGAGCAACACGCTCGACACCAGGGTGGCCAACGCGACTTTCCAGGCCAGGCGCCGGCGCTCCTTGCTGGAGTAACCACGGGTGAGGCTGATAAAACAGGACAGCACGAAGAACGGGCTGTAGAGCACCAGCATTTTCAGGTAGACGCTGAATAACACGTGGAGCATGGGGGCGGCTCGTTGGGGATAAGTGTGGAGAGTCTATCAGGCGACACCGATCAAATGTGGGAGCGGGCTTGCTCGCGAATGCGGTGTGTCAGTCAATGCGTTTTTAACTGATCCACCGCATTCGCGAGCAAGCCCGCTCCCACATGGGGGTTGTGTTTCAGGTTAAGAGGGGGCGTGTTCGGGGCGCTGCTGGCGCTGCGCGACCCAGAACTCCACCAACTCGCGCAGCTGCGACAGTTCCACCGGCTTGGCCATGTGCCCGTCCATCCCGGCCTGGCGTGCGCGTTCTTTGTGTTCCGAGAGGATGTGCGCCGTCAGAGCCACCACCGGGGTGCGGATACGCTGGTGGCTGACTTCCCAGGCGCGCAGCTGTTGGGTGGCCGAGAAGCCATCGAGGATCGGCATTTCACAGTCCATCAACACCAGGTCGTAACGCTGGGCCTTCATCGCTTCCAACGCTTCCTCGCCGTTGCTGGCGGTGTCCGGGTTGAGGTTGAGCTTGCCGAGCATGCCACGGATCACCTTGGTGGAAATGCTGTTGTCTTCGGCCACCAGGATGCGGAAATCGCTGGGCACGGTGACGGCTGCCGGTGCGCTGAGCACCGGGCGCACGGGCACGCTGCCTTTGCTACGCTGGGTCAGTTCGTCGGCCAGGGTGGTCTTGAGGGTATAGCCGGCCACCGGTTTGGCGAGGATGCGCTTGATCCCGCAGTTGCGCGCGATGATCTTGCTCGGCGCGTTGCTGATGCCGGTGAGCATGATCAACAGGATGTCGTGGTTCAGGCTCGGGTCTTCCTTGATCTTCGCCGCCAGTTGCATGCCGGTCATGCCGGGCATGTTCTGGTCCAGCAACACCACGTCGAAGTAGTCGCGCAGGTGCGCCTTGGTGCGCAACAGCGCCAAGGCTTCCTTGCCCGAGGGGACGGCACTGACGTTGAGGCCCCAGGCAGAGCACTGCTGCACCAGCACCTTGCGGCAGGTGTCGTTGTCGTCCACCACCAGTACGCGCGCACCCTTGAGCGGGCCGTCGAGGTCGGAAGTGGGGTGCTCCAGGCGTTCCGGGTCCAGCGGCAGGGTCAGCCACAGTGTGCTGCCCTGGTGGCTGCCGCTCTTGATGCCGAACTCGCCGTTCATCAACAGGATCAGCTGACGGGCGATCACCAGGCCCAGGTGACCGCTCAGGCGTGTGGCCGACAGGAAATTCTTGCTGTGCAGTTCACTGTGTAACAGCGCTTCGCGCTCGGCGGTTTCCATCGGCAGGCCGCTGTCCTGCACGGCGATGCGCAGGCGTGGCTTGGTGCTGCGTTCATCAAGGGCGACAACGATCAGCACTTCGCCTTCATCGGTTTTTTGCAGGGCGTTTTCCAGCAGGCTCAACAGCGCCTGGCGCAGGCGCGTCGGGTCGCCACTGATGACACGGGGCACCTGGGGCTGGATAAAGCTGATGAGTTCGACGTTCTGCTGCTCGGCCTTGGCGCGGAAGATGCTCAGGCAATCTTCGATCAGCGCGTTGAGGTCGAACTGCACGTCGTCCAATTCGATCTGCCCGGATTCCAGCTTGGAGATGTCGAGGATCTCGTTGATCAGGGTCAGCAGCTCGTTGCCGGCGCTGTGGATGGTCTGCACGTAGTCGCGCTGCTTCACCGACAGCGGCGTGCCCAGCAGCAGTTCGGTCATGCCCAGCACGCCGTTCATGGGCGTGCGGATCTCGTGGCTGATCTTCGCCAGGAATTCGGCTTTGGCGGCGATCTCGGCATTGCTCGCGGCCAGGTCACGGCTGAGGCTGAAGCGCGCCTCGACAATCGCGCGCTGGCGTTCGCCCAGGGCCAGGCTCATCAGCAGGCCACTGAGGCAGATGAAGCTGAGCAGGGTCACGATCAAGCCTTGCGGCGCGACAAGCGTAAGGCCGAGCAGCGCAGGCAGGATGATCAGCGTGCCGATGTTGAACACCACCATCGCCGCCACGAACAGCCGTGCCGGGCGGTAGCCTTTTTGCCAGTGATAGGCCGACACAAACAGCATGCTCAAGCCGGCCAGGGCGACCAGCGCATAGGTGATGATGTTCAGTGGCAGGGTGTTGACGAACAACAGCAGCAGGCCACACAGCACGATAAACAGGATGTCGGCCATCAACAGCTTGTTCAGCGGATGAGGGCCCAGGGGCATGAAGAAGCGGTAGGCGAACATCAACCCGCACGGTGCGGTGAGCAACAAGGCCAGGTAGGCGCCTGGGGTTTGCACGGCGTGCCAGTTCGGCAGCCATGGGCCTACCAGGTTGAGCAGCAGCGCCAGGCTGAGCATCAACAGCACTTCGCACGCCGCCAGCCACAGGCTGCTGCGCGAGCGGTGATAGGCGAAGCGTGTGAGGTTGTGCAGGATCAACATCAACAGGACGCCAAACAGCAGCCCGTAGATCAACGTTTGGTTCTGGTCGGCAGCGGCCAGTACGGCGGGCTCCAGGGTGATGTAGGGGCGCAGTTCGTGCTCCGAGACCAGGCGCAGGTAGACCTCGAGGGGCCTTTGGCTCTGGGGCATCGGTAACATGAAGTCGCTGCTGGGCAGCGGGCGTTCCGCCTGGGGCTGGCGGGTGCCGGTGCTTTGCTGTTCCACCAGGGTGTCGCCGTCGAGCACGTAGAGGCTCAGGTGGGACAGGTCCGGGGCGAACACCCGCAGCACTTGCTCGTGCTTGCCAGGTTGCAGTTTGAAACGTACCCACAACGCGCCGTCCGGTTCCGCGGCGGTAATGCGGTCCAGTTCGATGGGGCTGAATTGGTTGGTGTAGCGGGCGGAACGGATGTCGCTCAGTTGCAGGTCGGCCTGTTCATCAAGCAATACTGCCCAACCACTGCCTTGTGCGGCGGCCTGGGCCGGGAACAAGCAGAGCAGTGTCAGCAGACTGACTGTGAAACCTATGGCGATCCTGAGCCAGCGCACGGCGAAATCCCTTCGTAGGTTGATGCACGGGTTAACTATGCGCGGGGCGACATGTGTACGGCAAGGGCCAGAGGCCCTTGCCTAACCGAACGGATAGCTACTCAAGTGTAGCTGTTCAGCTGTTCTCGCCACGTTCACGGGCAATGGCGCGGTAGCCGATGTCCTTGCGGTAGAAGCAGCCGTTCCAATCGATGGCTGCGGCCAGTTTGTACGCCTGTTGCTGCGCGGCGTCGACACTGGCGCCCATCGCGGTGGCGCACAACACGCGGCCACCGGCGGTCACCACCTGGCCATCCTTGAGCGCGGTGCCCGCATGGAACACCTTGCCTTCCAGCTTAGCAGCCGCGTCCAGGCCTTCAATTACATCGCCCTTGGCGTAGTCGGCCGGGTAACCGCCGGCGGCCAGCACGATGCCGACGCTCGGACGTGGGTCCCACTGCGCTTCGACCTTGTCCAGCGCCTGGGCGAGAGCGGCTTCCACCAGCAGCACCAGGCTCGATTGCAGGCGCAGCATCACCGGTTGGGTTTCCGGGTCGCCGAAGCGGCAGTTGAACTCGATGACTTTCGGGTTGCCAGCCTTGTCGATCATCAGGCCGGCGTACAGGAAACCGGTGTACACATTGCCTTCGTCGGCCATGCCGCGCACGGTTGGCCAGATCACCAGGTCCATCACGCGCTTGTGCACGTCGCTGGTCACGACTGGGGCAGGGGAGTAAGCACCCATGCCGCCGGTGTTCGGGCCGGTGTCGCCGTCGCCGACGCGTTTGTGGTCCTGGCTGGTGGCCATCGGCAGCACGTTCTTGCCGTCGACCATCACGATGAAGCTGGCTTCTTCGCCGTCGAGGAATTCCTCGATCACCACGCGCGAACCCGCATCGCCAAAGGCGTTGCCGGCGAGCATGTCGCGTACGGCGTCCTCGGCTTCCTGCAGGGTCATGGCGACGATCACGCCTTTACCGGCCGCCAGGCCGTCGGCCTTGATCACGATCGGCGCACCTTTTTCACGCAGGTAAGCCAGGGCCGGCTCGATCTCGGTGAAGTTCTGGTAGTCGGCAGTCGGGATCTTGTGACGCGCCAGGAAGTCCTTGGTGAACGCCTTGGAGCCTTCCAGTTGGGCAGCGCCTGCGGTCGGGCCGAAGCAGTCCAGGCCACGGCTGCGGAACAGGTCCACGACGCCGGCAACCAACGGGACTTCCGGACCAACGATGGTCAGGGAGACGTTTTTCTCGGCAAAGTCAGCCAGTTGTTCGAGGGCCAGGACGTCGATGGCGACGTTTTCGCACTTGGCTTCAATGGCGGTGCCGGCGTTGCCCGGGGCAACGAATACTTTCTGGACGCGTGGGTCCTGGGCAACTTTCCAGGCCAGGGCGTGTTCACGGCCACCGCTGCCAATGATCAAAACATTCATTTCAAAAACCTCAAATTCTGTAGGCGCTGCAGGAGCGCTTTTAAATGTGGGAGCGGGCTTGCTCGCGAATGCGGTGGGTCAGTGTTGAATGTGCCGACTGACACACCGCATTCGCGAGCAAGCCCGCTCCCACACAAGCCCGCTCTCACATCTCTATCGAGTTAGATCAGTGACGGAAGTGGCGCATGCCGGTGAAGACCATGGCGATGCCGGCTTCATCTGCAGCAGCAATCACTTCTGCGTCGCGCATCGAGCCGCCTGGCTGGATCACGGCGGTCACGCCGGCTTTTGCCGCATTGTCCAGGCCGTCGCGGAACGGGAAGAACGCATCGGAGGCCATGACCGAACCCACCACCTGCAAGCCGGCGTGCTCGGCTTTGATCGCGGCGATACGCGCCGAGTTCACGCGGCTCATCTGGCCCGCGCCGACACCGATGGTCTGGCGGTTCTTGGCGTAGACGATGGCATTGGATTTAACGTATTTGGCCACTTTCCAGGCGAAGATCAGGTCGTTGATCTCTTGCTCGGTCGGGGCGCGTTTGGTCACGACTTTCAGGTCTTGGCTGCCGATCATGCCGATGTCGCGGCTCTGTACCAGCAGGCCGCCGTTGACGCGTTTGTAGTCCCAGGCCGCAGCGCGGTCAGCCGACCACTCGCCACAGGCCAGCAGGCGCACGTTGGCTTTGGCGGCCACAACGGCACGGGCCTCTTCGCTCACGCTTGGGGCGATGATCACTTCAACGAACTGACGGTCGACGATCGCTTTGGCGGTCTCGGCGTCCAGCTCACGGTTGAACGCGATGATGCCGCCGAAGGCCGATTCGGTGTCGGTGGCGTAGGCCAGTTCGTAGGCCTGGCGGATACCGCCTTCGGCGTCCGGGCTCACGGCCACGCCGCACGGGTTGGCGTGCTTGACGATCACGCAGGCCGGCTTGACGAAGCTCTTCACGCATTCCAGCGCGGCGTCGGTGTCGGCCACGTTGTTGTAGGACAGCTCTTTGCCTTGCAGTTGGGTCGCGGTGGCGATGCCCACTTCGGCGGGCTTGGCCTCAACGTAGAACGCCGCGCTCTGGTGCGGGTTCTCGCCGTAGCGCATTTCCTGGGCCTTGATGAACTGGCTGTTGAAGGTACGCGGGAACTGGCTGCGGCCTTCGGTCGACAGGGTTTCAGCGGCTTGGTTAACCGTGCCCATGTAGTTGGCGATCATGCCGTCGTAGGCCGCGGTGTGTTCGAACGCCTTGAGCATCAGGTCGAAACGCTGGGCGTAGGTCAGGCCGCCGGCTTTCAGGCTTTCCAGCACGTTGGCGTAGTCGCTGGCGTTGACCACGATGGCCACATCTTTGTGGTTCTTGGCTGCCGAGCGAACCATGGTCGGGCCGCCGATATCGATGTTCTCGATGGCCGTCGGCAGGTCGCAGCCTGGCTTGTTGATGGTGGCTTCGAACGGGTACAGGTTAACGGCCACCAGGTCGATCGGCTTGATGCCGTGCTCGGCCATGATGGCGTCGTCGGTGCCACGACGGCCAAGGATGCCGCCGTGGATTTTCGGGTGCAGGGTCTTGACCCGACCGTCCATCATTTCTGCGAAACCGGTGTAGTCCGCCACTTCTACTGCGGCCACGCCATTGTCCTGCAGCAGTTTGAAGGTCCCGCCTGTGGAGAGGATTTCCACGCCAAGGGCTTCCAGCTCCCGGGCAAATTCGAGGATGCCGGTCTTGTCGGAAACGCTGATCAAGGCGCGGCGGATCGGCAGGCGGGTAGTCTGGTCGGTCATTTCAATTTCCATCAAAAGCAAAGGAGTCAGCAAAAAAGGCGACCGTTTTTTACGCGGGCGCCTTTCTGGTTTGATTGAATGCTTACAGCAAATCGTATTGTTTGAGCTTTTTGCGCAAGGTGCCACGGTTGAGGCCCAGCAGCTCACTGGCTTTGGTCTGGTTGCCCTTGACGTAGTTCATCACGCTTTCGAGCAGCGGCGCCTCGACTTCGGAGAGCACCAGGTTGTACACGTCCGTGACGGAAGCGCCCTCAAGGTGGGCGAAATAATTGTGCAGCGCCTTCTCGACACTCCCGCGAAGGGTCTGGCCTTCTTCGCTCGGCGTGTTGAGGTGCTGTTTCAAATTGACGTTGTCGCTCACGGGTGTTGTTCCACTCACTAAAGTCTCGGTCATCATCGTCATGCGGCCACCCCCTCTCCGTCCCCTGTCCCCAGGCTCTTGTAACGTTCGCTGAAGAACTCACGAACGTTGGCGCACTGTGCTTCCGTATCATCCAAACGATTGAAGTGGGCGCGAAACTCCCTGGCGCCCGGCAGGGTTGCGAGATACCAGCCGACATGCTTGCGAGCAATGCGTACTCCCATCACGTCCCCATAGAAGGCGTGCAGGGCGGCCAGATGCTCTAGCAGAATACGTTCCACCTCGATCAGCCCCGGTGCCGGCAAGACGTCGCCGGTACGCAGAAAATGCTCG
The DNA here is from genome assembly GCF_024810135.1 of Pseudomonas sp. BIGb0164. Lineage (NCBI taxonomy): Bacteria > Pseudomonadati > Pseudomonadota > Gammaproteobacteria > Pseudomonadales > Pseudomonadaceae > Pseudomonas > Pseudomonas sp. BIGb0164. The sequence continues at coordinate 73,490 of NZ_JANUEA010000004.1, read as the reverse complement.
ATCTCACGGAAAATCCACGGCCGCCCCTGGGCGGCCCGGCCTATCAACAAACCATCGGCACCGGTTGCGTCGAGTACGCGCCGGGCTTTTTCGGCTGAGTCGATATCGCCATTGGCAAAGACCGGCATCGACACCGCCTGCTTGATCGCGGCGATGGTGTCGTACTCGGCTTCACCGGTGTAAAGGTCGGCGCGGGTGCGGCCATGCACTGCCAGCGCTGTAATTCCTGCCTGTTCGGCGATCTTCGCCACCGTCAGGCCGTTCTTGTTGTCCCGGTCCCAGCCGGTACGGATCTTCAGGGTGACCGGTACATCGACTGCGGCGACAACGGCCTGCAGGATCTCGGCAACCAACTGCTCATCTTTCAACAGGGCGGAACCGGCGGCCTTGTTGCAGACCTTCTTGGCCGGGCAGCCCATGTTGATATCGATGATCTGTGCGCCCAGCTCCACGTTGGCCCGGGCCGCATCCGCCAGCATCTGTGCATCACCACCGGCGATCTGCACCGAGCGGGGCTCGGGATCACCTTCGTGGATCATGCGCATGCGCGATTTGCGGGTGTTCCACAGGCTCATGTCGCTGGTGACCATTTCCGAGACTACAAGACCTGCGCCCAAACGCTTGCACAGCTGACGAAAGGGCTGGTCGGTGACACCCGCCATCGGGGCGAGGATCAAGCCGTTTTGCAATGTGTATGGGCCGATGCGTACCGCCGACATAGGACTTCCCTGTTGTGGGGCCGGATCATTAGAGTTCGAAAAAGGGTTGGCATGATACCCGCTCTCGATGACTGGATAAAGGCTGAATTGGATAAAATCTGAACAGTTATTTCTTTATCGCCGTCGGTTTGGTCGAGCGCGGCAAAGTCAAGATGCCGCCGTCAAACCTTCGTGCATGAACCGGTTCACTCGGGCGAGTGGAAGCTCAGGCTGTAATTCACGGCTTTGTTGCCTGGATCCAGGATATCGAGGGAGATGTGGATCGGTGTCTGCGATGGCATTTCGCTCACGCCGGCCAGTTCACCGTTGAGGTATTCGGCAGGCTTGAAGCGACGACTGGCAATCAGGTTGCCGTTCAGGTCGGCAAAGCGCAGCTCCAGCAGCGGGAACGGCTGGGAGAACGTGGCGCGGTTATAGATGATGGCGTCCACTACCAGCGCCCCGGCAAAGTCGGGGTGGCTGCGCACCACCAGGTTGCTGCTCTTGATATGGGCAATGTCCACCCGTGACGGCACCGTACAGCCCACTTTCGGGCACAGTTCCTGGAACCACGGGCGATAGGCGTCCTGGCGAGCCAGGTCGTCGAATTGATAGGCGATGTACTGGCCAGCGAGGCCGCCAGCAGCGATCAGCACCAGCAGCAGCCAGATCAGGCGGCGGCCCCAGCCCGACGGGCGTTTTTGCGCGTACAGGTGCAGGGGGTCGTCTTCGAGGTCCTGCAGCACATCGTCGTGAGCGCTGGCGGGGCTGCGTGCCCGCTGCTTGCGACGGGGCTGGGGGTGCTCTTCGGGCTCGGCGTCGTCCTCGTCGTGGGCGACGGGGCTGAAGGGCGGGTCGATATCTTCGTCATCCACGGTTGAGCGCAGGGTAGGCTCATCGTCGAGGTCATCGATGTGCAGCGACATGGACGGTTCGGTGCGCTGCTTGGCCGCAGGTGCCTTGGCCGGTTCAGGTTCGAGCGCGGGGTGGGCGGCGCGCTCTTCGGGCGGTTCGCTGAACAGGCTGGCAGCCCATTTCTCTTCTTCGGCCTTGACCGAGTCGCGGCTGGCGCTGAGGGGCTCTTGCTTTTGCCGACGATCGGCGCCCGGCTGACGCCGGTCTGCGCCAACGGGCAGGGTGTGCTGAATCTCGCGGCGTTCCAGCTTGGCCAGTTCTTCGTCCAGGTCCAGGTTGTCCAGGTCCAGCTCTTCGGCCGTCCACTGCTTCTGGCTGATGGCTCGCGGTGCCTGAGGGGCAGGCTCAGGCGCGATCTCGGGAACAGGTGCGGCGGCAACCGGCTTTGGTGTTTCCGGGGTCGATGTGCCGGCGCGCTGTTCCAGCAACTGGCGAACCGCGTTGAACACTTGCAGGCACGAGCCGCAGCGCACCACGCCACGGGCCACGCTCAACTGGGCGTGGCTGACGCGAAAGCGGGTCTGGCAATGCGGGCACTGGGTGACGAAACTGTCGGTCATGCGGCCATCCGATTCAGGCAAGCGCTCATTCTAGCGCCGACGACCGCTGATGCGTACCCAGCCATCACGGTTGGCGATCGGGTCCAGCTCGAAATCCTTGGCGTAGGCCGCGGCGACGTCTTCGCCTTGCTCGGCAAGGATGCCCGACAGTGCCAGGCGCCCGCCCGGCTTGACCAGGCTCGACAGTTGCGGGGCCAGGGACACCAGCGGGCCGGCGAGGATGTTGGCCACCAGCACGTCGGCCTGCACCTGCGGCAATTGCTCCGGCAGGTACAGCGGGAATTTGCCTTCAGGGATGTGGTTGCGCCCGGCGTTATCGCGGGAGGCTTCCAGGGCCTGCACGTCGATGTCGGTGCCGACCGCCTCTTTGGCGCCCAGCAACAACGCGGCAATCGCGAGGATGCCCGAACCGCAGCCGAAGTCCAGCACGTGGCTGTCGGTCAGGTCCTGGCCGTCCAGCCATTCCAGGCACAATGCGGTGGTGGGGTGAGTGCCGGTGCCGAACGCCAGGCCCGGGTCCAGCAGCAGGTTGACGGCATCCGGTTCCGGCGCAGCGTGCCAGCTCGGTACGATCCACAGGCGCTGGCCGAAACGCATGGGCTGGAAGTTGTCCATCCAGCTGCGTTCCCAATCCTGGTCTTCGATGACTTCGCTGTGATGCTCGGGCAATGGGCCGCCGGTCAGCAGTTCCATATGGGTCAGTACGCTGGCGGCATCGGTGCCGTCCTCGAACAGGGCCAGCAAATGGGTGTGGGACCACAGCGGGGTGGTGTTGAGTTCCGGCTCGAAGATCGGCTGGTCTTCGGCGTCCATGAAGGTTACCGATACAGCGCCGACTTCGAGGAAAGCGTCTTCATAGGTTTCGGCTTGTTCTGGGCTGATGGCGAGACGGACTTGCAGCCAAGGCATGGCGGGCACCTTTGAAAAAATTGAATGTGCAGCGCAGTGGGGCTGCGAAAGGGCGCAAGTTTACGCGAGAGCATGATGCTGTGGCGAGCAAGGCTTTTGTAGTGAGCGGGGCAAGCCCGCTCACTACAGGTGAAACAACAAAGCCGCCCGGAGGCGGCTTTGTTGTTTCAGAGCACTTACTGGTTCGCCAGTTTGTGTTCCAGGTAGTGAATGTTCACACCACCTTCGCAGAAGCCTTCATCGCGGACCAGGTCCCGGTGCAGCGGGATGTTGGTCTTGATGCCGTCGACCACGATTTCGTCCAGGGCGTTACGCATACGGGCCATGGCCTCGTCGCGGGTGGCGCCCCAGGTGATCAGCTTGCCGATCAGCGAGTCGTAGTTGGACGGAACCTTGTAGCCGCTGTACAGGTGAGAATCCACACGTACGCCGTTGCCGCCGGGCGCGTGGAAGTGCTTGACCAGGCCAGGGCTTGGGATAAAGGTTTTCGGGTCTTCGGCGTTGATCCGGCACTCCAGGGAGTGGCCGTGGATCTTCACGTCGTCCTGGGTGAAGGACAGCGGGTTGCCAGCGGCAATGCTCAGCATCTCCTTGACGATGTCGATACCGGTGACCATCTCCGAAACCGGGTGCTCTACCTGCACGCGAGTGTTCATCTCGATGAAGTAGAAGCGGCCGTTCTCGTAGAGGAACTCGAAGGTACCGGCGCCACGGTAGTTGATGTCGATGCACGCCTTGACGCAGCGAGCCAACACTTCTTCGCGGGCTTTTTCGTCCAAACCTGGTGCCGGGGCTTCCTCCAGTACCTTCTGGTGGCGACGTTGCAGCGAGCAATCGCGGTCACCCAGGTGAATGGCGTGGCCCTGGCCGTCGGACAATACCTGCACTTCCACGTGACGTGGGTTGGTCAGGTATTTTTCCAGGTAGACCATCGGGTTGTTGAACCAGGCGCCTGCTTCAGAGCGGGTCTGCTTGGCGGCTTCGATCAGGTCTTCTTCCTTGTGCACCACGCGCATGCCGCGACCACCACCGCCACCGGCGGCCTTGATGATCACCGGGTAACCCACTTCGCGACCAATGCGCAGAGCGGTTTCCTCGTCTTCAGGCAGTGGGCCGTCGGAACCAGGAACGGTTGGCACGCCGGCCGCGATCATGGCTTCCTTGGCGGAGACCTTGTCGCCCATCAGGCGAATGGTCTCGGCTTTGGGGCCGATGAACGTGAAGCCGGATTTTTCCACCTGGTCGACGAAGTCGGCGTTTTCCGCGAGGAAACCGTAGCCTGGGTGGATAGCGGTAGCGCCGGTCACTTCTGCTGCGGCGATGATGCTTGGGACTTTCAGGTACGAGTTCGTGGCCAGTGGCGGGCCGATGCAGATGCTTTCGTCCGCCAGTTTCACGTGCATCAGTTCCGAGTCGGCCGTCGAGTAAACAGCGACGGTCTTGATGCCTTGTTCCTTACAGGCGCGCAGGATTCGCAGGGCGATCTCACCGCGGTTGGCGATCAGGACTTTTTCCAGTTTCTTCGCAGGTTTCAACATCGAAGGCACTCCGCGGTTCAAACGATGGTGAACAGCGGCTGGTCGTACTCAACCGGCTGACCGTTTTCTACCAGGATGGATTCGATGACGCCGGCTTTTTCAGCAGTGATGTGGTTCATCATCTTCATCGCTTCAACGATGCAGATGGTGTCGCCCACTTTCACGGTTGCGCCGACTTCAACGAAGGCTGGCGAGGTCGGAGCCGGGGTGCGGTAGAAGGTACCGACCATTGGCGACTTGACCACGAAACCGTTCAGCGCAGGCGCGGCCGGGGCAGCAGGTGCAGCAGCGGCGGCGGCAGGTGCGGCAGCCGGAGCAGCGGCGGCTGGCGCCGGTGCTTGCATTTGCGGTGCGTAGAACTGTTGAGCCGGGGTCTTGCTGTGACGGCTGATCCGTACGGACTCTTCGCCTTCCTTGATTTCCAGCTCGTCGATACCGGATTCTTCCAGCAGTTCGATCAGTTTCTTAACTTTACGGATATCCATGAATCATCAACTCCCAAGGGTCGGTCAGGGGCGCTTGGCCGGTTGTTCAAGTTGTTCCAGGGCGGCCTCCAGGGCCAGTCGGTAACCGCTGGCGCCAAGGCCGCAGATCACACCTACCGCAACGTCGGAGAAGTAGGAGTGATGGCGGAAAGCTTCGCGTTTGTGCACGTTCGACAAATGCACTTCGATGAATGGGATGCTCACCGCCAGCAGCGCGTCACGTAATGCAACACTTGTATGCGTAAAAGCGGCGGGATTGATCAGGATAAAGTCCACGCCTTCGCCACGCGCAGCATGGATGCGATCAATCAATTCGTACTCGGCATTGCTTTGCAGGTAGAGCAGATGGTGGCCGGCTTCACGGGCCCTGCGTTCCAGATCGAGGTTGATCTGTTCCAGGGTGACTGCCCCGTAGACGCCCGGTTCTCGGGTGCCGAGCAGGTTCAGGTTGGGTCCGTGTAGAACCAGAAAGGTCGCCATCGGCTGTTCCTTGTTATTGATGTGGGTACGGCAGAACCCGGCGACTATGCCGCAAAGCCTTTGTGACTGTCCAGTTCTATGCAGTAGGCAGCACGATTAGCGAGGATAGCGCGAAATTTGTGACTGTGGCCTCGTATCCGGTCATTGGAAACACGGTTCCGAGTACGCCGGAGACCAAAGGTGGGAGCGGGCTTGCTCGCGAATGCGGTGTATCAGTCAACACATCCGTCACTGACCCGCCGCATTCGCGAGCAAGCCCGCTCCCACATTTCGATCCCCACATGAATTTAGATCGTTGTGAGGCAGATCAGACGCGAAAGGCTTTCACCGCCGTGTTGAGATGCCCACCCAACACCAGCAAATGCTCACCCTGGCTACGCCCTTGCCCGATACGCAGCAGGTTGTCCTCACCCAACTGGTGAATTCGCTCACTGTTGTCACGGATCTCGCTGACGGCACCACTCTGCTGCGCGGTCACATCGGCGATGCGCACGGCGGTTTCAGAGATGGTCTGGATCGCGCCGACGATTTCATCCAGCGCGCCGTCGGCCGCCTGGGCCTGCTGGGCCGTGGCTTCGGCGTGTTCAACCTGGGCGCGCATGCCTTCCACCGATTGGTGGGCGGCGCTTTGCAGGCCGGCGATCAGGGTCTGGATTTCGGCGGTGGCGCCAGCGGTACGCTGGGCCAGGGAGCGCACTTCGTCGGCCACCACGGCGAAACCACGGCCGGCCTCACCGGCGCGAGCGGCTTCGATGGCGGCGTTGAGGGCCAGCAGGTTGGTCTGGTCGGCAATCGAGCGGATCACCGTCAGCACACCGCCGATGGTGGCGGACTCTTCAGCAAGTTTCTCGATCATCTGCGCATTTTGCTGCACTTCACCCACCAGGGCATGCAACCCGGTCAGGCTCAGGCCGATGACGCGCTGGCCTTGTTCCACCGCCTGGCCGGCGCTGCGGCTGGCATCGGCTGCCTGGCTGGCATCCCCGGCCACCTGTTGGATGGTCGCTTCCAGTTCCCCTAGGGAATCACGGATCTGTGCCGTGTCCCCGGCCTGGCGTTCGGCACCGTCATGCAGGCCGCTGCTCAGTTCGGCCAGTGCGTGGCTGCTGCCGGCGACTTCTTCGGCATTGCCGCGAATGGTGCCCACCAGGTCCACCAGGTAGGCACGCAAGCGGTTAAGCGACGCTTCGATATCGTGCAGTTCGCGATTGGTCTTGCCCAGGGCGATTGGCTGGCTGAAGTCGCCTTCGGCCCAGGTCGACAGGGCTGGGGCCAGGTTAGTCAGCACGCGGGCCAGGCGGCGTTGCAGGGTGTCGATCAACAGTGCGATCAGCAGGATCAGGCCGATCATCACACCCTGCATCAGGCGCACTTCGCCCTGGATCTTGCCGTGTTGGGCACGCACCACGGGCTCCAGGCCGGCAATGGCTTCTTGTACGGCCTTGATTTTCAGGTGCGTGGCGGTGGCCAGGTCAGCCCGTTGCTGGATCTGGTCGCGGGTGCGCTTGAGTTCGGCGGGGTAGCGGGTCAACAGGCTGTTGAGTTCACGCTTGAGGTCGACGCCGGTGTCTTGGGCGACGGTTTTTTCGCTGTTTTCCAGGCCCATCATGGCCGAGAAATCATCGCTGCTTGATTCGGCGGCGGCGGTCACCCCCAGCAGCGGTAGCTGCGCCAGCAGGTCGGCCTGGGCACGGATGCTGGTGATCTCGCGTTCCACGTCATCGGCCAGTTCGGCACGCCCGCTGCTCACCAGCTTGTCGCGGGCCAGGGACAACTTGCCCACATGCTGGGAGGCCGCCAACAGCGGCGGCAGGTAGCGCGCCGCTTCAGGTGTATTCACGCCGATGGCGTACTGGCTCAGTTGCTCCAGGTTCGCCCCCAGTTCACGTTCGGCCTGCAACAACAAGGCTTGCGGGTCGCCCGCCAGCTTGCCGGCGGCCAGCAGGTCGGTTTTGCTGAAGCCATCGAGGTCCACCAGGCTAGGGCGCAGGCTTTGCGCCAGGTCGGCCGGCAAATCGTCCAGGTGCTGCAACAGGTTTTCCAGGCTTTGACTGGCACTGCTCAAGCGCAGGGCGTCACCGCTGGCCAGGTAGTCGTCGATGTTGCGCGCGGCGTGATTCTGAAAATTCTGGGACAGGCCCAGGTAGCGTTCCATCAGCAGGTACGGCCGCTCCAGCGCCCGTTGCGACCACCAGAGTGTCGCCCCAAGTGCCAGGCACACGGCCACTAGAAGGAGGGTATTGAGATTGGTCAGCAGCTTCAGGCGCATGCGTGGTTTCAACCGACAGCAAAAGATAAGTGCCTGAAGTTATTGCGTTTTCATTACAAGGTTATGACGGAATCAGTGGATTCCGGTGAAAAGGTGGCACTTTGCTTTGATGTGCGCGCAGCTTGCACGCGGTTACGTCCGGCATCCTTGGCGCGGTACAGCGCCTCGTCGGCCTGGGCCGCCATCATCAGGCTGTCGGAGCCGTCGCACAGCTCCACCAGGCCTGCACTGAAGGTGCACCACAAATCCTGCGGCTGGGCGGGGTAGTGGATTTCGGCAAAGCGCCCGCGAATTTCATCCAGCACCTTGCAGGCCGATTCCAGGTCGGTGTCGGGCATCACGATGGCGAACTCCTCACCGCCGTAGCGCCCGATATAGTCGGTCTTGCGCAAACGCTGCTTGAGAAACAGCGCCAGGCTCTTGATCACGCGGTCGCCCATGGGGTGGCCGTGGCTGTCGTTGACCCGCTTGAAGTGGTCGATGTCGAGCATGGCAAAGCTCAGCGGCTTATTCTCGCGGCGTGCGCGGAAGCTGCAGTCTTCGAGCAATTGCAGGATATGGGTATGGTTGTACAAGCCCGTCAGGCTGTCGCGCACCATCCGTGCTTTCAGGTTGCGCGCACGGGCGGCGCGGTTGCGCACGGTGGTGATCAGGTGGCGCGGCTTGATCGGCTTGGTGAGGAAGTCGTCGCCGCCTTCGCTCATGGCGTCCAGTTGCTTGTCCAGGTCGTCCTCGGCCGACAGGTAGATGATCGGCACGCTGACATAACGGTCATTGTGGCGGATCACCTTGGCCAGTTCGGTGCCGGTACAGGCGGGCATATACATGTCGAGGATGATCAGGTCGGGCTGGAAGTCCGCCAGCTCGGCCATGGCCTGGATCGGCTCGATCAAGGTGCGGGTGACAATGCCGGCGCTGTTGAGCAGGCGCTCGGTGTGCAGGGCCTGGGCTCGGGAGTCGTCGATGATCAGTACTTTGTAGGGTTCGTACTGGGCGACGCAGGTCAGCACTTCGATTTTTTCCAGCAGGCTTGAGGCTTCCAGCGTGCCGGTGAGGAACTCCTGTCCCCCGGCGCGCACGGCGGCCAGGCGGGTTGGGGTGTCGGTTTCGTGCAGGCTGAAGAACAGCAGCGGCAGCTTCTGCTCCAGGCCTTCCTGAGCTTCGGCGGCCAGTGTGAGGCCCAGGCCGGCGCCGCAGAAGTCCACGTCCATGACAATCGCCGAAGGCAGGCGCTCGGCCATGGACGCGCGGAACGCCGCCACGCTGTCCAGGGAATGGGCGCTCATGCCAAAGAATTCCAGTTGCTTGGCCAGGCGCTCGGCGCGGTCGTGATCGGCCAGCATCACGTAGATCGGTTTGCGCATCGGCGGCAGGAAGGTCTGTTCCAGCTGGTCGCCCTGGCGCAGGCCGGTGCGGGACAGGCGCTGCATCAAGCGGTTGAGTTCGGTGATCAACTGGCTGCTCAGGCGGCCGCGGTTTTCATCCACCGCCTTGAGGGACTCGCCAATATGCCGCGCCAACTGGCCGTGTTCCGGTTGTTCGAAGCGCTCGGCAAAGCGCAGCAGGCGCAGGTTGGCTTCGCTGAGTTCGGACAGGTCTGCGCTCGACCATTCACTGCGTTGCAGGCGCTGCCAGATCTCAAGAATTTGACGTGCCTGATGAATTACCCGCTGGGCAAAATGGTGCTTGAGACGCTCACGGCTGGGGTCTTCTGGCTCGGTCATATCCTGACTACTAGTTAGGGTGCATGCTGAGGTCGACTGATGGCTCTATGCTAGCACCTCTTTTCTGTTACATGAGTGTCATACGTCAATTAAGTACGTGTCTGTGTGATTCAGTTTTTGACCTCATGGTCGCGCTGCGTAAAAAGCGTGCATCCTTTATAGTCGAACCTCTTCCCCATGCCACTTTCGTTTAAAACCGCCGCACCGATGGGCACGATGGGGTAGGGTTGTGGTCCGAGTGTGTGAACGCACCCGGACCATTGACGTGCATGAACTCAAGTGATTGAAAGGATATCGCCATGCTGGACTGGAAAAACCGCGAAGGCACTGCCAAAGGCCCCGCCCCCGAGCCCAAGTCGGCCAACCGCAGCTATTTTCGCAACCTGCTGATGAGCAAGGCCTTGCTCAGTGTGTTGGGTTTGTACCTGTTGGTGACCGGCGCCCTGGGTTGGTACTGGAGCGAAGAACCGGCGCTGTTCCCGGTCCAGCAGAACGCCCAGTTGGCCGCCGAGAAGGACGGTAAGCAGATGGTGGTGGGTTTCACCACCGTCGAAACCCTCAAGACCGTGGTCGGCACCTTGCTGAACAAACCCGGTGGCTACATTTCCAACGACCGTTTCCCGCCGGGCCTGTGGATGGACAACATGCCAAGCTGGGAATACGGGGTGCTGGTGCAGGTGCGCGACCTGACCCGCGCCCTGCGCAAAGACTTCGCCCGTTCGCAGTCGCAGTCGGCTGAAGACGCTGACCTGGCGAAGGCCGAGCCGCGTTTCAACTTCGACAACAAGAGCTGGGTGCTGCCATCCAGCGAGTCGGAATACCAGGAAGGCATCAACTCCCTGAGCCGCTACGAAGCGCGTTTGTCGGACCCGAACCAGAAGGGCGCATTGTTCTATGCGCGTGCCGACAACCTGAACAACTGGTTGGGTGATGTCGCCACGCGCCTGGGTTCGCTGTCGCAACGCCTGTCGGCCAGCGTGGGCCGCGTCAAGTTGAACACGGCGCTGAAAACCGAGGCCCTGGCCCCGGGTGAAGTGCCGCAGGTCGATGAAGAAGTGGTCGAAACCCCATGGATGCAGATCGACAACGTGTTCTACGAGGCCCGTGGCCAGGCGTGGGCCTTGTCTCACTTGCTGCGTGCCATTGAAGTGGACTTTGCCGATGTACTGGCCAAGAAAAACGCCACCGTCAGCGTGCGCCAGATCATTCGTGAGCTGGAAGCCTCGCAGGAGCCGGTGTGGAGCCCCATGATTCTTAACGGCAGTGGTTTCGGCGTGCTGGCGAACCACTCGCTGGTCATGGCTAACTACATTTCCCGGGCCAACGCGGCAGTGATCGATTTGCGTCAGCTCCTCAACCAGGGTTGATGATGGACGCCACTCAAAAAGAGGCCGCGCACCGTGCAGCCTCCGATGCTGAACTGATCTGCTGGGTCGACGAGCAGGACCACCTGCTCGGCGCCCTGGTTCGCGCCGACCTGCGCCAGCGCGGCCTGATCGGCCGTTGCACCTTTATCTTCCTGTTCAATTCAGCCGGTGAGCTGTGTGTGCATCGGCGCACCCTGAGCAAAGCCATGTACCCCGGGTTCTGGGACACGGCGGCGGGCGGGATGGTGGCGGCTGGCGAGAGCTACGCGGATTCGGCAGCCCGTGAGCTTGAAGAAGAGCTGGGCGTCGGCGGGGTGGCGTTGACCGAGCACGACCATTTCTATTTTGAGGATGGCGACAGCCGGCTGTGGTGCAAATCCTACTCGGCGGTCTGGGATGGCCCCCTGCGCCTGCAGCCCGAAGAAGTCATGGAAGCGCGCTTTCTACCCCTTGAAATTGTCCTGCAGGAGGCCGAACACAAGCCTTATTGCCCGGACGCTCAAGAGGGGTTGCGGCGCTATCTGGCCTCACGTCGCTAAAGTTGCATAAATTGGCGCCATTTGGCTCTTAGCAACTGGGCTTTTTGCCGTTACACTGCGCGACTTTTCACCCGAACCACCCAGCGCCACCCCGTAATAACTGTGGGAGCCGGGTGGTACGGTAGCGCTGCCCCTGCCTGAGTGGGGCTTCGCGGTCGGTCGCCTCTTCGCAGGGGCCGATCAGTCTTTGTCCTCCCAAGAGGATTGCCGGTGGCCAAAAAAGCCGCATCCTTCGCCGCCCTTGGTGGCCTGGTATTTTCCACCGACGCAGGTCGACACTGCCCGGACTGTCGTCAGCCCGTGGATTCGTGTACCTGTAAACAGACCCTGATCCCCCAAGGCGACGGTATTGCCCGCGTGCGACGCGAGAGCAAGGGCCGTGGCGGCAAGACGGTGACCACCATCACCGGCGTGCCGTTGGCCGAGGATGCCCTGAAAGAACTGGCCACGTCGCTGAAAAAGCGCTGTGGCACCGGTGGTGCGTTGAAAGACGGCGTCATCGAGATCCAGGGCGATCACGTCGAGTTGCTGTTGGCCGAGCTGATCAAGCTCGGGTACAAGGCCAAGAAGTCCGGCGGCTGAAAGCCTCTTCCCGACCTGTGTCTAAACTCTGTCCTGCGTGTGGGGTCCTACCTTCCACGCAGGCAAATCGTCATTTTCATTCTTTAGACTGCGCCAGCCTCAGAGAGGGGCGGTGCCTTCGACTTCATTTATAGGGGACTTCGATGTCCGTACGACGCACACGCAAAGACGATGGCAGCCAATGGACAGTTGCGGACAGCCGCAGTGTTTACGGGATTCGCCATTGGGGGGCCGGGTATTTCGCGATCAATGATGCCGGTCGCGTTGAAGTCCGTCCGAACGGCCCGAACAGCACGCCCGTCGACCTGTACGAGCAAGTCGACGAGCTGCGCAAGAGCGGCCTGTCGTTGCCGCTGCTGGTGCGCTTCCCCGACATCCTGCAAGACCGTGTACGCCAGCTGACCGGCGCCTTCGATGCGAACATCGAGCGCCTGGAATACCAGAGCAAGTACACCGCGCTGTACCCGATCAAGGTGAACCAGCAGGAAGCGGTGATCGAGAACATCATCGCTACCCAGAACGTTTCCATTGGCCTGGAAGCCGGCTCCAAGCCCGAGCTGCTGGCCGTGCTGGCCCTGGCGCCGAAAGGCGGCACCATCGTGTGCAACGGCTACAAGGACCGTGAGTTCATCCGCCTGGCACTGATGGGCCAGAAGCTGGGCCACAACGTGTTCATCGTGATCGAGAAAGAATCCGAAGTCGGCCTGGTGATCGAAGAGGCGGCGAGCCTCAAGGTCAAGCCACAGGTGGGCCTGCGCGTGCGTTTGTCGTCGCTGGCGTCGAGCAAGTGGGCAGACACCGGTGGCGAGAAGTCCAAGTTCGGCCTGTCGGCGGCGCAACTGTTGTCCGTGGTCGAGCGCTTCCGCGCCGCTGGCCTGGACCAGGGCATTCGCCTGCTGCACTTCCACATGGGCTCGCAGATCGCCAACCTGGCGGACTACCAGCACGGGTTCAAGGAAGCCATCCGTTACTACGGCGAACTGCGCAACCTCGGCCTGCCGGTGGATCACATCGACGTCGGCGGCGGCTTGGGCGTGGACTACGACGGTACGCACTCGCGTAACGCCAGCTCCATCAACTACGACATGGACGACTACGCCGGCGTGGTCGTGGGCATGCTCAAGGAATTCTGCGACGCGCAGAGCCTGCCGCACCCGAACATCTTCTCCGAAAGCGGCCGTTCCCTGACCGCCCACCACGCCATGCTGGTGGTGCAAGTCACCGACGTCGAGAAACACAACGACGACGTGCCTGAAATCGAAAACAAGGAAGCCTTGCCGGAAACCGTGCAATGGCTGGTGGACCTGCTCGGCCCGACCGACATCGAGATGGTCACCGAAACCTACTGGCGCGCCACCCACTACATGAGCGACGTGGCCGCGCAGTACGCCGATGGCAAGCTGACCCTGGCGGAAAAAGCCCTGGCCGAACAGTGCTACTTCGCTGTGTGCCGCCGCCTGCACAACTCGTTGAAAGCCCGCCAGCGCTCGCACCGCCAGGTGCTGGACGAACTCAATGACAAGCTGGCCGACAAGTACATCTGCAACTTCTCGGTGTTCCAGAGCCTGCCGGACACCTGGGCCATCGGCCAGGTATTGCCGATCCTGCCGCTGCACCGCCTCGACGAAGAGCCACTGCGCCGTGCCGTACTGCAAGACCTGACCTGCGACTCCGACGGCAAGATCAAGCAGTACGTCGACGAGCAGTCCATCGAGACCAGCCTGCCGGTGCACGCGTTGAACGAAGGCGAGGACTACTTGCTGGGTATCTTCCTGGTAGGGGCTTACCAGGAAATTCTGGGCGACATGCACAACCTGTTTGGTGACACCGACTCGGTGAACATCTACCAGCGTGAAGATGGCTCGGTGTACAGCGCCGGGATCGAGACCCACGACACCATCGAAGACATGCTGCGCTACGTGCACTTGTCGCCGGAGGAGTTGATGACGCACTACCGTGACAAGTGTGCGAGCGCGAAGATCAGTGCCAGTGAGCGTACCCAGTTCCTCGACGCGCTGCGCCTGGGCCTGACCCGTTCGTCGTACCTGTCCTCATAATCTGAGCTGACATAAATCTAAATTGTGGGAGTTGGCAAGCCAGCTCCCACATTTGGATCTCCATCTTGGTAGTACCTTCTGTGTGAGGGTTGAAAGATGTCGAGCAAACGCCTGCAAGCATTCACCCTGGCACTCACCGCATTCCTTGCGGCCTGCTCCCCCATCAACGTGCTCAATGCACTCACCCCCTCCAGTACCTTCACCAAAACCTCCGCCATCGCCTACGGCGCTGATCCTCGGCAGACACTCGATATCTACCGACCCGTCCCGGCGATCTCCAATGCCCCGGTCGTGGTGTTTTTCTATGGCGGCAGTTGGAACAGCGGCTCAAAGGACGACTACGGTTTCGTCGGTGAAGCCCTGGCCTCACGCGGCATCGTCGTCGTCATCGCCGACTACCGGCTCTACCCGCAAGTGCGTTACCCCGCCTTTCTCCAGGACGGCGCCCAAGCGGTGGCCTGGACCTGCAAGCACATCGCTGAGTTCGGCGCCGACCCAGCACAGCTCTACGTGATGGGCCACAGCTCCGGCGCCTACAACGCCTCGATGCTGGCGTTGGATGCACGCTGGCTGAATGAAGTGGGCTTGTCGCCTTCGGTGTTCAAAGGCTGGATCGGCCTGGCCGGGCCGTATGACTTCCTGCCGATTGAGAACCGGGACGTGCGGCCGGTGTTCTTCTTCCCGAACTCGCCGCCCGACTCCCAGCCGATCAACCATGTGAGCGCCGGCACGCCGCCTGCGCTGTTGCTCGCGTCAACCGATGACAAGCTGGTCAACCCAACGCGTAACACCGGTGGCCTGGCGAGCAAGTTGCGCGCCGCAGGTGTGCCAGTCCAAGTGTCCTATTTCACCAAGACCAGCCACGCGACGTTGGTGGCTTCAATCTCCCGGCCGTTACGCTGGCTGGCGCCGGTACTGGACCGCGTTACGGCGTTTATCCAAGCCACTGATCCTGTCGGTTCAAGCGCCACGCAATCGCCCACAAAGTAAGACTGCGCAGGGCCATGAACAACAGGAAGGTGATCCACAGCCCGTGGTTGCCCAAGCCCTGCAACGCCCAGGCGAATGGCAGCGTCAGGGCCACGGTGAGCAACATGCCATTGCGCATCTCCCGCGCGCGGGTCGCGCCAATGAACAGGCCGTCCAGCAGGTAACTCCACACCGCAATCAACGGCAGCACCGCTAGATACGGCAGGTAAATGTCAGCCGTTTCGCGCACGCTAGGGATATCGGTCTGCATGGCGATAAACAGGTGCCCGGCGAAGGTGAACAGCAAGGCAAACCCGAGGCTGGCGATCAACGACCAACCCCCGGCCACTACCAGTGAACGACGCAGGGATTGGCGGTCATGGGCGCCGATGGCGTGGCCACACAAGGCTTCGACGGCATGGGCCAGCCCGTCCAGCGCGTGGGCGGTCAGCAGCAGGCCATTAAGCAGCAGCGCGTTGGCCGCCACGGTGGCATCGCCCAAGCGTGCGCCCTGCACCGTGATCATGAAAAACACCGACTGCAGCGCCAGGCTGCGGATAAAGATGTCGCGGTTCACCGCCAGCAGCGGGCGCCAACTCTCCCAGACTTTCAACGCTGCCCAGGCGATATGCCCCGGGTAGGCGCGCAGCGCCTTTTGCGTGAGGGCCAGGCCGAGCAGGGCGCCGGTCCATTCGGCCACGACCGACGCACGCGCCGAGCCGACGACGCCCCAGTCCAGTCCCAGGACGAACCACAGGTTCAGGGCGATATTCACCAGGTTGGTGGTCAGCAGAATCGCCAACGGTGCGCGGGCGTTTTGCGTGCCGAGGAACCAGCCGACCAACGCATAGCTGGCCAGCGCGGCGGGCAGGCCGAACAGGCGGGTGTGGAAGAATTCGCGGGTAAGCGCGTTGAGTTCGGGGGAGGGCTGCATCCATTCCAGTGCCAGGTGGCTCAAGGGAATGCCCACCGTGCCCAACAGCATCGCCAGCCCCAGCGCCAGAATCAGGCCTTGCAGCAGGATCTGCCGCAGCGCCGCGCCGTCATTGCGCCCGGCGGCCTGGGCGGCAAAACCGGTGGAGCCCATGCGCAGGAAGCCCATGGCCCAGGCGAGGAAGGTATACAGGCTGGCGCCGACCGCCACCGCACCCAGCTGATGGGCATGGGGCAGGTGGCCGATGACCATGCTGTCCACCAGCGCCACCAACGGCACCGAGATGTTCGACAGGATCATCGGCGCGGCCAGGGCCCAGACGCGGCGATGGGTAGGGCGGTGGCGCCAGTCGTTCAGCAGGGCAGTCATCAAGGCTCCTCGGTGGAGCGGCATTGTAACCGCCCCTCCATCACACCGCAGAACCAATGTAGGAGCCGGCTTGCCGGCGATGGCGGTGGGCCAGCCAGTAAAAATGTGGCTGAAAGACCGCCATCGCAGGCAAGCCAGCTCCCACAGGTCTCCTCACTACTTGTGGGATTTGGCTTGGCTTTACGTCTTGCAAAGAACCAAATCACCCTCCGTCGGTCAATGTGACCAGCACCACATCGGCCGCCCACGGGCTGATATATAGTTCATCCCTCGGACCCTCTCATTACGAGTGCCTCATGCTTAACAAAGGATTGTTCCTGGCCTGCGCGCTGGCCCTGCTGAGCGCCTGCGATTCTTCCGATAAACCGGCTGCCCCGACCGCGCCTGCGGCGGTAACCGTTGCGCCCACGCCCGTCAAGGCGGCGGTGGATGTGGCGGCGCTGAAGCAGCGCTACGCCGGGCGTGAGTTGAGCGTGGTGGATGTGTCCGAAGTACAGCTCGACGGCGCCAGCACCCTTTCCGTGAGCTTTTCCATTCCCCTGGATCCCGATCAGAAATTCGCCGACAAACTCCATCTGGTGGACAGCAAGTCCGGCAAGGTCGACGGCGCCTGGGAAGTCTCCGACAATCTCATGGAACTGCGCCTGCGCCACCTGGAGCCCCAGCGCAAACTGGTGCTCACGGTCGATGCCGGGCTCAAGGCGGTCAACGGCAACACCCTTGCCGCCGATTACAACGACCGCCTGGAAACCCGTGACCTGCAAGCCACCGTCGGCTTCGCCAGCCGTGGCACCCTGCTGCCGACCCGCCTGGCCGAAGGCCTGCCGGTGATCGCGCTGAACGTCGACAAGATCGATGTCGAATTCTTCCGCGTCAAACCCGGCTCCCTGCCGGTGTTCCTGGCGCAGTGGGGGCGCAACACCAGCCTGCAAAGTTATGAAGCCCGTGAACTGCTGCCGATGGCCGACTTGGTCTATGGCGGGCGTTTCGACCTGAACCCGGCCCGCAACACGCGCGAAACCCTGCTGCTGCCGATCGCCGGCCTCAAGCAACTGCAGGAGCCGGGTGTCTACCTGGCGGTGATGCGCGCTTCCGGCACCTACAACTATTCCCAGCCGGCCACGCTGTTCACCTTGAGTGACATCGGCCTGTCGGTGCACCGCTACGCCAATCGCCTGGATGTGTTCACCCAGGCGTTGGAAGGCGGCAAGGCATTGGATGGCGTTGACCTCGAAGTGCTCGACTCCGAAGGCCGTGTACTCGGCCAGGGCAAAACCGAGAAAGGCGGCCACGCCGAGTTGCCGTTGCCGAAAAAAGCGCGCGTGCTGCTGGCCAAGCAGGGCGAGCAGACCAGCATGCTGCGCCTCGACAGTGCTGCCCTGGACCTCGCCGAGTTCGACATCGGCGGCCAGCCCTCCCACCCCTTGCAGTTCTTTGTGTTCGGGCCGCGTGACCTGTATCGCCCCGGCGAAACGGTACTGCTCAACGCCTTGCTGCGTGACAAGGACGGCAATGCCGTCAAGCCGCAACCGGTGAGCGTCGAAGTGCGCCGCCCGGATGAGCAGGTGAGCCGCAAGTTCGTGTGGGACTCCGATGCCTCCGGCCTCTATCAATACCAACTGCAACTGGCGGGCGAAGCGCCGACCGGGCGCTGGCAACTGGTGTTCGACCTGGGCGACGGCAAACCGCAGTTGTATGAATTCCTCGTTGAAGACTTCCTGCCCGAACGCCTGGCATTGGAACTCAAGGGGAGTGACACCGCCTTGAGCCCGGCGGACAACCCGGTGATTCATGTCAACGGTCGCTACCTCTACGGTGCGCCGGCCTCGGGTAACCGGGTCAGCGGCCAGGTTTACGTGCGGCCGTTGCGCGAGGCGGTCAAGGCGCTGCCGGGTTACCAGTTCGGCTCCATCACCGAAGAGGAACTGAGCCAGGATTTCGAACTGGACGAAAGCGTGCTCGACGCCAAGGGCCAGGAAGACCTGACCCTGGAAAGCAAGTGGGCCCACGTCAAATCGCCGTTGCAATTGATCGTACAGGCCAGCTTGCAAGAGTCGGGCGGTCGGCCGATCACCCGGCGCCTGGTGCAGCCTATCTGGCCGGCCGAGCAACTGCCGGGCCTGCGTGGGCTGTTTGACGGCAAGGAAACCAATGGCGATGGCCCGGCGGAATTCGAAGTGCTGGTGGCCAACCAGGAGGGGCAGAAACTCGCCGCACAAAACCTCAAGGTGCGCCTGGTGCGCGAGCGCCGCGACTACTACTGGAACTACTCCGACAACGATGGCTGGAGTTACCACTTCAACGAGAAATTCCTCAACCTTGATGAGCAGACCCTGAACATCAAGGCTGGAGACACCGCCAAGGTCAGCTTCCAGGTGGAGTGGGGCCCGTACCGTGTAGAGGTCGAAGATCCGCAGACCGGGCTGATCAGCAGCCTGCGCTTCTGGGCCGGCTACCAGGCCCAGGACAACACCGAAGGCGGCGCCGTACGCCCCGACCAGGTCAAGCTGGCGCTGGACAAACCGGCCTATGGCGACGGCGACACCGCCAACGTCACCGTCACCCCGCCTGCGGCGGGCAAAGGCTACCTGCTGGTGGAGTCTGCCGAAGGGCCGCTGTGGTGGCAGGAAATCGATGTGCCGGCCGAAGGCAAAAGCTTTGCCGTGAAGCTCGACCCGAAATGGTCACGCCATGACCTGTATGTGAGTGCTCTGGTCATCCGCCCCGGTGAGCGCAAGGCCAATATCACGCCGAAGCGTGCCGTGGGCCTGCTGCACCTGCCGTTGGACCGCACCCAGCGCAAGCTCGGCGTGACCCTCACCGCGCCAGAAAAAATGCGTCCCAAACAACCGCTGACGGTGAAGGTCGCCGCCAGGAATGCCGATGGCAGCGTGCCGAAACAGGTGCATGTGCTGGTGGCGGCGGTGGACGTGGGCATCCTCAACATCACCGAATACCCGACACCGGACCCGTATTCCAGCCTGTTCGGCCGCAAGGCTTATGGCGTGGACCAGTTCGACATCTATGGCCAGTTGATCGAAGCCGGCCAGGGCCGTTTGGCCAGCCTGGCGTTCGGCGGCGATGCCGCCTTGGCCAAGGGCGGCAAGCGCCCGGACACCAGTGTGACCATCGTCGCCCTGCAAAGCGCGCCGGTGACGTTGAATGACAAGGGCGAGGGTGACGTCAGCGTCAACATCCCCGACTTCAACGGCGAACTGCGCCTGATGGCCCAGGCCTGGAGCGACGATCGCTACGGCATGGCCGAAGCCAAGACGGTGATTGCCGCCCCGCTGATTGCCGAGCTGTCGGCCCCACGTTTCCTGGCCGGTGGCGACCAGACCACTCTGGCGCTGGACCTGTCCAACCTGTCGGGCAAGGCACAGAAGCTCGATGTGCAACTGACGACTGAAGGGCAGCTGGAGCTGGTCAACAGTGCTGCGCAGACCGTGGAGTTGAAACAAGGCCAGCGCACCACGCTGCGCATCCCGGTCAAGGCGTGGGGCGGGTTGGGGCAGGGCAAAGTCAAGGTCAGTGTGAATGGCCTGGACCTGCCGGGTGAAAACCTGCCGCCGTTCAGCCGCGAATGGACCTTGGGCGTGCGCCCGGCGTATCCGGCGTTGCTCAAGCACTACCGTGCGGTGCTCAAGGATCAGCCTTGGAACCTGCCAGCCGGCACCCTGGATCAATTCGATGCGTCGGGTCGTGAGGCGCTGCTGAGCCTTTCGAGCCGGCCGCCGCTGAACCTCGGCGCGCAGATCAGTGCACTCAAGGCGTACCCCTATGGCTGCCTGGAGCAGACTGCCAGCGGTTTGTACCCCTCGCTGTATGCCGATAATGCGTTGCTCAAGCAACTGGCGATCAAAGGCGAGTCGGACACTGAACGCAAACGCAAGATTGAGCTGGGCATTGAGCGCCTGCTGGGTATGCAGCGCTACAACGGCAGCTTCGGTTTGTGGGGCGCCGATGGCGAAGAAGAATATTGGTTGACCGCCTATGTCACCGACTTCTTGCTGCGCGCTCGCGACCAGGGCTTTGCCGTGCCGCCCGAGGCCTTGAAGAAGGCCAGCGAACGCTTGCTGCGTTATGTGCAGGAACGCAACCTGATCGAAGTCGACTACAGCGACAACGCCGACCACACCCGCTTTGCCGTGCAAGCTTACGCCGGCATGGTCCTGGCGCGCAGCCAGCAGGCGCCGCTGGGCGCATTGCGCAGCCTGTTCGAACGGCGCAGCGATGCACGCTCAGGCTTGCCGCTGGTACAGCTGTCGATTGCCCTGCAGAAAATGGGTGATCAGCCACGGGCCGACCAAGCCTTGCTCGCCGGGTTGGGGGTGCAGCGCAACGCCAAGGAATGGCTCGCCGACTACGGCAGCCCCTTGCGCGACCAGGCGATGATCCTGGCGCTGCTGGAGGAGAACGACCTGGCCAAGGGCAAGCGTGAGGAGCGCCTGTTTACGCTCTCGGATTTGCTGGCGGCCAGCCCATACCTGTCGACCCAAGAGCGTAATTCGCTGTTCCTCGCTGGGCGCCTGGGGTTTGCCAAGCCGGACGCGAATTGGAGCGTGACGCTTGACGGCAGCGGCGGTGTGCATGAGCTGAATAACCAGCAATCGACCCTGGAGCTGGAAGGCAAGTTGTTGTCCGGCGACCTGAGCCTGAGCAATAAAGGCGAAGCACCGGTGTATCAACAACTGACGATCTCGGGTTATCCACAAGTGCCTCCGACTGCGGGTGGGGATAACTTGAGCATCCGTCGTGAATACCTGGGCATGAATGGCCAGCCGTTGAACCTGCGCAACCTCAACAGCGGTGACCTGGTGCTGGTGCATTTAGCGGTGAGCGCCAAACAGCGCGTGCCGGATGCCTTGGTGGTAGACCTGCTGCCGGCGGGCCTTGAGCTGGAAAACCAGAACCTCGCCCAAAGCGCCGCCAGCCTGGAAAACGCCAGCAGCCAAGTGAAGGAATGGCGCGAGTCGATGCAGAATGCGGCCCTCAAGCACCAGGAGTTCCGCGATGACCGCTACGTGGCGGCGCTGAAGTTGGAAGAGTCCGGCACGACCCACCTGCTGTACCTGGCACGGGCTGTAACGCCAGGTACTTACCGGGTGCCGCCGCCGCAGGTGGAGTCGATGTACCGGCCGAACTGGCAGGCGGTGGGTGAAACCCCGGCCGACTTGGTGATCAAAGGGCGATGAAGATCTCTATTTGAAATGGGCCTTAATGTGGGAGCGGGCTTGCTCGCGAAGACGGTGTGTCAGTATGAGATTAGCTGACTGACACTCCGCTTTCGCGAGCAAGCCCGCTCCCACAGGGGGATTGCGGTGTTTTGAGATTAGTGCACCACCCAGCTCAGCAGCCACAACCCCAGCATCAACCAGATGATCCCCATGATGATCGAAGCCCGCATGAACGCGCGCACGGCCGAGTACAGCAGCATCAGGCCGATGATCAGTGTAAGGATGCTGATGATCGAGGTGTCCATGCCCAACGTACGCGACAGGCCTTCGATAAAGTTGCCGCCAGCGTGGGTCAAGGCACCGAACAAACCGCTGAGCCCGTCGACGATAAAACGGATGACGGAACCGAGCGCCTGGCCCAACCATTCGAAGAAGCTTTCTACCTGCATATGTGTGTCCTGATGAGAAGGTGGGCGTATCTGTGCCTTTGGTTGTTAATGCGACAGGCTAGTTCCCTACCAGCATAGAGGTTTGACGGTTTAAACATGGGTTTCCTTTATCACGGGTGTACTCGGTTCAATGTGGGAGCTGGCTTGTCGAAACGTCGCACCGCGGCGATGGCGGTGGATCGGTGACACATCTGCCAACTGTCTCAACGCCACCGCTATCGCTATCGCCGGCAAGCCGGCTCCTACAGGTATTGCGTTGGGCGGTGGGCAGTGTATTGCTGCTGGTTGCCCTGCTATGGCTCGCCGACCGCATCTGGCCCTTGCCCCTGCCCAAGGATGACCTGGCCCGGGTGGTGTTGGCCGAGGATGGCACACCGTTATGGCGCTTCGCCGATGCCAACGGCGTATGGCGCTACCCGATTCAAAGCCGTGAAGTCTCGCCTTACTACCTCGATGCGCTGCTGACCTACGAAGACCGCTGGTTCTACCAGCACCCCGGGGTTAATCCGCTGGCGCTGGTGCGGGCGACGTGGCAGAACCTCACCGGCGCGCGGGTGGTGTCGGGCGGCAGTACGTTGTCGATGCAGGTGGCGCGGCTGCTGGATCCGCATTCGCGCACCTTTCACGGCAAGTTGCGCCAGTTGTGGCGTACCGCGCAGTTGGAATGGCACCTGTCCAAGGACGAGATCCTCAACCTGTACCTCAATCGTGCACCGTTCGGCGGCACCTTGCAGGGCGTGGCCGCGGCCAGTTGGGCTTACCTGGGCAAGTCCCCGGCCCAACTGACCCACGCCGAAGCCGCCTTGCTCGCCGTATTGCCCCAAGGCCCCAGCCGCCTGCGCCCGGACCGTCACCCCCAGCGCGCCCAGGAAGCCCGCGACAAAGTGCTGCGCCGTCTCGCCGAATTCCAGGTGTGGCCGCAGTCGGCCGTCGACGAAGCCCTGGAAGAACCGCTGCTGCTCGCGCCGCGCCTGGAGCCGAGCCTGGCGCCTTTGCTGGCTCGACGCTTGAACCGCCCCGACAGCCCGCCGTTGATCCGCACCACCCTGGACGCCACCCTGCAACGCCGTCTTGAAGACCTGCTGCTGGGCTGGCGCGCGCGTTTACCGGAGCACACTTCGGCCGCGATCCTGGTGGTGGAAGAAGAGAGCATGGCCGTGCGCGCCTATCTGGGCTCGGTGGATATCAACGACGCCAAGCGCTTTGGCCATGTGGACATGGTCAGCGCCCTGCGCTCACCTGGGTCGACCTTGAAGCCATTCCTGTACGGCATGGCCCTGGACGACGGGCTGATCCACTCCGAATCCCTGTTACAGGACGTGCCCCGGCGCTATGGCGATTACCGGCCGGGCAACTTCTCCATGGGCTTCAGCGGTGCGGTGCCGGCGAGTACGGCATTGTCCAGTTCGCTGAACCTGCCGGCCGTGCAGTTGCTGGAAGCCTACGGGCCGAAGCGGTTTGCCGCGCAGATGCGCATCGGTGGCGTGCCGTTGGCCTTGCCGGCGCTGGCCGAGCCCAACCTGGCGCTGATCCTCGGCGGTGCCGGCAGCCGCCTGGAAGACCTGGTGAGTGGCTACAGTGCCTTTGCGCGGGACGGCAAGAGCGCGACGATTCGTTTGCAGCCCGACGATGTCCTGCGCGAGCGCCCGATGCTCTCACCGGGGGCGGCGTGGATTGTGCGGCGCATCCTCAGTGGCCAGGCCCGGCCCGACCGCGATCCCCGTGCCGAACTGGTGCAGCGCCCGGTGCTGGCGTGGAAAACAGGCACCAGCTATGGCTTCAGGGATGCCTGGGCGATTGGCGTGGGGCCGCGTTACCTGATCGGTGTATGGATCGGCCGTCCGGACGGCACGCCGGTGCCTGGCCAATTCGGCCTGGCATCGGCCGCGCCGTTGATGCTGCAGGTACACGACGTGCTGACCAACCGCGACAGCCAGCGTGGCATCAGTGCCCCGGTGAAGCCGGTGCCGGCCAATGTGGGCGTGGCGGCGATCTGTTGGCCGCTGGGCCAGCCCATGAGCCGCTCCGACCCCAACTGCCGCCGCCAACGCTTTGCATGGACGCTGGACAACACCACACCGCCGACCCTGCAGGCGCTGGATCAACCGCTGAGTGTGGGGTTGATGGAAAGTGTCTGGGTCAATGCCAAGGGCTTGCGGGTTGATGCCCGTTGCCCAGGCGCGTCGCTCAAAAATATCGCCCTCTGGCCCGCGCCGTTGGAACCTTGGCTGCCCAGGATCGAACGTCGCGAAGCCCGTATTCCGGCCGCTGATCCCGATTGCCCACCGCCTGCGCTGGCGGCGTCTTCACCGTTGTCGATCGTGGGCGTACGCGAAGGTGACCAACTGCGTTTGCCGGCGGGCAGCCAACAGGCGTTGCGCCTGAAGCTTTCCGCGCTGGGGGGCAGTGGGCGGCGTTGGTGGTTCCTCAATGGCGCGCCGTTGGGGGACAGTGCTAACCAGGATTTTATCAACGCCAGTTTCGAGCAATTGGGGCGTTATCAACTGAGTGTGCTGGATGAGGCTGGCCAAACTGCCCGGCTGGAGTTCAGCGTCGTCGATTAGATCGCCATCGCAGGCAAGCCAGCTCCCACAGTTGATTGGGTTCACACGGTCAAAATGTGGGAGCGGGCTTGCCCGCGATGGCGGCCTAAAGGTTCACTTGCCTTCAACGCCCATCCCCCCGAAGCTATACACCTTCAGGAGCCCCCGCATGAACCTCGAACACCTCACCGAACGCCTGCACCGCATCCGCGATAACAACGACTGGAAGCCATTCCACAGCCCGAAAAACCTGGCCATGGCCGCCAGTGTGGAAATGGCCGAGCTGGTGGAGATTTTCCAGTGGCTGACCGAAGACCAGTCGCGCCAGTTGCCGGCTGACAAACTGGCCCACGCCGGTCAGGAAGTTGGCGACATCGTGCTGTACCTGCTGTTGCTGTGCAGTGAGTTGGGCCTGGACATGAATGAGGTGGTGCGCGCCAAGTTGGCCGACAGCGAGCGGCGGTTCTCCCATGAGTGATCGGCATTTCGACCAGTTGGCCACGCGTTTTGCCGAGAAGATCTACGGCGGCGCCAAGGGGGCTATCCGCCTCGCGGTGCTCCAGGCTGACCTGACCGAGGCGCTGCCGGCGCGTCCATTGCGTGTGCTGGATATCGGCGCGGGCCTGGGGCACATGTCGTTGTGGCTGGCCCAGCAGGGCCACCAGGTGACCCTGGCCGAGCCGGCCGAACCGATGCTCGAAGGCGCGCGCCAACGGTTCGCCGACGCCGGGCAGACCGCCACCTTTATCCACGCACCCTGGCAAGACCTGCTCGGCCAACTCACCGAACCCTACGACCTGGTGCTGTGCCACGCCGTGCTGGAGTGGCTGGCCGAACCCCACGCGATCCTGCCGGTGCTGCACCAACTCACGGTGCCCGGGGGCTGGCTGTCGCTGGCGTTCTACAACCGTGATGCGTTGATTTATCGCAACCTGCTCAAAGGCCACTTCCGCAAAATGCGCAAGAACGATATGGCCGGCGAGAAGCAGAGCCTCACGCCGCAACAACCGCTCGATCCACGTGAGCTGGCGGCGCAACTCGAAGGGCTTTGGCAGGTCGAAAGCCAAAGCGGCGTGCGGGTGTTCCACGACTATATGCCGGTGGAATTCCAGGCCCGCGCCGATTTGCAGGACCTTTTGGAGATGGAACTCGCTCACCGTCGTCACCCAAGCTTTGCCGGACTTGGGCGTTATTTGCACTGGATCTGCCGTCCGGTTTAAGCGGCCCAGTCTGCGGAGGTCGAAATGCGTCGTCTCTGTTTGATCCTGTTGTCCCTGGGGTTGGGCGCCTGTTCCAGCCCCAACCCGTATGTCGCTGCTTCGGCGCCGATTCCCCCGGCGCCGGCCCAGGCGGCGAATACCTTCGATGCCAGCGCGTATCCTGCGCCGGTGCGTGACTACGGCGCCTACCGCAACTGGGCCTGGCTCAACGGTCAGCTGCCGGCGGGCTCGGCCTGGGCCGACTCGGCGCAGATTGCCGAGGCGGTCAGCGGCGCTCTGGACCAACGCGGCCTGCGCCCCCTGCATGACAAACGTGCGCCGGACCTGTTGGTCAGCGCCGACGTGCGTTTGGAGAAGCGCCTCAAACAAGTCCAGGACGACTATGGCTACGGGTACGGCGGCTATAACCGCTATGGCAATGGCTACGGCATGTACAACTCGGTGCCGGTGGTGCGCACCTATGAAGTGACCGTGGCGGTGGTGCGGGTCAACCTGTTCGATGCACGCAACGGCCAGCCGGTATGGAGCACCAGCGCGGAAACCACCAGCCAGGGCAGCCTCAGCGAACGCGCCGATTCCCTGCGCGAAGCGGTGCAAAAGGCGATGACGGCCTACCCGCCCAGTTAACCGCTATTCTCATCTCAAGAACGTCTCGTTTTTTGGAGAACAACCATGCTTCGTCGCATTGCTGCACTTGCTGTCGTTGTATTGCTGGGCGGCTGCCAGACCAGCCAGGTTAACCACGACTTTGACGCCAGCCGCGACTTCGGCGCCTACCGCAGCTGGGCCTGGAAAGACCCTGCGCTGCAATATCGCCCGGATGACCCGCGAATCAAGAGTGACCTCACCGAACAACGCATCCGCGAGGCCGTGGGCGAGCAGCTCGACCAGCGCGGCCTGCGCCCGGCCGCGCCGGGCACCAAGCCTGACGTGAACGTGCAGGCCTACCTGATCGTTGAAGACCGCCAGCAACAGGTCACCACCAACTACGGCGGCGCCTGGGGCGGCCCGTGGAACGGCTATTGGGGTGGCCCGATGTACAACGAAACGCGCAACATCACCTACAAGGTGGCAACCATCCAGATCGACCTGCTCGACGGCAAGGACGGCAAGCTGGTGTGGCGTGGCAGCGACGAGCAGATGATGAGCAGCACGCCGAACCCTCAGGACCGCAGCAACGCCATTCGCACCACGGTGAGCCGGATCCTCTCCAGTTACCCACCCCACTAAAACCTGCAGGTCCCTTGTAGGCGCCGGCTTGTGTGGGCGCTGGCTTGCCTGCGATGCGGGCACCTCAGTCTTTCAGGTAGACCGGGGTGATGCCATCGCTGGCAAGCCAGCTCCTACAGGGTGCTTTGGCGTCTGCAAAATCGTCATCACCCCTGCCCAGCCTTGACTACACTTCATTGCACCTACGGAGAGTAAGCGCCAAAGGAGTGCTCGATGTCTCCCCGACTTCGTTCCAGGCAACGTGGTGCGATCGGCCTGATGGCGGCGGGTACCTTGGCGCTTGCCTTGATATTCATGCTGCTGGCGGTCGACAGCGGGCGGTTGTACCTCGAAAAACGCAAGGTGCAATCCATCGCCGACACGTCGGCCCTTGAGGCAGCAGGGCTGGGTGGGCAATGCGGCAGCAGCACCACCGCCAATGCCTATGCCGTGCAAAATGCCAAGCGCAACGGTTTTACCCTGGTGGCCGGCGACAACAGCCGCACGCTGGTGGTGACCTGCGGCACCCTCGCCACCAACGCCAGCAACCTGCGCGTGTTTACCGCCGATGCCACCAAAAACGATGCGATCCAGGTGGTGGCCTCGCGCACGGTGATGACCAGCATCGCCAATGGCATCCTCAACCTGTTCCACGGTAAAGCGTTCAACGCACAGACCGTCCTGAGTGCTACCGCCGTGGCGGCCCAGGCACCGCCGGTCGCGCAACTGACCATCCGCAGCAGCCTTGCCACGGTCGACTCCACGAAGTCGCCATTGCTTAACTTCACCTTCGGCAATTTGCTCGGCGGCAGCCTGTCGCTGACGGCCGCAGGCTGGAACGGGATCCTGTCCACCAACGTCAACTTGCTCGGCTACCTGGACCAGTTGGCCATCCGCCTGAAGGTGACGGCGGGCGACTACAACGCACTGCTGACCACCAAGGCCTCCGCCACCGATCTTATTCACGCGGCAGTAATGCTGCTGCAAAAGAACGGCAACGTAGCCACGGCGATTATTAACAACGTGCTGGCGCTGGAAGCCATCGCCCCCAATACGCAGTTGCTGACCGTGGGCAATTTGCTGAACGTGGCGACCGGCACGCCAATTGCCGCCTTGAACTCCACCGTGCAGTTGTTCCAACTGCTGGAGGCGGTGGCGCAACTGTCCAGCAGCAAAAGTGCGGTGAGCGCGGCGGTTCAATTGAGTATTCCCCTCGTGGGCAATGTGTCGATCCAGACCAAGGTGATCGAGCCGCCGCAACTGTCGGCGATTGGTAACCCTGCGCTGGCCAAAGCGGGGTTGGCGAAGACGCCGCAGACAGATCAGATCTTCGTGCGCACGGCGCAAGTGCGAACGTTGGTGGTGGTGCAGGCGCCGGTGCTCAAGCTGGTGTCGGGCGTGGCCTCGATCCTGACCGGCCTTGCCACGCCGGTGTCGAAGGTGGTGAGTGGCCTGCTGAACCTGAATATCCCTGCGGTGGTCGGGGGCGTCCTGTGCCTGGTGGCGTGCAATGTCACGGACGTGGATATCACCCAGTCCCTGTCCATTTACATCGAGGCCGCCAGCGCCGAGAGCCACGTGACGGACTTCAGTTGTGCAACGCCGGCTACCAAGTCGCTGACGGTGCAGGCCACCACTGCTGTCGCTACGTTGGGCGTGGGTTATGTGGACCCGGTATCGGCGTTTTCCTCCTCGGCGCCGGTCAATGTGCAGCCGGTCAGGCTGATCGATTTTGGCGAGCACTATTGCATCGTGCTGACCTTGATCTGCGGCCCGCGCACGGCCGGAGTGGGGGGCGGCTTGAACTTGAAGGCGCTGTCCACCATCGGCCAGCAAACCGGTTCATTGCTGTTTTTGCCGGTAGCTGAAATGAACGCGCCGCCGACGTACCAGAGCCCTCCCGGTACGGCCGATATCATCAAAAGTCTGGGCGCCACGTTGTCGGGCCTGCAGGTGACCTACGTTCCGCCCACCGGCAGTACGCCCAGCAGTGGCAACGCGACGGTCGCCAACGCGTTGACCACCATCATCTCTTCGGTAGTGGGGCTGATACAGAACGTGCTGTCGCCGGTGCTCGACCCCATCGTCAACACCCTGCTGTCGGCCTTGGGTATCAGCCTGGGCAACGCCGAAGTGGGTGCCAACCTCACCTGCCACATGGGCCGCGCTTACCTGGTGATCTAGGCGGTGATGATCGGCAGCTCCACACAGAACCGGGCGCCGTGCTCACCGTTGGTGACACTCAGGCGCCCGCCCATGTTTTCCACGATGCCGTAGCTCACCGACAAGCCCAATCCGGTGCCCACGCCAATCGGCTTGGTGGTAAAGAACGGTTCGAAAATTCGCTCCAGCAGGCGCGGGTCGATGCCGCCGCCGTTGTCCTCGACCCAGATGCGCACATGGCGGCTGTCATGTTCAGTGTGCACGGCAATCCACGGGTTCAAACCGGGATTTTTTTCCCGCTGGCTCAGCAGCGCATCGCGGGCGTTGACCATCAGGTTGATCAGCACCTGTTCAAGTTGGTCCGCGTAACCGATGACCTTCACTGAGAAGTCCGCAGGCGTCAGGCGCACCTCCACGCCCTTGCCACGCAAGCCTTCACTCAGCAGCGACAGCGTGCCTTCCACGGCCTGCGCCGGGTCAAAGGGCTGCTGTTCGATTTCCGAGCGCCGGCCGAACACGCGCATGTGGTCCACCACCTTCGCCGCCCGTTGTACCTGGGCATCAATGCGCTGGAGTTTTTCCGTGAGGTAATCAATCTGGGCGTCGCCATTGCTCAAGCGCTTGAGCACGTTGACGATGGCCATGCGCATCACGTTCAACGGTTGGTTGATCTCGTGGGCCAGGCCGGTGGCCATTTCGCCGAGGGTGGCCATCTTGGCGCTTTGCGTCAGTTGTTGCTGGGAGCGGCGTACTTCGGTGTTGTCCCGGCCAACGGCCTGTACTTCCACTAAGGCGCCGCTGTCATCGAACACCCCACGGTCTGACCACACCCACCAGGCGTGCTCGCGTCCCGGCAGTTGCAGGCTGATTTCGGCGGTGCTCACGGGGAATTCCGGGGTCAGTTGGCCGATGCGCTGCACAAAGGCGTGGCGCTGTTCGGTCGACAGCCATTCCCCCAGGTTCACCCCCGGCAGTTGCGCGGGCAGGCATTCCAGGTAATTGGCCAGGGGCGTGTTGCCGAAGGTCAGCGTCAGGTCGGGCCGGTAGCGGCAGATCATCGCCGGGGAGTCTTCCACGAGGATGCGGTAGCGCTCCTCGCTCTGCCTGACCTGCTCGGCCGCCAGGGTCGCCTCGGTGACGTCCAGCCACAGGCCGACCGCTTCCACCGGCAGGCCGAGGTCGTCGCGCAGCAACTTGGCTTCGTCGAGCAGCCAGTGGTAGTGACCTTGTTTGTCGCGGACCCGGTAGCGACTGCGCACTGTGCCTTCGCGCAGCAGTTGGCGCGTACGTTCGAAGTACAGCTCGCGGTCTTCGGGGTGGATCAGCAATGCCAGCGCGGCCCCGTCGCACTCGGCCAGCGTCCAGCCCAGCAGCGGCAGCAGGCTGTCGCTGAAGAACACCGGTTGCAGCGCCCCGTTGACGTAGCGCTGCACATAGATCACGGCGGGAGAGCTGGCGATCAGGTTATCCAGACGCGCATGGGCCGCAGCAGCGTGCAGTTGCTGGTTCTTGATGTCGCTGATGTCGAGCATGAAGCCGATCCAGCGGCGGTTGTCGCCCACCCCCAGCACTTGGCCCTGCACGCGGTACCAGATGGGGTGCTCGGTATCGCTGCGTTGCAGGCGCACGCTGGTGAGCAAGGGTTTGCCCAAGGCTTGCAGGTCATGCAGGCGACTGCCGAGTTCCTGGCGGTCGGCGGGGTGGATCAGTTCCAGCCATAAGTCGAGGGGCTGGCGAGTGGGGCCGTCGTCGAGGCTCAGGCTGCGCAGCAGTTGCGGGGCCAGTTGAATCTCCTGGGTGGCCGGCAACAGCTCCCACCAACCGGTGCCGAGCAAACCTTGCAGGGCTTCGACGCGCTCCAGTTGCTGATGATGACGCTGTTCACGCAAACGGCTCAGCAGGGGGGCGGCGAGGGCGGCGGTGAGGTTCAGCCAGTCCCGTTCGCTGGTCTGGGATTGGCTGTTGTAGAACCCGCACAGCAACCAGGCGGCCACGCCCTGGCCGTCACGGTAAGGCACCAGAAAGCCGTCGGCATTGCCGAACACGCTGTGCAGGCGCGGGTTGTCGTTGTGGCCCCGGGCGATGTCCAGGCTCAGTGGGGCATTGCCGTTGACGCTGTCCAGGCTGGTGCCCAGGCGCTGCGCGGTCTGCCACAACGCAGGGGCGTCATGGGCGGCGTACTGGCCGTAGATACGCCAACCCTGATCGTCATCGTCGAGCAGCGCCAGGGCAATGCACGGGATGCGCCAGCGCTGGGCCACGCTGGCCAAGTGTTCGTTGAGCACTTCCGGCAGGCGGCTGAGGGTACACACCCGCAGTTGTTCGCTCATCTGGCAGGCCAACTGATGGTTCTGTTCGCGGTGCTGGGCCAGCTGGCGGCCGGCCAACAGGTCGCTGACGTCCAGCAGGCGCAGGGTCCAGTGCTCGCCATCGGGCTCGATCCAGCCACGGGTGTGCAGGGTCTGGCCGGCGATGCCCTGGAAGTCGAGGTCCAGGCCATGGCGTTGCCAGTCGCTCGGCAGGCCTTCGATGCTCAGCGCGCTGTTGGCGCGCAACAAACTGTGCAGAGGCGGCGTGGCGTCGGGGAGCAGGTGTTGGGCAAGCTGCGTGCGCAACGTGCCCGTGATGCTCAGCACATGGCCCTGAGCGTCCAGTTGCAGTTGCAGGCCATTGAACGCGGGGGGCGTTGCATCGAAAGGCAGCGGGCTGCTGCGGCCCAGCAAACGCCCAAGCAGCTTATCCCCCGGCGTCAAAACTGAAGGCTCGACGTGGCGGAGAGGTAAGTCGGCAATTTGGGCACTGCGCCTATGCCTGGCAACACCAGCACCGGCAGCACGGACTTGAGGCTGGAGGAGGGGTAACTGATCGTCACCGTCAGGGTGGTGCCGACGTAGGTCGCATTCACGTAGCTGGGGAGAAATTTGAACGAAGCGGGAATCCAGTTCAGTTGCGCCAGGGCGGCGGCCTGGGCGCGTTGTGTCACCAGGCCTGAATAGCCGACGGTGGAAGGGTCCAGTGACACGCTGCGGCGTACACCTTCGGCGGCCGCCTGGTGGAATGACTGCATCAGCAGCAACGGTAGGCTATAGCTGACCAGTCCGTAGAAGACGGCAAAAAAGATCACGAAGACCAGGGCGAACTCTATCGCCGCGGCACCTTTTTGCTTGCGGGGGAGGCTTGTTTGCATGACCGCGTCTACCCTGACGGCTACTACTTGATATCAGCATAGAATCAATCAGCAAAAAGGGATGTTTTTTACGTGACCCAAGGCTTGGTAATCCTGTTCTGGTTGGTGCTGTGCTCAGTGCAGGACCTGCGTCAGCGACAAATCGCCAACGGGTTGACGCTGGGCGCCGGCCTGCTCGCGCTGATCTACCTGCTGTGGATGGGCGTCACCTGGATCGGCGCACCCGCCGGTGAGGGCGGCTGGGCCTTTGCCTTGGCGCTGCTGCTGGGCCTGCCGGGCTATGTGCTGGGGCGCTTTGGCGCCGGTGATGTGAAGCTGCTGGCCACCCTGGCGCTGGCGACCAGCCCCGACTATTTGTTGTGGTCGCTGATCGGGGCCGCAGTGGTAATGGGAGCATGGGCCTTTGTGGGTCAAAGGCTTAGCGCACGCGTTGGGCCCGGGCCCGATCAGGCGCCAACAAAGCAGCCGTTTGCACCCTATTTACTGACAGGTTTTGCCTTGTACTGGTTTTGGATCCATTAGTCGCAGAAGGCCTCTATCGCTATGTACATAGTCGGAAAGTAGGTCTACGTTTATTACATCGATGTATAGGATTCTTCGTCAGAAGGGATAGGTCAAACTTTTGGCTTGCCAGGCATGGAGTAGCGCGTGAACAAGCTTACGTCAGCAGTGAAAGTGCTCGTGGTCGACGACCAGCCGTTGATCGTCGAAGAGCTTTGTGAGTTTCTTGAAAGCAGTGGTTATCGCTGCGTTCCTTGCGAGTCCAGCCGGCACGCCTTGAAGCGCTTCAGCGAGGACACTGAGATCGGCCTGGTGCTGTGCGACCTGCACATGCCGGACATGGACGGTATAGAGCTGGTGCAGGCGCTGCAGCGGGTTGCCGGCAAGCAGCGCGCGTTCGAGGCAATCATGCTCACCGGTCGCGCCGACAAGCAGGACGTGATCAAGGCCTTGCGGGCGGGCATCTCCGATTACTACCAAAAGCCGATCAACCTCGACGAACTGCTCGAAGGCTTGCAGCGCCAGGAGGCGGCTCTGGAGGAGCGGCAGAAGGAGTTGCAACTGGGGCACTTGAACCAGAAGTTGCAGTACCTGTCCGAGTCCATCAACGACCTGTACCAGGACCTCGACAAAGTGCGGCGCAGCCCGGCCCAGGACACCGATGGCGATATTTCGGCAGACGATACCGGGCCGCTGGAAATTCCGACGATCTTCAACCAGTTGTCACCCCGGCAACTGGACGTCGCCAGGCTGGTGGGCAAGGGCCAGACCAACTACCAGATCGCCTGCGAGCTGGGGATCACCGAAAACACGGTGAAACTCTACGTGTCCCAGGTGCTGCGCCTGACGCACATGCATAACCGCACGCAGCTGGCATTGGCGCTGTCACCGAGTAATTCGGCAATGCGCCAGCGGGTCACCGCTCACTGACCTGAGCCATTGAGGGTGAGGGAGCCAGCTCCCTCACCTCATCATTTTTTAGCGCCCCCTCCCGATTGGCCCCCCGCGTCCGGATCAAAGAACTCCGGAATCGTGTGCTTGTTGTCCAGCCAGCGCTTGAACGCCTGGTCGCGCTCGGTCGGGGAGGCGGTTTGCGGGGTGGTCGAGGCGACGCGGCCGCTGAGCTGCAACGTCAGCCAGTTTTCGGTTTCGGCCTGCTGCGGGGACGAGGGGCCGGGCTCGATGGCCTGGGCCATCAGCGGTAGCAAGGCGAGGCAGGCGAGGTAGTGGGCTTTCATCATCAACTCCCTATTTCACGGTGGCCGGCAGCGCATCGCTGACGGCAGCCACTTGGTCCTTGGGTTTACGCGCCACTGCCTTGCTCGACGCCTTGAGCCTCTGGGCCCGAACCTGTGCATTGTTCACCTGTTCCGGGCTCAGGCTCAGTTGGCTGACGAGTTGCGCGGCTTGCCCCCAGTTATCCTGGTAGATCAGCAAGGTCACCATGTTGACGGCCGCCAGTTGGTCGCTCTGCTTGAGCTCCATGGCCGTGAGGAATTCGAAGCGGGCCTCCTCCAGGCGCAACTGATCGAGGTACACGACCCCCAGGTCATTGCGGATTTTTTCGTTGGTAGGCGCCAACTGGGCGGCACGCTGCATGTGGGCCAGGGCCTGGTCGTTGTTGCCCCTGGCCGACGCCAGCTGGCCCAGACCATGCTCGCCTTCGGCTGCCAGGCAAGTGCCCACCAGGCTGCGGTACATCGGCTCGGCCTCGCTGCGGCCCAGCAGGCGCGCAGCCCGGGCCTTGCGCAGGCGCACCTGGGGCAGCGCATCGGGCAGGCTCTGCAGGTTGGCCAGGCTGGCGTGCAGCTTGCCTTCGTTGGCCATGTCATCGGCCAGGTTCAGTGCCAGTTCCTGCTCGGCGCTGGGCTTGGAGCAACTGCTCGAACCGCTCAGCACGGCCCAGGGTGTCTGGCCGTTGGTGGCACAGCCGCCGAGCATTAACAGGCTCAGTGCGCCGATCAGTAGTTTCATCAAAGGCTCCTTAAAAGTTATTCAGGGCGCGGGCGATGGCGATGAAGGCCGGGCCGCCCAGCACCGTCAGCAGGGCCGGGAACAGGAACACCATCATCACCACGGACATCTTGGCCGACATCTTCGAGATGTATTCCTGCAAGCGGGTCAGGCGCCGGTCATCGAGCAATTGCTTGAGCGCCAGCAACGATTTCATCGCGCCGCCGCCTTGCTGGATCAGTTGCTGCAGGATCACGCAGGTGTCGGTGAACTCATCCACGGCCAGCAGTCGTGCGGTCTTGCCCAGTTCTTCGCCCAACTCCAGGCCGGAGTCGACCCGCGCCAGGATCAGGCGCAGTTCCTGGGTAAGGTCCGGCAACAAGCGCTGGGCCTCGGTGCCCAGCACGCGCAACGACTGCTCGACCGCCATGCCCGACTCGAAGAGGATGCGCAGCAACGGGATGAACGTAGATATCTCCCGGGCGATGCGTTGCTGACGGGCTTTCGCCGCCGCCGCCAGGATGCGCTTGGGCAACAGGTAGCCAATGCCCAAGGCGATAACAGGCGCGATCCACGGCGATTCGGCATGGGGAAACAGCAAACGCTGGCCGACCACTGAGACCGCCAGCAACACGATGGGCACGCCAATCTGGAAGGCAGCAAACAGCGAGCGCTGGTTGGCCTTGCGCCAGCCGATGCGGTTGAGCAGGGTCTGGGTCTCGTTGTCCAGGCTCACCGAGCGCTGGGCAAGGGGGCTGGCACCCAATTGGCGCAGCAGGCTGCCGAAGCGGTCTTCGCGGCTCAGTTGGCCCTGCAGGCGCTGGGTGACCAGGCGCTGGCGCCGGCGTTGTTCCAGCCAGTGGCCGGTGATCAACACCACGGCGGCGAGCAGCAACAGGGCACTGGCCAATAACGCCATCTCAAATACTCCGCAACATGCGCCACATGACGAAGGTGCCCGTCACGTCCATCGCTAAGGCACCGAACAGTAAATAGCTCCCGGTTTCGTCGTTCCACATGGTCATCAGGTAGCCGGGGTTGATGATCAGGAAGTAGCCGACCATGAGCACCGGCAGGCCCGCCAGCACATAGGCGGTCATGCGCGTTTCGCCGGTCATGGCCTTGAGCTGGCGGCTGCCTTGCTCGCGCTCGCGGATCATCTTGATCAGGTTTTCCAGCAGCTCGCTGGCGTTGCCGCCGTAGCGATGATTGACCTTCAAGCCCAGGGCAAACAGGCGGAACTCGTCCTGCTCGTAGAACTCGGCAAAGTCGCTGACGGAATCCGGCAGGCTCACACCCATCTGCACGTTGCGTTGGATGCGGCTCATCGCGTACTTGAGCGGGTTTTCGGTGTTTTCGATACCGCCCAGTACCGCGTCTGCCAAGGTGCGCCCGGACTTGAGGCTGCGCACGCTGTGGTCCAGCAACTGCGGCAATTGCTCGATCATGCGCTGCACGCGCCGTTGATAGCGCCAGGCGATGTACAGGCGCATTGCCAGGGGCGGTAACACCAGCATCGCCAGCGCCCCCAGCCAATGGGCGAGGTAATAGCCGAGCAGGGCGCACAATGCCCAACCGGTGAGCCACAGCCACAGGCGGTCAGTGGGTTTGCCCAGGCCGGCGCGTTGGAACATGCGCTCCAGTGCGTTCCAGGTGGTATTCGGGGCTTCCTGCACCGGCTGGCCGTCGGTGAGGCGTTCCAGCACGCGGTCGTTGCCGGCCTGGCGCAAGCCGTTTTGAAACAGGCGATACGACAGGCCGATCAGGATGATGCAGATCAGCAGCAGAATGGGCCCGGTCATCCGTCCTCTCTCCCTCTGACTATGGCAGCGGCAATGCCGATTCGTGGCGCAGCTTGTCGCCCGCAGGGTTGATCGCCTCACGCAGGAAGCCGAAGCCGGTGCGCCGGTCGAGACGGAACAGGGTATTGATGACGTAGACGTCGTCGCGCACCCCGACCACTTCCACCACCTCACTCACGCAGCGGCGGCCGTCGGGCAGGCGGGTCAGCTGGATCACCACGTCCAGCGCCGCGCAGATCATCTGTCGCAGGGTTTTTTCCGCCACCACGCGACCGGTCAGGCCCACCAGGGTTTCCAGGCGCAGCAACGCGTCCTGGGCATTGTTGGCGTGCACGGTGCTCATGGAACCGTCGTGACCGGTGTTCATGGCGGTCATCACATCGAGCACTTCCACGCCACGGATTTCGCCGAGGATGATGCGGTCGGGGCGCATCCGCAGGGCGTTGCGGATCAGGTCACTGGCCTTGACTTCACCGTGGCCCTCGGCATTCGGCGGGCGGGTTTCCAGGCGCACCACGTGGGGGTGGCCCAGTTGCAGTTCGGCCACGTCTTCGATGGTCACCAGGCGCTCGTGAGGGTTGATCAACTGGCTGAGGATGTTGAGCAAGGTGGTCTTGCCGGTGCCCGTACCACCGCTGATCAAAACGTTGCAGCGCTTGCCCACCGCCTCCTGGAAGAACTCGAAGATGCTTTGGTCGATGGTCTGCATCGCCACCAGGTCGCTGCTCTTGAGCATGTCTTTGCGGAACTTACGAATCGACAGGCAGGGGCCGTCCAGGGCAATCGGCGGGATGATTGCGTTGACCCGGCTGCCATCGGGCAGGCGCGCGTCCACCATCGGCGAGGATTCATCCAGGCGCCGGCCCAGCGGTGCGAGGATACGCTGCATCACCCGCTCCACATGGTGAGCGTCGATAAAGCGCAGGTCGCTCTGATGCAGTAAACCGTCGCGCTCGATGAACACCCGGTGCGGGCCGTTGACCAGGATTTCAGTCACCGAGGTGTCGCGCAGCAGCACTTCCAAGGGACCAAAGCCGGTGAGCTCGTCGACAATCTCTTCGGCCAGCCGCTCCATTTCGTAACGGGAAATCGCCAGGTGCATGCGCGTGATGTACTCGGACACTTTGTCGATCACGAACTGCGCGAGGGATTGACGCGAGCCTTCCAGCAGGTTTTTGCCCGACTCTTCGATGGCATCGATGATGTAGCGATGCAGCACCAGTTTCAGGCCGTCGTGATCGCTGTGGCCCGCTACGCCTCGGGCGGGGGCGCCGAAGAGTTTTTCGCCGTTCATCGACCACTTCCCATCAGGCGCTCGAACCAGCTCATCGACGGTTTTGCCAGGCCTTCGGAGCGTTTGGCCAGGCGTTCGCCCAGGGCTTTCAGGGCGTGGGTCAGGTTCTCGCGGGGCGACAAGGTGAACAGGGTCTGGCCCTGGTTCTTGGCATTCAGGCGCACCTCCGGGCTGAACGGCAGCACGGCAATCACCTCCAGGCCGAAGCTTTTGCCGAGGGCCTCGGTGTCCGGGGCGCAGCCCTTGATGTAGCGGTCGACCAGCAGCTTGGCGTGGTCCAGGCGCATGCCTTTTTCGCGCCATTGATTGAGCACCGCCAGGTTGCGCCGGCAGTCGAGCACGCTCTGGTCGGTGCACCACAGCAGCTTGTCGCAATGGCTGACAAAGGTACGCAGCGCCTCGCTGTCGGGCTGGCCGGTGAGGTTCACCACGATGTGCTGGAAGTGCTGGCGCAGGGCGCTGAGCAGCATGTACAGCTCGGCGGCGCTGGTCAGCTCCAGGGGCTCATCGCTGGGGGCATAGGCGAGGATGCGCAAGCCGTCTTCGCTGGCCGCGAAGGCGCTGTTGATCAGGGTGGTGTCGAGGCGGCGCAGGTGGCGCAGGGCGTCGCCGAAGTTGAAGGTACTTTCCAGGCCCAGCAGCGCCAGGCTGTCGCCCCGTGGCAGGCCCAGGTCGAGCAACAGCGTGTGTTGCCCGCTCTTCTGCACGACCATGGCCAGGTGGCTGGCCAGCAAGGCGCCGTCGGCGTTGCCCTGGGTGCCGTAGAGCACGGTGAGGCCGCCGAGCTGGGTGTTCGGCGTGGCAGGCGGCAGGCGCTTGCTCAGGCGCCGCACCAGCCCGGCCACTTCGCTGGAGCGTGAGCCGTAGGCGACAAAATCCCGCGCCCCGGCGCGCATGGCATTGAGCACGAGCTGGTTGTCCATGCCGTCGCCGAGCGCCACGATCGCCAGCATCGGCTTGGCTTCCAGCGCGCCTTCGATCAACGCGCTCTGGGCCACCACGTGCTCGCGGTCCAGGCCCACGAACACCAGGTTGGCGAAGGTCACGTCCACCAGCGCCAGCAGTTCATCCAGGCTGCCGCCACCGGCGCTGACCACCTGGCCCAACGGTGCAAGGGCACCCTGCAGCCACTCCAGGTCGGTGGTGTTGCGTGTGATTGCCAGAAACGTCTGGCTCAGGCTATCGCTCATTGGGAAAGTCCACTGCGACGGTCGAAGTTGCCGTTTTCCAGAAAGAACAGCCGATACCAGTTCGGGTCGTAGTTGCGCAGTTTCTCGCCGGGCAACGAGGGCAATTGGGCGTTGGCCGCCAACGGTTGTACCAAGTGCGGCGTGACGATCATCAACAGCTCTTTTTCTTCACGGCTGATATTGGAGTCGCGGAAAAACGCCCCCAGGATCGGGATGTCACCCAGGCCTGGGAACTTGCTGATGGTGGAGCGGTTGGTGCTGCTGATCAGGCCGCTGATCACGAAGCTTTCGCCATCGGCCAGGGACACGCTGGTGTCGGTACGGCGCACGGTGAGGGCGGGCACCTGGATGCCTTCGATCTGCACCGCGTTGCTGTAGTCCAGCTCACTGACTTCGGGCGCCACCTTGAGGGTGATGCGGTTACGGTCGATGACGGTGGGCGTGAGCGTCAGGCGGATGCCGAACTCCTTGTACTCGATGGAGATGCTGTCGCTGCCACTGCTGGGGACCGGAATCGGCACTTCGCCACCGGCGAGGAAGGTTGCGCTCTGCCCACTGAGGGCTACCAGGCTGGGACGTGACAGGGTGTAGGCGAAGCCGCTTTGTTCCAGGGCATTGATCATGGCCGAGATCCGCCCGCCACCAAAACCGATGTTGAAGAAACCGTTGTTCACCGCCTGCCCACGGAAACTGTTGGCGGTGGTGGCGGGAATGGAACCGTTGCCCGGGCTGCCGAACAGGAAGTTGCCGCCCTGGCCGAACAACGAGGTGCTGGCCTCCTTGAGCTTGGTGCGACTGACTTCGACGAAACGGATATCGGTCTGCACCTGGCTGGGTAATGTCGGGTCTTCGGACGGCGGCAGCGACAGGCTCGTCAGGGCTGCGGTGGCCTTGCCTTTGACGAACACCATGCTCTGGCGCGGCGTGGTCGAGCAGCCGGTCCAGACCATCAGGCTGGTCGTCCCGGCGCCCACGCCGGTGAGCAGGAAGTTACGGTCGCCGTTGATCCGCACATCGGCAATCCTGGGGTCGCCGATGGCCAGTCGCGTAATGGCGACCGGCGATTGCAGCTCCTGTTGCAACCCTTCTCCCACTTCAACCACGGCGGGCAACTGGCCCAGGGCGCTGCAGCTACCCGACGCGGCGAAGGCCAAGCCCACGGGCAGGCTCGACAGCATCAGGACCAAGGCCATTTGAGCGTAGCGATGGCTCATTCAAGGCTTCCTTGTTCAATCAGGGCGTTTGTTCGGCGGCTTGCGCACCACGGATCACTTCAATGCCACGGCGTTGGCCGCCTTGGACGGCTGCCACCGGTGCGGTTCTTTTCGGCGGGGGCGCCATGGCCAACTGGGTGAATTGGTAGAGATCGCGGTCGGCGCTTTGCACTTTTTCCACCGAGTCGTTTTCGCCGGCCCAGTAGCGGCTCAGCAGTTGTTCGTCGGCGCTGCGTACGGCCAGGCGCAAAATGCCTGCCTGGGACGCCAGCATCAGGCGGCTCAATAAGGGTTCGGGAACCGCCAGCACCACGGTGCGCGCGCCGGCCCGGCGTTGGGCGGCCTGGGCTTTTTCCTCGGGCGTTGAGGGCGGTACGGTGGCGGGTTTGCCGTCATTGGCCAGGCCCACTTGGTCGCCGACACTGAGCAGGCGCATGGCCGGGATTACCACCTGTGCCGACTGCTCGGTGTTGCCGGGCTCCTGGCGCAGGAACAGCAGGATATCGACGAAGTCGCCGGGGCTCAGTTGGCCGGCGGCGCCGATCACCTCGTCCACCGCCACTGCCAGGGCGCGTTCATCCGGGCGGATCATGCGGGCCAGCGGGCCGCCCGCGCTGAAGCTTTCTTCGCTCAACCAGTTGCCGGCGCCCAGGGTGCGCAAAGGGATGCGGCCGATAGCCTGGTCGAGGCGGGTGAGGCTGCCAGCGGGCACGGTGCGCAGGTTTTCAATGACCAGGTCGGTCGCGGCGAGGGGGACGAAAGGGGGCACGTCATGCACCAGCACCACCACCGGCTGGCGGGTTTTGTCTTCGATGGCGGCGACGCTGTTTTCGACGGAAATGACAGGTGCTGCAACAGGTTCCGGTGCGCGGCTCAGCGCCAGCCCCCAATAGCCGGCGATCAAGGCTCCAATTAAAAGAACGCCGGCCAGGATCATGCTGAAACGACTGTTCATGACGGCTCTCCTTATCCCGTTGCACCGCTGCCCGCTAATCCAAACGGGTTAATCCGCAACACTGGCTGCTATGAACATCTAACTATTTCGCTATTGGAAGGTAGTTCAGCTAGGACGAAATGCCATTACCCGCCGCAAAATTTCTCTGAACTAAAAAAGCTTTCATGAAAAGCACGGTTTTATGACGCCAACTTTACGACTAATACTTTGTGATTAATTCGTTCTTACAGTTGTGAGGCTGGGGTTTGTTGACAATGCTCTAATGGCACACGGCAATCATCGTGCAACCCAGCTGTACCGGCGCTCTGCGGCGCATTAGGGAGAAGTATTATGATTCTTGACTTGATCTTGAAGGCGTATGTCCAGACCCAGCTGTTCTTCAGGCGCAGGGATGGGGCGTCGGCCATTGAGTATGTGATTATCGTGGCTATCGTCGCGTTGGTTATTATCGGTGCAGGTTCTGGGCTCGGTGATAAAATCAAAAACGTCTTCACTTCTGTATCAAATGCGTTACCGGCGGGTAGTGGCAGTTGATTTTTAACTAAGTTGCATGCAACGCTTTGTTGGCGAATATTAATCACTGGGTATCGTCTATGACACCGTCGTCGTCTCGCCGCCAGCAAATCCTATTGGTGGACGATGAAGAGGACGCCCTGATCGAACTTGCCGAATCCCTCGAAAATGAGGGATTCGTGTGCTTCACCGCCACTTCTGTCACCTTCGCTTTGCAGGAGCTGACCCTCAATCCGGATATCGCCCTGGTCATTACCGACCTGCGCATGCCCGAGGAGAGTGGCATCTCCCTTATCAAGCGCCTGCGCGAACACACCTCGCGTTCACACCTGCCGGTCATCGTGATGTCGGGCCATGCCGAAATGGACGACGTCAGCGACATGCTGCGGCTGCAGGTGCTGGACCTGTTCCGCAAACCGATCTACCTGGTGCGCCTGATCGACACCTTGAACAGCCTGTTCCCCCTACCCAAACCCCGCCTCTGATCGTAGTGAGCGGGCTTGCCCCGCGCCGAGGCCCCCACACCAACACAGCCCGATTGAAGGATCGCGCCCCCAACGCAAAGCCGCGCCTTTGTAGTGAGCGGGTTTACCCCGCGCTGGGTGGCGAAGCCGCCCCAAAACCAGTCGATGCGTTTTGGTTGGAGGCATGAGATTAGTGGTGGGGCTGGCGCGGGGTAAACCCGCTCACTACAGGACCGGTGTTATACCCCGGCCCCGACGTCGGCCTTCAAAGCTGGTAGCTGAAACTCAGCGAATACCGTGGCCGCCGGTCATAGTTGTCGAACGCCACTTCCGACATTGGCTTGGCCGCCTCCAGCGCGATGTTGTAGTACTTGGCGTCGCCAAAACGCAGGCCCAACGCTGCTGATGACATGTCGTTGCCCTGGATGGGCAGGTCGTTGTACCAAGTCTTGGCGCGGTCAAACACGACGTACGGCTGCAGGATCCTCACCCAGTCGCCGGCGCGGTTGTAACTGTAATTGACCTCGTACGCCAAGCCCCAGCCCTTGTCGCCTGACCCCTGGTCATCGGGGTAGCCACGGCCGAAGTTTTGCCCGCCAAAGGTGGCGCGCTCGCTGTCGGGCAGGGTGTCATTGGTCCAGTAAGCGGCCGCCGACAGCACGCCTTGCCAGTTATCGAACAGCTTGTTGCTCTGCACCCCGGACAGGCGCACGCGGAAGAAGTCGAGGTCTGGCGTGAGGCCGCCGAAGTCCGAGTGGGTCTTGGCGCCCATGCCGTTGATGCCCTGATACAACCCGGCGCTGAGGATGCGCAGTTGGGTGGTGTCAGCCGTACGCCAGTCGCCTTCAACCGCGACGGCGCGCAGGTCGGTTTTCAGGTCAAAGCGTTGCGGGAAACCTTCCAGTTTGTAGCGGGTGGTCTGGTCGACGGCGTACAGGCGCGTGCCCAGGCTCAACGACTCGCTG
The DNA here is from genome assembly GCF_024810135.1 of Pseudomonas sp. BIGb0164. Lineage (NCBI taxonomy): Bacteria > Pseudomonadati > Pseudomonadota > Gammaproteobacteria > Pseudomonadales > Pseudomonadaceae > Pseudomonas > Pseudomonas sp. BIGb0164. The sequence goes on along the minus strand of NZ_JANUEA010000004.1, from coordinate 30,296 downwards.
GGCGAGGCGATAAAGGGGTGGGTGAAACCGATGGAGTAACGATCGATTTCCTGATGCGGCTTCAGCTCCAGGCCGTCGCCCAGTTGCACGTTGGTACGCGGGTCGGCGCGATAGCGTTCGCCCGACAACACCAGTTGCGTGCCTTCGGCATTGATGAATTGGCTATACGCCGCACGGTAGTAATGCTCTTTGTCGTTCCCGGGTGGGAACAGGCCACTGACACTCAATTGCTCGCCCATGGATGTTTGCGAATTGCTGGTGGCGCTGAGCAGCGCCTGGGTGCCGCCCCGGCTGGCCTCGGTGAGGCTCATGCTGGTGGTGAACGGCTTGCGGCTGGCGGTGATTTGCATATGCGTGCCGCCGCCAGTGGTGCTGGGTGGCGGTACTTGGGCTTGCAGTGTCACGCCCGGAATGGTGCTCATCAAGGTGGTGTAGCGCTCGAAGGTCTTGCGGGTCAGTGGGCGTTCGGCCTTGAGTTTTTCTGCCAGTTTGTCGATGTAGGACGAGACCGGGCCGACGTCGCCTTGCAGTTGGTAGTCGCGGATATAACCCTCCACCACCACCACGTGCACCAGGCCGTCGTCGAAGCTCTGTTCTGGCAGGAACGCGTAGGACAGCAGGTAGCCATCCTGTTGATAGCGCCGGGTGATACCGCGCGTGGCTTCGATCAACTGGGCCAGGTTGGTCTCGTGGCCAGTCAGCGGCTCGAAGACCTGGGCCAGTTCCTTGAGCGGGTAAATCGTACCGCCGTCGATCTGCAGTTTGCGAATGGTCACTTTGGTGTCCATCAACAAGGGTTGGGCTTCGGTGGCGGCGGGTGTCGGCAGTTGGGTTTGCGGGGCGACCGGACGATAGGCGTCGGCGGGCAGGTTGGGCACGGGCAGGTTGCGGATGGTGTCGTTGCTATTGAGGAAGCTGGGTAGGGTATCGGCGCAGGCGTAGGTACTGAGGGTGAGCAACAACAACGGCGTCAAGGCGCGCATAGGACACTCCATGGTCAAAGCAGCAGCGTTTCGCAGATTCCCGCCGGGCTCTGGGGGCGCGGTTCGGGTACTTCCGGGACATTTCATTTGCCCATAAAAAAGACGAGAGGCTTATAAGGTCTCTCGTCTCAACCAAGCGTAGGCGCTGTAGGGGAGGCCGTCTAATCGGCCAGGTGCAATTCTATTTTTTGCCGGTCAGGCCACCGAGCAGGCCGCCCAGCAGACCACCGTTGGCGTTGGCGTTGGCGCCGGCACTGGCCCCTGCGGAGGCAGATGCGCTACCCCCCAGGTTCAGGCCGCCACCGAGCAAACCACCACCGGCGTTGGTGCCCCCGGTGACCAGGCCACCGATGGACGCTACGGTGCCACCGACGGCGCTGACGGTGCCGCCCAAGGCGTTGGTGACCGGGTTGGCGTTGGCGCCGCTGAGGGCACCGCCCAGGTTGCTGACTGCGCCGCCTACGTTGGTGACCAGGCCGTTGATCGGTGCACCCAGGCCGGTTGCGCCGCCGATGTTTTGGGTCAGGCTGGTGACGCCGTTGGTCACAGGGTTAAGGGCATTTCCGAGCACCTGGGTCACTTGCCCAACCGGTGCGCCCGCTGCGGTGTTGGGGACGCCACTGCCGCCGAGGAGAGTGCCCAGGGATGCCACGGTGCCACCCGCTTTGCCACCGGTAGCGCCTGCTGCGCTGACCACACCGTTGGTGCTGCCTGCATCGAGGCCGTTACCGGCGCCGGCGATGATGCCGCCAATCAGTTCTGGCAAGCCGAGGTTACCCGCGCCGCCGCCGCCGCCGCTACCACTGCCGGAGCCGGTGCCGGTGGCTGGGTCGACATAGCCGCTGGCTTTATCCACCACGGTGCCTACGCCATTGAGTACGTTACCCACGATGCCGGTCACAGGGTTGCCAGTGCCGCCAGCGTCGGCGACTTTATCGCCCAAGCCGTCGACGGTGCTGCCGACTTTCTTCAACAGGCCGCCGACTGGCGTATCCAGGCCGGTCGCGGTGCCGACTTGGCCGGTGGTTTTTTCCACCAGTGAGACCACCGGTACCAACACCTTGCCGCCGACGGTATTGGTGACCGAACCCAGAGGGCCGGTGGTGCTCGCCGTGCTCAAGGTGTCGCCGAGCATGGTCACGACATTGCCGACCTTGTCGACTACACCCCCGACGACAGGGGCTGCGCCGGCAACGACCGGGACGTTCCCCAGCAGGGTGGCCACGTTGCCGCCTGTGGTGCTGACGCCATCGCCCAGGTCGGCTACGCCTTTGCCGACACCGGCCAGTGTTTTGCCCAGTGCATTGCTGTCGGTACCAATCGTACCGAGCCCCGTGGACAGGCCGTCGCCGATGCTGCCGACCGCGGTGCCAGTGGCGGTCACCAGGCCGCCCGTGGTTGCGCCGACAATCGGCAAGCTGCCAAGGGTGGTGCCCAGGCTTTTGACGGCGCCACCGACGCCGGTCACGGTGTCACCCAGGGTGTCGACCACGGTCGCGGTCACCAGCGGTGTGGTGGTACCGCCACCGGTGCCACCGCCTGTTCCGCCACCTGTTCCGCCGCCAGTGCCACCACCGGTCCCGCCACCTGTACCACCGCCCGTACCGCCACCGGCTGCCGAGTCGGTTGAAGCCGAACCACCACTGTGATGCCCACCACCACCGCTGCTGCAGCCTCCGAGCGCCAATGCGACTGCCAGGGCCAGCGCGGTACTTGTTTTCCAGATCACCACTTGAGTTTGAGTGTTCATGATTGAGTTCCTTGCACCTGTACAACCTTGGGTTGTTTTCAAACGCTCGTTATTTCTTGGATAGCGATGCGTTTGTCCGTGTGGCTATAACAGTCCCGGGCACTCTTTCTCACAATGCTCAACTTGGTATTAACGATTTATATACTGGGTTCAAGTCAGGGCTTTATGACTAATACCAAAGCGATAAAGGGTAGATGTATCTAGATATATATATTTTAAAAATCAATGACATAAATAAAATAGCGGGCTTAAAAAAGCCCGCTATAACTTAGGATGTATATATACAATTAATCGGTGATTTTTACGCGATCGGCTGCCACTTGCCTACCATGTGTTGTAGATCGCCCGTACCTTTCAACAGCAACTCGCCGCTGGAACCTGGGGCACTGCAATACAGGGTGACTTCACTGGGCAAGCGCACGGGCTTGTTGAACTCGACATGCAGTTCAATATTGGCAGCGGGCAAATGTTCACCCAGCGCAGCCAGGGTATGCGCTTTGTTCCACAACCCGTGGGCGATGGCTTGTGGGAACCCGAACAGCTTGGCGGTGAGGGCGCTGAGGTGGATCGGGTTGTAGTCGCCTGAGACCCGCGCATAACGGCGACCGATATCGCCAGGGGCTTTCCAGCGCGTCAGTTCGCTGACTTGGGTGGGCGTGGGCAACGGATTATCCAGCGCTTCGCCTTCGAGTTTGACGCCCCGACACAGCATGCGGCTTTCGGCCTCCCACAACAGCCCGAGGGAATCCTCTGCGGTGGTCAGTAAGTCAAAGGTCGCCCCTTTGCTGTGGGGCTGGAGGTTGCAGGCCTGTACGCTGATCGTCAGTTCACTGACGCCACCCAAGGGGCGGTGAATGCGGATGCGGTTGCTCAGGTGAACCAACCCCAGTAACGGAAAGGGAAAATCCTTCGCCGTGAGCAACTGCATCTGCAGGCCGAACGCCAGGATATGCGGATAAGTCGCCGGCAAGATCGGGCTGTCGGCGAAACCACAGACCTTGCGGTACGCCGCCACGTCATTGGGGTTGATGCGCACTCGGCAGCGCAAGCCCTGTTCGGGCAAGGTGCTGCCGGTGATCTTGCGCTTGAGCGCCGCCCGCCAATACAACGGCGGCAAGAAGGGTGTGCTGCCTAAGGTGTGCCAATCCATGTTTATGCTCCCAAAAGACTTTGCCCACACACCCGCAACGCTTGCCCGCTGACCGCGCCGCTGCCCGGCTGACCGAGCCAGGCGACGGCTTCGGCGACGTCCTGGGGCAGGCCGCCCTGGCCCAGCGAACTCATGCGCCGCCCGGCTTCACGCAAGGCGAAGGGGATATGTGCGGTCATCTGGGTTTCGATAAAACCGGGCGCGACGGCATTGATGCTGATACCCCGCGCTTGAAGCAGCGGCGCCCAGGCTTGGGCCAGCCCGATCAAGCCGGCCTTGCTCGCGGCATAGTTAGTTTGCCCACGGTTGCCGGCAATGCCGCTGATGGAGGCCAGCAACACCACGCGGGCGTTGTCGTGCAAGGTGCCGCTGTCGAGCAATGCCTGGGTCAGCACCTGCGGGGCGTTGAGGTTGACGGCCAGCACGGCGTCCCAGTATTCCGGGGTCATGTTGGCCAGGGTCTTGTCGCGGGTGATACCTGCGTTATGTACCAGGATGTCGAGGCCGTCGGGCAGGTGTTCCACCAACCGCGTGGCGGCATCTTCAGCGCAGATATCCAGCACCACCGTGCGTGCGCCCAGGCGCGCGGCGAGGGCTTCGAGGTCAGCCTTGGCCTGGGGCACGTCGAGCAGAATGACGTCAGCGCCATCGCGGGCCAGGGTTTCAGCGATGGACGCACCGATGCCCCGGGCAGCGCCCGTGACCAGCGCCTTGCGCCCGGCGAGGGGGCGCGTCCAATCTTCGACCGGGGTGGCACACGCTGCCAGGCGAATGACCTGGCCGGAGATGTAGGCGCTTTTCGGTGAAAGGAAGAAGCGCAGGGCGCCCTCCAGTTGGTCCTCGGCACCCTCGCCGACGTAGAGCAATTGCAGCACGCCGCCGTTGCGCAGCTCCTTGGCGAGTGAGCGGCTGAACCCCTCGAGGGCACGTTGGGCGCTGGCGGCAAAAGGATCGCTGAGGGTTTCCGGAGCGCGGCCGAGAATCACCAGGTGCGCGCTGTTATCCAGGTTCTTCAGGAGGGGCTGAAAGAACTCGCGCAATTGCTTGAGCTGATCGGTGTGTTGCAGGTCGCTGGCGTCGAACACCACCGCCTTGAGCTTGGGACCATGCCCGGGAATCCACGTCGAGGTCTCGGTGCCGTAGGTGTAGGTCGCGTCGGTCAGCTTGTGGGCGAACGCCTGTACCTTGGCCGTCAGCTCACCGCCGCCCAGTAACAGCGCACCTTCAACTGGGCGCAGGCGCCCGGCTTGCCAGCGTTCCAGGCGTACCGGTGACGGCAGGCCAAGGGCAGCGACCAGGCGATGACCGAGGCTTGAGTTGGCGAAGTCGATATAACGGTCAGACATGGAACGCTCTCCGAAAGCTGGGGTTCAAAGGGTTGACCACCCCGGGGCGGTAGTCGTTCGATCAGCCTAGGCTAGGCTGGATGATTACACCCACAACCCACAGGGAGCTTTCCATGACTCAATTGCGCCGTGTAGCGATCATTGGCGGTAACCGCATTCCTTTCGCTCGCTCCAATGGCCCGTACGCCACGGCGAGCAACCAGGCGATGCTGACCGCAGCCCTGGAAGGCCTGATCGAACGCTACAACCTGCACGGCCTGCGCCTGGGCGAAGTGGCTGCCGGCGCGGTGCTCAAGCACTCCCGGGACTTCAACCTTACTCGCGAATGCGTGCTTGGCTCGCGCCTGTCGCCGCAAACCCCGGCCTATGACATTCAGCAGGCCTGCGGCACGGGGCTGGAAGCGGCGTTGCTGGTGGCCAACAAGATCGCCTTGGGCCAGATTGAATGCGGGATTGCGGGTGGGGTCGACACCACCTCCGATGCGCCGATCGGCGTGAATGAAGGGCTGCGCAAGCTCCTGCTGCAGGCCAACCGCAGCAAATCGTTGGGGGATAAATTAAAACTCCTGTTACAACTTCGTCCCCATCACCTCAAGCCCGAGCTGCCACGCAACGGCGAACCGCGCACCGGGTTGTCCATGGGTGAGCATTGCGAGTTGATGGCGCAGACTTGGCAGATTCCCCGCGCCGAACAGGACCAGTTGGCCCTGGAAAGCCATCAGAAAATGGCCGCCGCCTACGCCGAAGGCTGGCACAACGATTTGCTCACGCCGTTCCTGGGCCTGACCCGCGACAACAACCTGCGCCCCGACCTGACCCTGGAAAAACTCGCCAGCCTCAAGCCGGTGTTCGAGCGCAGTGAAAAGGGCACGCTCACGGCGGGCAACTCCACGCCACTGACGGATGGCGCCTCATTGGTGCTGCTGGGCAGCGAAGCCTGGGCCAAGGAACGTGGCCTGCCGATCCTGGCCTACTGGCGCGACGGTGAAGCGGCGGCGGTGGATTTCGTCAACGGCGCAGAAGGTCTGTTGATGGCGCCGGTGTATGCGGTGCCGCGTCTGCTGGCGAGGAATGGACTGACGTTGCAGGACTTCGATTACTACGAGATCCACGAGGCCTTCGCTGCCCAGGTTTTGTGCACGCTCAAGGCCTGGGAAGATGCCGACTACTGCAAGACGCGCCTGGGGCTTGACGCGCCCTTGGGGTCCATCGACCGCAGCCGGCTGAATGTGAAGGGCAGTTCCTTGGCGGCGGGGCACCCGTTTGCGGCCACGGGCGGGCGTATTGTCGCCAACCTGGCCAAGTTGCTGGACGCGGCGGGCAAGGGGCGTGGGCTGATTTCCATCTGTGCGGCAGGCGGGCAGGGGGTTACGGCGATCATTGAACGCTGAAATTGGCATATTGGATGCATTCTTAAGTGATCAACGGTCGGTAGCCTCTCCCACCGGCGAGCCGATTGCCGTATAACGAGTGCCATACGCGTATTTGGTAATAAAGGACCCACAATAAAAGCTGATGAAGACTCCTAAACGCATTGAACCCCTGATCGAAGACGGTCTGGTCGACGAAGTGCTGCGCCCACTCATGAGTGGTAAAGAAGCAGCTGTTTATGTGGTGCGCTGCGGCAACGAATTGCGTTGCGCCAAGGTTTACAAGGAGGCGAACAAACGAAGTTTTCGTCAAGCGTCCGAATACCAGGAGGGCCGCAAGGTCCGTAACAGTCGTCAGGCCCGGGCCATGGCCAAGGGGTCCAAGTTCGGCAAGAAAGAAGCCGAAGATGCCTGGCAGAACGCTGAAGTGGCGGCGTTGTTCCGCCTGGCCGGTGCGGGCGTTCGCGTGCCCCAGCCGTTCGACTTCCTCGAAGGCGTGCTGTTGATGGAGTTGGTGGCCGACGAGTACGGCGATGCGGCGCCGCGCCTGAACGACGTGGTGCTGGAGCCGGACCAGGCGCGTGAATACCACGCCTTCCTGATCTCCCAGATCGTGCTGATGCTGTGTACCGGCCTGGTGCACGGTGACTTGTCCGAGTTCAACGTACTGCTCACGCCGACGGGCCCGGTGATCATCGACCTGCCCCAGGCGGTGGATGCGGCGGGCAACAACCACGCGTTCAACATGTTGGAGCGGGACGTGGGCAACATGGCTTCCTACTTCGGGCGCTTTGCCCCGGAGTTGAAGAAGACCAAGTACGCCAAGGAGATGTGGGCGCTCTACGAAGCCGGCACCTTGCACCCGGCCAGCGTGTTGACCGGGGAGTTTGATGAGCCGGAAGAGCTGGCGGACGTGGGCGGTGTGATGCGCGAGATTGAAGCGGCACGGCTGGACGAAGAGCGTCGCCAGGCGATCCGCGCGGCGGATGAAGCGCCACCGAGCAAGGTGCCGGACGAGCCACCGCCGCCGCCTTGGATGCAATGACAAACACTCCGACTGACTCGGAATGTTCCCCCTGTAGGAGCCGGCTTGCCGGCGATGAGGCCCTTGATTCAATGCAAGGCTTGAGGTCGTCATCGCCGGCAAGCCGGCTCCTACAGGTGGGGTGTCAGCAGCAATTGCCTGATGCCAACTCCTTGAGAATCGGGCAATCGGGCCGGTGATCGCCCTGGCAGTGTTCCACTAGGTCCTGCAGCGTATCGCGCAGTTGCCCCAGCTCCAGGATCTTCTGGTTCAGCTCCTCGATGTGCTGGCGCGCCAAGGCTTTCACATCGGCGCTGGCCCTTTGCCGGTCCTGCCACAGGGCCAGCAGTTTGCCGACCTCTTCCAGTGAAAACCCCAGGTCCCGCGAGCGTTTGATAAACGCCAGGGTGTGCACCTCGTCTGGGCCGTACACGCGATAGCCGCTGTCGGTACGGTGGGCGGCTTTGAGCAGGCCGATGGATTCGTAGTAGCGAATCATCTTGGCGCTGAGCCCGCTGGCGCGAGCGGCTTGGCCGATGTTCATGGGCGCTGATCCTCCAGGTCCTTGGGTTTCCAAGTCTTCAACAGTAACGCATTGCTCACCACGCTGACGCTGGACAAGGCCATGGCCGCGCCGGCCAGTACCGGGTTGAGCAGGCCGAAGGCCGCCAGCGGAATACCGATCAAGTTATACACAAAGGCCCAGAACAGGTTCTGGCGGATTTTCGCGTAGGTCTTGCGGCTGATCTCCAGCGCCGCAGGCACCAGGCGTGGATCACCGCGCATCAGGGTGATGCCGGCCGCGTGCATGGCCACGTCGGTGCCACCGCCCATGGCGATGCCGATATCGGCGGCGGCCAGGGCGGGTGCGTCGTTGATACCGTCACCGACCATGGCGACCACGCCGGTTTTTTTCAACGCGGTGACGGTGGCGGCTTTGTCGGCGGGCAGCACTTCGGCGTGAACATCGTCGATGCCCAGGGCCTGGGCGACCACTCGGGCGCTGCCGCGATTGTCGCCGGTCAGCAGGTGACTGCTGATGTGTTGGGCTTTAAGTCGGTTCACCGCCTCCAGCGCGCCCGGCTTGAGCGTGTCACCAAAGGCGAACAGCCCCAACACGCGGGGTTGCGCGCCTTGCTCGATCAGCCAGGACAAGGTGCGACCTTCGGCTTCCCAGTCGCTGGCGTGGGTGGCCAGGTCGCCGGCGCTGAGGCCGCTTTCTTCCAGTAGGCGACGATTACCGAGGGCCAGCTGCCGGCCGTCGAGGGTGCCGGCGATGCCCCGTCCGGTCAGGGATTGGCTGGCCGTTACATCGGCGACCACCAGCCCCCGTTCGCGGCAGGTATCCAGCACCGCCTTGGCCAGCGGGTGTTCGCTGCCGCGTTGCAGCGCGCCAGCCTGTTGCAGGATCGCGGCGTCATTGCCGTCCACCGCCACTAGGTGCGCAATGTTCGGCGCACCGGAGGTGAGGGTGCCGGTTTTATCGAACACCACGGCGCTCACCTCATGGGCACGCTCCAGGGCTTCGGCGTCCTTGATCAGGATGCCGTAGCGCGCCGCGACGCCGGTGCCGGCCATGATCGCCGTCGGTGTGGCCAGGCCCAGGGCGCAGGGGCAGGCGATCACCAGCACCGCCACCGCATTGATGATCGCGGTTTCTAGCGAGGCGCCGTACAGCCACCAGCCCACCAGCGTGATCAACGCCAGTACCAGCACGGCCGGGACGAACACCTGGCTGACTTTATCTACCAGTTTCTGGATCGGCGCCTTGGCGGCCTGGGCGTCTTCCACCAGGCGGATGATTCGCGCCAGTACGCTCTCGGCGCCGATGGCCCGGGTGCGTACCAGCAAACGGCCTTCGCCGTTGATGGCGCCGCCCGTGACGCTGTCGCCCGGTTGTTTGGGCACCGGCAGGCTCTCGCCGCTGATCAGGGCTTCATCGGCATGGCTCTGGCCTTCCACCACTTCGCCGTCCACCGGGAAGCGTTCGCCGGGTTTGACCAGCACCAGGTCGTTGAGCTGCAGTGCGTTGATCGCCACCTCTTCTTCGTGGCCGTCCAGCACGCGGATCGCCCGTTCCGGACGCAAGGCCTCAAGGGCGCGAATGGCGCTGGCGGTCTGGCGTTTGGCGCGGCTTTCCAGGTATTTGCCGAGCAATACCAGGGCGATCACCACTGCCGAGGCTTCGAAGTAAAGGTGCGGCATGCTGCCCGCAGGCGTGGTGAGCCATTCATAAAGGCTCAGGCCGTAGCCAGCGCTGGTGCCGATGGCCACCAGCAGGTCCATGTTGCCGGCGCCGGCGCGCACGGCTTTCCAGGCGGCAATGTAGAAGCGCGCCCCGAGAATGAATTGCACCGGGGTGGCCAGGGTGAACTGCACCCACGCGGGCAGCATCCAGTGCAGGCCGAAGGGTTCCACCAACATCGGCAACACCAGCGGCAGGGCCAGCACGATCGCCACTAGCAATGAACAGCGCTCGCGGTGCAGGCGCTCGGCTTGATTGGCATCGGTGGCCGTTTCGCTCTGGGGCAGGGTGGCGGTGTAGCCGGCCTTGTCGACGGCGGCGATCAGCACGCCGGGGTCCATCTGGCCCAGCACCTCGACATGGGCGCGTTCGTTGGCCAGGTTGACGCTGACGCTTTGCACCCCCGGCACCTTGCCCAGCGCGCGCTCGACGCGGCCAGCACAGCTGGCGCAGGTCATGCCGCTGATGGGCAGGTCAAAGGTGGTGGATCCATTCATGGGGCAGTCCTCCAGGAGAAGTTGCCCCTAGGATCAACCTTGACCTGTGGGGAAGGTCAAGCGGCTATTTACTGTAGGAGTCGGGCAAATGGATCAATATTCGAGGGCGGCCGCTTTCAGGTACATGCCGTCCGGCCCCTGGGCGATCCGCAGCTTGCGCACGTCACCGGCCTTGAGGGTGATGTTCTGCGCCGGTGGCGCGAGCATGCCTGGCAGGCAGCCCGGCGACTGACCCGGCAGCAGCTTCAGGCGCAGCGACAAGTTGCCCGCCGGTAGGTTGAATGAGGTGGCTTGTTCCTGGAACAGCCGGCCGGCCAGTTGGTCGTTGAGGTAGAGGCCGATCTCACAGTTGGTCGGCACTTCCAGGCGCTCCCGGGAAATGATCAACACCGCGTAATCCTGATCGGCGCTGGCCTGGGGGGCGATCGCAGACAAACTCATCAGGCCGGCAAGGGCAAAAAACGACCAGCGCATGGCGAATGCTCCGTGGTTCATAGCTAAGAGGGATGAAGCTTGGCCGAGGCCGCGGCCGAATACCAGCCCGGCCGATGTTTTTGAAACTTGACCTTGCCATGATGGCAAGCTCGACACTTGGTGTGCATGGGCTTGTTCCGCGCAGCGGTGTGACAGATAGGTGTGGGGCATCTGGTACACCGCGGCGCGGGGCAAGCCCGCTCACTACGGGCTTATTGGAGGAGTTGTGTCATGCAAGTATTCAATGTTGAAGGAATGACCTGCGGCCATTGCGTTCGGGCGGTGACCCAGGCAGTGCAAAGCCAGGACCCGGCGGCGAGCGTGAAGGTTGACCTGGCGGCTAAGGAAGTCGGCGTTGAAAGCCGACTGTCGGCCGAGCAGGTCATCAGCCTGATCACCGAAGAAGGCTACAGCGCCAAGCTGGCGTGAATTTTCTGATAGTTAGCGAGCTAACGTAATGTTCACGGCACCCAAGCGCGGCTAGACTGTCGGGCTGCCGACTCACTTGGGTGTCTGATGAACCTCCGCATAATCCTGATCCTGGGCGCCCTGAGCGCCTTCGCGCCGTTGGCGATCGATTTTTACCTGCCGGGTTTTCCGGCAATGGCCACGGCGTTTGCCACTGACGAAAAACATATCCAGTTGACCCTGGCGGTGTATTTCGCCGGCCTGGCCATCGGGCAGTTGATCTACGGCCCGTTGGCAGACCGCTTTGGCCGACGCGGCCCGCTGCTCAGCGGCGTCACCCTGTTTACCCTGGCGTCCTTCGCGTGTGCCTACGCGCCGTCCCTGGAATGGCTGATTGGCGCGCGCTTTGTGCAGGCTCTGGGCGGTTGCGCGGGCATGGTGATTTCGCGGGCGGTGGTCAGCGACAAGTGTGATGCCGTGGGGTCGGCCAAGGTGTATTCGCAACTGATGCTGGTGACCGGCCTGGCGCCGATCCTGGCGCCTCTGGCGGGCGGCGTGATGGTCGGCGTGTGGGGCTGGCAGTCGATCTTCCTGGCGCTGTCGGTGTTCAGCGTCATGGCAGCCATCGCCGTGGCGTTCGGGCTGCCTGAGACCCTGCCGGCCAATCAGCCGCGCCAGCCGTTGTCCGGGTCGCTGCGTCGCTATATCGGCTTGTTGTCCGACCGCGTCTATCTCGGCTATGCCCTGACCGGCGGTATCTCGATTGCCGGGATGTTTGCCTACATCGCCGGCTCGCCTTTCGTCTTCATCAAACTCTATGGCGTGCCCGCCGAGCATTACGGCTGGCTGTTCGGCTCCAACGCGGCCGGTTTTATCCTGGTCGCCCAAGTGAACGCGCGGTTGTTGTCCAAGCGTGGCCCGGCCTTCCTGTTGTCACGCTCGGTGTGGGTCTATGTGCTGGCGGCCCTGACGCTGCTGGGCATTGCCGCCTTGCGTACCGAAGCGCTGTGGCCGTTGCTGGTGCCGCTGTTTATCTGCATCGCCAGCCTGGGCTGCATTTTGCCCAACACCTCGGCCTGTGCCATGGCCGGGCAGGGCGCACGCGCGGGCAGTGCGTCGGCGTTGCTCGGCTGCATCCAGTTCGGGGTGGCGGCGGGCGCCGCTTCACTGGTGGGTGTGTTGCACGACGGCACGGCAATGCCGATGGCCATGGTCATCAGCTTGTGTGGCGTATTGGCGGTGACGATTGCGGTGTCGACCCAGCGCCTGCAACGGGCGAGGGCCGCGCAGGCGCAGGTCTGAAGTGCAGGTCAGCCAGCGGCGGAACGTTGCTGGCTGAGGGGAATGCGATGGGGCGCCTGGATACGGGCTTGCAGGGTGTCGGCAAAGGCGCGGGCCTCGGCCTCGCTGCGGAAGGTGAAGGCGTCTCGGTCGAGACTCACCTGCCATTTATTGCCTGCAGATTTTGCTAACGCTTTTATCAGGATCTTCATTGCTGACTTCCTCACGTAAAAGAATCGTGGCAAAGGCGACCAATATAAACCCGAATACGCTCGCAAATATGACAAAGATCAACTGTCGGACTAATGGTGCCATCCATCACTGCGGTGAATAACGGACGGCACCCATGATCCTTTCCTAGAACCCTTCCAGCACGATCTTGCCCTTGGCCTTGCCGCTTTCCAGCAGGGTGTGGGCACGGCGCAGGTTCTCGGCGTTGATCACGCCGAAGTGTTCACCCACCGTGGTTTTCAAGGTGCCGGCGTCGATCAGTTCCGCCACGCGGTTGAGCAGGTGATGCTGCTCGATCATGTCGGGCGTCTCGAACATCGAGCGGGTGTACATGAACTCCCAGTGCAGCGACAGGCTCTTGCGCTTGAGCTTGCTGACGTCCAGTGCCTTGGGATCGTCGATCAACGCCAGCTTGCCTTGCGGTTGCAGGGCTTCCACCAGTTGGTCCAGGTGATGGTCGGTCTGGGTCAGGCTGGCGACGTGAGTCACTTGCGGGTGGCCGGCGTTCTTCAGTGCTTCGCTGAGCGGCTGGCTGTGGTCGATCACCAGATCGGCGCCAAGCGCCTTGGCCCACGCTTGTGTTTCTGGGCGTGAAGCGGTGCCGATGACGTTCAGCGCAGTGAGCTGGCTGGCCAGTTGGGTCAGGATCGAACCCACGCCGCCGGATGCGCCGACGATCAACAGGCTTTGGCCTTCGTCCTCTTTACCTTCACGCACTTGCAGGCGCTCGAACAGCAGCTCCCACGCGGTGATGGCGGTCAGCGGCAGTGCAGCGGCTTCGGCAAAGCCCAGGCTCTTGGGCATATGGCCGACAATCCGCTCATCCACGGTATGCAGTTCGCTGTTGCCACCGGGGCGAACCAGCGAGCCGGCGTAGAACACCTTGTCACCGGCCTTGAATAGCGTGACGTCGCTGCCGACGGCCTTGACCACACCGGCCACATCCCAGCCCAGCACTTTGGCCGCGCCGTTTTCGGGGGCTACGTTCTGGCGCACCTTGGTGTCCACCGGGTTGACCGAGATGGCTTTGACTTCCACCAGCAGGTCGCGTGGGCCGGCGACCGGCGCGGGCAGTTCGATGTCTTGCAGGGATTTTGGGTCGTTGATCGGCAGGGATGCGTAGTAGGCAATAGCTTTCATGGGGACTCCGGAATAGGGCTGATCAGGCAAGAAATTTCAGGCGCTTGAGGTCGAAGTGTTCGATCACATCGGCGGCCTTGGCGCGAAAGCTCTGGATATGTGCGCTCTGGTCGTGGGCGGCCAGGGCAGCGTCGCTGCTCCAGCGCTCGATCATGTAGAAGGTGCCGGGGTTTTGCAGGTCCTGGTTGAGTTCGTACTGCTCGCAACCGGCTTCAAGGCGGGTGGGCTCCAGCAGGCCACGCAGCAGGGTTTCCAGCGTGGCTTCCTGGCCGGGTTTGGCGATCAGTGTGGCAATGACATTAAAGGCAGCGGACATCTTCAACTCCTGGCGCTTGATGAATGGGATGGCCAGATGATTGGCTATTTCCCACAAAGATAAAAGCCGCTAAAACAGAGGTCTGTTTCAATGAAATTTTGATAATGAGTGGGAATGCATGCTGCGGTTTGATGATTTGCAGTTGTTTGTACGCGCAGCCGACCTGGGAAGCCTATCGGCCGCTGCGCGGGTGATGGACTTGTCTCCCGCCGTGGCCAGCGCGGCGCTCAAGCGCCTCGAGCAGCAACTGGGCACGCGTTTACTGGCGCGTTCCACCCGCAGCCTGCGCTTGACCGCCGAAGGCGAGGGTTTCCTCGAATATGCGCGTGCGGCGCTGGGTTCGCTGGACGAGGGGCGACGGTTGTTGTCCAGCAGCCAGGACCACGTCAGCGGTGTGTTGCAACTCTCGGCACCGTCGGACCTGGGCCGCAACCTGTTGCTGCCGTGGCTGGACGCGTTCCAGCATGAGTACCCGCAACTCACTGTCCGGCTGTTGCTGGGGGATCGCATCGCCGACCTGTTCCGCCAGCCGGTGGATATCGCCCTGCGCTACGGCGAGCCCGAAGACTCCAGCCTGATCGCGTTGCCCATCGCCCCCGACAACGTACGCGTGTTGTGCGCGGCGCCCAGCTACCTGGCCCGTCACGGTGAACCGCGTAACCTGGAGCAACTGGCCCAGCACAACTGCCTGCTGTATATGCTCGGCAGCCGGGTGCATGACCACTGGAGCTTTCACGACGGCAAGCGCGACGTGAGTCTCACTGTCAGTGGTGATCGCTTCAGCGACGACGCCGATGTGGTGCGCCGTTGGGCAGTGGCGGGTGTAGGCATTGCCTACAAATCCTGGCTGGACGTGAGTACGGATGTGCTGGCTGGGCGTTTGCGCGTGATCCTGCCGGAGCTGCGCGGCGAGCGCACGCCGCTCAACTTGCTGTGCGCCCACCGTGCCCAATTGAGCAAACCCATCAACCTGCTGCGGGAAATGCTCGTGGCCCGTTGTGCGACATTGACGGCGCAATGGCCGGAGCGTTTGTGCCCTACGTCATAACCTCCCTCACAGCAGGAAATTTCACTCAGCCCCTGTCCCACTCCGCGTTGTCAGACGGCGCGGAACCGACCGCGTGCGCACCTATACTTTGGCGCCAACCGCTGTAGACAAGTGATTCAACAGGGAGTGAATACATGCAAGAAGCACTTTGTATCAGTCAGATCGCCAGCTTACTCGCTGAGCCCAAACGCACCGCCATGCTGTGGTCCTTGATGGACGGCTCAGCGAAATCTTCGGAAGAACTCGCCACGCTTGCCCGGTTGTCGCCGGCGTCGGCCCATGCCCATCTGGGGCGGTTGACCGCAGGCGGGTTGCTGCGGGTCGAGGTTCGGCGTGGCGCGCGGTTGTTTCGCTTGGCCGCCGCCGATGTCAGTGCGGCTATCGACGCGCTGGCCAGCACCACCGTGGCCAGCGCGTTGCGCAGTGCACCGGACCTCTTGCCGCCTGCGTTGGTGGTGCCGCAGACGTTGTGTCGAGCGCGGCTATGCCATGACCACTTAGGCGGCGAGATAGCGGCAGGGCTGTATGAGCGAATGCTCGACGCCGGATGGATTGAGCGCCATGAACAACGCCTCCACGTCACGGCCAAGGGGGCGCACCATCTGGCGCTTCGCGGCATTTTCACCCAGGCGCTGGCAGCGCCGGTGGCCTGCGATTGTTTTGACTGGAGCCAGCAGCAATCGCACTTGGGGGGCGCCTTGGGCGCAGGGTTGTTGCAGCTGTTCTTGCAGTCCAATTGGGTCAGCGTGACAGGCGAGTCACGCGCCGTTGCTGTGTCAGAGGCGGGGCTGGCGGAAATCAACCGGCTGGTCACGCCCGAGGCGTCGTTCAGAGTTTCAATCAGGTCGCATCCAGCAATAAGTCGCTGAAACGATGCCGCACACTCGCCGAGGGGTTATTCATACAGGGGGGCGGCATGGACAGGCAAGGCTATAGCGCGGCAGAACGGCTGGAACGGTTGCCCATCAGCGGTTACCACCGGGTCATCTTCATCATCATCGCCCTGGCGTTTTTCTTCGACTCCATGGACCTGGCGATGATGACCTTCCTGTTGGGGTCGATCAAAACCGAGTTCGGCTTGAGTACGGCACAGGCCGGGTTGCTCGCCAGCTCGAGCTTTTTCGGCATGGTGGTGGGCGCTTCCCTGTCGGGCATGCTGGCGGACCGTTTCGGACGCAAGCCGGTGTTCCAGTGGAGCATCGTGTTGTGGGGCATCGCCAGTTACCTGTGCTCCACGGCGCAGACGGTGGAGACGCTGACGCTGTTTCGCATCCTGCTGGGGATCGGCATGGGCATGGAGTTTCCGATTGCCCAGTCGATGCTGTCGGAGCTGATCCCGGCCAAGGGCCGCGGGCGCTACATCGCCTTGATGGATGGCTTCTGGCCGTTAGGTTTTGTGGCGGCGGGGGTGCTGTCTTACTTTTTGCTGCCGGTGATTGGCTGGCGCGACATCTTCCTGGTGTTGGCGGTGCCGGCCGTATTTGTATTGGCGATCCGCTTTTTTATCCCGGAATCGCCGCGCTGGCTGGAGCAGGCCGGGCGGCATGAGGCGGCGGACAAGGTGTTGCAGGGGATCGAGCAAAAAGTGCGCGACTCGCTGGGCTGCGCCGATCTGCCGGAACCGATTCGCCTGCCACGGGTGGAGACCACGCCGGGGACGTTTTTCTCGGCCTTCCAGCAACTGTGGTCGGCACAGTATCGACAGCGCACGCTGATGATCTGGAGCGTGTGGTTCTTTGCCTTGCTGGGGTTCTACGGGCTGACGTCCTGGCTGAGCGCGTTGCTGCAGCAGTCGGGTTTTGCCGTGACCCAGTCGGTGTATTACACGGTGATCATTTCCCTGGGCGGGATTCCCGGCTTTCTGATGGCCGCCTGGCTGGTGGAGAGTTGGGGGCGCAAGCCGGTGTGTGTGGTGACGTTGCTGGGCGGCGGGGTGATGGCGTTTCTGTATGGGCAGAGCGCGGTGTTTGGCGGCAACGTGGCGTTGTTGATCACCTCGGGTTTGCTGATGCAGTTCTTTCTGTTTGGCATGTGGGCGGTGCTGTACACCTACACGCCGGAGCTGTATCCCACCTCGGCACGGGCGACGGGGTCCGGGTTTGCGTCAGCGATTGGTCGAGTGGGGTCGTTGCTGGGGCCGTTGGTGACCGGGTTGGTATTCCCCATTACTGGGCAGGGCGGGGTGTTTGCCCTGGGCGCGCTGTGTTTTGCGGTGGCGGCGTTGGTGGTGTGGGTGTTCGGGATGGAGACGAAGGGCAAGACCCTGGAAGAACTGACCGAAATTTAAAGGCCAATACAAAACCAATGTGGGAGCGGGCTTGCTCGCGAATGCGGTGTGCCAGCCAATACATTCGGCGACTGGAACATTGCTTTCGCGAGCAAGCCCGCTCCCACATTTAGACTGCGTTCATTCAGTCAGTTAGGGTTTGACCAGGCGTGCATCCAGGCTGTTCTGCGCCAGGCGTTTGGCCTGGTCCTGGGTCATGCCCAGTGCGGTGTGCAGCGCGTGGAAGTTCTCGGTGACGTAGCCGCCGAAGTACGCCGGGTCATCGGAGTTCACCGTGACTTTCACGCCACGTTCGAGCATGTCGAGGATGTTGTGCTGGGCCATGTCGTCGAACACGCACAGCTTGGTGTTGGACAACGGGCACACGGTCAATGGGATCTGCTCGTCGATGATGCGCTGCATCAAGCGCTCGTCTTCGATGGCGCGCACGCCATGGTCGATACGCTGGATTTTCAGCAGGTCGATGGCTTCCCAGATGTACTCGGGCGGGCCTTCTTCGCCGGCGTGGGCCACGGTGAGGAAGCCTTCGTGACGGGCGCGGTCGAACACGCGCTGGAACTTGCTCGGCGGGTGGCCCATTTCCGAACTGTCCAGGCCCACGGCCACGAACGCGTCACGGAACGGTAGCGCCTGGTCCAGGGTTTTCTCGGCTTCGGCTTCGCTCAGATGGCGCAGGAAACTCAAGATCAAACCGCTGGTGATGCCCAGTTGCTGCTCGCCATCTTTCAGCGCAGCGGCGATGCCGTTCAGTACCACTTCGAATGGAATGCCACGGTCGGTATGGGTCTGCGGGTCGAAGAACGGTTCGGTGTGGATCACGTTCTGTGCTTTGCAGCGCAGCAGGTAGGCCCAGGTCAGGTCGTAGAAGTCCTGGGAGGTGCGCAGCACGTCAGCGCCCTGGTAGTACAGGTCGAGAAACTCTTGCAGGTTGTTGAAGGCGTAGGCCTTGCGCAGGGTTTCAACGTCATTCCACGGCAGCGCGATCTTGTTGCGTTCGGCCAGGGCGAACAGCAACTCCGGCTCCAGCGAGCCTTCCAGGTGCAGGTGCAATTCAGCCTTGGGCAGGGCGTTGAGCCAATCGTACATTTCTAAACTTCTCATCAGGTGCAATGGCGGCATTCTACAGGCCATGGCTGAAATAATCGGTAAAACCTGACCAGCAGGAGAGTTTCGTTTCTGTTTGCGCAAGGGCCGCGTGAACTAAGGTGTAACGAAACGTTAGCAAGCTGCCGTAGTCTGTACCCCATCAATGACTGATTTGTTGTGCGAAAAGGCCCGGAATGCTCTCCTCTCTCAAGCAAGAAAAATTCATGCTGCTG
This sequence comes from Pseudomonas sp. BIGb0164, assembly GCF_024810135.1. Lineage (NCBI taxonomy): Bacteria > Pseudomonadati > Pseudomonadota > Gammaproteobacteria > Pseudomonadales > Pseudomonadaceae > Pseudomonas > Pseudomonas sp. BIGb0164. Next base: position 11,427 of record NZ_JANUEA010000004.1, on the reverse strand, counting down.
GCGCTGATTGCCGCCATCGCCGCCTACCCGCTGGAACACTGGATGCTGCACAGCGGGCAGATGGTCGCGCTGCTCGGCGGTGTGGTGCTGATTGCATTCATCGTGGTGGCATCAATGCGCGTCGCCCACCACGCCGAACAGTTGGCGGAAAAGGTCGGCGACCCCTACGGCACCATGATCCTCACCCTGGCCGCCGTGCTGGTGGAGGTGGTGATCCTGGCGATCATGATGAGCAACGAGCCGTCGCCGACCTTGGTGCGCGACACCATTTATTCGGCGGTGATGCTCGACATCAACGGCATCCTCGGCCTGGCCGCGCTGATGGGCGGCATCAAGCATGGCGAACAGTCCTACAATGACGACTCGGCGCGCAGCTACAGCGTGATGATCCTCACGGCCATGGGGGTGTCGATGGTGGTGCCGGAATTTATCCCCGAGGCGGACTGGAAAATCTACTCGGCTTTCACCATCGGCGCGATGGTGCTGCTCTACACCCTGTTCCTGCGTATGCAGGTGGGCCCGCACAGTTATTTCTTCAGCTACAGCTACCCGGAAAAACGCCGTAAAAAACAGCCGGAAGAAGAACACCCGGAGCCGCCGATCAACCTGGCGTTCTCCATCGCGACATTGGTGTTTGGGGTGATTGTGATTGGCGCGTTGGCTGAGGTGATGTCCAAGACCCTCGACCTGGGGCTGGAAGGCACGGGCGCACCGCCGGTGATCACCGCGATCGTGGTGGCCGCGATCTCGGCGGCGCCGGAAATTTTGACGGCATTGCGCGCGGCGTTGGCCAACCGCATGCAGTCGGTGGTGAACATTGCGTTGGGGGCGTCGTTGTCGACAGTGATCCTGACGGTGCCAGTGATGGAGGCCATGGCGCTCTACACGGGTCAGCCGTTCCAGATGGCGATGACGCCGGTGCAGACGGTGATGGTGTTCATCACGCTGATTGTCAGCGCGATCAACCTCAACGATGGCGAAACCAATGCCATCGAAGGGATGACGCATTTTGTGTTGTTTGCGACCTTCATCATGCTGTCGCTGCTGGGCTTGTAACCGCATTTATTGATCTCAACAGGTCCCAATGTGGGAGCGGGCTTGCTCGCGAAAGCGGCGTGTCAGTCAGCACATGAGTTGGCTGAACCACTGCCTTCGCGAGCAAGCCCGCTCCCACACTTAGAGCTGCGCCAGGCTCACGTTCCTGCGATCAAGGCTCTTGCGGCCTGGGTGTGATCGGCAATCAAACCCTTGAGGTCGAGGCCTTCGACCTGGCCGTCGATGACTCGCCATTTACCCGCCACCATCACCCGATCGGCACGGTCGGCGCCGCACAGCAGCAGGGCCGAGAGTGGGTCGTGGCTGCCGGAGAAGCGCAGCTCATCAAGCTTGAACAACGCCAGGTCGGCCTGTTTGCCCACGGCCAGTTCACCAATATCCGTACGCCCCAACAACTGCGCCGAACCTTGGGTGGCCCAACCCAGCACGCCTTCGGGCGTGATCTTCTCGGCGCCATAGCGCAGGCGCTGGATGTACAGGGCCTGGCGCGCTTCGAGGATCATGTTCGACGCGTCGTTGGAGGCCGAGCCATCCACGCCGAGGCCGATGGGGGCGCCGGCAGCGATCAGGTCCAGGGTCGGGCAGATGCCGGAGGCCAGGCGCATGTTCGAGCTTGGGCAATGGCAAATGCCGGTGCCGGCCGCGCCGAGGCGGGCGATCTCATCCGGGTTGAAGTGGATGCCATGGGCCAACCAGGTGCGCGGGCCGAGCCAGCCGACGCTGTCGAGGTAATCCACGGTGCGCAGGCCGAAACGCTGCAGGCAGAAGTCTTCTTCGTCGAGGGTTTCTGCCAAGTGCGTGTGCAGGCGCACGTCGAGGCTGTTGGCCAGTTCGGCGCTGGCTTCCATGATTTCCGGGGTGACCGAGAACGGCGAGCAGGGCGCCAGGGCGATCTGGATTTGCGCGCCGTCGCCACGCTGGTGGTACGTGTGGATCAGGCGTTGGCTGTCGTCCAGGATAACCTGGCCTTGTTGCACGGTTTGCTGTGGAGGCAGGCCGCCGTCGGCTTCGCCAAGGCTCATGGAACCGCGGGTGAGCATGGCGCGCATGCCCAGCTCGCGCACGCTTTGCACTTGCACGTCGATGGCGTTTTCCAGACCGTCGGGGAACAGGTAGTGGTGATCCGCCGCCGTGGTGCAGCCCGAGAGCAGCAGTTCGGCCAGGGCAACTTTGGTGGCCAGTGCGAGTTTTTCCGGAGTGAGCCGCGCCCAGACCGGGTACAGGGTTTTCAGCCACGGGAACAACGGCTGGTTGACCACTGGTGCCCAAGCGCGGGTCAGGGTTTGGTAGAAGTGGTGGTGGGTGTTGATCAACCCGGGAAGGATCACATGTTCGCGGGCGTCGAACACCTGGTCACAGGGGAGGGCAGGTTCCTGGCCCAGGGACAGCACTTCGGTGATCACACCGTCTTGCAGCACCAGGCCGCCACGGGCGTCGAGGCCATTGGCAGTGAAAATCGCGAGGGGGTTTTTTAACAGGATACGGGTCGCAGGCATTGGCCGGCTCCTCTGAATGATGGGTTCAGGTTTGCCAGCTCAGTGTTGCCCTGTCTGCTGATCCAGGGTCGCCGGTGAGGGCGATGCGCTAGATTACGTGTAGTTCGCAGGCGGGTCCAGCGGTCAATGTGGGAGGGGGACAAGCTCCCTCCCACCTGTTGATTCCCAACATTTACCAGGCGATGGTGTCGCCTTTGTAGTCGATGAAGTGGTGGCCGCCCTTGCCGGTGAACGCATTCACCTGATCCACCAGGCCACGCACGCTGGTGTCGACATCAATGTGCGCATTTTCGCCGCCCATGTCGGTCTTCACCCAACCCGGGTGCAGCGACAGTACGGTGAGGGTGTGATCGCCCAATTGGGTGATGAAGCTGTTGGTCATGGAGTTGAGGGCGGCCTTGCTGGCTTTGTACAGCGCCAGGTCCGAACCGTCGGGAATTGTCACGCTGCCCAGCACCGAACTCATGAACGCCAGCACGCCGCTGTCCTTGCGGATCTGCCCGGCAAAGCGCTGTGCGAGGTTGATCGGCGCCACGGCGTTGGTGAAGAACAGTTGGCCGACTTCCGCGAGGGTGGCGTGGCCCGGTTCCTGGTTGGCCGGGCCCTTGACGCCGGCGTTGACGAACAGCAGGTCGAACGTCTGGCCTTTGAGGCGCTGGCTCAGGGCGATCACGGCTTGCTGATCGTCCATGTCGAGTTTCTCGATGTGCACCGGGCCAACGGCTTTCAGGGCGTCGGCCTTGTTCGGGTCACGCACGGTGGCGGTCACATCCCAACCGTCCTGGAGCAATTGCTTGACCAGGCCCAGGCCCAGCCCGCGCGAGGCGCCGATGATCAGTGCGGTTTTTGGCGTAGACATGAAGGGCTTCCTTTGGAGTGGAGGTTCACGGGTTCAGTGGACAACGTTGCCCGAGCCTTTGCTGCAACTCGTTGCGCAGCTGGCCGAGTTCGGTGATGCGGTTTTCGATCAGGTTGAGCTTGTCTTGCAGCAGTTGCGTGACGGCGCTGTCGGGGTCCGGTGCCTGCCACAGGGCGGCGACACTGCTGCCGATTTCCCCAAGGCTGAAGCCCAGGCGCTGGGCGGTCTTGATATAGAGCACCAGTTGCACCATGTCCGCTGGGTAGTCGCGGTAACCGTTGGCGCTGCGTTGTGCGGCGATCAATCCGCGCTGCTCGTAGAAGCGCAGGGTGTCGCGGCTGACCTGGCTGGCCTGGGCTAATTCGCCGATACGCATGGGGCGTGCTCGTGGGGGCTTGACCTTGGAGCATACTCCAGGCTTTAGCCTGCTGGCTTCTTGAATTGAAGGAGCTTGCGAATATGTGGAGCATTGACCAGTACCGAACCCTGGTGCGTGCCAGCGCCTGGTACGACCTGATCGTCACGGCGGCGTTTGTCACGCCCTGGAGTTTCCTGGCGCTGCACAGCGTGTTGCAAAGCCTCAACCTGCCGGGGGAGTTTCCTGCGTTCGCGCCCGCCCATGTGCTGATGGCCAACCTGCTCGGGTCGATTGTGTGCGTCTGGGCCGTGCTGCGCATACGCGATCCGCAACGTGCGTTTGGGTTGTACGACGCCGCTGGCCGTGCGCTGTTTGCGACGTGGCAACTCTATGCGCTGACACAGGGCGCCACGTCGATCCTGTGGGGCATTCTGTTATTTGAAGTGCTGTGGGGCATCGCGCAAATCTTGCCGGTACGCGCTGATCAAAAAACGATCGACGCTCGCCAGCCCATATGACAGAAGGGCTACACGCGGATGTGCTCAGGTTATCCACAGGCAGGTGCACAGTAGATGTGGGCAGTTTCAGCGTTGCAGCAGGATGCGCCCACGGCTGAGGTCGGCGAGTTGGGTTTGCAACGTGTCGATGTGCGCTTCGCCAAGCGCCAGTTGCAGCTCGACGCCGTTGGCGGTGAAGGTTTCCTCCACCACCAGCCCGCCCAACTCAGCGACGCGCAATTTCACCAGGTTCAGCTCGGAGAATCCGCAGGCGCAACTGAGCGGCACGCGGCTGATCAACTCAATACGTTCGGCGTTCTGCAGGCATTTGTTGGCCCCGCCGCCGTACGCGCGGGCCAGGCCACCGGTGCCCAACTGGATGCCGCCGTACCAGCGAATCACCAGCACCGCGACCTGATCAAACCCTTGGGCTTCGATGGCCGCGAGTATCGGCCGCCCGGCCGTGCCGCCGGGCTCACCGTCATCATTGCTGCGGTATTGGTCCGCCAGCTTCCAAGCCCAGCAGTTGTGTGTGGCATTCAGGTCGCTGTACTGCTCGAAAAACGCCTGGGCGTCCTGGGGGCTGGTGATCGGCGCGGCGAGGGTGATGAAGCGGCTCTTGCGGATTTCTTCACGAAATTCGCAAAAGCCGGTAAGCGTGAAAGGCATAAGTCGCTTCGTTTATAGGGCCGGCTTGACGCCACAGCCTTTGAGGATGATGTGGATCAGGTTGGTGCCGGCGTCTTCCATGTCTTGCTTGGTCAGTTTGGTGCGACCGGTGACGCGGCAGATCTGGGTGGCGAAGTCGGCGTAGTGCTGGGTGCTGCCCCATAGCAGGAAGATCAGGTGCACGGGGTCGATGGGGTCCATCTTGCCGGCGTCAATCCAGGCCTGGAAGACTGCGGCCCGGCCGCTGAACCAGGCGCGGTAGTCCTGGCTGAAATATTCGGTGAGGCATTCGCCGCCGCTGATGATCTCCATGGCGAAGATCCGCGAGGCTTGCGGGTGGCGCCGGGAGAATTCCATCTTGGTGCGGATATAGCGAGTGAGGGCCACGGCCGGGTCGTCCTCGGCGGTCAGCGCGTTGAAGGTGCTGTCCCACAGTTCGAGGATGTTGCTGAGCACCGCGATGTACAGGCCCAGCTTGTTGGTGAAGTAGTAATGCAGGTTGGCCTTGGGCAACCCGGCACTCGACGCAATGGTGTTCATGCTGGTGCCTTTGTAGCCATGGCGCGCGAACTCGTCTTCAGCAGCCTGCAGAATCGCTTGTTCGTTCTTTTGCCGAATGCGGCTGGCGGGTTTACCGGCGTGGTTGCTGTGGGCAGGAACTTCGAGGCTCATGGAGGTTTCCGTGCTGATCGATAGAGACGACGTGTGCACAGATAACCCACCCTCAAGCCTCAGACAAGTCCCGATGCAATAAAACCGTCAAAGCGGTTCCAGCGTGTCGCTTTCTGGCGCGCGGTTTGCGGCAGCGTGGGTCGTTTTGGCTTCCGGCAACAGCAGGCACAACACGATGGCGGTCAGCCCGCCGCTGGTGATGGCCGAGTCGAACAGGTTCTGCACCAGCGCTGGCATCAAGTGCAGCAGGTTCGGTTGGGCGGCGATGCCCAGGCCGACGCCAAAGGAGGTGGCAATGATCAGCATGCTGCGTCGGTCCAGCGGCGCCTGGGCCAGGATGCGCACACCGGCCGCGGCCACGCTGCCGAACATCACCAGGGTGGCACCACCCAATACGGGTTTTGGAATTTGCTGCAACACCGCACCAATCAGCGGAAACAACCCCAGGCAAAACAGCAGCACGCCGATGTACAAACCGACGTAGCGGCTGGCCACGCCGGTGAGTTGGATCACGCCGTTGTTCTGGGCAAACGTAGTGTTGGGAAAGGCGCTGAAGGTGGCGGCGATCATGCAACTGACCCCGTCGCCCAATACGCCGCCTTTGAGTCGGCTTATATAAGAGGGGCCGCTGATGGGCTGGCGGGCGATCATGCAGTTGGCGGTGAGGTCACCGACGGTTTCGATGCTGCTGATCAGATAAATCAGCGCGATCGGCAGGAAAGCGCTCCAGTCGAACGTGAAGCCGAAGCGAAAGGGCATCGGCACGCTGATCAACGGCAGGTCGGGCAAGGCCTGGGGCACCAGTTTGCCGCTGCCCCAGGCGGCCAGGCTGCCGAGGGCCAGGCCGATGATGATGGCTGAAAGGCGCACCCACGGCGTATTCGAGCGGTTGAGCAGAATGATGGTCAACACCACGAACAGGCCCAGGGCCAGGTTGGTGGGGGCGCCGAAGTCCGGGGCGTTGAAACCGCCGCCCAAGTCGGTGATGCCGACTTTGATCAAGCTGATGCCGATCAGAGTGATGACAATGCCCGTCACCAATGGCGTGATGACGCGGCGCAACTGGCCAATGAAGCGGCTCAGTACGATCTGCACCGCGGCGCCGAAAAAGCACACGCCGAAGATCATCGCCATGATGTCTTCCGGGCTGCCGCCGCGCTGCTTCACCAGAAACCCTGCCGACAGCACCGCGCCGAGAAACGCAAAGCTGGTGCCTTGCAGGCAGATCATCCCGGCGCCGATACCAAACGGCCTACGCGCCTGGATGAAGGTGCCGACACCGGAGACCATCAGCGCCATGCTGATCAGGTAGGGCAAGTGGGCAGTGAGGCCCAGGGTGGAGCCGATGATCAGGGGCGGTGTGATGATGCCGACGAACGCCGCGAGCACATGCTGCAACGCGGCAAGCATTGCGGGAATTGGCTTGGGGCGGTCGTTGAGGCCGTAGATCAGGTCGCTGGGGCTGGTGGATTCTGGAGGCATGTCAGGCTAGCTCAAGGTCTATGTGCTTGTGCTCCTGCAAAAAGCTGTCCAACTGCTCAGCTTTCTGCGTTAGGCCCGAGTTAGCGCGTCGCGGCCAGGCTTTCGAGAAAGCTTTCCAGCACCAAATGAGGGCGACGGCCCTTGCGCGTGACCGAAGCCAGGCTCAAATCGTAAAAACGCGTAGCCGGCTTCAGCGCGCGCAGTCGGCCTTGTTGCACCCAGAGGCTGGCGTAGTGGTCGGGCAGGTAGCCGATGTAGCGACCGGTGAGAATCAGGAAGGCCATGCCTTCGCGGTCGGACGCGCTGGCGGTGCAGTTGAGTGCCTGGTAATGGGCCTGGATCTCGGCGGGCAGGCGGAAGGTGGGGGCGATGGCGTCCTGGCTGTCGATGCGCGTGTCGTCCAGTTGTTTGTCGTCGGCGTAGAACAGCGGATGGCCGACTGCGCAGTAGAGTAGCGAGCGTTCGCTGTACAGCGGCTGGTACTCCAGCCCCGACAGAGCGCTAGCCTGGGGCACCACGCCGACGTGCAGGCGGCCGTCGAGCACACCTTGTTCTACTTCATTGGGCGCGATCATGCGAATCTGGATCTGCACGTCCGGGCCACGTTCCTTCAACTGTGCCAAGGCGTGGGTGATGCGCATGTGGGGCAGGGTGACGAGGTTGTCGGTGAGGCCGATGATCAGTTCGCCACGCAGATGCTGGTGCAGGCCGTTGACCTCGGTGCGAAAACTTTCCAGGGCACTCAACAGCTGCAGGGCAGACTGGTAGACCTCACGGCCTTCTTCGGTCAGGGAGAAACCGGCGCGGCCGCGTTGGCAAAGCCTCAAGCCGAGGCGTTGCTCCAGGTCACTCATCTGCTGGCTGATGGCGGAACGGCCGATGCCGAGCACGGTTTCCGCCGCCGAGAAGCCGCCGCACTCCACTACGCTGCGGAAGATGCGCAGCAGACGAATATCGAAGTCGCTGACTTGGGCGAGGGGGTCGGGGCGACGGCTGCTCATAGTTTAGTAAAGGCCTGACTGAAGGTTAGAAGAGTTGAATTTCACCGACTTTATCGCCGTGGCAATTTAGCTGCAACAACGCGTTTCAATCCCGACGCTGCCTTTTGCCTTGCGAGGTTTTGCTGATGAACATGCCTGAAAACGCCCCATCGTCCCTGGCCAGCCAACTGAAGTTGGACGCTCACTGGATGCCTTACACCGCCAACCGTAACTTCCAACGTGACCCGCGCCTGATCGTCGGTGCGGAAGGCAGTTGGTTGATCGATGACAAGGGGCGCAAGGTGTACGACTCGCTGTCGGGCCTGTGGACCTGCGGCGCCGGGCACACCCGTAAGGAAATCCAGGAGGCGGTGGCCAAGCAACTGGGCACCCTAGACTACTCGCCAGGCTTCCAATACGGTCATCCGCTGTCCTTCCAACTGGCGGAAAAAATCACCGACCTGACGCCGGGCAACCTGAACCATGTGTTCTTCACCGACTCGGGTTCCGAGTGTGCCGATACCGCCGTGAAGATGGTGCGCGCGTACTGGCGCCTAAAAGGCCAGGCCACCAAGACCAAGATGATTGGCCGCGCCCGTGGTTATCACGGTGTGAACATTGCCGGTACCAGCCTGGGTGGGGTTAACGGCAACCGTAAGATTTTTGGTCAGGGCTTGATGGACGTTGACCATCTGCCGCACACCTTGCTGGCGAGCAATGCCTTCTCCCGTGGCATGCCGGAGCAGGGCGGTATCGCGTTGGCGGATGAATTGCTCAAGCTGATCGAACTGCACGACGCGTCGAACATTGCTGCAGTGTTTGTCGAGCCAATGGCCGGTTCTGCTGGCGTATTGGTGCCGCCTCAGGGTTACCTCAAGCGCCTGCGTGAAATTTGCGACCAGCACAACATCCTGCTGGTGTTCGACGAAGTGATCACTGGTTTCGGCCGTACCGGCTCGATGTTCGGTGCCGACAGCTTCGGTGTAACACCGGACCTGATGTGCATCGCCAAGCAAGTCACCAACGGCGCCATCCCAATGGGCGCGGTGATTGCCAGCAGCGAGATTTATCAGACGTTCATGAACCAGGCGACGCCCGAGTACGCGGTGGAATTCCCACACGGCTACACCTACTCGGCCCACCCGGTTGCCTGTGCTGCGGGCTTGGCGGCATTGGACCTCTTGCAGAAGGAAAACCTGGTGCAGAGCGTGGCCGAAATCGCGCCGCACTTTGAGAATGCGCTGCACGGTTTGAAGGGCAGCAAGAACGTGATCGACATTCGTAATTACGGCCTGGCCGGTGCGATCCAGATTGCCCCGCGTGACGGTGATGCCATCGTGCGTCCATTCGAGGCCGGCATGGCCTTGTGGAAAGCTGGCTTCTACGTGCGCTTTGGCGGTGACACCTTGCAGTTCGGGCCAACCTTCAATAGCAAGCCGCAAGACCTGGATCGCTTGTTCGATGCCGTCGGCGAAGTGCTGAACAAGATCGACTGATTTCTCTTTCTATATAGAACAACTTTTCAGGAGCCCTGCATGAGCCTTATCCAGCACTTGATCAACGGTGAGTTGGTCAATGACAGCGGCCGTAGCGCCGACGTGTACAACCCGTCCACCGGCCAGGTGATTCACCAGGTGGCGTTGGCCAGTCGCGAGACTATTCAACAGGCGATCGACGCGGCCAAGGCGGCGTTCCCGGCCTGGCGTAATACGCCAGCGGCCAAGCGTGCTCAGGTGATGTTTCGTTTCAAGCAATTGCTGGAGCAGAACGAGGCGCGCATTTCCCAGCTGATCAGTGAAGAGCACGGCAAGACGCTGGAAGATGCGGCCGGTGAATTGAAGCGCGGGATCGAGAACGTGGAATACGCGTGCTCGGCGCCGGAGATTCTGAAGGGCGAATACAGCCGTAACGTAGGACCGAACATTGATGCATGGTCGGATTTCCAGCCGTTGGGTGTAGTCGCTGGTATTACGCCGTTCAACTTCCCGGCGATGGTGCCGTTGTGGATGTATCCGCTGGCGATCGTTTGCGGTAACTGTTTCATCCTGAAGCCGTCGGAGCGTGACCCAAGCTCCACACTGTTGATTGCACAACTGTTGCAGGAAGCCGGCCTTCCTAAGGGCGTGCTGAGCGTGGTGCACGGCGACAAGGGCGCGGTAGATGCCCTGATCGAGGCGCCGGAAGTGAAGGCGCTGAGCTTTGTGGGCTCGACGCCGATTGCCGAGTACATCTATTCCGAGGCGACCAAGCGCGGCAAGCGCGTGCAGGCGCTGGGTGGAGCGAAGAACCACGCGGTGCTGATGCCGGATGCGGACCTGGACAACGCGGTCAGTGCCCTGATGGGCGCTGCGTACGGTTCTTGCGGCGAGCGTTGCATGGCGATTTCGGTGGCGGTGTGCGTGGGGGACCAAGTGGCGGACGCGTTGATCGCCAAGTTGGTGCCGCAGGTGAAGGCCTTGAAGATCGGTGCGGGCACGTCTTGTGGTCTGGACATGGGGCCGTTGGTGACTGGCCAGGCGCGGGATAAGGTCAGTGGCTATATAGAAGACGGTGTTTCTTCGGGCGCCAAGCTGGTGGTTGATGGTCGCGGGTTGAGCGTGGCAGGCCATGAAGAAGGTTTCTTCCTGGGTGGCAGCCTGTTTGATCGTGTGACGCCTGAGATGCGCATCTATAAGGAAGAGATTTTTGGGCCGGTGCTGTGCGTAGTACGGGTGAATAGCCTGGAAGCGGCGATGCAGCTGATCAATGACCATGAATACGGTAATGGTACGTGCATCTTTACCCGTGACGGTGAAGCGGCACGTCTGTTCTGCGATGAGATCGAAGTGGGCATGGTGGGGGTTAACGTTCCGCTGCCGGTGCCGGTGGCTTATCACAGCTTTGGCGGCTGGAAGCGGTCGCTGTTTGGTGACTTGCATGCCTATGGGCCGGATGGGGTGCGTTTCTACACGCGTCGCAAGGCAATTACCCAGCGTTGGCCGCAGCGGGCCAGTCATGAGGCGTCGCAGTTTGCGTTCCCAAGCTTGTAAGCAGCAGTGAAAGCCGGCCCCTTGGGGCCGGCTTTCGCGTTTTTTGGGGCTTTTTGACCGATATGACAGAAATATGAAGAAAGGTGTTGACGGCAGATTCTGGAAGCCTATAATTCGCCCCACTTCCGGCGCAGTCGAAACGGAAAACTCCTTGGATTTCAATGAGTTAAGTAGGTTTCGATAGCAGGTCGCTTCAGTTCATCGAGGCCCAGAAGGAGTTAGTGGAGCAGTGTTGTTTGGCTCTATTAACGTTTCGATCTTCTCGGTCGAAAGCGGAGAAAAAGAGGTGTTGACAGCAGCGTGTAACGCTGTAGAATTCGCCTCCCGCT